>JBNKVM010000011.1:0-1543 GCA_050299175.1 Thiohalomonadaceae bacterium
ACACTGAACATACCGCCGCCGCTGCTCGACCGTATGGAGGTGATCCGTCTCTCCGGCTACACCGAAGATGAGAAGGTCAACATCGCCGAGCGCTATCTGGTACCCAAGCAGATGGAAAACAACGGCCTCAAGCCCGATGACTTGGTGATTCGCGAAAGCACGCTGCGCGATATCGTGCGCTACTACACCCGTGAGGCGGGTGTGCGTAATCTGGAACGCGAGATTGCCAAGATCTGCCGCAAGGTGGTGAAAGAGATCCTACTGAAGCAACCCAAAGGCACGATTACCGTCACGCCGAAGAAGCTCGATGACTATCTTGGCGTACAGCGATACCGCTACGGTCGGGCCGATGAGCATGATCAGGTGGGGCAGGTCACCGGACTGGCTTGGACCGAAGTGGGTGGCGAACTGCTGCACATTGAAGCGGCACTGATGCCTGGCAAGGGACGACTCAGTCACACCGGCCAACTCGGTGAGGTGATGCAGGAGTCGATTCAGGCTGCCATGACGGTGGTAAGAAGCCGGGCCGATTCGCTTGGACTGGAAGAGGACTTTCACCAGAAGTGTGACGTGCATATCCATGTGCCCGAGGGCGCTACGCCGAAGGATGGACCAAGTGCCGGTGTCGGCATGTGCACATCGCTGGTCTCAGCGCTTACCCGCATCCCTGTACGGGCCGATGTGGCGATGACCGGAGAGATCACCCTGCGTGGAGAGGTGCTGCCCATTGGCGGCCTCAAAGAGAAGCTGCTGGCGGCCCATCGGGGCGGCATCACAACCGTCATTATTCCGGAAGAGAATGAACGCGATCTGGTTGATATCCCAAAGAATATCAAACAGCATCTCGACATCCGGCCGGTACGCTGGATCGATGAGGTACTGCAGATTGCCCTAAAGGAGATGCCCTCGCCGAAAGATGGCAAACCGGAGACGGAAGTGGCTGCTGCTAAAGAGGAAAAGTCGACGGAAACGGTCAAGAAAAGAGCCGCTCCGACAAAGCATTAAATGCCGCTGAACCCCCGCATTTATTGGGTTTCAGTGACGTTCGTCGCTTGACAGTCTACCGGGCAGCCGGTATAAATTCTGACGTTTCGTGCCCCGTTTAGGGGCACAGTTTTTATTACTTCTATTCAATGGCGGCTCGATCCGCCAAGACCATCACAAGGGGAACATGATTAATGAATAAAGCCGAACTGATTGAGGCAATGGCAGACGCTGCGGATATCTCCAAAGCAGCTGCTGGGCGCGCGCTGGACGGAATGGTTGATGCGATTACCGATGCCATGAAAAAAGGCGACACTCTCTCCCTGGTGGGTTTTGGTACCTTCTCTGTGAAGGAGCGTGCCGCTCGTGAAGGCCGTAACCCTCAGACCGGCGCAACCATCCAGATCAAAGCTTCAAAGATCCCGTCGTTCAAGGCTGGCAAAGCACTGAAGGATGCCGTAAACTAGCGCGCCTTCTGCGGGGTGCTTAGCTCAGCTGGGAGAGCATCGCCCTTACAAGGCGAGGGTCGCAGGTTCGATCCCTGCAGCACCCACCATTT
>JBNKVM010000012.1:0-5750 GCA_050299175.1 Thiohalomonadaceae bacterium
GATGGCAAGATGAATCTCAGCCTGCGAGATATCAACGGTGGATTGCTGCTGGTGCCGCAGTTTACCTTGCCTGCCGACACCCGTAAGGGTACCCGCCCCGGTTTTTCCACAGCTGCTGCGCCAGCGGATGGCGATCAGATGTTTCGTTATCTGCTCCATCAGGCCAGAGCAGCCCATAATCATGTTAGTGCCGGGCGTTTCGGTGCCGATATGCAGGTGGCATTGATTAATGATGGGCCTGTTACATTCTGGTTACAGGTGGCCCCAAATTAGATTCCATTGAGGCTTTCGTAATATGGCACAGATCTCGTCCTACATACTCGACGAGCGCACTCGGATAATAACCCTAAAAAATATATGAGAAAATTTGTCGGGAATATGCAAAGTTCTGAATATTCTAATATTTAACCGTTGCTTGTGTTTTTGTTTGATCCCTGTCACATTTCACCGCATTGTTGCTTTTCTACCACATTGCTGGGTTATTCCAGCGTGCCAGTGCAAGGTAACAAGTAAGTAAAAATCTGGTTATAGGGTCAGCAAAAGACCCAATCGAAACACTGTTTAAACAGGTGTTTTTATATGCCTCAGCGGCCAGTAAAGCCGATGCGGCTTTTCGTTAAGAAGCAAGAGTGAAAAAAGAAAGAGGGAGGGGTACATGAAAATCCTTAGTAAAGCACTAACTACCGTAGCAGGTGTCGCAGCGGTCTCCGCCGCGATGATCACCGACGCGCAGGCGGTTCCTGCATTTGCGCGTCAAACCGGCATGGCTTGTGTCAGCTGTCACTCCGGTAACTATCCCGCACTTAACGCCTTCGGCCGGGCTTTCCTGTCCTCAGGCTACACCATGCGCGGCGCTGCCCCGCTGGTTGAAGGTGAGGATCTTTCCATTCCGGCAGACCTGAAAATGGCGCTGGTTACCAAAATCCGTTATGAACTGAGCAGCGCTGTTGACGGCGGTCGTGGTGAAATCCAGTGGCCGGACGAAGCAGGCCTGTTGATTGGTGGCCGTGCCGCCGAAAACATCGGTTTCATGACTGAACTGGGCCTGATGGACTCGACTGGTACCGGTTTCGGTAACTTCCTGTCGTATAAGAGTCACTTTAACGTTACTCCGAACGTTTCCATCGTTATGTTCGGTACCGACGGTCTGGGTGCTGGTTACGGTATGGAACTGATGAATACCGGTATGAAGCGTTCCCAGCGTCCGATCGAGAACCGCAAAGGTATGTCCGCATTCCAGCGTCTCGGTACAGGTGCCGGTGAAGCAGAAGGTCTGGCCTTTACCTACCATGACAATGACCTGATGGTTTCCTACTCTCAGTGGGCACCTCACTACGGTAACGTTAATGCCAACATTCTGGGTGGTCTGGCGCACAATCTGCGTGCCAACTACTTCATGAATGTCTCTGGCTGGGATATGGGCTTCGGTCTCTCCTATATGAGTGGCACTATCAAGGAAGGTGGCACTGATCCTGCCAATGAAATCATTGTTGCTGGTCAGGGTATCGACTTCCAGGCCATAGGTGACCTCGGTACCATCCCGTCAGAGTTTTACGTTAGCTACGGCGTTACTCCGAAAGCGAAAGATGCCGATCTTGCAGTGGGTGATCCGGGTTATGTCGATCATACAATTACCAACGCTTTCAATGGTGATACAGCAAACGATCACACCGCTCTCGGTCTGCTGGGCAAGTTCTACGTTGCACCGAAAACCAGCGTCTACCTGGCCTACGGTTCAACCGACGATGGCACCAGCGCAACTCTGAACGAAACCACCATCGGTGTGCAGTACATGCTGGCTCAGAACATCAAACTGGAAGTATTCAACGTAAATTACAGTGCTGATACCGGCAGTGACGATTACTCAATGGTCGAACTGTTCTCAGGTTTCTAAGAACAAAACACGTAGAATTTCAGTTTGAGAAAGGAATGAGGAGATAACTATGAAATACTTCAAGCAGTACGCTCTGATGGCCGCGATGGCTGCAGGTGTTACCCTGAGCAGCAACGCAATGGCATCCAATGCCTACGAAGGCTACCAGCTCTACAACACCTACTGCATCTTCTGCCACGGCGCAGATGGCAAGGGTGATGGTCCGCTGGCTTCCAAGCTCGGCAAGACCAAGCCTGCCAACCTGACCGATGCTTCTCGCATGCGCAAGCGTAGCGACAAAGATCTGTTCCAGATCATCCAGGGCACCGCGGATCACGCCAAGATCAATGGCAAGATGCCGCGTTGGGGTCTGGCCATTCCTGGGCCGCAGATCCAGTCTCTGGTCTCTTACGTCCGTATGCTGCATGACGCCAAAGAAGACGTCATTGGTGATCCGGAAGTGGGTAAGAAGATCTACATGGGCACCTGTTCTGCCTGCCACGGTCCGAACGGTAAAGGCGACGGTATCATGACCAACGTCCTGCCGATGGAGCCTGCTGATCACACTGATTCCGACAAGATGGGCAAGATGAGCAATGCCAAGCTGCTCAATGTCATCACCAACGGTACCAGTGGTCCGAAGAGCTTCATGCCTGGCTACAAAGGCAGCCTGAGCAAGGACGAGATCAACTCTCTCGTCGGCTACATTCGTCTGCTCTCTTACTAAGAGAACCGATGGACTGCCCCGGGTTTCCGGGGCAGGGCACATAAAAAAGCGGGCAGATAACTCTGCCCGCTTTTTTTGTTTCAGATTATGATGGTTTAGATCAGATGTCGTTGAGAATGGCCTGGCGACGTTGCTGGTATTCCTGCTCGCTGATCAAGCCTTCATCATAGAGCTCTTTGAGTTCGAGCAGGCGCTGTTTAGCTGCCGGTTTCGGTTCGGGTGCCTTCTCCAGTGGTAGTGCTGCAGGCTCAGTAGTGGCACAGTCGAGTTTGGCAGCAAGATCGTCTTCCAGGATTTTGTTGCTGATCGATTTGCGATAAGGCTTGCAACCGTGATGCTCAAGGGTAACAAAGCCATACTCAGCTTGGAGCTGGGAAGGATAGTTGCCTGGAAACACCTGCTCACGTCGGATCTCCAGGGGAGTTGTTCCCAGTGCCTTGCCCATGACGTATACGGTGGCTCCTGAAGGAGTCGAGGTGACTGTGAAACGGCTGGGATCAGCGTAAAACATAGTGTGTGTACTGCATGCTGTACCCAGTGTGCCAGCAAGAATAACGGGTATGAGGGGACGCTTCATATAGGCCTCATGCTGCAAAAGATGTAGTAACTCGCTGTATAATACACGGAACACGGATTGGCGTCCGTAGTACACGATAAAACAGCAAATTGAAGTTATTATTGGCTTCTTACGCTTATAACATAAGCTGAAACAAATATGCCATTTAAGGCGGCCGAATTGTCCGGGAAGGACTTACCAGGCCTTGATAATAATACCCGCGCCTCAGGCCGGGAACCACACGAGTGATACTGCCATGCAATACCAAGTCAGCGAAGAAGACATTAAAGGGGCCAAGTGGCCTCACGATCTGTTTTTGATCAATTTAATTTTTAACCACATTCTGATGTTTGTGGCATTTCTCTCTGCCAGTTCGCTCTGGCAGTGGGTCGTTTTGGTACCGATCGCCTCGTTGCTGATTCTCACCTATACCATCTGGCGAGCGCGTCGTTCACACAAGGTGGACAGCTGGTACGTCAAATGCCACTGGCAGATATGCCATAAGCGCAGCACAATGTTTATTGGCATGATTGTCCTGATGTTGTTGGCGATGGTCACCATTATTCTGGTTTCCGGTGGCAATCCAAGGCCGCAACATATCGCACTCGGTGGTGCTGCCATTTTGCCGACGATGGTTATGGTATTGATATTGATCGTCTTCGAAACCGAGGCACTGGATGATGCACGCAAGGGACGGGTGCCGGATAGTATGGTAAAACGGTTTCCGGAAGGGCAGTATGAGCCCCTTAATGGTTAAGTCGTAACTCAATCTTTTTTGCTTTGCGGCGCCATCTGGCGCCGCATCTGTTTCAGGAGCCTGGTACGGTATGGAGCGATTTATCTTTCTTGGTGTGTTGGGCTTCAGCCTGGTCGCGGTATTTGTTGCGGTTTTTTTGATTCCGGGGCGGCCGGTAACAGCGGTACATCTGCCCTGGCAGATAGAAATCTCAGCCGACGGTAGCACACGGGTTTTCGGGGTAGAGATCGGCAAGAGCCCGCTAACCGAAGTGGCCCATGTGTTTCAGGCACAACCGGAGGTGAGCCTGTTCGAGCAGAAGGATGGGGAGCGGGTGATTGAGGCCTATTTCGATAACGTCGATATCAGTGGCCTGCGCGCGCGCGTGGTGCTGGTGATGGCGGTGAGCAAGGAGCAACTCGATGGAATGTACCAACGTGGAGAGCGCCTGGCGAATATGGGTGGGGGACGGCATAAGGTGACCCTCGCGTCGGCAGATATGGAGAAGTTACGCCAGATGAGTTTTAGTAGTCTGAGCTATATCCCAAAGCATAATCTGGATGAAAAACTGGTCATGACACGTTTTGGCGAGCCAGCTGAGCGGATTACCGAGAGCGATGGCAAGGTCGTGCACTGGCTTTACCCAGATAAAGGGCTGGATGTCGCGCTGAACCCGGAAGCGAAAGAGGTGTTGCAGTATGTGCCGCCGAGTCAGTTCGAGTTGGTCCGACGTCCGTTGCTAGAAGAGGCAAATGCGGTAAAGACGGAGTAAGCGCACTCAGTCGTCAGCGTCGGGAAAATCCATTCCAATTCGCGGTTTGCGGCCCCCTTCCGTGTGGTTATCTGGGAGTTTTTCTTCATCTTCGTCCAGCAACAGGCGCTGGCCGTCACCTTCCAGATCATCATATTGTCCGCGTTTTACCGCCCAGATCAGTACGCCTATAAAGATCAGACCAAGGATGATCATGCCGGGAATGAGAGAGTAGATGACTTCCATGGCTGTTTGCTGTTTTGTGGGATATGGAGAGTCGATGTTACCGCTTTTTCAGCGGAAAATCAGGCAAACCAAACGGTTTATCCCTTGAACAGGGTGCGTATGCGGGCCGCATTACCGATCACCAGCAGCGAACTGATCGGCATGGAGATGGCGGCAACCAGTGGGGTGATATAGGCCATCATCGCCAACGGGACCATGATGATGTTGTAGGCGAAGGAGATGCCGATGTTCTGGCGGATGGTACGCAGGGCACGGCGTGACAGGGCGGTGGCCAGGCGAACCTTGTCCAGTTCGTCGCTCATCAGCACGATATCGGCACTTTCCACCGAGACATCAGTACCGGAACCAACGGCGATACCGACGTTGGCTCGAATCAGGGCGGGCGCGTCGTTAATCCCGTCCCCTACCATGGCGACCCATTCGCCCTGCTGCTGCAATTCGCGGATGACTTGATCCTTATCCTGCGGCAGCACCTCGGCGATCACCGCCATTCCTCCCAGTTGGGAAGCCACTGCTTCAGCTACTGCACGCCGGTCGCCGCTTAGCAGGGTCATGCGTATACCTGCTGCACGCAGGTTATCGACCAGGGTACGGGCGTCGGGGCGTAATTCATCGGCAATGGCCAGCAGACCGGCATAGACGCTGTCTACAGCCACATGGACGCAACTGAAGGCCTGTGCCTCAAGGGTGGCCACGGCGTGTTCGATATCGTTGCTCAGAACAACCTGATGCTGCTTGAGCCAGCCGGGGGTGCCGGCAACCACATGCTTGCCGTCTACCTGAGCCTCGATGCCGTTGCCGGGAACGTTCTCGAACCTCTCAGGGGCTTCATTGGGTCCCACCAATCGCTGCTCTGTCGCC
>JBNKVM010000013.1:0-2884 GCA_050299175.1 Thiohalomonadaceae bacterium
GGTGTCACCAAAGACACGCCTGACAAGCTGGCCGGTGTAACCTTCTGGGTAAGAGATAAAGATGGCAACCCCACCGGAGCGGCCATTGAAGGCCAGTGGTTTAAACCCTTTGTGGACATCGGCGCCTGGCAACCCGAAGAAATGGTGAGTGACAGTGTGGATAGCTATTTCACTCTGGCAGCCAGCTCCGGCAAAACCACCATCCAGAACACCGGGATTCTGACTCCGAACCTGATCGATACCCACGGTGGAATGGAGAAGGATTTTGAAACCATCCTGGCCATGCTTCACAAGCGGGAGTTGGCTGGTACCCTGCAGCTGCGAGTCATCCCCCAGCCCATGCTGAAATCCAATACGGCCGACCCCAAACGCCTGGCCGCCTTCACCAAGAAAATGCGGGAGAAGTACAACAGCGATATGCTGCGGGTACAGTCCATCAAAATTCACCCCGAAGGTAACTGGACCGCTGAAACAGCGCCTTTCCTGAAACCCTATGAGTCCGGCAAGATGGGCACCTTCAATGTACCCCCCGAGCTTATTGCGGCACAAATTCTCGAAGCCGCAAAACTGGGTTTGGACTGTTCGGTACACAGCGATAGCAGCGGATCGGCCAAAGCCTTTATTGATGGCGTGGTAGCGGCCAAAGAAGCCGGCTTTACGGACAACCGCAGCGCCATTCACCACGCCACCTGGCTACCCAAGGAAACTCGGGACAGGATCATCAAATATAAGATTCCGGTGAACGCCACCCCAAGCTTCACCACCGACTGGTCTGGCACAGATGACAACGCCATTCGCCTGCTGGGTCAGAAGCGGGTTGATGAGATGTTCGGTTACTATCAGAACCTCTATCACGCAGGGGTATCGGTCAGCATCGCCTCGGACGTGCCCAGCACCCCTGCATCCATGCAGGCACCCTTCTATGTCATGCAAGTGGCCGCCACCAACGTGCAACCGGAAGATCCTAACTCCAAACCCTTCCCTCCCGGACGTGATGTGCTAACCATTGCGGAGGCCATACGGGCACATACTATTATCCCCGCCTGGCAGTTACGTATGGAAGATAAGATCGGCAGTCTCGAAGTAGGCAAGCTTGCTGACCTAGTGGTTGTCGACCGCAATCCTTTGGAGTTGAAACCTACTGAGCTGGCTGATGTAAAAGTGTTAGCTACAATGTTGGACGGTAAGTTTACTCACAATACTGGCTTGTAAGCATTGCCTCCCAAAAGTAAAAGGCCCGCATAGGAGACGTGTCCGCCCTCACCAATCCGAAGCGCGACGTCGATGCCATCGGCAACCAGGTCGACTCGTCTATCGGTGACAAAGACGTCAAAGCTAACGGCCGGGAATCGGTCCAAAAATCGTGACAAATTAGCCCATAGGGGTTTGAAATGCGGTGGTATTGATATGCGCAAAGTGCCCGCGACGCGAGTAGCGTCACGGATACTGTGTTCAGCCTGCGTAAGCATGGAAAGCGCGGGTTCCACTTCAGCCAGCAGCCGCGTGCCTAGCTGCGTCAGCACCAGTCCGGTCGGACCGCGTTCCAGCAGCCGCATGCCGATGTCATCTTCGAGTCTGCGCACTTTTCGACTGAGCGTCGGCAGGGGTATCCCCGTGCGGCGCGCCGCTTCTGAGAGACTGCCGGATCGTGCCGAAACGACAAAAAGTTCCAAAGCATTCAGATCCATCTCGAAACCTGTTCGCGGGATTCTCAAAGGAGATGGCGGCCACTGGCTTCCGTCCCAACCTGAAGAAGCGCGGCTCCGTTCGCTCAATGTCCGATGGCAGGTACACGTTCTCGCGTTATTTCTCGCCGACCGAGCACCACAAACCAGCGAACCTCGACGAGCTTTACAGGTACAACGACCTCGAACTGTATGATCGAGAAAAGGATCCTGGCGAAAATACGAACCTGGCGGCAGACCGGGCTGCGAATGGTGACCTCGTGCTTGCCATGAGTGCGAAGCTCGAGTCGATCATAGCCGTAGAGATCGGCGTCGATGACGGCCATGAGTTGCCTGACATTGACGGGGTCGACTGGGCGCTTCCCCAGGAGAGGTTCGACTGATCGTCCGGCATTGTCGGAGTCGCTGAGTTGGGCACTCGTATAATCGGTTGATATCCGTGGTCCTTAGACCACCGTTTTCAAGGAGTTAGATCATCCGAAAGTAACCAACTGATTTATGTGGGCTTTCTGAGTATGCTCCGTTTTCTGCTCACCATTAGAGGCCGTAACGCTCCGGACTTGATGCCAATGATTAGATTTACGGCCACTGCTGTCATTGCCGCCCTGGCTGTCACTGGCTGTGGGCATCCCGGAGAAGAACTCATGGTCAACACGCGACCCTACGGTTCGCCGTTTGGCGAGAATGTCCGGCTGTTCGACCCGGACATGGACATGACCATGATCCAGAACACACTGGATTCGTTGCACAGGCAACAGGAGAGGGACGAGTTCAGTCAGAACCGTTATGCGCTGCTGTTCAAGCCTGGCGAATATGATCTCGACGTGACCATCGACTACTACATGCACGCGGCGGGCCTCGGCCAGGTGCCGTCGTACGTGACCATCAACGGTGCCGTGCAGTCGATCTCCAGTTCGGTCAACAATCGCGTCACGATCATGTTCTGGCGCGCCGCCGAAAACTTTCTCGTCAATCCGAACGACCCGGCGCAGCCCGTCTACTGGGCCGTCTCGCAGGCGGCACCCTACCGACGCATGCACGTGAAGGGCGACCTGCAATTCGACCGCGGCAGCTGGGCCAGCGGCGGCTTCCTGGCAAATTCGATCGTCGACGGCCAAGCTGGGTTGACCAGCGGCCAACAGTGGTTCGCCCGCAACTCGGAGTTTGGCTCGTGGCGCGGCGGAAGCTGGAACCGGACA
>JBNKVM010000014.1:0-3545 GCA_050299175.1 Thiohalomonadaceae bacterium
ATTCTACCAATGGGATTTTTCAAATGCGCTCTTAAGCAATCAAACGTACGATAGCTGGGGCGTATGGCTGAAAAATCTGTGGGACACACGAACTTCCCATGTCTAATAATCCCGTAGTATGTTAACATGCAGGTGAGAAAAGGAGCGGCGAGCGAACGTATCCGTGGTATCCTGAGGTCAGATTGTGAGCAGAGCGGGATGCCATAGGATGTAGGCAGGGGCCAGCACGTGTTTTTGGATGAGAAGGCAGCAAAGACAGCCAAGCTCGTTAGTATGTTTGGTGCGGCCCGCTCGACCGGTTCGCATGAGAAGACGCGAGAGCGTCAAGCTCGTATCGGTGCGTGAGAAAGCCAGAGGCCCGAATAGCACATCCTCCCCCAAGAAAAGCAACAGGAGAGGAAGCGGCCATGTCGCAACCACGCTATATAGGGTTGGATGTCCACCGGCAGTTTGTGGTGGCAGCAGCCGTGGATGACCAGCAAGAGGTCCTATTCGAAGCGGTCAAGGTACCACTGGATGTCCTGGAAGAATGGGTGCGCACGCATTTGCGAGTGACAGATTGTGTCGCTTTGGAATCGACCAGCAATGCGTGGGCAGTCTACGACGACGTCGAACCGTTGGTGGCAGAAGTCACCGTGGCAGACGCGCACAAAATCAGTCTAATCAGCCACTCACCTCGTAAGACAGATCAGCACGATGCGCTTGGCTTAGCCAAGCTGTTAGCCGCCCGGTTGGTGCCCACGGTGTGGGTACCGCCGGTGGCAGTCCGTGAACTGCGAGGGTTGGTAGCCCATCGACGCCATCTGGTACGGGACCGCACAGCAGCCAAAAATCGGTTACACAGTGTACTGCACAGACATAATCTGCATTTGCCTGTTGGCGATCCATTTAGTGAAACCAATCAAGCTTGGTGGCAAACGCTAACGGTATCCAGCACAGAACGTTTGCGAGTGCGGCACGAGCTACTCCACATTCAACATCTCTCACAACTCATTGATGAAGTGGAAAGTGAGATTGCTCACCTCAGCACGCAGGAGCCATGGTACAACCAGTTAGCATTCTTGGTCCAGATGCCAGGTATCGGTTTGCTCAGTGGCATGACAATATTGAGTGCGATAGGTGAGATTACACGTTTCCCCAGTGCCCAACAACTCGTGGGGTACAGTGGAGTGGGAGCGCGGGTTCACGCATCAGGCAATACGCATCGAACAGGACGTATCAGCAAACAAGGGCGTCGCGAATTACGGACAGTGCTGGTGGAATGTGCTTGGTCTGCGGTGCGCTATTCACCCTATTGGAAACTGCGCTTTGAACGACTTAAAGCACAGATCGGCAAACAAAAGGCAATTGTAGCGATTGCCCGTAAAATGCTGGTGGTGGTGTGGCATGTTCTCACCAAGCGAGAAGCAGATCGGTATGCTGATCCACAAGCAGTGGCGCGGAGTTTGATGAAATGGGCGTCGCGCTACCGTGCGGCTACGGCACTTGGTCTCAGTCGCCCTGATTTTGTATGGCAGGAGATCGATCGTCTTGGATTGGGAGAGCAACTTGATTGCTTCCATTATTGTGGTCAGTTTTACGTTCGACAGTCAAAAGCTCCGCTTGCTGTAAGGGAGGCAGCAAGAAGTGCTTGACACTTTACCTCATCGGTCCAAAAACTAATCTGAAATAGTCATGACTTAATCTGACACTTTAGTTACACTCAACCTAATTGAGAGGTGTCAGATGACAACAGAAGAAAAGATAATCAAGAACAAACTGGGGCTGCTCCAGCTGGCCGAAGAGCTGGGGAATGTGAGCCAGGCGTGCCGGATTATGGGGTACTCACGGGACAGCTTCTACCGGTTCCGGGAACTGTATGCCGAACACGGGCCGGAAGGATTGCGCGAAATCAGTCGGCAAAAGCCCAACCCCAAGAACCGGGTAGCACCGGAAGTCGAAGAAGCGGTTGTCCAGATCACAATCGATTACCCGGCTTATGGTCAGAAGCGGGCATCCAATGAGTTGAAGAAACGCGGCATCTTCGTCTCGCCGGGCGGAGTGCGTTCGATCTGGCTGCGGCACAACTTGGAGACCTTCAAAAAGCGTCTCAAGGCACTAGAAGCGCACCTGGCTGCCAACGAGCATACGATCCTGACCGAGGCCCAACTCCAGGCGCTGGAAAAAGCCAAAGAGCAACGCGAGGCCGAGGGCGAGATAGAAACCCAGCATCCAGGCTATCTGGGTTCTCAGGATACCTACTATGTGGGCACAATCAAGGGCATTGGCCGCATTTACCAGCAAACCTTCATTGATACCTACAGCAAAGTGGGCTTTGCCAAGCTCTATACGAGCAAAACAGCCATTACAGCCGCTGACTTGCTCAATGACCGGGTGATCCCCTGGTTCGAACAACAGGATGTGCCTCTGCTGCGCATCCTGACGGATCGAGGAACCGAGTACAACGGTGCGGTGCAGCATCATCCCTATCAACTGTATTTGACTATTGAGGATATTGACCACAGCAAGACCAAAGCCCGCTCACCGCAGACCAATGGCATCTGCGAACGCTTCCACCGCACCATGCAGGATGAATTCTACAAGATAGCATTCCGCAAAAAGTTGTTCAATTCGCTTGATGAGTTACAAACTGACTTGGATGAATGGTTGATGGAGTACAATCGAGAACGCAGCCACAGTGGCAAGTATTGCGAGGGCCGCACCCCGCTCCAGACCTTCCGCGAAACCAAACATTTGGCTCAACAGAAAATGCTGGCGCGGCAGTTTCAGACAAAGGAGCGTGATGACCAGACAGACACAACAACACCAACAGCTCTAGCTGTCGGATAGTTCGCATGTGTCAGATTAAGTTTGATCCATTACAACTTAATCTACGGGGGATTTCGGCACTACGCAGCCTTTCTGTAGTAGTCCCGAATGATGCCGCCAAGCACTTTCCGATGCCGGACTGGCCCCGCTTGCGTAATTGGCGCCAATCCCAACGGACTGTCCTGGCTCAGCCCCTGATAAGGTCGTCTGGCGTTGTAGTATCCTACATATTCTTGTAATGTTCTGTGCAAATGCCGTTCATTGAGAATGATTATCTTATCCAAACATTCCTCTCGCACAGTTCTCACCCATCTTTCAGCGAATGCATTCGCATTTGGTGCTTGGTACGGAATGTCAACGATCTCGACGCCTTCTGATAAAAAGACAGTATCAAATGCTTGGGTGAATTTCTTGTCATGATCATGAATCAGATAGTTTATTGGGGTTTCGCGATCTTGTAGCTCCCATGACATATGCCTGGCCTGCTGCGTCACCCATTCCCCTGTCGGATGCGCTGTACTTCCAACAAGATACACGCGCCTTGTCCCATGCTCAATGAAATAGAGAACATACAACGTCTGCAACCACAATGTCTCAACGGTAAAAGAAGTCACATGCCAGAAAATGATCCTTGTAGTGATTCAAAAAGGTCTGCCAGTTACTTCCTTCTCTCCCTCGTTCCGGGGCTGGTAGAATGCCGTGTCGGTTCAACACTGTACTCACAGTTGTTTTGCCCA
>JBNKVM010000015.1:0-11040 GCA_050299175.1 Thiohalomonadaceae bacterium
CGCTTGTGCTTTCCAACTCGCCGTGGGCACATTATTTTGAGAGCGTATGGGAAACTTCAGTCGGTCTGCAACTCGGCTCGTTCGAGTTCGCCAGGTCGCTGAGGGAGTGGATCAACGACGGCTTGATGACGTTGTTTTTCTTCCTTGTCGCGCTGGAGCTCAAACGCGAGCTGGTGCTGGGTGAGCTGAACAATCCGCGGATGGCTGCATTGTCCATTGTCGCCGCTATCGGCGGAATGATCGTACCGGCAGCGATTTATCTGGCGCTGCAATCGGGTCAGCCAGGCGAGATGGGCTGGGGTACGGTCATGGCGACCGACACCGCATTTGTCATTGGTTGCCTGGCAATTCTGGGATCGCGTATTCCGCCAAGCCTGCGTGTCTTCATGCTCTCGCTGGCGATCATTGACGATATCGGTGCCATCCTCGTCGTGGCGATTGGCTACAGCAGCCACATTTCCTGGGCAGCAATTGCACTGGGGCTGCTGGGTATCGCTGTAATCCGCTTCCTGGCGCTGGCCGGGGTGCGTAGTATTACGATCTACTTCCTGGTTGGCGGTTTCATCTGGTTTGCCGTGGATGCATCCGGCATCCACGCCACGATCACGGGTGTGGTGCTTGGCTTGATGACCCCGGCCAGACGCTGGGTCAGCGATGAACGATTGTATGCCGTATTGTCCCGGGTGATCGCGCATCCGGCCAGTGAAGAGGGGAGCGGTGACACGAAGGACCGACAGACCCTGCAGGTTGCCGAGATCGCCGCGCGCGAAACATTGTCACCGGTGGAGCGGCTGGAGTTCGCATTACATCCCTGGGTCGGTTTTGTCATCATGCCGCTGTTTGCCTTTGCAAATGCCGGTTTGCCATTGTCACTAGGTGAGATAGGCAATGCCGTGACGCTTGCTGTGTTCGTCGGCTTTGTCTTCGGGAAACCCGTTGGAATTCTTGCCTTTAGTTGGCTGGCGGTGCGTTTGGGTGTCGCGATGCGCCCGCCGGATCTGGATTGGAGACTGATGGCGGGCGGCGGCATGCTTGCCGGTATCGGATTCACGATGGCGCTGTTTATCGCCAACCTGGCTTTCAATCAGGTACTGCTCGACAGCGCCAAGCTAGGTATCTTCCTTGCCTCAGTAACCTCTGCGGCGCTGGGTATCGCCCTGTTGAGACGTATATCCGTTTACGGAAAGAAGACTCGCCCGGGCCGCTGACAACATCGGCAGAGTGTGGAGCGGGGGCGCTGTTTGTATCGAATATGGCGAGTCCGCATTTATGCCCTGCATCGATGCATGAGCAGGGTTTCTGTCCGATTCGCCGCGATAAAGAATTCACTCGGAGGATAACGATATGCTGGTCACTTTTACTACCAAAGCCTATGCCGATATCACCATGTTTGGCGATGTTGCCGTGACACTGCTGAAATTAATGGGACAAAGCGGCACGGTGCCCGGTGCGATCTTGGCGGCTGATGTACCGGTGGCCCTGAGTCGGTTAACCGCTGCGATCGATAAAACTCACACAGAGACATCCGCCGACGATCATGAAAAAGTCGGCGACGTGGACGAAACACGGGTGAGCCTGTCGAATCGGGCATTGCCTCTTGTTAATCTTCTTACTGCTGCGTGGCAAGAGAATTGTGATGTTATGTGGGAGTGAATTTAAATCGGCGTTGGACGAACAATTGATTTGCTTTCTGGCAACAATGAGCAGATACTGCATTTAGGTTCATCGTCTGTAAGCAGGCAAGACTCTATCTCGCGCAATATCGACCGAACGGTCATCATTGCCCGCCATACTCCTTTCTCGCAACCTTCGGTTTGCCCTCTTTTATGTATTCGCTTGTTGAAACGCAGGCAGAGTACATTTAGTGAACGTGATTTATTTTTTAACAATGAAATGCCCAGAAAAAGTGAAGGGAGATTGCACATGCAACAAAATTCTAAAAAATCAGTGGACGAGAATTCCAGAAAACTGGCGCTAGTCGTAGTTTTATTGTCAATGTTTGTGGCGGTGCTATTCAGTTTTGCCCCGCTTGTTTAGTTAGTTACAAGAGTAGACGACAGGCCTGATTTCAGGCTTCAGTCTATTTGATCAGTCACTAAGGATGCCCTAATGACCCAGTATAAAATTAATGCCCAGGACTTCGAGACCTCCAGTCAGTATGCCGGCATTCGTCGGGCAGAGCTCAGCGACCAGGACTGGAACCGCGAGCGATCCGCGAACCTGGCAACCAGTGAGGGATTTGAGCTGACCGACCAGCACTGGCATGTACTCAGTTATCTGCGCGAGCAGTATCTGGAACACGGCCTGCCACGCTTTGCCAGAACAACCGCACGTGCACTGAATAAGCAATTTGCCGCGCAGGGTGGTAACAAGTATCTCCATAACCTGTTTCCGGGTGGTCCGGTGACACAAGGCAGTCGCCTTGCCAACCTGCGCACACCAGCCAACGCTACCGATACTTCATTTGGTACGAGCTATTGAAACGTCCCGAGCCGCTGCCGGCCAGCAATCAGACCCCCGATAGCGACCGGAATCGAAGCACTCGGGATGATAGCAAGCGCCTGAGCATTCGAAATACCATGAATTGAGGAGAACATGATGAGTGAACAAGACAAAAAGCTGATGGCTGAATACGGTATCACCAGCACGGTCAAGACCGTGTATCAGTACAAGGACTACCGATACGAGAGGTTGTCCGATGCGCTCAGTTACGCGCAGATAGATGCCAGGCGTAGTGGAGAGGTTGTCGAGCAGGAAACAGCGGTCTCGCCGGCGGACTTGTAGTCAACAAGCGGCATCCCCGCATACGGCTAAACGGCTACGCCAGACCAGAAGCTGGCGCCCTTGGTGAGGAATTCGTCATAGTGCATGTAATGCGAGCCGTCACAGGAAAAGGTCAGGCTCACCATGCCATTGTAAATATTGATGGAGGCCGTGCGTAAATAGATGGTCATATCCACTTTGCGCAAACCCTGCATGGCGCTCAGGATCCGGGTAATCTTGGTCCGCGGTATCCTGGCATCAACGGGATACGGCCGCGAGGGGTACAACAGACAGATGTCCGGGTCTGTCAGCGCCTGCTGGTCCAGGATCCGATAGCGCAGCGGGTCGTCGATCGTCCAGATGATAGCCTGGCTGCTTGAGAAATGTATCTGGCACTGGAATACGCCTCGCTCTGCGAGCAGTTCCTCCAGAATCGACAGTGCCGTCTGCATGTGGCGGTCCATCGGGCTTTCGGTCCGGGTTTGCTGGAACAGCGTACCGCGAATCGCAGGGTCGCCCTTTACCTGCCGCCAGTCATGAGGTTCCTGGTACAGGGCAGAAGTCACCGGCAGATCGCGCAAGTCGAAGTCCGCTCCCAGATACCCCAGGGTATCTGTCTCTGACACCACAACTTGCAGCGCGGTCAGCGAAGGTCGATGTTCTTCCTGACTGATATAGGCGTCCGACAACAGAAAACCCCATTCTGGTATGGTCTCCTTCATGTAGGGACGCTCGGAGCGATTGAGTTGATAGTGCTCGTAGGTGAGCCCGGAACGACTGACGTGGTCGCTGAGCTGCACCCCGTTCGTGCCGACGGCATAGAGATAGGTGCAGTACGGTATGCTTGAGAAGCCTTCCAGAAGCACTGTATTCAGCCTGTCGCGTTCGCTCCAAACCGGGACGCATTTCTCGACTAACAACGCGAGTGGTTCTCGGAGCATCCGCGCCAGTTCTTCGCGCTGCCGGTAGATGCTGTCTTTCCAGGTGGGTTTTATGAGCTCGTCAGAATCGGGTTTTATATCAGGCACAGATTGTTTCCCCGAATCATTACAAGCCGGGATTCGGTGTTAATGTGACGACAAGGTAACAGGTTTTCAATGTTTCTGGATCTCCCAATAGAGGTATGTTTCGATGCTGGTGACTTTGCGACGAATTGTACAGGAAGTCAGTGCTGCATCACATCTGGATGACGTACTCGACATCATCGTGCGGCGAGTTAGTATGGCGCTCCCTATAGACGCCTGCGCCATATATCTGACCGCTGCGGAAACTAACCAGTACGTCTTGATGGCGGCAGAAGGTTTTTACCAGGCATCCATAGGCGAGGTTCGCATTAATTGTCAGGAAGGTCTTCTTGGCCTGGTCGCGGAGCGCCGCGAGCTGATGACGATAGCGGACGTGGCGACTCATCCGCGTTACGTGCCTTCTACTGCAACCGGGGAAGAGCGCTATCGATCCTTTCTCGGCGTTCCCCTGATCCATTACCACCACGTCCTGGGCGTGCTGGTGGCCTGGAAACGGATGCCGGGCCAATTCGATACCAACGAGGCGACTTTTTTTCTGACGATCGCAGCGCAACTGGCCAAGGCCATCCACCAGGCGATGGAAATGGATGAAGTCGCCAGGATGCTGAATGGGGAAAAGCGCGGGGATTCCTTCCTCCAGGGAAAGCCGATGGCTTCCGGTCTGGCTATTGGTACAGTCATGCTGCTGGATCCGCTGGCTGAACTGGAAATGGTGCCGGATCGGCCGGCCCGGGATATCGCTGCCGAGGAATCCAGATTCATGTCCGCTGTTGTCGCAGTTCAGCAGGAAGTGCGTGACGGCGCTATGCGCATGGCTGCCGATGTGCCTGGCGAGGTGCGTGCCTTGTTCGAAGTCCATGCCATGTTGCTGGGCAGTGACGATTTGGTGTCAGACACCCTCACGCGGATCCGTAGCGGTAATTGGGCTCTCGGAGCATGGCGGGACACCATAGCAAAATATACAAGCGTGTTTGAGCAAATGGAAGACCCTTACCTGCGCAAGGGGGTGGAAGATATTCGCGCGATTGGACAAAGTGTGCTTCATCAGCTGGAGGCGCAGTCCACGGAGTCACGACAGTATCCACGGCATTGCATCCTGGTTGGTGATTCGGTCGGCATCATGGCGATCTCGGCCGTGCCCACAGCGCAACTCGCCGGTATCGTCTGCACGCACGGTTCGGCCTTGTCTCACACCGCTGTGATGGCTCGGGCCCTGGGCATTCCCGCCGTGGTGAGCCCTGCGCCGATCCCGCTCGGGCGTCTGGATGGCAGCAGGATGATAGTCGATGGTGATCAGGGACGTATCTATTTAGACCCGACTGCCACCGTAGTCGACGCGTTTCGGAAACTCATGGACGAGCAGCAGGCTCGATCCGAGCGGCTGATGGCCTTGCGCGACCTGACGGCCAAAACGCCGGACGGTGTCAGGCTGCCATTGTATACGAACGTCGGGTTGGCCACCGATATCGCAGTCGCGAGAGAAAATGGTGCCGAAGGGATTGGCCTTTATCGTACTGAATACAATTTTCTGTTGCGTGAAGCCTTTCCACTTGAAGAGGAGCAGTACAGGGTTTACCGCGAGGTGCTGGAGGAGTTCTCTCCAAACCCGGTCACCCTGCGTACGCTCGACGTGGGCGGTGACAAGATTCTGCCCTATTTTCCCGTGCAGGAGGATAATCCGTTTCTGGGTTGCCGCGGGATCCGCTTCTCACTCGATCACCCGGAAATCTTTATTATTCAACTACGAGCCATGTTGCGAGCCAACGCAGGTCTCAATAACCTGCAAGTCCTCTTTCCAATGATCAGCCGGATCAGTGAACTGGACGAGGCCATGGGTCTGCTGGCACACGCTTACCGGGAACTGCTGGAGGAAGGCCGGGCCGCTGCAAAAATCCGCGTGGGGGCGATGATCGAAGTGCCATCTGCCATCTTTCTGGTGGCCGCGCTGGCCGACCGCGTGGATTTTCTCTCTATTGGAAGCAATGATCTCACCCAGTACATGCTGGCTGTGGACAGGAATAATGCGCAGGTGGTGACACCCTATGACAGTCTTCATCCTGCCGTCCTCAATGCAATCCACTACGTGATCAGGGAGGCGCATCTGCGGAACAAACCTGTCAGTGTTTGCGGTGAAATGGCTGGAGATCCTGTCGGTGCGTTGTTACTATTGGGAATGGGCGTCGACGTCCTGAGCATGAGCGCCTCGAACCTTGCCCGTGTCAAGCTTGTTATTCGGACTTTTTCGCAACAGCAGGCACGACATCTGCTAGACGAGGCGCTTGGCATGGAGGACGGGATTGATGTCCATCGTCTGCTGAGTGGTGCGCTCGATGAAGCGGGCGTGTATGGCTACTGAGCGTTGGTTCACCCGGTCGCTTCGGAACGCGCAACTCACGTCTATCGACCCCGGCGTGGTTGCGAAGCTCACCATTCGTTGACAGACCGACGGTAATGCTCACACATGATGCTGTAAACCCTGGCATCCAAAAGTGATCAATTGTGTGTAAACTCAAAGGCAATCTGTACACGATGAAAAATTTTACGACTAATGGAAGATTAAAACCATGTGGCTACGCACCAGTTGTGATTTAACATACGAGATCAATGAGCCAATTCCCTTTGTGCTGATGTTGCGGCCCCGTAGTGGTGCCCAGCAATGGATTGCACGCGAGGAGTACAGGCTGGACCCAAGTGTTCCCGTGTTCGAGTACACCGATGGTTACGGCAACCTCTGTCAGCGCCTCATTGCTCCCGCCGGTGTTTTCAACGTCTACACGAATGCCGAAGTGATGACGGCGGATTATATTGACCGTGCGCATGGAGCGCCATTCGTCGAAATTCAGAATCTGCCGGATGATGTCCTGAGTTACCTGTTGCCCAGTCGTTATTGTGAGTCGGAACGTTTTCACCAAATGGCATCCGAAATTACCGCAGGTCAGAAGCCTGGTTACGATCAGGTCGCAGCGATCGCCGGCTGGCTGCGCAATAACATCCGGTTTAGCCCAGGCAGCAGTGATTCTGCGGTATCAGCGGTGGAGGTCAATTCCCGTCAGGTAGGCGTCTGCCGGGATCTGGCGCATCTTGGTATTGCATTGTGTCGTAGTCTCAGCATTCCCGCACGGTTGGTGGTAGGCTACCTCTACCAGTTGGAGCCGATGGATCTGCACGCCTGGTTCGAGGCCTATGTGGGTGGTCGCTGGTATAACTTTGACGCAACGCAGGCCGAGCTGAAGGACGGCTATGTGGCGGTCGGTTATGGGCGAGATGCCGCGGATGTGGCTATTTGCAACCAGTTTGGACCTCCGGTCTACCCGGTTGCACAACTCGTAAATGTGGAACACCTCCGGCGCTAACGAATTCGCCCGGGGATCTGGTGTGGGCAAAAAACCTTGCCGTACTGCTCGCCAGAAAACCAAATCAATATACCGTCAGGGAATCCAGCTATGCGCTTCACTATCCGACATCGAACACTCTATCGTTATTCATCACCGGTGAAGCTTAGCCCGCATCGGCTGCGTTTTCACCCCCGCGATGACGGGGCACAAAGGGTTGTCCAGCATCATATAAACATTTCACCGTTGCCATTGGGACGAAATGAACATCTCGATCTTGAGGGGAACAGGGTGACACAGATCTGGTTCGCGGAAGTCACGGATCACCTTGAGATTGAGGTGAACATGCAGGTAGAAACCTTACGTAATAATGCATTCAATTTCATACTGGCACCAGAGGCGGCGTTCTTGCCCATCAATCATGAACATGACCTCCACTGTGCACGGGCCTATCTGGAGCGTATCGAACCCGACGATGCCGTCACCGCGTTCGCTGCTGAACTCAGTCTGGAGGGCAACCGCGATACGCTGAGCTTTCTCGATCATCTGAACCGCCGGATTTTCGCTGAGTTTACCCAGGCACATCGGGACACGGGCGCCCCCCAAAGCCCGGCGTTTACCCTGCGGAGCCGGCGTGGGGCGTGTCGGGATCTGGCTGTATTGTTTGTCGACTGCTGCCGCGCTGAAGGTATCGCCGCGCGTTTCGTCAGTGGCTACCAGAAGGGCAACCTCCAGAGTGAACGACGTGATTTACATGCCTGGCCGGAGGTGTATTTGCCCGGCGCCGGTTGGCGCGGATTTGATCCTACCCATGGAGAGGCAGTCGCCGACGCTCATGTGACGATAGCCGCGGCGGCGCATTCGCGCGACACCATGCCGGTAAGCGGCGTATTCAGTTGCAACGGAGCAAATAGCACGCTCGAATATACAGTGGAAATTCAGGTGCCGGAAGCATAAAGGGAACTTCCCTGACATGAGAGGTACAGGTGGTGCCGGTGACTATGTATGAGTTCCGGATTGATTTCTGTCCCGGATACTGGATCTATTTTGGTAAGGAGCGGGACCGGTTGGTGATATTGCTCGCGGGTGGCACCAGGAAGCGCCAGGATGTATATATTGCTGCTGCGAAAGGGCATTGGTGCGACTATAAGCGCCGGAGGCGGCAAGAGGTGACATGATGGCTCTGACGAAAGATTTTAAGGACACCATACTGGCACGAGCCCAAAGGGATCCGGCGTTTCGCAATGCCCTGATACAAGAAGGGGTCGAATGCCTGCTCGCCGGTGATGTCGATATCGGCAAGGCGGTGTTGCGTGACGATATCAACGCGATGATCGGGTTCGAGGAACTCTCCCAGGTCTTCGACAAGTCGAGTAAGAGCCTCATGCGCATGTTCGGGCCGAAAGGGAACCCACAAGCGAGTACCCTGTTTGCAGTGATTCATTACCTGCAGGAGCAGGAAGAGACTTATCTGAAAGTCAAAGCCCGGAAGGTCGCCCAAGGTGCTGTGTATCAGGGTTCAATCGGCAATATTTTTTGAGTATTTTGAAGGAATTTCTGAGCATGGTATTTTTCATGGTATTACGATTTAGCAGGAAAATAAGCTATTGAATATAAAAGATAAAAATGGCTTATTTACAATCGAGTGGGAGTAGCGCAGATCTGGCACTGGCGGGCACTCACAGGCATCAAGACGTAGCTAACTCATAAAACCAATTACTTATCCTTATTTCTGTCTGGCAACATCTGGCACTGGCAGGCATCGGCAAGCAGTTTTTCTGTTTTTCAATGGTATAGATCATGGTTTCACCGCACTCAATATCAGCGCGGTGATCCAATACCATGCTATGCGTTTTGCGTTGTTCATGGTATTTGGAATCCAGTGCGTCTTGCCCGAAGTCCGACACGCAATAATATATAAAACTTGATATATATATAAAATATTGTATTATGGCGTTATGAAAGACGTGCGCTTTGTGGGCAGTTCATTGGATGATCTCAGGCAGTTCCCGGCAGGTGCACGTCGGGAAGCGGGTTTTGAGCTCAGTAATGTTCAGGCGAGTTATAACTGAATCTGGTGTTTTGAGGTATTGAAAAATAGCGGTGTATCTGGTTGATTAGTTGTTGCGAAACAAATTAATCAGCTACGAGGAATACACCGCTATGAAAGAAAAGAATACCGTTATTGAGTTACCAGGTCGAGAAGTATTTACCGATTCATTGACCGAATTGTTACGAACAGGCGCCAGAGACTTGATCCAGCAGGCTGTAGAGTCTGAGTTGAACGATTTTATGGAGCAGTTTTCTGGCCGGACACTGCCTGATGGACAGGCTGCTGTGGTTCGCAATGGCTACTTGCCACAACGGGCAATACAGACCGGTATTGGACCCGTAACGGTGAAGATACCGAAGGTACGGTCCAAAGATGGAAAGCCAGTGACCTTTCGATCGGCCCTGGTGCCGCCGTATGTGCGCAAGACGGCTTCACTGGAAGCGGCATTACCCTGGCTTTATCTGAAAGGGATTTCCACGGGCGAAATGGCCGATGCCCTGAAAGTGCTTGTTGGGCCAGAAGCGGCGGGATTGTCAGCCAGTACCGTGGCCCGTCTGAAACAGGCGTGGGCGGAGGATTACAAGGCCTGGAGCGGGAAAAAGTTGGGCAAAGACCGGTGGGTTTATATCTGGGCTGATGGTGTTTACAGTGGCTTGCGAGCCGAGGATGCCAAGCTCTGCGCACTGGTTATTATCGGTGTGAATGAGCGTGGTGAGAAGCGATTTCTGGCGATTGAAGACGGTATCCGTGAATCGACTCAGAGCTGGCGAGAAGTTTTGCTCAGTCTCAAAGCCTGCGGCATGAAGGCACCGAAACTGGGTATTGGTGATGGCGCGATGGGCTTCTGGGCGGCACTGGATGAAGTCTACCCGGAAACAAGACATCAGCGCTGCTGGATGCACAAGACAGGCAATGTACTCAATGCCATGCCCAAGTCCATTCAGCCCAAGGTGAAACAGGCGCTGCATGAGATCTGGCAGGCAGAGACCAGGGATGATGCTTACATGGCATTTGATCTGTTTATTCAGACCTATGAAGCCAAGTACCCGAAAGCCGTGATGAAGCTACAGGAAGACCGGGAAGAACTGTTGGCATTTTATGATTTTCCGGCGCAGCACTGGCAAAGCCTGAGAACGACGAATCCGATCGAATCGACCTTTGGCACGATACGCCATCGGACGAAACGATCCAAAGGCTGTCTGAGTCGAGATGGCATGCTGCATATGATGTTCAAGTTATCGGAGTGTGCAGAGAAAAACTGGCGGCGGCAGCGTGGATTTAACTACCTTGCCAAGGTCATAACAGGAGTGAAGTTCAAGGATGGTATCGAGGTGACAACAGTCGATCAGGCCGCTGCTTGATCAAGTGCCTGAACACCAGATTTGACAATAACTCGGTGAGTTGTCATAAACTCCACACTCCAGGCGGGTTACTCTCATTCCATCGGGTAATTGCACAGGGGCGAATAAATTCGCATAATTTTTAGCTTCACAATCGACTCCATTATTCATCCATAAGCCTGTGGTATCAAATGCGGTACTGCATCCGGTGTCTGCAGTATTATGCCTGAACGCAAATCCGTGAACGCTCACATGACCGGCAGCCCGGGACACGACATCGTTGCTAATATCGATACCCGGTCCGGCAGTGGTGTTGGTGCCTGCATCTTCCGCGCAAATCCAGCTGGCACCATCATATTCAGGAATCTGTCCGCCGGTGCATGGCAAATTACCAAGGGTGCTCGCGCTCTTTGCGTCATTGTCATTAACGGCGCCTTTTATCTCGTTGAACCTGGAATTCAGGCTGCCTGCAGTCAGTGTGTCGCCGGAGTTGTAGGAATCGTCCGGATAGCTTACCTGGCCTGCAT
>JBNKVM010000016.1:0-6473 GCA_050299175.1 Thiohalomonadaceae bacterium
ACTACATCCTGCGCTTCCTCATCATGTCCCTGGCCTTCTACGCCATGTCCACCTTCGAAGGCCCGGTCATGTCCTCCAAGACCGTTAACGCCCTCTCCCACTACACCGACTGGACCGTTGGTCACGTACACTCCGGTGCGCTGGGCTGGGTAGCCATGGTTGCCGCCGGTGCCCTCTACCACATGGTCGAGAAGCTGTGGGACACCAAGATGTACTCCGCCAAGCTGGTTAACCTGCATTTCTGGCTGGCCACTATCGGCGCCGTGGTTTATATCACCGCCATGTGGGTATCCGGCATCATGCAGGGCCTGATGTGGCGTGCTTATGACGACTTCGGCACCCTGGCTTACACCTTCGCCGAGTCCGTTGCTGAAATGCACCCCTACTACGCCATGCGCGCCATCGGTGGTGTGATTTACTGGCTGGGTGGCGTTGTCATGCTGTACAACACCGTAATGACTATCCGCCAGGCCGCGGGTTCACGTAGCGCTTCCGCTGCTACCGCCAGCGCCTAAGCAGGAGGACATATAACAATGGCTGATCAAATCCATTCAACAAAACTGCAGGACAAGACAGAACGTAACGTCTTCGTCATGCTCGCCATGCTGATGGTTCTTCTTTCCGTAGGTGGTCTGGTGGAAATCGTTCCGCTGTTCTACCTGAAAGACACCATGGAGCATAACAACCACCCGGAAATCGTCTGGCAGCGTAAGGCTGGTCAAACGCTGGCCTCCTGGCAGGCTGGTGATGGCGTCCGCCCTTACACCGCGCTGGAACTGGCTGGTCGCGACGTTTACAAGCGTGAAGGTTGCTACCTCTGCCACTCCCAGATGATTCGTCCGTTCCGTGACGAGAAAGAGCGTTATGGCCATTACAGCCTGGCTTCCGAATCCATGTACGACCACCCCTTCCAGTGGGGCTCCAAGCGTACCGGTCCGGACCTGGTCCGTGTTGGTGGCAAATACTCTGACGAGTGGCACCGCCGCCACCTGATGGCACCGCGCTCTGTAGTGCCCGAGTCCGTCATGCCCAACTACCCCTGGCTGGCAAAAGCCACCATCGATCCTGGCCACACACAAGCTGTGATGCGCGTCATGACGATGCTTGGCGTTCCCTACACCCAGGAAGACATCGCCACCGCTGCCGAAGAAGTTAAAGGCAAAAGCGAACTGGATGCTGTCGTAGCCTACCTGCAGGTACTGGGCACCATGGTTAAGTTCCAGGATAAGGACTACCGCAACTAATGGAGAGTCTGAAGGAATACTTCCATACCGACTGGGCGGCAATGACGTTGCACGACTGGATTGGTCTGTTCGTGTCAGTCGGCATCTTCTGCCTGATGGTGTGGGCCTATGTATTCGTCTTCAATCCTAAGAACAAAGACAAACTCGAGTCACAGCGTCATCTGCCCTTTGAGGAAGATGATGCCTCTATCGAAACGGAGAACAGAAAATGAGTGACAACGCTAATCCGTATAGTGCACCGGATACCGGGCACCTCTGGGATGACACCCTGCGTGAGCTGACCAATGATCCGCCGAAGTGGTGGATGATGGGCTTCCACGCAAGCTGGATCCTGGTTCTGGTCTATGGCCTGATCTACCCGATGTGGCCGATGCTGACCACCCACACTAAAGGTTTCACTGGCTGGACTTCTATCAAGGAGTACAAACAGGACCTGGGTGCCATCGAAGCCAAACGTGCCAAGTACGAGAACCAGCTGCCCGGCATGTCTGCTGCGGCAATTCTGGCCGACAGCGAACTGAAGAACTACGTACAGCGTTCCGCCAAGGTACTCTTCGGTGACAACTGCGCCGCCTGCCACGGCACTGGTGGTCAGGGTAACCCTGGCTATCCGGTACTGGCTGACGATGACTGGCTGTATGGTGGTGACATCAACACCATCGTAACCACCATCACCGGTGGCCGTAACGGCATCATGACTGCTAACGCTCCCATGCTTAGCGATGCGGAAACCGAGGAACTGGTTGACGCGGTTATGGCCGGTAAGCCGACCAGCACCCCGCTGTTCACCGCCAAAGGCTGTATCGCCTGCCACGGTCCGGACGGCAAAGGCCAGACCTTCATGGGTTCTGCCAACCTGACCGACGGTATCTGGCGTTTTGTCGCCAAAGACCAGCGCGCCAGCGTAAAGCAGACTATCCTTCATGGTGTGAACGATCCGTCTGACCCGCAGACCCGCAGCGCGGTTATGCCGAAATTCGGCGGTGGTAAGCTGTCTGACACCGACATCAAGAAGCTGGCTGTATACGTCCACGCTCTGGGCGGTGGCCAGTAAGCAGTAAAGGTACGGGTGGCTAGAGCCACCTTTATCCAATGTGCGGGCCGCATGCCACGGTATGCGGCCCATAGCAAAAGGGGATGTAACTATGGATGCAGTAGCTTTCTGGTCAATCGTAACTGTCGTTGCCACCATTCTTATTCTGGTTGTCATCGGCATTCGTGTGGGTAAACAGATTAACTCTACCCACTCACAGGACTGATTGCAGCCGAACGGAATTCGGCAATATAAAAAAGATACACAGGGGGGATTCATTCCCCCCTTTTTTTTTCTCGCCACCCGCTGAAAACACGGCAATAACAACAACGCTGGCATGGTTATATCGGCGATTAATCCCTAAACCAGTGCACACCAATAAGTGTGTCGCAACTGTTATTCAGTGGTTCCTTATAGTGTGATAACATCGCCCGTTACAACTACAGCGAGGAGTCAGGGAGAGACGGTATGGACGGTTGCCGGTAGTACTTTTTTGGCCGGTTATTTTTTAGTGATTTGCCCTTATCCTTGGTGAGTGGGCGGGAGGCACAAGTGAACGATACTTCCGACGCGAAGCAGAAAATTGCAGACGATCTGTATGAAGAAGCCGGTACCTGGCATGTAAACATCGAAGCAGGTACAGTTTTCCCCCGGCGCATGTCCGGTAAATTCCGTACCATTAAATGGCTAACTCATGCCGTTTGGCTGTTCTTCTTCCTTGGCCCCTACATGCGCTGGAATGGACGTCAGGCAATCCTGCTCGATATCCCCGGACGCCAGTTTCATTTCTTCGAACTGACAGTTCTGCCTCAGGATGTGTGGATGCTGTCCCTGATCCTGATGTTCTTTGCCATCCTGCTCGCGGTCGTCACATCGATTGCCGGACGGGTTTTCTGCGGCTTCTTCTGTTTCCAGACCTCCTGGACCGATCTGTTTATGTGGATCGAGGAAAAAGTCGAAGGCGGCCCGAGCCAACGCCGTAAATTGCTCGATGCCCCGCTGAGCCTGCGCAAAATTCGTCTGAAGGGCACCAAATATCTCATCTGGCTGCTCATCGCCATGCTCACTGGACTCAGCTTCGCCGCCTGGTTCACAGACGCCTTTGAACTGTGGAAAAGCTATTTCACCCTTACCGCCCCGCCGGTTGCCTGGGCCGTACTCGGCCTGTTTACGGTAGGCACCTTCGTACTCGCTGGCTTCATGCGTGAACAGGTCTGTTTCTGGCTCTGCCCCTATGCCCGTATCCAGGGAGTTATGTACGACCGCGAAACCATCTTGCCTGCTTACGACTTCAAGCGTGGCGAACCACGCGGCAAACTGAAAAAAGGCGAAACAGAACCAGGTAACGGCGACTGTATCGACTGCAACCTTTGCGTCGCGGTCTGCCCCACCGGTATCGACATCCGTGGTGGCCAACAGGAGGGCTGTATCACCTGCGCCCTGTGTATCGACGCCTGTGATTCAGTTATGCTGAAGATCAATAAGCCAAAAGGCCTGATTCGCTACGCCTCGCTGGACGAACTCGATGGCAAACCAACCCTGCCGCTCTATAAACGCCCACGTCCGTTGGTCTACATCGGTATTCTGCTGATTGCACTGACCGGCATCGGTTATGGCCTGACTCACCTGGGTACCCTGGAGCTGAAGGTCATCCACGAACGTTCACCGCTGTTCGTACAGCTCAGTGACGGCTCCATCCAGAACCGCTACGACGTCAAAATCCTGAATAAACAGGATAAACCGATTGAGATCATGATTACCGCAACGGGACCTGAAGGACTGGAAATTTCCGATGCCGACAAACCGCTGAGTATTCATCCGGGTCGTTTGCTGTCACACATCGTCTACGTGAAAGTGCCGCGTAGTAGCCTGGATAGTCCTCGTGTTCCCCTGATTTTCAAGGCTTACAACGCCAAGAATCCAGAGGACCATGTGGAATATGAAAGCGCCTTCTTCAGCGCCCGATAAGGGCGCCGAGTTAGGCGGCGCGCTATTTACAGCATCTTAACTACTGTTCGGGAGTCAGGTAACAAGATGTTCATATCGCAAGACAACAAACAGGCCTTGCGCAACCCGTGGGTATTGGGTTGGCTTGGCCTGTTAATCCTCGTCGTTCTGGTTAACGTCGTCTTTATCGTGACTGCCTTCAACACCACCCCCGGGCTGGTAGACAAGAACTATTACGAAAAAGGCCGCGACGTTGAAAAGAACTTTCTCAAGAAACAACAGGCGAAGAATCGTCTTGGTTGGGAACTCAGCCTGAACCTCCCTGATGAGGTCTATGCAGGCCAGGCAACCAGCTTCAGTATTAACGTGGTCGACGCCATGGGGATACCATTACGCGGTGCCAGGGCAAAACTTCAGGCCTACCGCCCTTCGGACGCCAACGCTGATTACAATATGGAAATGGAGATGGTGGCCGACGGTGTATTTCAATCGCGCCTGACTTTGCCGCTCAAAGGCATTTGGGACATCAAGGTAGTTGTACAGCAGGGTGAGGAAGAACTGGAAATCTCCCGCCGCATTAGCGCACTTGTACCTTAAGTTCCATCCATGAGCCGTGATCTCCAAGCCGGCGAGTGCTTTCACTGTGGCCTGCCACTACCGCCAGAGGAAAGCTTCCGCGAGAAGATCGACGGCGCAACCCGCGAGTTCTGTTGTTTTGGCTGCCAGTCGGTATGTCAGGCCATCTATGAAGCGGGCCTGCAGGGTTTCTACCAGCGTACCCCGGAAGGAACCCTGCTCTCCCCACCTCCCGAACCACCCAAAGATACCGCGCTCTATGATCTGGACGAGGTGCAGGAGGAGTTCACGCATATCCTGGGCGAACAGCGTGAGATTCACCTGCTGGTCGAGGGTATCCACTGCGCCGCCTGTGTCTGGTTGATCGAACGGACGCTAGGGCGTCTTCCCGGTGTGCTCAGTGCCCAGGTCAATCTTTCGGGCAAACGCCTGCTGCTGCGCTGGGATAATGGTCGGGTAAAGCTCTCCGAAATCATTAACCGCCTTGGCCAGATCGGCTATGCCGCGGTGCCGTTCGACCCGGAGGCCGCAGAGGGGACGATCAAGAAACAGAACCGGGCCCTGCTGTTCCGCATGGCCTTTGCCGGGTTCACCATGATGAACCTGATGTGGATCTCCATCGCCCTTTACTCGGGCGCCGATACCGCCGACGACGGCAAGTTCCTCGGCCTGTTCCAGTGGCTCGGTTTCGCCCTGGCCACGCCGACCCTGTTCTACTCCGGCTGGCCCTTTCTCAAGGGTGCCTGGTCCGGTCTGCGTAACCTGCATCTGACCATGGACCTGCCCATCGCTATCGGCGCCAGCACCACCTATCTCTATTCGGTCTATATCACGCTCAATCCGAATGCCAACGGCGAAGTCTACTTCGATACGGTGGTGAACTTCATGTTCGTGATCCTGGTGGGGCGTTACCTTGAGGCCATGTCCAAGCGCCACGCCGTTGCTGCCACCCAGCGCCTGATGGACCTGCAACCACGCGTCGCCACCTTACTGATCGATGGCGAGGAGAAGATCACCCCGATCCGCAGCGTTAAACCCGAGCAACTCGTTCTGGTCAAACCCGGCACCAAGATCCCGGTCGATGGTATTGTGGTTGATGGCCGCAGCAGCGTGGACGAGAGTATGCTCAGCGGCGAGTCGCTGCCCGTGGAAAAGGTGGTAGATGCTACCGTCTCTGCCGGCACCATGAATCTGAGCAGCGCCCTGACCGTACGCGTCACCGGCACCCTGCGCAACACCGCCCTGGGACGCATTATCGCACTAGTGGAAGAGGCACAGGCCTCCAAGGCGCCGATACAGTGCACTGCCGACCGTATCGTCCCCTGGTTTGTCCTGATCACCCTGATCCTGGCCACGATCACTTTCGCCTGGTGGGTCAGCACCGACTTTGAGCTGGCACTGATGGCCGCCACTTCGGTACTCATTATCACCTGCCCCTGCGCCTTCGGCCTGGCAACCCCCATGGCCATTGCGGTCGCCTCCGGGCAAGGGGCACGCCACGGCATTTTGGTGAAAAACGGCGAAGTGCTGGAGACCCTATCGCAGATCAATCACGTGGTATTCGACAAAACCGGGACCCTGACCACAGGCAAGATGCGCCTGCAACAGGTCCTCATCGTGGGCGAACTGAACGAGAATGAACTCCTGCGCCTGACCGCAGTGGCCGAGCGCTT
>JBNKVM010000017.1:0-7212 GCA_050299175.1 Thiohalomonadaceae bacterium
TGTCGGAATTATTTACAAAGCGCCCCGTCATCTCTCTTCGCTCAATAATCAAGCCATTGAATTATTGAGCCATTGAAACTTAGGAATAAAAGTTGCCTTTTATATTTCAACAGGCGGAAGTGCACATTCCACAAAGCGACAATCCGCTTGCCTGTTGCAGATCCCAAGCGAGAGCTTTTCGGTCATCGCAGTAAAAACGAATCGTGTTTTTACACCTTATCTCGAATGGAATGATTAAACAGATGAAACGGAGGTCAGAGCTATGTTCAAGTCACTATTCACTACGCTCTTGGCGACATTCAGCCTTTGTCTGGCATCGCCCGCCCATTCGGCAATTATAAATATCCTTGATGATTACACCTCGGCTCATGCTCAGGTCACTTACGATCCCGGCGTGGTCTCCAATCCAGGCACGACCTTGAGCACCTTCTCAGGCCCCATCTTTCCATCGGCGCTGTTCACCGGATACACTCTGGTAAGCGAAAGGACAGCGATCGTCCCAATTGACGAGGTCTATTTCGACACCGCATCCTATGGCGTCGTAAACGATGCCTATCTCAGTCACGGGTACTATCGTTTTTCTATCGTCCTCGGCAATTTGACATACTATACGGCGGGAGCTACCGGCAATGCCTCCGCCGAGACCGATCTCAACTTGAGATTTCAAGTGATGGAGGGTGATTCATCGATGGGCCTCTATGCCGCCATGGAAGGTGCCTCGCCTGTATCACTGACCCTTTTTGATGAAACCTCAGGCGTTACCATCATCAGCCTGGCCCCCTACTTCGATCACGAGGGGGACGATGGTGTTACGTTGCTTGACGGGCATATCTACAGCCTCACCGGCTCTCTCTATGCCTTCACACCCGTCAGTGGTGATCCATCCAGTAACTTCGGTTTCAAGTTTTATGATGAGCTGGCGGTTGCCGCCGTACCCGAACCCGAGACGATCTCACTTCTGCTGCTTGGATTGATTGCCCTGGGTTGGAGCATTCGCCGCCCGAGCGGATATTCGACGGAGTAACCGGGAAGGCATGCTGAGCTGCACGGCCACCCGGAGAGGTCGCTCTCCGGGTGGCATTCTCACTCAGGCGATCAGCTTGACAGTTATCTGCTGACCCCGCTTGGCCGAGGTCGCATACTCATCCATCTAGTTGAAGTTGAGATACCTCAAGATCTGCGGCGCCATGGCGTTGATCTTGCCGGCATTGCAGCGATCAAACCGGGGGACCGCTACCATCCCCCGCCGCCGCCACCGCCGCCACCACCGCCAGACGAGCCTCCGCCACCGCCAAAACCGCTGCTTCCCGAACTGGATCCGGGCGCGGTGGAGGAGGCAGAGATGGCGCTGCTCAGAGAACCGCCCATGGAATGGGCGAAACCGCCGATGGCATGCGAGTTGAAGCTACCGCCGTGATACCAGGCGGGTGTATAGGGTCGCCGTTCACGCTCCAGCTGGGCAAAAACGGCGGCGAAGCGTTCGGCCCAGGGCTGCTCCACATCCAGCGCCAGGGCGTAGGGAAACAGAAGCTCGAACAGTTCCGGCGTCCTTTCCGGCGGGTGCTTGAACTGCATCTCGTCCTTTTCCGCCACTTCCAGATAGAGGCGCAGCCCCTCCAGCTTGTCGAGCACCTTGCGACCGGCGAGGGTCGGCGCTTTCAGCAACTGGTAGAAAAGTAGATTGATGCCGAGGAGCAGCAGCAGAACGACCAACATGGAGAAGGAGGTCACCGAGATCAACACGCCAAAACCCACCAGCTCACCGATGAAGAACGGCAGGGCGAACAGGGTGGCGCCGATGGCCGAGCCATAGCCTATGGCACTGTCGGCGCTGCGCCAGGCACTGTAAGCCGTGCGTGCCAGAAACAACACCCCGACTGACCAGCCCGACAGCCACACCAGCATGAAAGCACCCACCGGGGCGTCTTCGCTTGCGCTCATTGAAATACTGGCGATCAGGGTAAGAACGGTAATGAGGATACCCGGTACCAGCCAGATCCTGTTGGTCAGGAAATAGACCTTGTCGTAGTTGATCGCCAGCGCATTCTTGTTCGACTCGATGGCGGAGCGGATACGGGCATGGTGCTTCTGCTTGAAAGGCACGCTCTTCAACCTGCCTTTATCGAACAGGGATTTGAGCAGCCGCCTTTCGCCGGGCCCGAGGTCGTCGCCAGGCAGCTTGTCGCTGCGAATCGCCGTGTATTCGTCGTCGTTCTGTTCCAGCCTGAGATAGCCCTTCACCGCCAGACTCACCAGGGCGGCGGTGAAGGTCTTGTCGTCATGGCCCATGCGCGAGATGTAGCGTGCCGCGGCGGGCGAGAAACCGGCCGGCGGCTCGTATTGCGGAATCACCACCCCGGGCTCAGGATCGCGGCCGACACGAAACCATACCGCCAGATACAAACCGGTCAGCAGCAACAGGCCGACCAGGCCGGCTGCCAGATCCCGGTTGTCTTCGAGCAACCATATAAGGCGTTCCCGGCCTGTCGGCTCATGCACGATCCCCTTCGGCCAGCTGACCACCAGGGTCAGCCCCTCGCGGGCGCCGAGTGGCCGAGTGGTTTCGAAATAGGCGCCCTCCTCCAGAGTCTCGGCCCGGTAGTCCTCCCCCCGGGCGCCGCTGGGGCCGGTGTAGGCCTCGGCCCTGATCCGATCACTTTCTATGGCGTCCGGCAGGTGGACCCTGGCACTGGCACGCTCGATGGGAAAGTCCCAGCCGTTGCCGGTCACGTTCCAATAGAGTTCGTCGTGATCGCTGAAGAAACCGAGCTGGCGGTCAGTGCGGTAGGTAATGGTATAGGTGTAGTCGCCGGGTGTGAGACGCACGTTGGCGTTGCCGATATAGACACGCACGCCGTTGTCCTGGCGTTCGCTGCGGTAGTCCTCCCCGAGACCGTCGCGCTGTACCGCAAGGAGCTCGAAGCCGACACGATAGCGGTTGCCCTGGTCGTCGCGGTAGTCGGTGGGGAAGTCGCGGAAGATACCGCGCTTGATCGCCCGACCCTCCGCGCGGACCCTTATCGTCTCGCTGACCTCCATGCTGCCATCCACATCCACCCTGATGTCGCTGTGAAAATCGAGAATACGCTCGTCGGCAGCGGCGACAATGGTATTCAGAAGGAGCAACAGTAGCAGCAGACGTTTCATCTCATTTCTCGAGTGCAAAGTATTCGGCGTAGCGATAGCCGAACGCCTTTGCGATCAGCAGGTCCGGAAAGGAGTCGATTCGGGTGTTGAGGTTGCGCACCGTGCCATTGTAGTAACGGCGGGCGTACTGGATGTGCTTCTCCACCTCGCTGATGTTGTGTTGCAGGTCGAGAAAGTTTTGATTGGCCTTGAGATCCGGATAGGCCTCTGCAATGGCCAGCAGACGCTGGATACCATCGCCCAACTCGGCTTCGAGATCGCCTCGGTCGCCAATGGCTGCAGCGGTGGCGGCACGGCTGCGCAGCTCGACGATCGTCGACAGGGTGGCTTGTTCGTAACCGGCATACTGCTTGACCGCATCGACCAGCTTGGGCAGCAGATCGTGGCGGCGTTTGAGCTGAACCTCGATATCGCTCCACCCAGCCAGCACCCGGTTGCGATCGCGTACCAGGCGGTTGTAGATGAATATGACCCAGACAAGAAGGGCAATGAAGATGATTACGACAATCGTGTCCATACCGCAGTGGCACTTAACCTGGTGCGATAAACGCACACTCATTTGATCCAATTCAGGCGGAATTTGTGTGGCAGCCTCCCCACCCTACACTTCGAATCCCAGGTAGGGTGGGGGCATACCCCACCGATTCGCATCATCATGCCATCGCAATACCGTGATGACAAAGCGTAAATACAAATGCGCTACAGCGCTACAGAAAGAATGTCACATACATGAGCGTGTTATCAATGCGGCAAGCCACACCCTACAGTTCCATTGAAAGTAGGGTGTTGACCTGCCAAGTAACTAGAAAAGAATCACATCGGAATAATGGCTATGGAGATAGAGCGAGAAAAGGAGAAAAGGAGTCGGTGACAAAACGCAATCGTTATCATTTGTCACCGACCCCTTTAGTAGGGACCCCTTTAGTGCCTTTCGTGTGGAATTAGCTGAGTCCCCTTGCAACTCGGACATCTCATAGTGCAATTTACCTCTTGGTCGTTTCAGGAATATCTGAGTTAGAATACGATTGTTACATATATTAGAAAATTCCGCGTTCTGCCCCCGTTTCTACTATTTTTCCTAACAGGATCTATACTGATAGTCGTTCTTGCGACATGTTAAGAAACACCGAGCTCTTAACACAATTCTGCGTAATTTTTCAAAATCCGTGTTCTGACCTTGCTTTATGGACGATCGAGAAAGGATGATCACCTCGTCTCATTCACGCAGCCCTCATGGTCGGCCTCCCCAGGCTTGGATCTGGCTGGCGATGTGTACCCTCCTCCTCGGCCTCGTGCTCGCCCCTTATGCCCTTGCCCAAATGGAATTCATCGAGGGATACCGATTTTTCTACAATTTATCACCCGCCACCGATTTCTCCGAAACCAGTCATAGTGTGCAGACGGGCGGCGGCAAGTTGCTGTCCGAGTTTGACCAGCGGGTTCAGTTTCAGGTAACTCAGGAACCCGATGACGCCGATTCGTCCGTCACTGCCCGAATCCTGTCGTTGAGCAACCAGGGACGGTCCATCGATTACTATGATGGAGTCATCTTTCAAACCCGGTTCTCGGTCACCGGCGAGACCGGCGAATTCGCTTTCTCCGGTGGCATGCCGAAGCATCGCGCCTTGTTGCAGGCTGCCGGACCGGCCAAGGCACAAGACATCTTTTGGATACCCGCCTTCCCCACGACACCGATGAAGGTCGGCGATTCCTTCACCCAGACCCGGTCCACGAACCAGGCAAATGGCCGCACGGAATACGTACTCGAAGAAGTAGAAGGCAATCTGGCCCGTTTTCATCTGCGTTATTCCGGCACTACGGCCGTCGCCGGCGGCTCCGGTAGCGAGTCTGGTGAGGGACTGGCCGTATTCGATATGGACAAGGGAATGTGGAGGTCCCATTCCCTGGACACCCAAGGGACACTAACACTGCCGGGCCTTCCCGCCACAAGCTACAAATCGACCAGCGCGAAGGAGATCTCCAGCAACGCAGGATGCGATCGCGTAACGACCGGCGTGGACAATGCGCAAGAGATGATCAATCAGAGCCGCAGATTGGCTGACGACATGTTGAGCAGCGCCCTGAGCGTCTGGCCCCTTAGAGGCCAGGACCTCTACGCCGTCTACCGGCACTTCCACTGTCCGACCAGCTCGCAAATATCCCGCATTAGGGATAATCTGCGCCACATCAGACAGATTTTGGCCGGGCTCGACTACAGCTGCATCCCAAAAACGGCTGACCCGTGCCAGCAGGGAAATTATGGCATTTTCACCGGTGTCGATTTATCCGCTCCCGTAACGTCAAGGTGTCCGCGGTTACAGCTTTGTCCCGGCTTATTTCATGAAACCCCGCTGAGGTTTGCAGGCGTGATGATTATAAACGGAGCCTTGTGTGCGGATGTAAGCACGCAACAAGAATGCCGGATGAGTGAACCCTGTTACTACAACTTCATGGAATCGGCCGAGGATGTCGTCACCGGCAACAATCAAGCATATGCATATCTCGCGCGGGAACTCTCGGGGTGGAGGCCACCGGTACAACCCCAGCATGTGCCTTGTTTACCGAGCGTGACCGCTGACAGCATCCGCGTGCGCGGTGGTGAGACCGCTACAGATCCGGCTGCAGTGCAGAACGAAGAAGGCGATAACTACGGGATCCTGGAAGACCTGGTCACTGGCGAGCGTTTTATCCGGCACAATCACCTCGAGGGTGCAGACCACTACCTGTACCAGGAGTCGCGCGACGGCATGGACATGCGTTATTACCTGCCGACCAGGGAGTAGCACCGCCTACTGCCAGCGTAGCGACCAGGGTCGATAAATGTCAGAAGCCTATCTGAGGACCGCAGATCGGGGTCGGACCTACTAGGACCGCAGATCGGGGTCGGACCTACTCAACCCGATGATGCTCATACTAAATTATCTAGAAAAATGGCATTCTCAGCGCTTAGAGTGCCCATTTCGACCCCAAAATTGTCGTTGTAACTGTCTGCGCTCTCGCAAAGCCTGTAGCCAGAATCGTCATGCAAGCGCTTTCGGTGTGCAGCAGCACTACCGCTTTGAGATTGAAATTGCTCTACAAACGCCTTGCTCCCCACTGCCACGCTTTCGGTCCACCGACCATCACGGCGTGAGTTCTCGGCACTGATCCCTTCATCAATCCAGGACGCATAGAGGTACTGGAATTGGCTCAGTTCATCAATACCCAGCAGACCCAAAAGTGCCCCAACATCAACGACCCGATACCGAGCGCTTGGATCCAGTAGCTCCTGATAGCCGCACACTTCCCATTCCCCTGGATGTGTCACAATACCCGCACGTACCATATTTAGATCGATATACACCATACAACGTGCCATATAGTCATCGGTGTCTACGGCCGTCGCATGATAACGGTCTTCCCAATACGCACCGCGGCGCTGTTTGCGTTGGTTGTATTCCTGTGCGGTGCGCCCGGCGATCAACTGCATACTCTGGACTATTTCACCTTTGCCTCGGTCGAGTACCAAAAGGTGTATGTGATTCGAGGTTACGATGTAGCTCAGTACACAAAGCCCGTATCGCTTGCGCGCCTGAAACAGCCAGTACTTCCATCGTCGCCTATCTCGAGCAAACTTGAGCAGGAATTCCCGCCGATGGCAGCGGTGGGTGATGTGCCAGACGTGGCCTGGAAGATGAAATCGATTCGCACGAAGCATCCGTTTTCCTCCCTAAGAATCCCATTTTGGGGTCAAAACGGGGGTTCTAAGCCGTATTTTGACGTTGATTTGTGCATATTTTTTCAGATATTCAAAGAGTTGCGTAGGCCTGGCCCCTCACGATGATTCAGCTAAAGTTTAAAGTGGGTTAGGCCAGATGAGGACGCCTGAAGGGAGGAAGAATGGTAAGAGAAAAAGGGTACTGCCCCCTTTTCTTTGACCCCTTTTGTAAACCTCCCTGTTTTAGTGGCACCCTAAATTAGAGTTTTCCAGCTGTTCGTGCTTGTCCCGATACTCCCAGGGAGTGAGGTCATCCAGCGAGTCATGCGGGCGTTCTTCGTTGTATTCACGTACCCACTTCTCAGTGA
>JBNKVM010000018.1:0-12442 GCA_050299175.1 Thiohalomonadaceae bacterium
ACCGTGGTCGGTGAACAAGGAGGGCAGAGGCCCTGCCTGGTCCAACTCCCTGTTCGAAGACAACGCCGAGTTCGGTCTGGGGATGCGTGTCTCCGCTGACCAGCAGACCGCGATGGCGAAGCACCTGCTGGCGCAGATGACCGATCACTTCGAGCAGGCGTTTATCGATTCACTGCTCGACACCAGTCAGGACATCGGCAACCAGATGCGTCGTCAGCGTGATCGCGTAGCTAAACTGAAAAAACGACTGCAGGAGATCGATGATCCGCGTGCCCGTACCCTGTACAGCATGGCTGATCATCTGGTACGCCGCTCAGTGTGGCTGGTGGGTGGCGATGGCTGGGCCTACGACATCGGCTCTTCCGGCCTCGACCATGCGCTCGCATCGGGTCGTAACATCAACGTACTGGTACTCGATACTGAGGTCTACTCCAACACTGGTGGTCAGGCCTCCAAGTCGACCCCGATCGCGGCGACCGCCAAGTTCGCCGCTGCTGGTAAGGCGGTGACCAAGAAAGACCTGGCGCTACAGGCGATCTCATACGGTAATGTCTACGTCGCCCGTGTGGCGATGGGTGCCAACCCGCAGCAGACTCTGCAGGCAATGCGTGAAGCGGAGGCCTACCCGGGTCCGTCGATCATCCTCGCCTACAGCCCCTGTATTGCGCACGGTATCGACCTGCGTCAGGGCCTGTCGCAGCAGCAGAAGGCGGTGGACTCCGGCTACTGGCCGCTGATCCGCTACAACCCGGAACTGCGCAAGGCGGGACGTCGACCATTCATCCTCGATTCCACTACGCCGACCATCAAGCTGGAAGAGTTCGCCTACAACGAACAGCGCTACAAGCTGTTACAGAAGAACAATCCACAAGAGGCGAAGCGTTTGATGCAATTGGCACAGGAGTCGCTGGACCTGCGTTGGCAAACCTATGAACACATGGCGAAACAGGCGCCATCGGAGTTCCAGCCTACGATGTAATAACAGCAAGCACCACAAAATAAAAACGACGGGGGAAGTGTAACCCGTTATCTCGCCTGGCGAGGTAACGGGTTATTTTTTTGCAGAAGCATGTAAGGCAGCCTCTATCGCATTTACGGCCTACAATAGGTAAGACAAGTACAAGAAGCAGGATGAAAGGCCCGGGGAATATGAGGTTTTACTTGTAACCTTTATCTTGTACCTTTTGTCTGTCAAAACCGTGTCTGGATGCATCTATGAAACGCCCGTTTTCGTTCTTACTCTTTCTGCTGTTGCTGGTCGGTTGTGCCACCAGCCCTACTGGCCGCTCACAACTCCTGTTGGTCTCGGAAAAACAGGCGATCTCCGCCTCCAAACAGGCCTACACCAATACCCTCAAGGAACTGGATGAGCAGGGCAAGCTGTCAAGCAATAAAGCCACTATCAAGCGTGTCGAAGGGATCACCAATCGGCTGATTAAGCAGGCGGTGAAAAAGCGCCCTGAGAGTAAAAACTGGGAGTGGGAGGTAAAGGTCATCGATGATCCAGAGACCGTCAACGCCTGGTGTATGGCAGGCGGCAAGATGGCTGTCTACACTGGCCTGCTGGAGAAGTTAAAACCCACCGACGATGAGCTGGCCCAGGTGATGGGGCACGAAATTTCCCATGCGCTTGCCAACCACACGGCCGAGCGGATGTCGGTGGCGATGGTGAGCTCGCTGGGGATCGCACTCATCGGTGTTGCCAATGACAACGACACGGCAACCGTTGCCGGTGCAGCGATTGCCGCCAAGTTGGCAGTGGAGTTGCCGAACAGTCGCGAGGGAGAGAGCGAGGCGGATGAGATCGGCATCGAACTGGCGGCACGCGCCGGTTACGATCCGAGTGCCGCCGTTACCCTGTGGCAGAAGATGGAATCGGTGGGCGGGAGCGGCCCGCCGCAGTTCCTTAGTACTCACCCAAGCCCCGCCAACCGCCAGGAGACGCTGCGCAAACTTGCCGTCAAGTGGCGCCCGGTCTACCTGGAAGCACAGAAAAGTCGCTAGGGTAAGGTTTTATCTGAACGCACCATTCCCCAGTATTTGTCTCGGGATTGTTTTTGCCTTCGGCATCCAGTATATTCGCCGCTCGCAATACCTCACCGATAAAAATTGTTTTGGAGAATAAAATGAACGTTGATCAGCACCTGAAAGTCGCTCAGTGGCACATTGAACAGGCCCGTCTGCACGCCACCAAGCAACACTCCTGCGGCTGCCCCATTACTCCCGAATACCAGAAAATCATCGACGAAGTCGAAAGCGGCAAGATCATGGAAGAGCTGGTTTGCTCTGCCAACGGCTAATGGCCTGATTGTGTCCGACAAAAACCCGCCTTTTGGCGGGTTTTTTACGGGCACCTCTAAAAATCCACTCAAGCCGCGATTGCGGCGTTGGAAAGCGCCTCAAAATGCTCATTTACTACGTGTAAACTCCGCTTTTTCGGCGCTTTCCGCCTTGCACTAATCGTCTTGATCGAATTTTTAGAAACACCCATGTTTCTGGGTGCAGACGGGTAAGGCTAGTAAAGTTTAATCTGTCTCGACTTAACTTTTTGCTTACGGCCAGACTTGTTTACCGATTTGTTTAAACTTACTGACAGAAAGTGCACCTCTCTCATTGCGCACTTTAGAGCCTGGAGCAAGTAGTGCTTCTTCTATTTCAGGACGATTTGATTCCCACATTTCAATCACTTCAAATGATTCGCTCATAAGTACTAACAGCACACTATCCCATTCATGATCCAGTTGAATAGAACCTAGTCGTTGTCCCGGTTTCGGGTTCGCTGGCAAACAACGGCCCTTAATCTGTATTTTCCTTTTGTTAGCGTCTAATGCATCGTATCCAGCTTGTCTTGCACCAGCTAGTTCAAGGCAGAGAAGCTTCGCTGCGTTGAACTCAGCTATCTCCCCAGTTATCCCCAATGGCTTTCCGGTAAGTTTTTTGTATCTGAACGCGAGTTCTTTTGCTGCCGCGAGTATTTGTTCGATTTCTTTGTTCATCGAATAAGTTGGGTTAAGTGATGCTTAATGTGTCCAGCTTCCCTGCATAATTGGAATTGAGGAATAACATACCCCTCTTTCCTGGCAAAGGACAACTACTGCAACATGAAGGTTTCGTATTCCAGGTTTTCGAAGCGGCGGTTAAGCCACCACAGGCCAACCACGACGGTGAGGAGCAGGCTGAGGGCAAAGCCGTAGCCGAAGAAGGATGCACCTAGCTGAATACTGATCCAGCTGAAGAGGATGTTACTGAAGAGGAACAGGCCGGTGAGGGCAAGGACAATACGGCGCTTATCCAGATAGAAGAGGATGTTGAGTATACCGAGCAGTACCACCTGCATCGCGGTGGCGACTACGTCGATATAAAGCAGTGGCAAATAGAGTTGGGAGATTCCAAGCCATTGCAGCAGTTGTTCGCCGACGGCGATGATGATCACTACGGTGATACTCTGTACCTTGGTGATGTCGAGTAGCCCCTGCCGTGCGGAGAAGACCAGTTTATTGCGCGTGTGTTCGATGGTTGCCAGCGGCGCGCCGTCCCGTACGCAGTTGTAGAACTTGTCGTAGTACTCGACGAAGTCGGTTTCGATACGTACCAGAAAGACTGCCATACCGGGAATGATCGAGAGATAGGCCAGGAAGATCGGCAGATCGTAGATTACCGAGGCACGTAATGGGCCGATCACCGCCTGACTGGTTTCTGGGGTGAACCAGAAAATAAATTTGTCGGCCCAGATCGCCGCGTTGTAGAAGAGGCCAGTAAATAGCAGTGAGGTATACATGGCTCGGGGGCGAAACAGTTCGAAGCTGACGCCGCGTTTGGAACTGAACTCCCGGTAGACCAGCTCAATCATGCCGCTAAGCAGCAGTAGATGGCCGAGCACAAAACCGCTCATCAACCCTTCCAGCCCGTAGGGACGAAGCTGTAGCGCTGCACCGATGACCACTAGATAACCGAGGAAGAAGACCAGTACGATCTCCTTGTATTTTTTCATTCCCGAAAGAAAGACGGTGGCGATCCAGGTGGCGCTGAGGATGACGAAGGCCGCTATCAATAGCAAACGATAGAGCACCGATTGCTGCGGGAAGAGAAGCAGCGCTGCCAACAGGCCAAGTACGCCGCTGATGCAGATCACGACCAGTAATAGTCCGTTGAAGTTGGGCAGTACCCAGTCGGTTTTTTTCTCGAACAGTCGGTCGGCAATGAAGCGAGTGAAGGCGAGTTGCACCAGGCCAGTTAGAATCAGTGATGCGGCCATGATGTAGGTAACTGTTACCTGAAACTGGACCACGGCGTGTGGTTTTGTGAGCGTACCGATGCTGAGAATACCGATGAGCAGAATGCCGACGATAGACAGCACCCACGGTCCGGCGCTGATAATTCCGGCGTAGGTGTAGGCCTGTAACAGTCCGGCAAAACTGTTACGCCTTAATAGTTTTCTCAGTTCGAATCCGATCCCGGCCATGACAGTAGTTTGTTGTAGAGGGAGCCGTAGCGTTCGTACATCAGCTCCTGGGCGTAGTAACGTTCGACACGAGCCATCGATGCCTCACTGGCTTTTTGCCAGGCATCGTGATCGGTGAGCAGGCGTTTGATTGCCTCGGCCAGTGCCTGGGGATCAGCGATACCGACGACTTCTCCCGAGGCACCGAGTGCCTTGTCCTCTTCATCCAGTCCGTAGACCAGTTGCTGGCAGGAGCCAACATCGGTGGTCACTGCAGGCACGCCCGCAGCGTAACCCTCCAGCATTACCAGCGGCAGTGCCTCGCTGATCGAGCTGAGTACAACGATGCTGATCTTCGGCATTAGTTCGGTCAGTTTCTGGAAACCGAGAAAGCGGACCTTCTCTTCCAGGCCAAGGCTGTTGGCGAGGTGATGGCACTCCTCTGCGTAGGCCGGGTCTTCTGCTTCAGGACCGGCAATCCAGGCTTCCGCTTCCGGCAGGTGGGAGATCACCACTCGCGCAGCGCGAATAAAGGTTTTGATGTCCTTGATCGGTACGACCCGACCAATAAGGCAGAAGATCGGTGGTGGGGTTTTCGGGCGTAGCGGACGTAGCGCGGCGAATTTCTGTACATCAATACCGTTGGGGATATTGCTGGTGCGCTCGGCAGAGGCACCGTCGTTGATCTGACGCAGACGATTGGCTTCATACAGTGCAACGATATCGTCGGACATGCTGTAGGTGACGCGTCCCAGTGCTTCGAAGAAACGTATCCACATGCGGCGAAAGTGACTGACTTCGCCGACCTCGCGCTCGAAGATGCCGCGGTTGTCGCTGATCCACTGCGCCTGATAGAGGTCGATGCGCCGTTCCTTGGTGTAGATGCCGTGCTCGGAGAGCAGCAGTGGGCGTTGGTAGATCAGTTTCAATAGTGCACCGAGAAAGCCCGCATAGCCGGTGGATACTGCATGGTAGATACGGCTGGGAGGACAATTCATGGCAATCTCCACCAGTTTCCAGATCGGGGCATGGATAATGCGGACGGTCCAGAAGTAGTCGGTGAAAGAGGGATCGTTGCAGTGGGCGCGGAACATCTCACTGATGTAGTCCCAGGCGCCACGACTATGCAGAAAGGTCGCACGATCCAGCGCGCCGCCGGGACGACACTCTTTTGCCACCTGGGCTAGCCATTCCTCGGGATTGTCGGCATTGTCACGGAAGCGTTCGTGCATGGCACGTACGTCATTCATCAACGAAGGATCGGCCTTGACCGGTTTCGGTTCCGGCTCCTCGTTATCGTCGAACAGGTAGTAGGTCTGTAGTGAGATCAGGTTGTCCGGTAGTTCGTATTTCATTTCGCCATAATCCTCACGGCGACTGCCGATAAAGATCGCGGCAAATTTCAGCTCCGGGAAGCCACGGATGATTTCGTTGACCCAACTGGAAACACCACCCGACACATAGGGGAAGGTTCCCTCCAGCAGGAAGGTGACATCGGCAACCGGTGTCTCTTCATGCTGCGATTTGGCGGAGCGATCGCGCTTCATGATTTCTGCTGCGCTCCTGTCCAGTAATCGACCACTGGTCGAAGACGTGGTGTAACCGGGGTATCGGCAATCTCCTTGAACATGGCCCAGGTGGTTTTATAGTCACCACGCTCGAAGGCCATCTCCGCCAGGTAAGGCAGGGCACGATGGTGAGGTAGGCCCAGGGCAATTGCCCGATGCATTTTATGGATCGCTTCCTCGAAACGCCCCAGCGCATCAAGGATACGAGCACTGAGAAACAGTAGTCCCGGATCAGCATTGTTGTCTGTCGATGCGGTTTCCGCGTGTTGTAGGGCATTGTTCAGGGTGTAGTTACGCAGGTCACCCTGTACGATGCCTGAGTAGGCCAGTTCCCAGTACAGCTCGGCGAGCTGTTTATTGTAGAGGAAATGTTCCCGTGGACTGTCGGTTTTGCTGGGCGCCCGGTTTAGCAGTTTGTGGATACGACTGGTGATCTGCTTTTCTTCCTTGTCGAGCATGCCGAATGCGACCAGGCGAATATCTTCCACAGGATCGTCGAGCAGGGTGCGTAGGACCGAACTGGTGGCAACGGTGGGTAGATGTTGCAGGGCGGAGATCGATTGCAAACGTGTTTCTGTCGGGATCGCAGGTTTGATCAGACGGGCACGCAGACCGCCGCGATCGAAGCGGCTACCTTCCTTGCCGGTGGTGGTATCGAAGCGCGGTGCGCCAAGATAGCGATAGTCGGGCAGGCGTGCGCCCCCCTTCCAGCGCATACCTGCGATCATCGCACTGGCTAGTGCCAGCACACCGAGCAGGGGAATACATGCACCAGCAATGCTGAGCAGCAGCCACAGCCGTCTCTGTTGTTGCGGTTCTTTATAGGGAAGATGGCGCAGCGCCGAGCGGGAAACCAGTGCGGAGAACAGGGCATTGCCGAGCAGCAACAGCAATAGCAGGGTATTGCTGTTGCTGGTTTTCAGCAGCGTCATGAACTCATAGAACCAGCTCATGCTTTCACGTCTGCCTTGATGATGTTAGCCAGTTGCATCACTGCATCGCTACGCGCCAGATCAATATCGAAAATATCGATACCGAGTTCAACGCAGTCTTTGTTATAGCGTTCGAACAACCACTGCTGGATACGCATGATGTAACCCTCGCTGGCAGCGGTAGTGGCCAGAGGCAGCAGCGTAATGAGCAGTGTTTCGTTCTCCTGCTCCAGCGTACAGAGCACATCGAGGCCGCGGCGCATACGGCCAATTTCGGTAGCCAGATGTTGGCCTTCTTCTCCTCTGAGGCGGAATGAGACAACGTGACTGGTGATGCCGATACGTTCGTATACCCGCTGTACTCGCAACAGCTCTTCGACGAATTGAGCCGGGCAGCCGGGGAGCTCTTTCTGCAAAACCTGGATTTTGTCGTTGCGGTAGATGACATCCGCATAATAGCCGAGCAGCAGGGAAATGAACTGCATGTTTTCCTGGTTGACGGCAAAGAAGGGCATGTGGCTGATCACCAATATGCCGAGCAGTTGATCGTTGGCGGTCAGGATAGGGGCGATAGCGAGGTGGTTACTACGCTCCAGATGTTCGGCAACATGGGTTAGGGTATGCTGCTCCATCACCTCTTCCAGCATCGGATCGTCATAGCTGAGTGCCGGAGGGTGGCCGAGTTGTGCCAGCAACTCGCCCGTGACCTCATTTTCCCTGTCGGGTGGCAGATAGATGGCCGCGGCTTCGAGTTGACAGTATTGGGACATCAGTTGCAGCAATTCCTCTGAGCCAGGTAGCGGTGTTTCCGCACTTGCCATTTCGCGGTTCTCACGCAGTTGTTGCAACGCGTCGCGCAGTGAACCCGGTTTGACCAGCAATTCCTGTTCGATACGGTCATGGGAGAGACGCAGTAGCAGATAGCGACGGGTCAGGCGGGTCAGCCGTTCACTGAGATAGGCGTTCGACTCTTCCCTGCGTTCGGCGCGGATATTCCAGATGGCAGTGAACTCACCGCAGATCAGGGTTAGTAGCACACTGCCTGCAAACCAGGTTCGCGGGAAGTGCTGTACTTCTTCGGATAGTTTTGCAAACAGAGACCAGTCGAATACCAGCCCCAGAATACTGAAGATACCGAGCATGACACCATAGCGTAGAGCAATGAGTAGCGGCGCGAGCAGCAACCAGGGAAAGTCGCCGGTGAGCAATAACGGGTCATCTGGCGAACCCCACCATGCCAGACCACACGCAATCACGGTAATGGCGGCAGTTTCCGTCCACGGGCCAAAACTGCGTAGCTCAGATGCGAGCAACCGCTCCAGCCAGCGGGCGAAAACGCCCTGTAACCATGTATACCGTTTTTGCAGCATGGGTTTGTTGTTACTCCGTCTCGGAGAGCGGGATGCGATCAATCAGACCTTGTAGCAGATCCTGAGCGACGATGGCCAGAGATTGACGACCCCAACCCGTTTTGGCACCCACTGCTGTCCAGAGGACTTGTCCGTTCTGCAGGTCGATGACTTGCAGGGTCATGCCGACCGCGGGGTCACCATCGACACCAACCTTGTAATGCCATTCGTCTACGGTACCGCTCAGAGCGTAACGGCTGCGTTCCTTGCGAGCCCATGAGATGGCTTCATCGGTACGTTTGCGTTGCGCGGGTTCGAATACTGAATCGGGATTCATCTCAGCCGGATAGCGTTTGATGGTGGCAATGCCACGAATGCGCAGCAGGCTTTCGGCAATTGCCTCAGCGCGTAGACCTGCCTGCGGCTCGCCAGTGTTGTTGACCATCGGCAGCAGCGCCCAACTGGCGGTTGCAGGCAATGGATTGACGTTGGAGCTGGACTCGATGCTGGAGCAGGCGCTAAGCAACAGGACCAGTGCAATTAGCAGTAGCGAAGACAATTTGTGCATGGTGAAACTCCCTGCGTTACTCATCAGAAAATGTGTTGGTAGTTCAAGGTGAATATCTGTGTGTTCCGGTTGTTAGCCTGCATTGCCGAGTTGCTCTGTTCCAGCGTCAGACTGAGATGATCCCTACCCGTGAGCGAACCTGCAACACCTGCGACCAGACTATAGCTGTCACCGTAGTTATCGCTGTGAATGGCACAGAGATCGGTGAAGGGGCGCAGGGTGCGTGTCGGGGTGTCACGAAGGGCACTGCCCGCACCTGTGCAGAGCGCATAGTAGTTGTCATCAATGGGAATGAACAGTCCGGCCTGCTGGTCAGTGGTGGTTGCAGCCACGGTATCAGGATCGAGCAGTGCCAGGCTGCGCGCGTCAGGTTCACCATCGGCATTGAACAGGTAGTGATCGCCTGCGAGTCGAATGCTCCAGTCCGGGTAATTTTCCCGTAGCCAGTAACCGGCCTCCCAGTTGAAGCGGGTACCAGAGCCAAGGTAGGCATCGTACTGGGTGTGGTAGCGTTCACTCGTCGCATTGAGGCCGATCCTGAAGTGGCGTTCGGGTACGTAATCCAGGCCGAGTGAGAACTGATCCATATGGGCGGCAATCTGCAACGGCGCGGTGTAATCTACGGGTTGTTTTGCCGATAGTGTGGTATTCCACTGCAGGCGTCTATCGTATTGACGCTGCAAATCCAGTTTCCAACCCGTGTAATGGTTCAACTCATCGTGGTTGGTTGCTTCCAATTGCCACTGTTGCTGTTCGGACGATTGCCAGTTGGCGTAGAGCGTGAGTCTGTCGTCGTGCTCGGGCAGGGCCTGTAATGTATCGCGGTTGTTGAGTGATTGTTGTGCGCTTTGCCAGCCAAGACCAAAATACATGGTTTCGCTGAAAGCCTGATTGATAGAAAGGCGGTAGCTGGAAATGTCGAGACTGTCGTAGTGGGCGGTGATCAGACTTGCATTGAATCGATCACCGTGCTGTTCATTTACCTCGATCAGGCGTTGATGCAAATCGTGATTACTCGGGCTCTGTTGTAATCCTTCAAATGCCAGTTTTCGTGCCAACGGCCAGCGGCCGAGTAGCATGGCTGCGTCGTAGGCGCTATCAGCGGATAGATTGTTGCCGCCTTCAGCCAATAACGTCTGTAGTGCGGTGTGATCATGGGCTTCCAGTGCCAGGTGGAGTGACGCCCATTTTGGCAGCGGTTCGCCACTGCTGGTGTAGCGGCGTGCGACCCAGTTGCGAGCGCTTTCACGCCACCCGGCTTCGATAGCCCATGAGAGTAGCAGTTCGTCGCGCTGTTGCTGGGAGATCTTCGGCATAGTTGGATCGTTGTGCAGTAACTGGCGAACCCGTTGTGCGGCAAGATCTCCCGGTTGTTCAGTGAGTAACAGGCGTGCGAGCGTGATGCGGTTTTCCGCATTGTTGGTATCACTGCTATGTAGTTGCCGCCAGAGAGTGTGCCGGATTCGTGTCGCTTCAGCAGCATTGCCGTTGCGTTGTAGCAGTTCGGCGTACTCGAGTTGTAGCGCTGCATCCTGCGGAGTGCGTTGCAGGAGAAGACGATAGTATTCCAGTGCGCGGGCCTGCGAACCGAGTTCCTGGTAGCTGACGGCGAGAACATGCCAGTAGGCGGGTGGTGGCGATTGTGGAAGTTCCTTGACCAGTTGTTGCAATTTAACCCGGTCGCCAATATCGCTGAATAGCCAGAGTGCACTGATTAGTAACTCATCGCTTTCCGGATCCAGTGCGATTGCATGCAACATATCCTGTGCAGCCAGAGCCGTTTTATTGAAATGCGCCGTGACCTGCGAACGTAGTACCAGATAACGTGGATCTTGCTGCAGCCGTCGTTGGTCTTTGTTATTCGCTAGAGTAAGTATCTGGCTTGCAGCGCGCCATTCGCTTCTGTCGACATAGATACCCAGGGCGCGTTGTAACCAGATAGCTGGCGCACCTGCATGGTAAAAACGTACAGCGATGTCGGCAGCACGTAGTGGGTTTTCCTGTAGTAATAGTTCAAAAGTACGGATTCGCTCTTCTTCTGTTGCTTGGGGCGAGAGCGAAAGATGGCTGTAGGCACTGGTGGCCGTTTTATTATCCTGGAGCATCCACGCCATATCACCGAGTGTCTGCCAATAGGCAAAGTCGTCATCTTGTGCATACGAATAGTAGGTTTTAAGGCGCTGTAGCGATTCTTTGTAGTGACCAAGACGTATTTCCAGTTTTACCGCGGTAAGCAAGTTTTCGCGATCCGCAGGGTTCTGTTTGTTTAATGCGCGATACATGCGTAGTGATTGCTCATCGTGTCCAGCACGGCCGTAGAGTTCTGCGGCTTTTTTACCGAGAAAGGGAAAACGATAACGGTGATAGAGTTGTTCAAGATACCGCGCACCTTCAGTGGCTCGGTAAGAGCGTTCGTAGAGGGTGATCAAGTTATCGGCATCGGCAGGGGTAAGGCGCTTGCCCGCCTTGATCTGCGACTGCAGGAGCTCTAGCTGGACCGGTGCGTCATTGAAATAGTTTGCCAGACGTCGGATGGCCTTCATCACTTCTTTATCGCGGTCTTTACTGCGGTATAAAACTTTCCACGCTTTGTAGGCTTCTGACGGACGGTTACTCCAGTCACTGGCACGGGCAAGACGGCGTTGCCACTGCAGGTCCTTGGGATTCGCTGTACTGATTCTTTGCGCCAGTTGATAAGCCTCTTCCAGATCACCGTTGGCAAGAAAGGTTTCGTAGGCAATGCGAAAGTCATCGGCCTTGAGGTTCGCAGCAGTCGCCGGAACTGCACCGATCAGGCTCAGGGTAAGAAATAACGTTATACCTCTCACTGATTCTGCTCCAATGCGAGCAACATTCGTGCATATTTTGCGGCACGTGAACTTGAATCTGCAGCACGTGCGGTGCGAATGAGAAATCGCAGGGTTTCCGCGTCGCCCGCAAGATTGCCGAGATACTGTTCGGCATCCTTTAGCGCTTCACTGTAGCGGTTGTCAGCCATCAGTGCACCGATAGCAAGGCGGAAATAGTTGCGGGCTTCAACGAGAGGTGCCTGTTGTCGTGCCAGGAAGTAGATATCTGCTGCCAGGCGGTAGCGTCCCAGGCCGATACTTTGTTTTGCCGCATTTGCCAGATAGGTGCGGTGATTCTTCGGTGATATCTGGGCTATCTGTCGATAGATAGCTAATACGATGTCATTGCGGTTAAGCAGGATAGCATCGCTTGCCAATTTAAGAAGTCCAGTCGCTGTTGTGCTGGTCCCCAGTGCCTGTTGCAGCAGTGCATCAATCTCGGGCTCTGGTAGTAGTGTTGTACCGCGCTGATAGGCAACGGCAATAGCGTGTAGACGAATTTGTCGTGCACGCTGCCGATGGGTTTCATCACTTTGCTGCCAGACAGGTTGTAACAGCGTTTCCAGTTGATCGAACGAAATATATTCTGCCTGCGCTCCAGCCAAAAGTAGGCGCCAGTCCATGTTGTTTTGATCAGAACGCAACAGGTTTTGCAGGTAGGCGATGGATAACGCGTCGTCAGGGGAGCGGCTCAGTAGTTCTTCAAACAGTTTTTTGTCCGGGAAGACCAGCGCC
>JBNKVM010000019.1:0-6506 GCA_050299175.1 Thiohalomonadaceae bacterium
CACCGAGAATTCGGTGATTTACGAACTCCACGTGGGCGGCTTTACCCGCCATCCGTCAGCGTCCGTTCGGCATCCGGGAACGTTCGCGGCGCTGATCGAGAAAATCCCCTATCTGCAGCAACTCGGCATTACCCATGTCGAACTGATGCCGGTCATGGCCTTCGATGAACAGGATGTGCCGGAAGCGACCGCCCGGCTCGGATTGAGGAATTACTGGGGTTACAGTACCCACAGCTTCTTCTCCCCCCATCCCGGCTATTGCATGACCCCGGACCAGGGCACCCACCTCGACGAGTTTCGTGACCTTGTCAAGGCGCTGCACCGCTCCGGTATCGGCGTCATTATGGATGTGGTTTTCAATCATACGGCGGAAGCCGGCGACATCGGCCCTACCATCAATTTCAAGGGCATGGGCAACAGCGAGTTCTATCACCTGGAGAACCACGACAAGCGGATCTATCGGGATTACACGGGTTGCGGCAATACCGTGAACTGCAATCATCCGATTGTTTCCCTGTTTATCATTGGTTGCCTGGAGTACTGGGTGCGGAAAATGCACATAGACGGATTTCGTTTTGACCTGGCCAGTGCGCTGTCGCGCGGTGAGGATGGTCAGCCGATGCACGATTCGCCGGTGCTCTGGGGTATTGAGCTGTCTGAACAGCTGGCTGCGACCAAGCTGATCGCCGAGGCCTGGGATGCGGCAGGGCTCTACCAGGTGGGCAGCTTTCCTGGTTATCGATGGTCGGAATGGAACGGCCGCTACCGGGACGCATTGCGCTGTTTCGTGCGCGGCGACGGGGGGATGATTGCGGAGATGGCCACGCGTATCGGAGGCAGCAGTGATTTCTACAAACCCCAACATCGCCGGCCCATCAACAGCATCAACTTCATCACCTGCCATGATGGCTTCACCCTGTATGACCTCTACAGCTACAAACACAAGCACAACCAGGCAAACGGCGAACAGAACCGGGACGGACATAATGACAATCTCAGTGACAACTGCGGTGTCGAGGGTGAGACAGACGATGCAGAGGTGCTGGCCCTGCGCAGGCAACTCGCCAAAAATGCCATTGCCATACTGCTGCTGAGCCAAGGTGTACCCATGCTGCTGGCCGGTGACGAAGTGCTCAATACCCAGCAAGGCAACAACAACAGTTATTGCCAGGACAACGAACTGAGCTGGTTTGACTGGAGACTGGTTGACGAGAATGCCGATATGCTGGCTTTCGTGCGCCGGATGATTGCACTGCGCAAACGGCACCCCTCCTTGCGCAGACGGCGTTTTCTGCGCGGCGAGACATCAGATCCCACAATCAAACCGGATATCGTCTGGCATGGCACCACCCTGGGGAGCCCCAACTGGGACGACAGGGAGGCCCGTATACTGGCATTCACCCTGGCGGCGCTGGAAGAGGACGAGAGCGACCTTCATGTCATCATGAACATGTCCGAGCGTACCCTGGAAATGGAAATGCCGGATGCGCTGGATGGCGCCTGGAAAATTGTTGTGGATACAGGCCGGTTCGGCGCTTCCGGTGAGGACGAGGCGGCGACACCATCAGCATGGACACAAGATACCTATCCGGCAGGACCCCGAAGCGTAATCGTGTTTGAAAAACGGGATTGAATATAAATACGGGGTCAACAGGATTGCCGTATCACTGCGCAGAACGAATCATCGGCCCTGCAGGTTGACCGTGGGGGGTCAGAAACCAGCTCTTGTTCCCGTAGCTCACCACCGAGGCCACACCCAGACCGTCACCGGCGTCATGACGGAAGACCAACCAAATAACCATGCCGACAGGAAGGTATAGTTCGGTAGAAAACCGCTGTCATAGCTGAACTTTACGCAAAATGTCGACAAATAATCCTTGTATTGCCGTGTTTGTCTTTATCAATAGTGAGTATTGAAGAATATTGTCGACAATTTTACTTTGTATTGCGGTGCAGCATCTGTAGACTGGGCCAGGTTACCGTTTGTTGAATCTGGAGGCAGAGCTGTATGACGATGCATAAGACAGATGTGCTTTTGATAGGCGGCGGCATTATGAGCAAGACACTGGCCATGCTGGTGACGCAGCTCGATTCCTCTCGTCATATCACTGTCGTCGAGCAAGCGTCATCATTGGCCACCGAAAGCACCCATGCCTGGAACAATGCCGGCACCGGTCATGCAGGTTACTGCGAACTCAATTACACCCCACAGCAGAGTAATGGTGACATCTCCATTGAAAGAGCGTTGGGGATAAACGCCCGCTTCGAGGAGTCCCTGCAGTTTTGGAGTGGACTGGTTCGCAAAGGCGCCCTATCGAACCCTTCGTCCTTTATCAATCCCGTACCTCATATGAGCTGGGTAAAGGGTAAGCAGAATGTCAGTTTCCTCAAGAATCGTCAGCAAGCACTGGTAACTCATCCACTCTTCGAAGAGATGGAATATGCGGATGATCCAGCCACCCTGAAGGAGTGGTTGCCCCTGATGATGGCTGAGCGTGATATGAGGCAGCCCATGGCCGCAACACGTGTGGCACACGGAACAGACATCAACTTCGGGGAGCTTACTCGCTCGATGGGTGAGTATTTGGCGCATGAGGACTCCGTTGACTATTGGCTCTCAACAACGGTCTCGGGATTGAAGAAGGTTGGCGATCGCTGGCATGTGACAACCAAGCACGCGCTGGCAGGAACACGAACCATCGAGGCGCGTTTCGTATTTGTTGGCGCGGGTGGGTGTGCTTTGTCCCTGATGCAAAAGGCAGGCGTGGATGAGGTGCGAGGTTATGGCGGTTTCCCCGTTTCAGGCATCTGGCTCGCCAGTGAAAACATAAAAGCCGCAGCGATCCATAATGCCAAGGTCTATGGCATGCCACCCGTGGGTGCGCCCCCAATGTCGGTACCGCATCTCGATACTCGCGTCATCGGTGGACGCCCCGCCCTGCTCTTCGGACCCTTTGCCGGTTTCACCACACGCTTTATGAAAAAGAGCAGTCTCTTTGACTTGATCAATTCGATTCGAGCTCACAATCTCAAGCCCATGATGGAGGTGGCCAGAGAACATTGGGCGTTGACGCGTTATCTCATCAAAGAGGCCATGAGCTCTGGTGACCAGCGACTCGAACAGCTGCGCACGTTTATGCCTTCGGTGCAACCGGGAGAATGGCATCTTCGTCCCGCGGGTCAGCGGGTTCAGATTATCAAACTGGATGAGCAGGGACGTGGCAAGTTGCAGTTCGGTACCGAGGTTATCAAAACAGCCGATCGCTCCCTGGCAGCCCTGTTGGGCGCTTCCCCCGGAGCCTCCGTCAGCGTCTCAGCCATGTTGGATGTTATCGAGAGCTGTCTCCCTGAATTGGTTCAGGGTGAAGCAGGACAACGCCTGAAAGAGTTGATTCCATCCTATGGTCACTCTTTGGACGATGATCTCGACCTGGTTCATGCCGTACGACGTTATACCTTGGAGACATTGGCTCTCGATGACAGACTAACCGCAGAAATTCCCGAACAAGACACATTATTATTGCAAACTGGCAGTTGAGGAATTACGGGGACAGTTTACTTATTTCAATATTGGAATATTCAACCTGTAAATCGGGCCTCGGGCTGGTCATAGCGGGGATGCTTCAGACGCGGGTAACTGGAAAGACCGTAAACGGAAGACGCTTGGGCTGCTGGACCAGGGCCTGCAGCGGAGCCTGGTCCCGCTGCTACGAATTCAACCAGGCCGCAAACTGCGCCGGGGCCGGCAAGTCTTATCACTCAGGTCCAACTCCAACTCACGGTCTATACTCAACCATAACCAGGTGGTTCCATATAAGATGCCGCTAATATCCTGCTCTAGACGGCAGCGGGTGCCGTTGGGGCACAAAAGATCGTAGAGAACGAACAACAAGACAGGGAGGCCCGTCGTGCCCACACAGACCTACAAACAGCATACCTTCGATGCGCGTACCGATCGTATCGATCTGCGTGATCGTGTTTATCAGCCACAGCTGGTTTCGCTGCCTTCACACCTCCCGGATCTCGAAAACATCGAACGCTATCTTCCGGCCTACGCCAAGGCGCTGGTCCTGGACCAGGGGGATGAAGGCGCCTGTACCGGCTTCGGGCTGGCGGCGGTGATCAACTTTCTGCAGTGGCGCAACAACGCCTATCAGACCGAGGGTTTGAAAACGGTCAGCCCGCGCATGCTCTACCACATGGCGCGGATGTATGACGAATGGCCAGGTGAGGACTACGAGGGCTCGAGCTGCCGGGGCGCTATGAAAGGCTGGCATCGCCACGGCGTGTGCACGGACCGCTCATGGCCATACCGCAACAGCAACGGCAAAATAGCTTTCGTCTCCCCCAAGGAAGGCTGGGATCAGGATGCCGCGACTCGCCCGCTGGGTGCCTATTACCGCATAGAGAAGCACAGTATCAGTGACCTGCAATCCGCGCTCCACGAAGTCGGTGCCATTTACTGCTCCGCCAATGTGCATAAGGGGTGGTATCTGAAGAAGACCAAGCAGCCGATCCTCATTCCCCTGCATACCCAGAATGTCGGCGGTCACGCCTTTGCATTGATCGGCTACACCGCAGACGGATTTATCGTGCAGAACTCCTGGGGACCGGATTGGGGTTTTCACGGCTTCGCCATCCTCAGCTACGAAGACTGGCTCAGCAACGGCAGCGATGCCTGGGTGGCGGTCATGGGAGCGCCCATACGCACAGCGGCCGCCCCCGTCACCTTCACCAAACAGCCGCTGCAGCAGTCAGCAGCGCGCCCCGGCCGCGCGAAAGGCAAGGAACCTGTGCCCGGTCAGGATTTCAACTACCGGAATGACAATGTGCGTCCACTGAGCGAGGGCGATGCCTACTTGCACACGCTGGTATTGAGCAATAACGGCCGTCCTATCAATCGAATCGTCGGCGCCGAGAATGCCCGCACGGCGGTCAAACTGGTCTGCATGGATCAACCCCTGGAGTGGTTTGACAAACTTCCGAAGAACGCGCCACGGAAACTGGCACTCTATGTCCACGGTGGCCTCAACAGCGAGTCCGACTCCCTCATCCGAATCCGCATGATGGCGCCCTATTTCCGCGAGAACGGCATCTACCCCCTGTTCATCACCTGGAAAACCGGCGCGATGGAAAGCATCATCGGTATCCTCCAGGACTCGGTTCGGGATATCTTTCGCGGCCTCCCCGAGATGCGGGACGAAGGCGTTTTCGACAGGATCAAAGAGGCGATGGCCGAGGCGCGCGACCGCTCGATCGAGGTGGCCTGCGAGTACCTGTTGGTCAAGGCCTTGTGGTCTGAAATGAAACAGAATGCCGCCTCAGCCAAGGATTCGGACGCAGGTCTGTCACTGCTGGCCGGGCATCTGCAAACGCTTGAAAAGCGCATCCCCAAGCTGGAGATCCATCTGGCGGGTCACTCCGCCGGTTCCATCGTACTCGGGCATCTCTTGCCGCTGCTGAACAAACGAGTCGCACCCGCCAGTCTTACCCTGTTTGCCCCTGCCTGCACAGTCGGCTTTGCCAACCAGTACTATGGCGCAGCCTTGCGCAACGGCAAACTCAGCCCCGACAGTGTGCATGTGGACATCATGGACGACGAGCGCGAGCGCGCCGATACCGTTGGCCCATATGGCAAATCGTTACTCTATCTGGTGAGCCGCGCCCTCGAGATCAGGCACAAGATGCCGCTGCTCGGCATGGAGCGGGCCTGGAAATCCGCCCCCGAAGGACAGTGGTCGAAAGACCGTGACATAGAGGAAGCCATCGATGAATGGTCAGGATTGGCCGCCGGCATAGCGACCAAAGTTCACGGCAAGCGCCGTGAATACGTCTCTACCGGCGGGTCCGGCCGCATCCGGCTTGCACACGGCTCGTTCGACAATGATGTCGTGGTCGTCACCGCCATGCTGGAGCGCATCCGCGGCGGGCAGCTTGTCGCAAAAGTGGAGAATCTCGCCTATTGAGGACTGGCCAGAGATCTTAGACATAACAATACGACAATCGCTCGGTTGACTCCTTTGGTTGGTCAGCGTTACGCGGATACTGCAACGAGGAAAAGGCACTTGGGCTATGCTGGTTCCCATTCGATGGGAGCTTCGCTGGTGGTTGTTTGTGTTGTCGCTGAACCATCACTAGTGTCCACAGTCATTTCGGTTGTCGAAGTCCTCGAAGTAGTTGTTGTGGATCCATCCTGATTCCCTGTTTCAGAAGTGCCTGTGCCTGATTCGTCCGTGTCAGTGATTGCGTTTCACCGGGATTTAGCTCCACTTCGCCCTCGCCTGTTACCCAGCTGCCATTCGGGCATTCTTGAAGTGGACTTCCACCACTACAGTCTTTATTGAAATCGTGCCGTCTCGCATACAGCAGGTGAGCGAGGAGTTGCACGTCGAAACGACTTTATGAGTGGCGGATTCAATTCGTAAGTGCAACTCAATGAGTCGGAATAGAGGGCAAGCTGCGGTAGCATCTATGCCTTTCGTTCCGGCAAGAATGAGAAGCACTGA
>JBNKVM010000020.1:0-82478 GCA_050299175.1 Thiohalomonadaceae bacterium
CTTCCGATCTCCGATGATATCGCCGGGCCACGCCTCTTCGATGTGGCCCCGCTCTTGTGCCAGGAAGGTGATCGCATTGGGGATCTTCACATCACGTCCCAGGCGCACCTGACGCATCTTCATCCCGGGTAAGAAATGACCCGAACAGACGCGCAGGAAGGCAACACGGTCACGATGCTGCGGATCCATGTTTGCCTGTATCTTGAAGACGAAACCGCTGAACTTCTCTTCGCTCGGTTCCACTTCTCTTTCCAGGGTCGCACGCGGTAGTGGCGATGGTGCATAGTCAACCAACGCGTCGAGGATCTCCTGCACGCCGAAGTTATTGATCGCCGAACCGAACAGTACGGGTGTCAATTCACCCTTGAGATAGGCTTCGTGATCGAATTCATGACTGGCACCACGCACCAACTCCACCTCTTCACGAAATTCGGCGATCTGATCGCCGAACAGTTCATCCAGGCGGGGATTACCCAGTCCCTGGATCACTTCGCCGTCGAGCTTCTTGCCACCGTGGGTGGCGGACATGATGATAATCCGATCATTGTAGAGGTCGTAGACACCACGGAACCGCTTCCCCATACCAATGGGCCAAGTGAGCGGTGCACAACGAATCTTGAGAATTTCTTCGACCTCATCGAGCAGTTCGATGGGTTCGCGGCCTTCGCGATCGAGCTTATTGACGAAGGTGATGATCGGCGTATCACGCAAGCGACACACCTCCATCAGTTTGATGGTCCGCTCCTCGACCCCCTTGGCCGCATCGATCACCATCAACGCCGAATCCACTGCGGTAAGGGTACGGTAGGTATCTTCGGAGAAGTCCTCGTGACCGGGAGTATCGAGCAAATTGACGATACTGTCGCGGTAGGGGAACTGCATGACCGAGGAGCTGACCGAAATACCGCGCTCCTGCTCCAGCTTCATCCAGTCGGAAGTAGCATGGCGTGCCGCCTTACGTCCTTTGACCGTCCCCGCAAGCTGGATCGCACCACCGAACAACAACAATTTCTCCGTCAGGGTTGTCTTCCCCGCGTCAGGGTGCGAGATTATGGCGAATGTGCGGCGTTTGGCCACCTGTTCGGCAATTTGGCTCATAATTAAAGAGTTTCGGCTTGACGGAAAGCGCGCATTCTACACCATTTGAAATATACCGATGAAACGGAATTCCCAATAAATTACGTCCGGATACGATAAGGAGCGATACCATGCCTGTCATCGAGATGACCCGGCTTACCACTTGCGACCCACGCGCCATTGCCTCCAAACTGGATGGGTGGAAAAAGACCGCACCAGAAATGGGCGTATTTGCCATGCTTCCTGAAGGAGAGAAAAACGTCCTCGCCGAGATACAGGCGCTATTCCGTCACCAAAACATCCCACTGGCAGGCGCCATTTTCCCCGCGCTAATCGAAGATGAGCATTTCCATACCGAGGGTATGTTACTGATCTGCTTCGATGTGATGCCGCAATTCCTGCTACAAACAGAACTCAATCATGAGGGGGAAGAGCTTGACTCAGCCTGCGAACAGCTGGCCGACGAGATCGGTGGATTAATGAAGGATGATTCGGACAACACCACTCTGTTCATGATATTCGATGCGATGCTGCCGCGAATCGGCCTGATCCTGGAAAACCTCTATCAACAACTCGCCGACCGAGTGCACTACATGGGCGTCAACGCCGGCAGCGAGACCTTCAGCCCCATGCCTTGCCTGTTCGACAGTGAGCAGATCATTGAACAGGGGATGCTGGCTATCCTGCTGGATAACCATGATGGCGCGATCCTCGAACACGGTTACAGAGTACCCGGCGAAATGGTGGCGGCCACATCAACCGAGGGTAACCGCATTATTAGCATCGACTGGCGTCCCGCCTTTGAGGTCTATGCAGAACGGATACGTGAGCAGTATCAGGTAGAGATCACCAAGGAGAATTTCTACGAGTACGCTGTCCACTTCCCCTTCGGCATCATCCGTGCCGACGATGAAATTCTGGTACGCATACCCGTCGCATTGATGGATGACGGTTCGCTGTTCTGTGTCGGTGAGATCCCGGCCAACGCCGTACTCACGCTACTCAGTGCCCCAACGCCAGATTCGAGCGAAACCGTGGCCAACCTGGCCAATGGCCTGCCTGCCACACTGAGCAACATTGGACTGCTGTTTTTCTACTGCGCTGGTCGCCGCATGCACCTGGGTGTCGAAGCGGCAGAGGGTGAATTGGCGAAAATGCGTGAGCAACGTAGTAACGAACATCTCTACGGTGCTTTATCACTAGGCGAGATCGGTAGCTCACACCGAGGCGGTTACCCACTGTTCCATAATGCCACCCTGATCGCTGCGGAGATCTGATTTGAAGCACCTGACCGCCCTGTACGATATGGCGCTGGTTATTGGCGGTGAGGACCGTCTCAAGCCATTACTCAACAAAACTCTCAAACGTCTGGTTTATCACACGGGTTACCCGGTTGGCCTGTTCCTGCTCAAGGAAGGAAAATCAGAGTCTGAAGACAATACCTACCAACTGGCCAGCACTATTGGCGACTACAGACTCAAGGAGTATCTGGATCAATCGATTCAGCTACCATCCGAGTTGGTTGACGGGAAAGCCCAACAGTTAGAGATCGAACCACAACTCCTCACGGGGTTACCCGTAAAACAAAACTACTACCACGCAGCGCTACGCCTGCCAGTGCCTGATGAGGGTGTGATCATTCTGTTTTCACCGGCAGTCATTAATCGCGAGGCGCCATACAACACCCTGTTCCTGCCAGTTTTGGCTAATCTGACTACAGCGATTCACCTCTGTCGCTCCAATGAGGCCTATACCCAAAACCTGATTAATGATCGTGACCAGGCGTTAACCACCAATGCCCGCTTTCGTATGGCGATGGATACGTCTAGCGATTGCATGTTCCTCATTGAGCCCGATGCAATGCGTTTCATCGATTTCAACAAAACCGCCGAAGAGGCGTTGGGTTACAGCCGCGAAGAACTACTCGCGATGGGGCCACATGACATTAAACCACTATATAGCAAGGACGAACTGCACGACTATTTCAAGACGCTGTTACATGGGCCTGAAGACTTCGGCATTATTGAAACGATACACCAGGGCGCACACGGCCAAAGCTTTGAAGTTGAAGTCCGGTTGAGCGTTCTACGCCTGCCGCAGCAGACACCACTAATCATTGCCGTTGCCCGCGACATCAGTGCACGCAAAGCCGCCGAGGACAATCTGTATCGGGAAAAAGAGCGCGCCCAGGTCACATTGAAGTCTATCGGCGACGGCGTCATTACCACCGATCCTCGAGGTCGCATCGAGTTTCTCAATCCTGTAGCCGAGCAACTAACCGGGTGGTCAACCGCAGAAGCAGTGAGCAAACCCCTTTCCGAGGTATTCCATATCCTCAACGAGGATACCCATAAAACGGTCAGCAATCCGGTTGAACGCTGTCTGCGGGAAAATCGCATTGTCGGTTTGGGCAATCACACCCTCCTGATCAATCGTGGTGGTGAAGAGATCGCTATCGAGGACTCTGCGGCACCAATCCGCGATACCCGGGGTAATATCATTGGTGTGGTGCTGGTATTCCACGATGTGCGCAAAGCACGCAAACTGGCCCGTGAACTCACCTGGCATGCCAGCCACGATCCGCTGACCCGTATCTATAACCGACGTGAATTCGAAGAACGACTGGAAGCGGCATTTGCCCAGAGCAAAAGGGAAAAGGTAACTCACACACTGCTCTATATCGATCTCGATCAGTTCAAACTGATCAACGACACCTGCGGTCATATCGCAGGTGATCAGCTATTGCTGCAACTTTCCGCACAGTTAAAACAGCAGGTACGCGAAAACGATACACTGGCGCGCCTGGGCGGTGATGAATTCGGTGTGTTACTGAAAAATTGCAATACATCCCAGGCACTACGTTTGGCAGAAACCCTGCGCAAAACCGTCAACAAACTCGATTATCTGTGGGAACAGCGACGTTACAAGGTTAGCGCCAGTATTGGTATCGTGGAGATCAACAGTCACATCGAAAGCACTGCACAGATTATGAGTCATGCCGATGTGGCCTGTTATGCGGCCAAGGACAATGGCGGCAACCGCTCGCACATTTATCAACCGGACGATAACGAACTAGCGCAGCGGCAAGGAGAGATGCAGTGGGTATCAAACATCAATGACGCATTGGAGAACGACCATTTTGAACTCTATGCCCAGCCCATCGCACCCATCATCACTGAAATGCCACATGAGCGTTACGAACTATTGCTGCGCATGATCTCAAGCGAGGGTGACATTATCCCACCAGGCTCATTTATCCCCGCTGCGGAACGTTACAAGCTGATGTACCGCATTGACCAGTGGGTGATCAACGAAGCACTGTGTCTTTTTGCCAAACACAATACCGAATTTTTCAATACGATATTCAGTATCAATCTTTCTGGCTTCTCACTGACGCAGGAGAGTCTGCTCGACTACATAAAGTCCAAATTCGATGAGTATCAGGTTCCGTATCAGAACTTTTGTTTTGAGATCACGGAAACGGCAGCGATCACCAACCTCAGCACTGCACGGGAATTTATGCATGAACTTAAAAAGCTGGGATGTGCATTTGCGCTGGATGATTTCGGTAGCGGACTGAGCTCTTTCGCATATCTCAAAAGCCTGCCGGTGGACTATCTGAAAATCGATGGCAGCTTCATCAAGGACATCCTGGACGATCCAATTGATGCTTCCATGGTAGCGGCGATCAATACCATCGGACACGAAATGGGACTGACCACCGTGGCAGAGTTTGTGGAAAGTATGGAGGTCATGCTGCAATTAAAAAAGATCGGTGTCGACTATGCGCAGGGATTCTGTATCGGCGAACCCGCACCGTTCAAGCGACTTTACGGACCCAACCTCTCCAGTGAGCATGCCATGATGATCGCGTCCTCCTTGCCGCAATCGGAAGGATAGTAATCCCGCCGCAAACCGACCTGATTGAACCCCAGCGTATCGTAAAGGTGGATCGCCGCCTTATTGGAGGGGCGTACTTCGAGAAAGGCAGTATCCGCACCATGGCGTCGCGCGGTATCCAGCAGATAGCGCATGAAACTCCGCCCGTACCCCTGTCCCTGATGTTCAATGGCTAACGCCACATTGAGTATGTGAGCTTCGCCCACCGCCACCGACATAATGGCGTAGCCGATGATCTCCCCACCCAACATCATCACCCAGCAGGAGTACTGCACTCGCAGACAGTCGTGGAAGATACCTTCGGTCCAACCGAATGGATAGACCGCCTCTTCTATTTCCATCACCCGCTGGATATCACTGTCGAGCATGGGACGAATACTCGGCACGGCCCTGTCGCTGGCAGCGCTCACCCGCCTAGCTCCTGCAGGGTTTTACGCGCCAAACAGAGATCGGCCCATGACTTGCGCTTTTCCAGTGGCGAACGTAACAGGTAGGCGGGGTGATAGGTGACCACCAGAGGCAGGCCGTTCTCCAGGCGATGCACTTTGCCGCGCAACTTGCCGATAGGCGTGTCGCAATGAAGCAGATTTTGTGCCGCGATACGCCCGACAGCCATAATCAATTTGGGTTGAATCAGCTCTATCTGTCGCTGCAAGTAAGCGTGACAGGCTGTCGCCTCCTCGGGCTTCGGATCACGATTATTGGGCGGGCGGCACTTCAGAATATTGGCGATGTAGACCTGCTCACGCTGCAGACCGATACCGCGCAGCATGGCGTTGAGTAGTTGTCCGGCACGACCAACGAAAGGTTCACCCTGCTTATCCTCATCGGCGCCCGGTGCTTCGCCGATGATCAACCAATCAGCATTGCGGTTACCCACACCGAAAACGGTCTGGGTACGATTTGCGACTAATTCATCACAATGCGTACAGGCGGTAACCTTTTGCTGTAGCTCAGGCCAGTCGAGGCTCCCGAGTTCGTTGTCGGCCACTGAAAAGGTTTGAGTAACGACAGGTTCCTGCACAGTTTGTGCGACCACCTCGCTCTTCTCTTGCACTGCAACAGGTTCGGGCTTAGTAACCGCTCGCTGCTCCGCCGGGACGCGCTGTTCCCACACATCGATCCCCATAACCTCGAGGTAATGGCGTTGGCGCGAGTCCATAGAGATCAAACGTCGCCACCCTGGGGATGGGCGCGATCCAGCGGTGCGAGGATTTTGTTCAGGCCGTTAATGTAGGCTTTGGCCGAGGCGATAACGATGTCGGTATCGGCACCCTGTCCGTTTACGATGCGCCCAGACTTCTCCAGTCTCACCGTTACCTCACCCTGAGAGTCGGTCCCCGAGGTGATATTGTTAACCGAATAGAGCTGCAACTCGGTACCGGAGTCGATCAGGCTGTCGATCGCCTTGAGGCTGGCATCTACCGGACCACCACCACTGGCGCAGGTCTGTTTCTCCTCACCATCGACACTCAGGGTGACACAGGCCTCCGGTGTCTCACCGGTTTCGGAGCAGACGCGTAGGGCAATTAACTTGATCCGCTCATTCACACTGCTCTCGATATTTGACTCAGTGACCAACGCCTGCAGGTCTTCATCGTAGATTTCGTGTTTCTTGTCCGCCAGCTCCTTGAAACGGGCGAAGGCGTCGTTAAGGGCTTCTTCCGATTCAAACTCGATCCCCAGATCGGCCAGACGGGTCTTGAAGGCATTACGCCCGGAGTGCTTGCCCATCACCATGCGGTTGGCACTCCAGCCTACATCCTCGGCACGCATGATCTCGTAGGTCTCACGATGTTTGAGTACGCCGTCCTGGTGGATACCGGATTCATGGGCGAAGGCGTTAGCGCCGACGATGGCCTTGTTCGGCTGCACCGCAAATCCGGTAATACCGGAGACCAGCCTTGAGGTAGCAACAATCTGGCTGGTATCGACGTGATCAACATTACAGTCGAAGACATCGCGGCGGGTCTTCACCGTCATCACCACCTCTTCCAGAGAGGCGTTACCCGCCCGTTCGCCAAGACCGTTAATGGTGCACTCCACCTGACGTGCGCCGTTGCTCACCGCAGCGAGGGAGTTGGCCACCGCCAGACCCAGGTCATTGTGGCAGTGGACCGAGAAGATCGCCTTGTCGGAATTGGGCATCTTTTCGCACAGCTGGCGAATGGTATTACCGAACTGTTCCGGCAGATTGTAGCCGACGGTATCGGGCACATTGAGGGTGGTTGCCCCTGCCTCGATCACCGCCTCGAAGATACGGCAGAGAAAATCGATATCGGAACGCCCGGCGTCCTCAGCAGAGAACTCCACGTTATCGGTGTACTGACGCGCCCGTTTGACCGCATGTACCGCTTGCTCTACCACCTGATCCGGGTTCATACGCAGCTTGCGCTCCATGTGGATCGGCGAGGTGGCAATAAAGGTGTGGATGCGTCCGGAGTTGGCCTCCTTCAGTGCCTCACCGGCACGGTCGATATCCTTGTCCAGCGCCCGAGCCAAACCACAGACGGTCGAGTCTTTGATGCTACGGGCGACCGCCTGTACCGCCTCGAAGTCACCCACCGAGGCAATGGGGAAGCCAGCCTCGATGATATCCACCCGCATCCGCTCCAGTGCTTTGGCAATGCGGATCTTCTCCTCTTTGGTCATGGAGGCGCCGGGGCTCTGCTCACCGTCGCGCAGGGTGGTGTCGAAAATAAACAGCTTGTCGCTCATGGCTCTGGGTCTCTCTGTACTGTCACGACATCTTAACCAAAAGAGGCCGGAAAAACGAAACCGGCCTCCGCAGGGAGGCCGTAGAAAAAAGGGGCTTAATACGCAAAATTGGATGGATTAGCCACCATCCTCCGTATCGGCTTCGCTGTCTGCCTCACCTGCGATGCGCTGGCGACGCCGACGTAGCAGCAGCCAGAGCGTAATCACCAGACCCGAAAGAGCATAGCCAGCGAAGACCAGGAAAAGCACCTTGGGTGGATCGTAGGTCACCAGTACGATGATCAGTACCGCCACCAGCAGGAAGAAGAAGGGCACCTTGCCCTTGAAGTCGATGGTCTTGAAGCTGTAGTAACGCACGTTACTCACCATCAACAGACCGCATGAGACGGTAATGGCCCAGGCAGCCCAGTCGCCCGCCTTCGGACTCAGCCCCAGATCGCCGGCAATCCAGACAAAGCCGACCACCACTGCCGCCGAGGCAGGGCTAGCCAGACCAACGAAGTAACGCTTGTCGACCTTACCGATCTGGGTGTTGAAGCGAGCCAGGCGCAGTGCCGCGCCGACAGTATAGATAAAGGCGGCCAACCAGCCGAGACGTCCCATAGAGTGTAGCGCCCATTCGTACATCACCAGCGCTGGCGCCACCCCAAACGAAACCATGTCCGAAAGCGAGTCATATTCAGCGCCGAATTCGCTCTGGGTATTGGTCAGGCGTGCCACACGGCCATCAAGCCCATCCAGCACCATCGCGACGAACACCGCTGCGGCAGCCGCATCGAACTGCCCCTTCATCGCAGCAACGATGGCATAGAACCCGGCAAACAGTGCCGCCGTGGTGAACAGGTTCGGCAGCAGGTAGATCCCGCGGTGCGGTTTGGCGACTTCGTCGTTTGTCTCTTTGCTCATTCAGTTACACTCGTTCGAGTAAAACCACAGCTACACATCATAAAGCCTCCCATGTCACCTTGCACCTATGACTGGGACAAAAAAGCCGGGCAAAGCCCGGCTTTTTGACGCAGTAGACGCGAATCAGTTTTTGTCCTTGTCCACCAGTGCATTGGCGGTGATCCACGGCATCATGGAACGCAGACGCGAACCGACCTGCTCGATCTGGTGCGCGGCATTGTTACGACGCCATGCGGTCATCTCAGGGTAGTTGGACATCCCCTCAAGAATGAAGCGCTTGGCGTACTCGCCGTTCTGGATGTTGGTAAGCGCTTCACGCATCGCCCAGCGGGATTCGTCGTTAATCACCTGCGGGCCGGTGACGTACTCACCATACTCGGCGTTGTTGGAGATGGAGTAGTTCATGTTGGCGATGCCGCCCTCGTACATCAGGTCGACGATCAGCTTCAGCTCGTGCAGACATTCGAAGTAGGCCATCTCCGGTGCATAACCGGCATCGACCAGAGTTTCGAAACCGGCCTTAACCAGCTCAACAGCACCACCACAGAGAACAGCCTGCTCACCGAACAGGTCGGTTTCGGTCTCGTCCTTGAAGGTAGTTTCAATGATACCGGTACGACCACCGCCGACACCGGAGGCGTATGACAAAGCGATGTCTTTCGCCTTGCCAGAAGCGTCCTGGAATACGGCAATCAGGTCAGGGATACCGCCACCCTTGACGAACTCGGAACGCACGGTGTGGCCCGGTGCCTTGGGGGCAACCATGATGACATCCAGATCCGCACGCGGCACGACCTGGTTATAGTGAATCGAGAAACCATGGGCAAAGGCCAGTACACCGCCCTGCTTGATGTTCGGCTCGATCTCGTTCTTGTAGAGCTGCGACTGGAACTCGTCCGGGGTCAGGATCATGACCAGATCAGCATCCTTGACCGCTTCGCCGGTCTCTTTAACGGTCAGGCCCGCTTTCTCCGCCTTGGCAGCGGTGGTGGAGCCTTTACGTAGACCGACGGTCACGTTAACGCCGGAATCCTTCAGGTTGTTGGCGTGGGCATGGCCCTGTGAACCGTAACCGATGATGGCAACCTTCATGCCCTGGATGATGGAGAGGTCGCAATCTTTGTCGTAATAGATGTTAAGTGCCATGAGCAGCTTCCTTTACACAATACTTGAATCAAAAAAGTTAAATAGTGAGCGCCTTCGCCCCGCGGGATATCCCGGTCACGCCGGAGCGGACCGTCTCGAGGATTTCACTCTCCTTGAGGGTGTCGATGAAGGCATCGAGTTTTTGTACATCACCGGTCAGTTCGATGGTGTAGGTGGTGTCGGTCACATCGATGATGTTGCCACGAAAAATATCGGCCAGGCGTTTCAGCTCTTCACGCTGGTTAGCGGTGCTGGCCTTGACCTTGATGAGCATCATCTCCCGCTCGATGTGCGGTCCTTCGGTAAGGTCGAGCAATTTGACCACATCGATCAATTTGTTCAGTTGCTTGGTGATCTGCTCAATGATCTCGTCGGAACCACGGGTGACCAGGGTCAGACGCGACAATGAGGCATCCTCGGTCGGGGCCACGCTAAGCGACTCGATGTTGTAACCGCGAGCAGAAAAAAGCCCGGCCACGCGCGAGAGCGCACCCGCCTCGTTTTCCATCAGAATGGAGATAATGTGTCTCATATCAGGATCATCTCATCGAGTCCTGCACCGGCAGGGACCATGGGATAAACGTTTTCTGTCGGATCGGTGAGGAAGTTCATGAAGACAAACCGGTCCTTCATTTTGAACGCCTCTTTCAATGCGTTCTCCACGTCTTCCGGTTTCTCGATCTGCATGCCGACATGTCCGTACGCCTCGGCCAGCTTAACGAAATCAGGCTGGGCCTCGACGTGTACCTGCGAATAGCGCTCTTCGTAGAAGAACTCCTGCCACTGGCGCACCATGCCGAGATAGCCGTTATTCAGGCAGATAACCTTAATCGGCAGTCCGTACTGCATACAGGTAGCAAGTTCCTGGATGTTCATCTGCACACCGCCATCACCAACGATGCTGGCAACCTGCGCCTTGGGATGGGCCAACTGCACGCCCATCGCGGCGGGTAGGCCGAAGCCCATGGTACCGAGGCCACCGGAGTTGATCCAGCGACGGGGCTTGTCGAAACCGTAGAACTGCGCGGCCCACATCTGATGCTGACCCACATCCGAAGTGACAAATGCATCGCCCTTGGTCACTTTGTGCAAGGTCTCGAGCACGTGCTGCGGCTTGATCCGTTTGGCATTGCGGTCGAATTTCAGGCAATCCTTACCGCGCCACTGGTCGATTTGCTGCAGCCATTTGCCCAACGCCTCGGCATCGGCGCTACGGGAGGCCTCACCGATCATAGTCAGCATCGACTTCAGCACCTCATCCACATCGCCAACGATGGGGACATCCACCTTGACGTTCTTGGAGATAGAGGCCGGGTCGATATCGATATGGATGATACGTGCGCTGGGCGCAAATTTTTCGATCTTGCCGGTCACCCGGTCATCGAAACGGGCACCCACTGCGAGCAACAGGTCGCAATGTGAGATCGCCATATTGGCTTCATAGGTGCCGTGCATCCCCAGCATGCCGAGGAACAGCTTGTCGCTGGCCGGGAAACCACCGAGACCCATAGAGGTATTGGTCACCGGGAAGCTGAGCTTGCGCGCCAGTTCGGTCAGGCTGCCGGCGGCATTGCCCTGCACCACCCCGCCACCGGTATAGATCACCGGGCGCTTGGCAGAAAGCAGCATATTGACCGCTTTCTTGATCTGTCCTCCATGCCCCTTCACTACCGGGTTGTAGGAACGCATGGAAACTTTCTTCGGATAGACGTAACGAGTGCGCTCAGCGGTGACATCCTTGGGGATGTCAACCACCACCGGACCGGGACGGCCCGTCGTCGCAATGTAGAAGGCTTTCTTCAGGGTGATCGCCAGATCTTCAACTTTCTTTACCAGGAAGTTGTGCTTGACGCAGGGACGGGTGATACCGACCGAGTCGACTTCCTGGAAGGCGTCGTTGCCGATCAGGGTGGAGTTAACCTGTCCGGTGATGACCACCATCGGGATGGAATCCATGTAGGCAGTGGCAATACCGGTAACCGCATTGGTGGCGCCAGGACCGGAGGTAACCAGCACTACACCGGGCTTACCGGTGGAACGGGCGTAACCGTCCGCTGCGTGGGTGGCCGCCTGTTCGTGGCGCACCAGAATGTGCTGCACCTTGTCCTGCTTGTAGAGGGCGTCGTAGATATGCAACACAGCCCCGCCAGGATAGCCAAAGAGGTGCTTTACCCCCTCGTCCTGGAGAAAACGTGCGATTATTTCGGCACCGGTCAATTCCACCTATGAGGGTCTCCCATCACTCCAAACGAAGAAAAACACCCGTGGGCACGGGCGTTTGTGAATTGTGCTGTAAAAAAGGGGAAAACTACTTGCAATCAGGCCAAAGGTCAAGCAATAACAGGGTTTTACGGCCACTACGCCATTTGGCGCACTTGTACTTGGGGGTAAATTGCCGATAATTGGCAATACGACTCATCTGTCCCGTCAACTTTAGCAATATCTGGTATCGGAGCTATGGAAAAAAACCTGTTTAATAGATGGACTTTACTCGCGCTGGGACTGCTTGGCCTGACCCTAACCCTGCCCGCCCAAGCAGTCTCCCTCTACAAATGGGTCGATGAGAATGGACGTGTCCACTATAGTCAGACCCCGCCCGATACCTCCGCTGCTCAATCCGAACAGATGCAACTGAAGGACAGTGATCCATATCAGTCAAAGCCGGAAGGAGAAGCTGCGGAGGAAGACAAAAACGCACCGAGCGTAACTAACGAAGCTGCCCAGGTCGTGGAGCGGCGCAAGAAAAACTGCGAAATTGCCAAGCAGAATATGGAAACCTTCCGGAATTCGGAAAAAATACAGCAGCCGGACGGCACCGTTGTCACACTCAGCCCTGAGATGCGTGATGCCAAGATGAAAGAAGCGCAAGCAATGATCAACGCTTACTGCAACTAAGCACAGCCCTATTTCATGCCCTATCTGCTCATTCGCACTAGCAAACCTCTCAGGCAGGAAGAAAAACAGCAACTCCTGGCTAAGGGATCCGGATTAGTCGCCAGCTCGCTGGGCAAGTCTGAACGTTATGTGATGACTTCTATGGAGTGCGACGTAGCGATGCTGTTTGGTGGCCAAAATGAACCGTGTGCCTACCTGGAGTTGAAAAGCATCGGCCTCCCCGGCGATCACACCGCCGCCCTGTCTCTCTCCCTTTGTGGCCTCATTAGCGAAGAACTTGGCATCCCCACTGATCGGGTTTACATCGAATTCTCCGATGCGCCTGGACACATGTGGGGCTGGAACAATACTACTTTCTGAATCTTCCTTCGTCATTAGATCTCGCCTTCGCTGTACTGGCGGGGGCCGCATTGTCTACAATGTCGCCTTTCTCCATACCGAATAAACCGGACGATAAAACGCTATGCGCGCTTCCCAGTATTTGATTGCCACTCTGAAGGAAACCCCGGCCGATGCCGAGATCATCAGTCACCAGCTAATGCTGCGGGCAGGCATGATCCGAAAACTAGCCTCAGGCCTTTACACCTGGTTACCACTGGGTCTGCGAGTTTTGCGTAAGGTAGAAAAAATTGTCCGCGAGGAGATGGACCGTGCTGGCGCCCAGGAGGTGCTGATGCCTGCGGTACAGCCTGCAGAGCTGTGGCAGGAGTCGGGCCGCTGGGATGTGATGGGACCGGAGATGTTGCGCATGACCGACCGCCACAACCGCGAGTTCTGCTTCGGTCCGACTCACGAAGAGATCATCACCGATCTGATTCGCAATGAGCTGCAGAGCTACAAACAACTTCCGGCCAATTTCTATCAGATCCAGACCAAATTTCGCGATGAGCGCCGTCCCCGTTTCGGTGTGATGCGCGCCCGCGAATTCCTGATGAAGGACGCCTACTCCTTCCACCTGGACGAAGCATCGCTACAGCAAACCTATGAGGTGATGCACAACACCTACAGCCGCATCTTCAGCCGCCTCGGCCTCGACTTTCGCCCAGTGCTTGCCGATACCGGCGCCATCGGCGGCAGTGGTTCCCACGAGTTCCATGTGATGGCCGACTCCGGCGAAGACGCCATCGCCTTTTCCAGTGACAGCGACTACGCCGCCAATGTGGAAAAGGCCGAGGCACTGGCTCCACAGGGACCTCGCCCGGCAGCCAACGCCAGCATGACGAGCGTGGACACACCGGAACAACGCAGCATTGAAGAGGTTTCCACCTTCCTCAAGGTTTCGCCGCAGCAGACAGTGAAGACCTTGGTAGTGCTTGGTGCAAATGATAACGGCGAAGCGCAGGGCGTCGTCGCACTGGCATTGCGTGGCGATCACGAACTAAACGAGATCAAGGCTGCCAACCTACCAGGCGTATTCAGTCCGCTGACCCTTGCCAGCGACGAAGAGATTCTTACTGCCGTAGGTTGTAATCCCGGTTCCATCGGTCCGGTTGGCCTCAGCATCCCGCTCCTTGTCGACCGCGATGCTGCCCACTTGGCAGATTTCGTCTGTGGCGCTAACGAGGATGGCAAACACCTCACTGGGGTTAACTGGGGACGTGACCTCCCCGAACCGCAGATTGCTGACCTGCGCAACGTAGTCGAGGGCGATCCCAGTCCCGACGGCAAGGGTACCCTGACCATCAAGCGCGGTATCGAGGTTGGCCACATCTTCCAGTTGGGCAAAAAGTACAGTGATGCAATGCACGCCACGGTGCTGGACGAAAACGGCAAGTCAGTGGTGATGATTATGGGTTGCTACGGTATCGGCGTTTCCCGTGTGGTTGCCGCTGCTATCGAACAAAACCACGATGATAAAGGCATCATCTGGCCCGACCCTATCGCACCGTTCCAGATCGCGCTGCTGCCGATGAACATGCAGAAATCTGAGATGGTACGCGAAACCGCCGAGCGTCTTTATACGGAACTGACCGAAGCCGGTTACGAAGTACTCTTCGACGACCGTGGTGAACGTCCCGGGGTGATGTTTGCTGACATGGAATTGATCGGCATCCCGCACCGCATCGTCATCGGTGAGCGAGCGCTGAAAGAGGGGTGCGTAGAATACAAAGGACGGCGTGACGCGGAGAGCACTAACTTGCCGCTGGAAGGCCTACTGCAAACCCTGCAACAAAAGATCCGCTAAAAATGGACAAAGCGCCGACGCCAGTGGCGTCGGCTCAGTAACAACGATACCAATACCCCACCGCCAATCGCACCATAGAGATGGGCGTTAACAATCACCTTGCCGCCAGCAGTTGCCTCACTGCCGGGCATAGGCCCTGCGAATTGTTCCCAGCCCAGCTTTGCCAGAGTCACCAGTAGAAGATAAATCCCTTCACGCTGACCGTTGATCGCGAGTAACAGGGCTCCACCTAGCAGAAACCCATGCAGCACACCGGAGAGGCCGACATACCAGCGCACCTGTGGGTCGAATATCCAGAGACCAGCGCTAACGCACAGCGCAGAAAAAAGCAGCAGCAGTAACCAGCCACGTGGGTTCAACGCATCACCAACCAGTAATTGCAATAGCATCAGACCGGCCAGATTGAGCAACAGATGCGACCAGCCAAGATGCGTCAGATGAGCGGTAAACACTCGCCAATATTCGTCCCCGGCAATAGCCGCACGATCGTAGCGCAACCACTGGGCCGCCGTTTCGCCGCCCAGCATAATGGCAATTACCAGCAGCGCCAGCAGCAGCGGCAACCACCAGTTTGCAAGATCCAGTCGTCTAAAGACTTGCATTCATCCACCCAAAGGGCAAAGATTTAAATGTTGCATGGTGTCACGGAAAGCGATCAATGTCCCGACAAGCATTAAAAATGTTCTGCCTGCTAACGGCGCTTCTCTGGCTCACGCCTGTAGAGGCAGAACAGCACGTCGATCCACTGCTAAAACAACGGTTGATAGAGGCACTGGCGGAGCATGAGAGTTTCGCTGATCGCTACGACGCCGAGGTCTGGCTGACCGATATGTCGCAACGCCTCAGCAACACCATCCCCAATGAGAAAAAGCGGCTCAGCATGCTCAGACATATCCATGCCGAAGCCAACCGTGCAAAACTACCCGTCGAACTGGTACTGGCAGTAATTCAGGTGGAGAGTAATTTCGATCGTTTCGCCATCTCCAATGCAGGGGCACGAGGCCTGATGCAGGTGATGCCGTTCTGGCTCAAGGAGCTAAAACAACCCGAGGCCAATCTGTTCAACGTCGAAACCAATCTGCGTTTTGGCTGTACGATTCTGCGCTACTACCTGGATATGGAAAAGGGCAACCGTACCCGTGCATTGGCTCGCTATAACGGTAGTCTTAACAGCTTCAAATATCCCAACAGGGTTTATGCAGCACTGAGGGAACGCTGGTATCGCTAAATTACGCAGTAGTAAAGGTCTTCGGTAACGACTGCGGAAGCGCAACTTCGCGACACACCACATCGGTAACACTCGCAGCAGGCGGTCCCTGCCATAACCACTGCTGTAATGCTTCTACTGCGTCCTGCTCACCGCAGGCCAGCACTTCGACTCTGCCGTCATCCAGATTTCTGGCATAACCGCTCAGGCCAAGTTGCTCCGCCTGACGACGGGTGGAACCGCGATACCAGACTCCCTGCACCCGGCCGGAAACATAGCAGTGCAGACAAATGGTCACGGTAGACTGACGCTCGCTGCCACCCCAGGGATCAACGGCTGCTCAGTGGCAAAAATCACCTCCACCGTGTTGTCCGTTTGGGCAGAACTTCCATAACCGATATGGGCATCCAGTTTAACGGCCTCGACAACCCCCTGGTAACGCTTACCCTGGCACTCCACGTTGACCTTTGTCCCTGGTGGGAGCTTTGCAAGATCCTCCGGCGACACAGCAAAACGAACCAGCATTTCCTTAGCCGAAGCCACGACCAACATCGGTTCTGCACGTAATTGATTCATCACCGTCTGCGCAGGCTGCACTTTTCGATCAAGGATGATCGCATCGAAAGGCGCCACAAGCTGACTATCGTTCAACTCTTCTTCTGCTGATACCAGCGCAGCCCGGGCCTGTTGAAAAGTGGCATCGGCGTCGGCAAACGCCAGCTTGGCAAGATTCAGATCATGATCGGCCAACAGGGTACGGTCATAGAGTTCCTGCGAACGGTCCAGCTCACGCTGTGCTTCTTCGCGCAGCAGTGTGGCATGTTGCTGTACCGATTTGGCCTCCTCCACCCTGGCGCGTCGTGCTTCCTGCTCCAGTTGCAGCAAAACCGTTTTTTCCTTTACCCGTTCACCAGTTCGCACCAGCACACGCCCGATGCTCCCGCTTGCAGGAGTGCTCATCTCCGTGCGACGTGCCCAATCAAGCACACCATCCCAGGCAGCCATCGCACTTGTCGAAGCAAACAATGCACACAACAACACACTGCCCTTGATTGCCGTTTTCATTCATTCGCTCCTTTGTTCTCTTCCACTACCGGCGTTTCGGTAGATTTATCAGCGATTGTTCCGCCGACTAAAGCCGCCAGTTGTTCCCAGGCAATAGCAAAATCGTAATCGTTATTGGCGAATTCCAGTTGCGCTTCCGAGAGTCGCACCATGGCATCACCCAGATCGGATTTAAATTCCATTTCATAGTTGGCGCGACTTTGATCGAGATACAACTCACGATAGTCCTGTTGTGTGTTGGCCTTTTCCCGCTTTAATTTCAGCGTTTGTAATGCCAACCACAGATCCAGTACCTGCTGCCGCAGATCATAACGTGCCTGATCCAGTGCCGCCTGGATACGATAGACCTCCGCCTGCTGTTGCGCCGCCGCAGCATCCACCCTTCCACCGGTGTAGAGAGGAATACTCAGATTAATCCCCGCACGCCAGTGATCGCTGCTACCCAGTTCGCGGCTGTACTCCGATGCCTCCAACTCGGCATCCAGCCTTGGCATGCCCGTCGCACGCGCAGCCTCCACGCGTTGTTGTGCCGCATCCAGTTCCGCCTGTAATGCCTTGAGCAGAGGATTATTGGTCATCGCCTGCGTCAAAACTTTCTCATACTCGGGTAATTTGCGCCGAGGATAATCGAGTTGTGGACGTTGCACGTTCGACGGCAACATTCCAGGACGACCCAACACATTTGCCAGACGGGAACGGCTGGCACGCTGGCGCGTTTCACTGAGATTCAGTTGCACCCGTGCCTGTTGGTATTCGCTTTCGAGTTCCGCCACCGCAATATCCGATGCCTGCCCTAACTCCTGGCGTGTGCGTAGACGATCAAAGGCAATATAGGCCGTTGCCAATGCCTCATTGTCACGGGCGTATTCCATATCCGCCAGTAACACGTCGAAGTAAGCACGCATGATGGTTACCCGACGTTGCAGTAGTAAATTCTGATAACGCTGTTCGGCTCCCAGAGTGGCTTGCAGCGCAGCATCGTACCTGGCCGAAGATTGACCGAAATCGTAAAGTTGCTTACGCAGAAAGAGGCTCAACTTGTGATCATCGGTCACCCGATCGTCAGGTGCGATATCCGGTGGTTGTATCCAACGGGCACGGCCTTCGATACTCAGGGAAACCGCCGTATCGACCTCCGCACCACGCAGTTCAGCCTCACTGCGTGCGCGAGCAGATTGCTGTAATTGCAACTCAGGATGTGCTGTGTCAGCAAGCGACAGCGCATATTCGAGGGTTAATGGCTCAAGCAGCGGCTCTACTGCATTCACTCCAAAAGGGAATAGCGCCACAAGTAACAGCAGGCGTAACTTCACAATGGAATCCATTTCTCAGGTCCCTGTGTTTTACTTACGCTGCTCACGCTTGTAACGGGCGAACTTTGTCTCCTTATATTTTCCTTCGGCGACAAAATGCCCCATGAGCATAAACTCTTCAGCATCGGATGTGCGACCGGTGTGACGATGCACCAGCTTACCGTCCAGGTCAAAGTAAGCGATCATTGGGGTGGCACGAACACGAAACTCCTTGAAGGCAAAATCTTTCTGGCTCATGACACTGCCTTTGAAGTCAGTTATTTCTACATCGCCCTCAATATCCACCGGGAACATAAGAAAATTTTCCCGATAGTACGCCTGGATATCTGGGCGGTTGAGAACGTTAATCTTCATCCAGTGACAGAAGGGACATTCATCCATTTCGAAGAAGATCATAATGCCCTTTTTATTTGTATCACGGGCATTTTGTAGCTCTTCGGAGAAATCGCCGAATGTCTCGTTGAAGAAATAGGTGTAGGGATCGCGTGGAGTTTCCGCTGCCATTGATGTGAAAGAAAGCAGGGAAAATCCGGCAACCATGAGGAGTGTGCTGATGTAACGACGCATTGACGTTCCTCCGGGGGTGTGGTGCCCAGTTTTACTGGAGCCGTTATTTGCTGTTTTTATTTATAAAACTTTCAAGCATATCCATTGAAACCAGTCCTACTTTCCTCGCCACCGTATTCCCTTGCGGGTCAATCAAATAGGTAGTGGGCAGTCCTGGTATATTCCCAATAAGCGGCATATCACCACTCATTTGTACTATCGGATAACTCATCATATTCTCTTCGACAAAGCGGCTCAACGCAGCCTTTGAGCTTTCATCCATACTGAAACCCACTACCACGGCATCCTTGTCCTTGTGAGTTTCATGAAAATGGATAAGTTCCGGGATCTCTTCCTGGCACGGTGGGCACCAGGTAGCCCAGTAGTTAACCACTATCCATTTACCTCGATAGTTGTCCAGGCTAATTGGACTGCCGCTAATATCGACAAAATTCGGTGCCGAAAAAACACTGCCGGCAACCAGCCACAGTCCCAACAAGACTGCTATTTTCCAGGAATGATGGCGGTTACAACTTATCATCTTGCTAATTTATAGTACTCAATGCTTAGGAGATGCTGAATGATCCCCAGCATGTGAAAGGTAGAGCGCAAGACCAATCAGTGCGATACCTCCCGCCAGAGAGAGCAAATCCATTGCCGAATTAAAACTCAGACTGATGGCATGTTCGAAGAATTTAACGATCAGGATCATCAGAATTACTTTCGCCAGGCGAGCTTTCAGATCATCAAGACTATTGATCAACAGCACATTGGAAGAAGTCTCAGCACCCTCAGCCATATCGATCTTACTGATAAACAGCTCATACAGACCGAGAGCAAAAATCAACAACACCGTTGCCAGCAAATAGCCATCGACGATCTCGACAATATGCGTGATGGTGGCACTGCGCAGAGTTGCGCGCGCTGCAGTGTCCAGAACTGGTGAGGCATACTCCAGCAGGTGGCTCCATAGATAGATGGCATCCACCGTAGTCAGGAAGAACATGGCAAATGCTGACATCAGGCTGGCGATCACGGCAAACAGCACGACAAACCGACTCTGCCACATAAACCCTTCAAAAAGCTGCTCAATCTTTTTCATGCTTCGCTTCCGTAAGCGTTTCCTACTGACGAAAGAAAGGGGCTCGTAGAAGAGCCCCTTCCAAATTACTGCCTGTGAACCGGAATATTACTGGTTCAGATAGGCCATATCGGAGTCTTCGGTAACACCCAGAGACCAGGCACCGCGGGTCTTGGCGTGCATTACCGCTGCATCGACATCGGCAGCAGAAGCCGACTGGTCAATGGTGAACTCCTGACCGGGATAGATCAGGTCAGCGTCTTTGATCTTGTCGCGGTTGGCTTTGTAGATCAGCGGCCACTGGTAAGGATTACCGTAAACTTCGCTCTTTCCGGAAATTCCCCAGAGACTATCACCCGCCATTACTGTGTACTGGCTGGACATCGGCTGTTCCTGCATCTGCGCCAGAGCGTTCTCAGCCTGACGGCGAGCCTGCTCGGCAAGCTGGATAGCCTTGCCAGTGTCACCAGCTTCGAGAGCTGCTTCAGCTTCCTGAATCAGCGCCTCGGTATCACGCCATTCAGCACCGGCAGCTTTGGCCTCTTCATTTGCGGCCTTGGCATCAGCAATCGCTGCCTGCGCCATGGCTACCGGATCATCTCCTTCCGGAGTACTTGCACAACCTACCGCGAGACTCAGAACAATCGCGATAAGCGCCGTAAATTTCATACCTTTGAACAGTTTCATGAAGAGACTCCGCCGTTGTCGTTTCTTAATTAAAGATACGCGAAAACTAACACGTTCATGCTGCGACCACGTTAGCACCAGGCTATATAAGCGTCAAGAATTTAGAGTGTGACCTATTCCGCAAGTAGCCCGCATGCAATTTTCACCTATTTTCAGGGTGCCGCGGCAATCGCCTCATCGCGTGCCTTGATCGCCAAGGCCTTTGCCACCGTCGCTGCCATTCGTGCCGCTTCGTATTCGCCCTGCTCCAAAGTGCGGGTTGCAAGTTCCATGGAGTCTTCCGCGCTGCGCAACTTCTGCGGCGCAAACTGCTCCGCCTTGGCCTCATGCGCCGCTTTGATCGCCTGACGCGCATCGCTCATCTCCTGCACCGGTGGCATCACGGCACAGGCGACAAGCATTAACGACAACAGCGGAACCAGCATGCGGCTGACGGAAAAATGCCTTTGAAATGAACTCACTACGAACAATGTGGTGACTCGAAATTGAAGGGCTTTTCAAGCTATCACCGCCCCTATGGGCTGTCAAGGAATGTCCCGGTAAAATGCCTTTTGCAGATTTACGCAGAAAACGAGGTCACGATGAGCGAAATACTGGTGCTTTACTACAGCCGCCACGGCGCCATTGCCGAAATGGCCCGACTAATTGCCCGCGGCGTGGAAGAGATAGAGGGGATAAGCGCCCGCCTGCGCACCGTCCCGGAGGTGTCCAGCGTATGTGAAGCCACTGCGGAGGAGGTCCCGGAAGCAGGCGCCCCCTATGTAGAGCCGGAAGATCTCAAAGAGTGCGTCGGACTGGCCCTCGGCAGCCCCTGCCACTTCGGCAATATGGCCGCACCGCTGAAATACTTCCTCGATACCACTACCCCGTTGTGGTTATCGGGTAGCCTGATCGGCAAACCCGCCGCCGTATTTACCTCCAGTTCCAGCCTCCATGGCGGCCAGGAAAGCACCCTGCTGTCGATGATGCTGCCGCTGCTGCACCACGGCATGCTGCTCTGCGGCATCCCCTATAGCGAAACCGGCCTGCTACACACCCGTGGTGGTGGCACTCCCTATGGCGCCAGCCATCATGCCGGCGCGGACAACAAACTCCCCCTGAGCGAGGAGGAGAAACAGCTCTGCGTCGCCCTGGGGCGCCGTCTCGCCGCCACCACCAAATCATTGAAAAATGGATAAAACCCGTCTTAGTTATCTCACCGCAGTAAGCGCCTACTTCGGCCTGATGCTACTGCTGATGATCTGGTTGGCCTGGCTCTCGCCACCTACTAGCGTACCGATCTCGGTGGCCCTGTTTCTGATGCTGGTGCCGCTACTGTTTCCGCTGCGCGGCATCCTCTATGGCCGCCCCTACACCTTCGCCTGGGCCAGTTTCCTCGCTCTGTTCTATTTCACTCACGGCGTGGTGGAGGCGTACAGCAACCCGGATGACCGCTGGCTGGCACTGGTGGAAGTGGTACTAAGCGTCGCTTTTTACAGCGGCAGTATGTTCTATGCCCGCTTTCGCGGCAGGGAGTTACGAGGCGAGTAACTGGCGAACGAAGGGAATGGTTAATTTACGCTGGGCGGCCAGCGACCCTTCATCGAGCCGTTCCAGCAGGGAAAACAGGGCGTGCATATCCCGCGGTGCTCGCTGCAGCAGGTAGTTAGCCACATCTTCAGACAGCTCCATGCCACGATTCGCGGCCCGTAGCCTGAGCGCCGCGGCCTTACCCGCATCATCCAGTAGCTGCAGCTGAAAAACCGGCCCCCAGCCAAGTCGGGAGACCAGATCGGGCAGATCCAGGCCCAGCGCTGGCGGAGCGGCACTACCGGCCACCAGCAACCGATGCCCGCTATCGCGCAGGCGATTGTAGAGGTGGAACAGGGCGGTCTCCCACTCCTCGTTTCCGGCCACGCTCTCCAGCCTGTCGAGGCAGACCAACGTCATCCCCTCCAACCCTTCCAGCATCGGCGGCGTGATCCCCGCTTCGTCTAACGGCAAGTAGATCGCCTGCCCACCCGCCTCGGTTACCCCGTGGCAGGCGGCCTGCAGGAGATGGCTTTTGCCACTGCCGCTGACTCCCCAGAGATAGATGAAGGGCTCCATCCCCTGTTGCAGGGCATGGCAGGCCGTGGCGTTGGCACCGGGATAAAAATTGGCGAAGGTGGCGCTGTCGCGCAGACCGATTCGCAGCGGTAGCTGCGGATGGGGACTCATGCGGGCGGCTCCCCCCGCTCGGCATAAAGGCTGCTGCCGACGTACTGCTCGTGGGTATAGCGCAGCAGCACCATCACCACCGCCGCCACCGGCAGGGCCAACAAGATGCCGACGAAACCGAATAGCTGGCCACCAGCGAGTACAGCGAAGATCACCGCCACCGGATGCAGGCCGATCTTCTCCCCCACCAGTAGCGGGGTCAGCAACATCCCCTCCACCGCCTGACCGACCATGAAGACCGCCACCACATAGATCAGCGGCATCAACTCTTGGAACTGCATCAGCGCAGCCACTCCGGCAGCGGCAATGCCTACAATGAAGCCAAGATAGGGGACGAAACTCACCAATCCGGCAAGCATACCGATCAAAAGGGCCAACTCCAGTCCGACTAGGGAAAGGCCCACCGAGTAGATGGTACCGAGCGCCAGCATTACCAGCAGCTGACCACGGAGAAAGGCACCGAGCACCTCGTCCGAGGCACGGGCCAACCGCGCGACCACCGCCTCGGCGCGGCGCGGAATCAATTCATGAATACGCTCGACCAGAATGTCCCAATCGCGTAGCAGATAGAAGGTCACTACCGGGATCAGCATCAGGTTGGCACCCCAGGCCAGCAGGGTCATGCCGGAACGGGAAAGCAGGGCAAAGGCCCCCTTCACGGTACCGCCCCACTGCTCGCGCACCAGGGTTTTCAGCGTCGCCAGGTCGAAGGTGGCGTTGTCCACGCCAAGGTAACCACTCACCGCAGGCAACACTTTCTGTTGCAGGGTATCCAAATAGCTCGGCAGACGACTACCGAGCAATACGAACTGACGCTCCAGCATCGGTACCAGGATCAGCAGCAGGAGCAATGCGACAATGGAGAGGACAATAAATACCAGGGTAACCGAGAGGGTCCTCGACAGTTTGCGTGCCTCGAGCCGATCCACCAGAGGATCACCGATATAGGCCAGGACTGCCGCAACCAGAAAGGGAGTAAGCACGGGTGCCAGCAGATAGATCAGGAAACCACCGAAGGTCACCCCTGCCAACACAAACCACTTCTGCGATTCGCTCATTCCTCCCTCCCGGCGTAGTAACAGCGATAGGCGCGCCAGCCCCAGCGCCAGACGTAATCGACACCGCTCCAGACGGTAAAGATCGCCACAAAACTAATCATCACATTGGTGACCCAGGCTGGTATCAATGTCACCATGGCGGCGACGATAATCAGTAGCCCAAGCAGGATCTGCAGCACAGTATTGATCTTGCTGATGCGGGTCGGCTCCATGGTCAGACTCTGGCAGAAATAGTGGTAGGCAGAGGCGCCGCCAACAATCACCACATCACGCAGGATCACCAGTCCCACCAACCACAGCGGCAGCAAACCGTTCCAGCCCAGCACCAGATAGACACCAACCAGCATGAACTTGTCGGCCAGCGGATCCAGCAGGGAGCCGAGACGGGTATGCCAGCAGAAGCGCCGTGCCAGATAGCCGTCCAGGCCATCGCTAATCCCGGCGAGAAAGAACAGTACCAGCACCGTGCCATACTCCTGCCTGGCCAGGAACACCATGATCGGTGCTACCAGCAGAATACGCAGGATGGTTATCGCATTCGGTATTTGGCGTCTGTTCACGGAACCATATGATAATAATGAACTTTTTGTACTGACTCAGGCTCTTTTCCTTCCCCATTGCCCTTCCCGGAATCGCCGTTCTGCGGACTCTCGGTGGGGGTTTCAACCATCAACGGCGGCTGCTCGGCTTCGAGCACATCCCCCAGATCGATGGTCTGCAAGGCGGCCTCGCTGCCACCCTCGGTACGGATACGAATACTCAGGGCGGTGGGCATCATCTTGAGCACCTTGACCTCTTTGACCCCAGGCAGGTTACCGAGATACTCGGTCACCCGGCCATAAGCCGACAAGCCATTAACCCCATTCACCTGCAACATGATCTCATCGCTGCCGCTGGCAAAACTCTCGGCGAAGCGTTGTACCAACTGTTCCGCGGTATTACCGATACCTTCGGCAATCAACGGCGCCACTTCACTGGACTGCTGCATCCAGCGGAACACCTCGCCCTGATAGATCAAAGTCCAACGCACACCCCACTGCCCACCTGAAACCGGATAGAGGCGCCCGACCAGTGTCGCCTGCGGATGGTAGCGCAGCGAGGCCGATTGAATGCTGTCGAGAAAATCACCCCAGATGTCGGCCATGCTGATCGCCGACTGGTCGGTCAGATCCAGCAGGGGCAACTTCACCGGCAGGGCGCGCCGCGCCGCTTCCTGATCGATCAATTCACGCACCAGACCGCTGTCGTTAGCCCCCACCAGCACCCGGTTGCCGCCCTGCTCCACCCCAAGCCAGATCAGGGTAACCGGTCGGGTATTGCCCCAGATGTTGTAGCCGTGCTGGCGCAGCAGTTCATCGATGCTGTTAACGTCGAAACGGACGGAAAGATAGAGCCGTTCGCGGGCGATCTGGCCGTTCTCGTCCGGCTGCTGTTCCTCCGGTGGAATCGCCTCACTACGGTAGCGGTACTGCTGTACAAACTGCCCGGCGGTGCTCATCGCCGTGAGCAACCATTCGTTGTCCAGTACCAGCGCGGTACCACTGACCTTGAGCAGCACATTCCCCATCGCCTGCTGCATCCCGTCGGCACGAGACTGTTCGCTCTGGTCGGGAACAACCACCTCATCCTGGTACAGACCCAGGTTGTCCGCAGCAAATAACGGGGTAGCGGCAAGGAAGAACAGCAGGGCAAAAATGGTCGTATTTTTCATCTGATCGCAGTCATCTCAAAGTGGGCTTCAAGGTACGGGAACGCCGATATGATAGCAAGACGCGGGCCTCATGCGCTGGTAGAATAGCGCGCTTCATCTGGGCGTCCCTGGTTCGGCGTCACTTTTTGGGAGAAAGTTCCGTGAGCAAGCAGCAGACAACCGACGGCAGCGGCCTCAGCTACCGCGATGCAGGTGTCGATATCGATGCCGGCAACAGCTTGATCGAACGCATCAAGCCCCACGCCAAACGCACCATGCGCCCCGAAGTCATCGGCGGTCTGGGCGGCTTCGGCGCCCTGTTCGAGCTGCCGCTGGATCGCTACAAACAACCTGTGCTGGTCTCAGGCACCGACGGCGTCGGCACCAAGCTGAAATTGGCAATGGAGATGAACAAGCACGACACCATCGGCATCGATCTGGTGGCGATGTGCGTCAACGACCTGATCGTCGGTGGCGCCGAACCGCTCTACTTCCTCGACTACTACGCCACCGGCCACCTCGAAGTGGAAGCTGCTACTGATGTGATCAAGGGCATTGCCGACGGCTGTGAACTCTCAGGTTGCGCCCTCACCGGGGGTGAAACCGCCGAGATGCCCGGCATGTACCAGCACGGCGATTACGATCTGGCCGGATTCTGCGTTGGCGTGGTGGAAAAGAGCGCCATCATCGACGGCAGTAAAGTGAAACCGGGCGACGCCATTCTCGGTATCGCCTCTTCCGGTCCCCACTCCAACGGCTACTCCCTGGTGCGCAAGGTACTGGAGGTCAGCGATGCCAAACTGGATGAAGATTTCAATGGTCGTCCACTGGGTGAGGTCCTGCTGACCCCGACCCGTATCTATGTCAAACCACTGCTTGAGCTGTTCCAGAAAATAGAAGTCCACGCCCTGGCCCATATCACCGGCGGCGGTCTACCGGAAAACCTGCCGCGGGTGCTGCCCGAAGGTTGCCGTGCGGTTATCGACAGCAGTGCCTGGCAGCGCCCGACGATCTTCGACTGGCTACAGCAGCAGGGCAATATCGCCGACAGCGAAATGTATCGCACCTTCAACTGCGGTATCGGCATGGCCGTGGTTGTCGCAGCGGATCAGGCGGAAAACGCCATGACACAGCTACGTGCCACAGGTGAAGAAGTGACCCTCATCGGCACCATCGAACCACACAGCGAAGGCGAGCGAGTCGTTATCAACTGATGGTCGAAAACAAACTTCCGATCGTTGTCCTGATCTCAGGCAGCGGCAGCAATCTGCAGTCGATCATCGACGCCGCGACGGGCGACCTGCCGGTGGATATCCGTGCGGTGATCAGCAATCGTCCCGATGCCTACGGCCTGACCCGCGCCAGTGAAGCAGGTATCAATACAGCGGTGCTGGAACATAGCAATTTTGCCGATCGGGAAAGTTACGATCAGGCATTACAGGAACTGATCGATAGCTACTCACCTGAACTGGTGGTGCTGGCAGGATTCATGCGTATCCTCAGCGATGATTTCGTCCGTCACTACGAAGGGCGAATGCTGAACATCCACCCTTCTCTACTACCCAAATACCGCGGCCTACATACCCATGCGCGGGCACTGGAAGCGGGCGACAAAGTAGCGGGCTGCACCGTGCACTATGTCACTGCTGAACTGGATGCCGGACCGATCATTCTGCAGGCACGGGTACCGGTACTCGACAATGACACACCGGAGACACTGGCGGCACGTGTGCTGGAACAGGAACACAAAATCTATCCCCAGGCGATCCGTCAATTTGCAGAGCAAAAGCTGAAAAATTAGCGCTGCGGCTAACCAATACGGCGCATCATTTTGCGCAACGCTTGCTCATCCTGAGGCAAGGCAAAGTAGTAACCCTGCATCAGATGGCATCCCAGAGTCAGGATGTAACGCAGCTGCTCTTCAGTCTCCACTCCCTCGACCACGATATCCATGCCGAGATTAACCGCCAGATCGACAATGGTCTGTACCATCGGCGTACTCATGCCCGTTGCACCGATCTCCGAGACAAACGATTTGTCCACCTTAAGCGCATCGAAGGGAAAGTTACTCAAGTAACTGAGCGAGGAATAACCGGTGCCGAAATCGTCGATCAATAATTTAATACCACGCCGCTTGATCTCGCTGAGCTGATGATTGACGTGTTCCAGATCGCTGGCAAAGACACTCTCGGTAATCTCCAGATGAAGATACTGGGTATTGACCTGGGTTTCGGAAAGAATCGTATCCAGCAAATCGACAAAGGCACGATTGACAATCTGCTTGGCAGAAACATTGACGCTGATGTAAAAATCTTCCAGCCCATCAGCATGCAGCCGAGTCACCAGCTTGCAAGCCTCACGCAATACATATTCACCTAGTTCGAAGATCAGACCCGACTCCTCGGCAACCGGCACGAACTCTGTCGGCGGTACCGAAGTGCCATCGCTACGTTGCCAACGTAGCAAAGCTTCTGCACCGACGAAACGTTGTGCGTGCTGGGAGAAGACTGGCTGGTAGTGGACGCTTAATTCTCCCTCGGCCAATGCGTTTCTCAGCCGGGTTTCCATTTCCAGGAAAGACCAGGCGCGATTCCTCATCCCCTCATCAAAAATGATGGTAGCCGAGCCGCTCAGGGATTTGGCCTGATACATGGCGGTATCGGCATCACGCAAAATCTCCTCGAAATTGCGATAGTGACTATCGCAAAATGCGATACCGATACTCATGCTCACTGAGATGTCGTAACCGTTAATACTGATCGGTGCCCGGGTCACTTCGTGCAGGCGCTCCGCCACATGACAGATTGAAGAAAAACTCTTTGCTTCCTCCAGCAACACCACAAACTCATCACCACCGAGCCGTCCTACTGAATCGGAACAGCGCAACTCTGCAGCAATGCGTTGGCTAAACTCGATTAAAACTTGGTCGCCCGCGGCATGACCCAACGTGTCATTAATATTTTTGAAACGGTTAAGGTCGAGGAACAGTACCGCATAAAGACGATTGGGATCACGTGCATACTTGCTGTTTGCCAGATTGACCCGTTCCGCCATCACCTTGCGATTTGGTAACCCGGTCAGCAGATCGAAGTTGGCACTGTGTTGCTTCTCCTGTTCGTATTCATGTTTGCGCACAATATAGCCAAGCGCGTTGCTAATCGTTTCAAGAAAGACGACTTCATCCTCATCGCAGGCATATCCCGGATCGAGATAGAGCACCAGCAAACCCTTGACCGAATCATCATGCATGATCGGTACACAGTAATGGCCGTGCGGTTTGATATCGGGATGAGGAATGTGATGACGCGGGTCATCGTGGGTAGAGAAGATCAGATGTTTTTCCTTTGCTGCCAGACCACAGATGCATTCGCCGGTTCTCACCTCAAAACAGTTGTTTTTTACTGCATCACTCAGTCCCTGTTCCACCAACATCAGCAAGCTATTGCCCTCCACAATAAAAATTGCACCGTTAGCCTGCCTGGATAACCAGGGAGAAGAGAGAATGGCATCCAGCACCCGGCGCATGATCTCCTCGAATGGCAGTGTCAGTGTCGACAACTCGAAGATACGGGAAATAGCATGCTGAAAACCCAACTCCTTACGTAATTGCTGTTCGTCGCGACGACGCTGGGTGACGTCACGAAGGAAGAAACTGAAACCACCGCTCCCCCGCTCAACCACATGCACCTCTGTCACAACGATATGATCGTTCTGGTCACGCAATTTCAATTCAGTGACGCGACCAACCTTCGCCAATAATTCTCCACGAGCCCTGGACTCCATCTTGCCGTGCAACAACAGGCTTGACAGCAAAGCTCCACAAACTTCCTCACTCTGCCAACCGAACAACAGCTGTGCCGAATCGCCCCACTCGACAATGCGCCCCCGCTCATCGGTGGTTACCACCGCGCCCTGCGTCGCTGTAGCGATTCGTTCGATAAGGTGTTCTTCCTCGCTGCCAGGCTTTGCCTTGGTCTTGCCACGACGTGAAAAGCCGATGCCCGCGGCGAACAGCCAAAGCCCGTCTTCGGGTAACGAAAAGTCCGCTGCCCAGTATGCGTTATCAGGCAACGCCCAAAGGAGAAACAAAAGAGGAAGGAGAAAATAGAGAATAACCTGCGCACACCGAACCACTATGGGTAGTATCGATTCTGTGGGTATCTGGTTGTATACCCCCGGCTCGGGGATTTTTCTCTCTGTATAGGTTTTCATTGCACGTCCGTATGACGACCGATACGCATATCGGCCGCGGGCGGGAAAACTCAAGTCGCCGCTATCCCTTAACGACGCTGTTACGGAAAATCACCGCACCGTAGTGACTCCACCCCACCCGATTGAAGTCATGAATAAAAGTATTGGCGACGAGTTCTACTGCTGCAAGTTGATGAGCACTCCTTTAACAAAGAATTGCAACCGTTCATCGGCAAATGCTGCCGCGTAAACAGTAACCAAGTAATTAAGGAGGACTTGTCTTATTGTCAGTGACAGAGATGTCAGTCTCAGGCGAGACCTTCACGTAACGCTTCCAGTTGTTCCCAACGAGCATAGGCTGCGCTCAGTTCCTGCTCTGATTTTTCCATCTGCTCGCGCTCCGCGGCAATCGTCGCGCCATCCTGTTTAAAGTATTCAGGCTCGGCCATCTTTTGCTGAAACGCTTCCAGTGCAGTTTCCAGTTCCTCGATCCGCTTTGGCAGGGCATCCAGTTCACGCTGATCCTTGTAACTCAACTTGGCGCGTGACGGCGCGGCCTTTTTCGCTTCCACTTTTGCGGGGGGCTGTTTCACTTCCATGCTGGCACGCGGTGCCGCTGAGCGCTGACGTAGCCAGTCGTCATAACCACCAACATACTCATTCAGCGCACCATCGCCCTCGAAGGCGATGGTCGATGTCACCACGTTATTGATAAAGGCACGGTCGTGACTCACCAGCAACAGTGTTCCCTGCCAATCGAGCAGCAACTCTTCCAGCAGCTCCAGGGTTTCCACATCAAGGTCGTTGGTCGGTTCGTCCATTACCAGCAGATTGGCCGGACGGGTAAACAGGCGTGCCAGCAACAGGCGATTGCGCTCGCCGCCGGACAGCGTGCGCACCGGACTGCGCGCCCGCTCCGGGGTAAACAGAAAATCCTGCAGGTAGCCCATCACGTGCTTATCGCGCCCGTTGATGGTGACCTTGTCGCTGCCCTCGGCGACACTGTCGAGCACCGTCGACTCTTCATCGAGTTGCTCGCGGTGCTGATCGAAATAGGCGATCTCCAGATTGGTCCCCAGTTTGATCCTGCCCTGTTGCGGTTGCAGCTTACCGAGCAATACCTGCAACAGGGTACTTTTGCCGGAACCGTTGGGGCCGAGGATACCGATACGATCGCCACGCATGATGGTAGTAGAGAAATGCTCGAACAGAGTGCGACCGTCGTAACTCATGCCGATATCGTCGGCCTCGATCACCAGCTTGCCGGAACGTTCCGCTTCGCCGAGGTTCATCTTCACCTTGCCGCCACGTTCACGCCGCTCGCCACGCTCCACGCGCAGCGCTTTGAGTGCCCTCACCCGTCCCTCGTTACGGGTACGCCGTGCCTTGATGCCCTGACGAATCCACGCCTCTTCCTGAGCCAGTCGCTTGTCGAACAGCGCGTTCTGTTGCGCCTCTGCCTCCAGTGCCTCCTCCTTACGCCGCAGGTAGGTAGCGTAGTCGCCGGGCCATGAAGTGAGCTGACCACGATCCAGTTCGATGATGCGGGTGGCAAGGTGCTGCAGGAACATCCGGTCGTGGGTAATGAACAGCAGAGTGCCGGGCCAGTCGAGCAGGAACTCCTCCAGCCAGCCGATCGCCTCGATATCAAGATGGTTGGTCGGCTCATCCAGCAACAGCAATTCCGGTTCGCGCACCAGTTCCCGTGCCAACAGCACGCGCCGCTTCATCCCGCCGGAGAGTTCGGCGAAGTTGCTCTCTGCGGGCAGTTTGAGTCGTGAGATCACAGATTCGACCCGCTGATTGAGCTGCCAGCCATCTGCGGCCTCCAACTCGTGCTGAATCTTCTCCAGCTTCGACAGCAGCTTATCGTCACCTTCAGCCAGTTGCTGGCTGACATGGTGATAGTCGGCCAGCAGTTTACCCACGCCACCCAGACCATCAGCCACGACATCGTAGACCGAACCGACCGTCTCCCGTGGCACCTCCTGAGTCAGACGTGCCACTTTCAGGCCCTGCCGCAGCACCACCTCGCCGCTGTCGGCATTCAGTTCGCCATTGAGTAGCTTCATCAGGGTCGACTTGCCGGTGCCGTTACGCCCCACCAGACAGAGACGTTCCCCCGGTTCGATCTGCAGATTGACGCCATCAAGCAGCGGCGCACCACCGAAAGCGAGACTTACATTGCGAAGTGTCAACAGGGCCATAAAGCGATCCGGGCTAGCGGGTTAAGTGAAGCGGGCATGCTACGGGACTACGAAAAAGGGGGTTACGCTTATCGCGTAACCCCCTTCCGAATCATGGTGGGCCGTGCAGGATTCGAACCTGCGACCAACTGATTAAAAGTCAGCTGCTCTACCGACTGAGCTAACGGCCCCAAAAGAGCGGCATATCCTACCCGATACGCCGAAAATCTCAAGACCCAAAGGGGACTTTTTAACCGATAAATGTCAGCTACTCAGACTTTATCCAGTTTGCGCAAACTATCCGGCAGCAATTTGAGATCGCAAAGCCCTGCCACCACAGCCTTGAGGAAGGTTGCTTCCTCCTCATAGACCATACGGTAGTACTGCACTTTCATGGTCATGGCGCTGCCGAGGATGATGGAGAAGAGGGTGATAATCGAGCCAATCGCCAGGGTAGAGACACCAGTAATCCCCTGACCGATAGTGCAACCCATCGCCAGCACGCCGCCGAAACCCATCAGGATCGCGCCGATGACATGGGTAACGAAGTCGCGCATGGAGCTGAACCACTCAATACGGAAGCCCTTGCTGATCAGCGACCACAGCAGTGAACCGAGGATCACGCCAAATACCGCCATCACGCCGAAGGTGAGGTTGGCACGGTCAAGACCGCTACCCGCGTAACCCAGCGCCTGCCCCATGGGGTTGATGAAGGTGAAGGACTGCGGGCTCATGCTGGTCATGTCCGGCTTGTCACTGCTCCAGTTTTCGCGCACCCCTTCAGCCATATCCCACTGCGAGGAGACCGGATCGAGGAATTCGCGGGCGCTCACGGTAACCGCACCGTCAAAATCGGACTCGTAGCTGAGCATCATGTTGGAGGTGGCGTACCAGGCGGCGAGTACTGCGAGGCCGACGACGATACCCGCAAGGACGTTATCGAAACTACCGCGGAAGTCTGCCGACTTGAAGACGAAACCCATCACTACCGCGCTGAGGATGAGACCGATCACCAGACGCGCCATCGATGCACCATCGCTACCAGCGATGACCGTACCGAGGTCCTGGTAGGGTCCCATGTCGATAGCCAACGGACGGATCCAATTGAAGAACAGCAGCGACATCAGGGTCTGGTCGGAACCGGGCAACGGGTTGACCATAAAGTAGGCAATCACGCCGATGATAGCGAAGACCACCAGGGATTTGAGGTTGCCGCCGCCGATACGAATCAGGGTCTTGTTACCGCAACCGGAGGCGAGGGTCATACCGATACCGAAGGTGATGCCACCGAGCAGATTCTCGGCCCAGATCAGTTGGCCCATGCGGTAGGGCGGGAAGGCGGTGTCAGGCTGCACCATGCCGAGGAACTCCAGCACGGCCACCCCGAGCATGGCGACGGCTATGGCCAGGAACCAGGCGCGCAGTCGGCCCCAGTCACCCATGTTCACTGCATCGGAAACCGCACCCATGGTGCAGAAGTTGGTCTTGTTGACCACCGCGCCCATCACAACGGCGATGCCGAAGGTGGACCACAACATAAAGGAATTAGCCTGGGAGAAGCTTTCGAATACCATTAAATGGACCTCTCAATTCTTTGCTCTGTGGGGTGTGGCTAGAAACCCTCTCAAAATGGTCTTTGCCCCCTGATCCTGCGTTGCAAAGCCTGCTCCGGTGCTCATTTACTACGGGTAAACTGCGCTCCTCGCAGACTCTGCGCCTTGTCTCCGGGCACGAATCCTCATTTGAGATAGCTTCTAGTTATTTATTATTACTCACGAGACTTTAACACCTCGTAAAGTGGTCAAGAATATCTCAGGAGAGAGGGGCTTTCCAGACGGGATTTCCCCTATAACGGGTCGGGTCGGGCAGGCCTGCCTGGGCAAAGCCTTCGGCGCGTAGACGGCAGGAGTCGCAGCGGCCGCAGGCGAGGCCATCCGGGTCCGGGTTGTAGCAGGAGATGGTCAGGCTGTAGTCGAGACCCAGCGTGGTGCCCATCTCGATGATCTCCGCCTTGCTCATATCGATGAGCGGAGCATGCAGGGTAAAACCATTGCCCTCCACCCCGGCCTTGGTCGCCAGGTTGGCGGTGTGCTCGAAGGCATCGATGAACTCGGGACGGCAGTCGGGATAACCGGAGTAATCCACCGCGTTAACACCGATGAAGATGTCGTTGGCGCCCAGCACCTCGGCCCAAGCCAGGGCCAGGGAGAGAAACACGGTATTGCGTGCCGGGACGTAGGTAACCGGTATTCCCTCACCACCGTTCTCCGGCACGTCGATACTATCGTCGGTCAGTGCAGAACCGCCGAACTGGCGTAGATTGAGTGAGAAAACCCGGTGCTCGACCGCACCGAGACTGGTGGCTACCGCATCGGCGGCAGCGAGTTCGCAACGGTGGCGCTGGCCGTAATCGAAGCTAAGGGCGTAACAGGCGAATTCCTGCTGCCGCGCCATCGCCAGGGTGGTGGCGGAATCGAGACCGCCGGAAACCAGAACTACCGCTTTTTGCTCTGCCATACCGAATACCTGAAACCTTATCGACCTTGTTCGTCGCCCCAAAGGATTTTATGTAGCTGTAACTGCAAACGCACCTCGAGCCGATCAGCAATGATCCACTCGGCCAGTTCGGTCGCCTCGATCTTGCCGAAACAGGGAGAGAAGAAAACCATGCAGCGTTCGAGCAAGGCATATTTTTCGATCACCGCCAGCGACCAGTCGTAGTCGTCGCGACTGGCGATGATGAACTTTACCTGATCCTGTGGGGTGAGATGCTCGATGTTTTCGTAACGGTTTTTCGCCGCCTCGCCGGAGATCGGGGTTTTGATGTCCATCACCCGTTTAACCCGTGGATCGACCCGTGCGATATCGAGCGCACCGCTGGTCTCCAGCGAAACCTCATAGCCCGCATCGCAAAGCTGGCTCAGCAAGTCCAGACAACCCTTCTGCGCCAGTGGCTCGCCACCGGTGACACAGACATGGTGGATGTTGTAATCCGCCACCTGGGCCAGCAGCGTGTCGATCTCCATCCACTCGCCACCGCTAAAGGCATACTCCGTATCGCAGTAGTGGCAACGCAACGGGCAGCCGGTGAGGCGGATAAACACCGTCGGCCAACCGACGGCATCGGCTTCACCCTGCAGGGAAAGAAATATTTCGCTGATGCGGAGCCGTCCGGCTCCGTCACTATCCTGGACCAAGTTAGCCCGCCTGTTTGCGGATCTGCTTCAGCAGGTTACGTGCCTGACCCGCCTCGGTGGAATCGGGATAGCGTTTGATGAGTTGATCCAGAGTCTGCTTCGCCTCGTCGTCCTGCTTCAGCTCATGCTGGCTGTAGCCGATCTTGAGCATCGCCTCGGCCCGTTTGGGGCTACTGGGGTAGTTCTGCAGCAACGCCTGATAGTCGAGAATCGCCTGCTTGAAGTTACGCTGGGCGTAACTCGCCTCACCCAGCCAATACTGGGCGATATGGGCGTAACGACCGTTGGGATACTGTTTGAGAAAGGCGCGGAAATCCTGAGTTGCCTGGGCATAGCGCAGTTCGCGCAGGGTATCGAACGCCTTCTGGTAGGCCTCGCGCTCCTGCTGGATCTGGTCGGCATCGTTTGCCGGCGCTGGCGCAGGTGCCACCGCGACGGGTGCATTTGGCGCCGCGGCCGCCGAGGTCAACGGCTGGCTGGTGCTGGGTGCAACGGGCGCCGCCGCGCTCGGGGCAGGCATACTCGCACCGCCACCTTCGCGCTCGAAGCGTGACAGACGACGGTCGATATCGAGGTAAAGCTCACGCTGCCGCTCCTTCAGCCCTTCAATCGTGTGCTGCTGCTCTTCCAGCATGCCACGCATCTGCTGCATATCCGTCTGCATCGCATCGAGCCGCTCGGCCATATCCAGCAGAGTCTGGTTGTTCAGCAGTTTTTCGATACGGTCCAGGCGCTCGTCGGTGCTCTCCGCATGCAGCGGTGCCGATAACAGGGCCGCCACAGCGGCTACCAGATAGAATTTCATCAGTCGCATATCAATATCCTGAATAAAGCAGTTCTACACGGCGATTCAATCGCCATGCTTCTTCGTCGTGACCCAGGGCCACCGGGCGCTCCTCGCCAAAACTGATCACCTGGATCTGCTCCCGATCCACGCCCTGCAGGTTCAACACCCGCTCAATCGCCTTGGCGCGGCGTTCGCCCAGCGCCAGGTTGTACTCCCGCGAACCGCGCTCGTCCGCATGTCCTTCCAGCACCACCGCCAGATCCGGATTGGCGGCAAGCAGACGGGCATGGGTGTTCAAGGCTTCGCGGTCGGCTTCGGAGAGTTCGCTACTGTTAAAGTCGAAGTAGAAGACCCGACGCGAAAGCACACTGTTGGGATCGTTCAGCGCCTCGGCGATGGGCACGCCGTCAAAGGTGCCGACACCGACCTGTGCGGTACCGGTTTCTGCGCCGATGCTCTGCTCGTCCACCGGGGCCTCGCCTTCACGTACCGCGCCGCCGCTACAACCCTGCAACAGCAGCAACGCCGTTGCAACCAGAATCAAACCGCCGTGTACCTTTTTCATGACTTATCCCCTATTGCGCGATAAACGGTGACCAGGCCGGCTCACGCACATCGCCCTGGCTGGTGCCCAGGCGCTGGTGGGAGCGGCCGTCCACTGAAACTGCTTCCAGAATGCCACGACCATTGTGCTCAGTGGCATAAATAATCATGCTGCCGTTGGGTGCGAAGCTCGGCGACTCGTCGAGACGATTGCCGGTCACTACCCGCATGGCGCCATTCTCCATATCCTGCACCGCAATACGGAAACGATTTCCCTCACCGCTAACGAAGACCAGTCGACGACCATCTGGCGAGAAGCTGGCACGAGCGCTGTAATCGCTCTCGAAGGTCAGGCGTTGCGGCCGACCTTTGGCACGATTGCCGTCCAGCGCCACTTTATAGATCTGTGGTTTGCCGCCACGGTCTGAGGTGAAGATCAGCGAGTGCCCGTCCGCGGACCAGGCCGCCTCTGTATCAATGGAACGACTATGGGTAATCCGGCTGAGGGCGCGGCTGGCGAGATCGATAAGATATATCTCCGGGTTACCGTCGCGGGAAAGGGTCATCGCCATGCGGCGACCATCCGGCGACCAGGCCGGGGCGCTGTTAAGACCACGGAAACTGGCCAGCTTCTGTCGCTTGCCGGTGGTGATGTCCTGAACGAAGAGTTCGGTGCGTCCACCTTCAAATGAAACATAGGCCAGGCGCTTGCCATCCGGTGCCCAGGCCGGAGAAAGCAGCGGCTGTTTCGAGGTCAGAATAATCTGCTCGTTAAAACCGTCGGAGTCGGCCACCGCCAGACGGTGTACCGGCTTGCCTCCTTCCTGGGTCACGGTGACGTATGCAACGTGGGTATTGAAGGCACCCTTCTGTCCGGTCAGTTTCTCGAACACCAGATCGGCGATCTGATGCGATACCTGGCGTAACCGCGAAGGCACAGTGGGGATGCTGTAACCGGCCATCTGCACGCCACGCACCACATCGAAAAGCTGGAACTGCACCTGCAGCGCATCGCCGCCGCGCTTGCCGACCTTGCCCACCACCAAATGCTCCACCCCGGCATTACGCCAGGCAGCAAAATTGATATCGCGACCTTGATGGGGCTGACTCGGCATCTTCGCCGTCGCGATCGGCGCAAAGTGACCGCTGCGCGCCAGATCGGCGCCGACGATCTGCGACACCCGATCTTCGCTTACCGTTTCATCGGCAAAGGGCACCACCGCGATGGGCAATGCGCCCTCGATACCCTCGGTGATCTCGATCACCAGGCGCGCCTGGGCCTGCATCGTCATGCCCATCAATAACGCTACGAAAAAGAGTCTCTTCAACATATCTACCTTTCCGTCATCTGCCTGTCTCAGCGAACAGGCCTGAATACAAATTCGATTTCGCGTTGGAATAATTCCGGCTCTTTCGGCAATGGTAATGGTGAAGACTTCTGCACTGCCGCCTCCACCGAACGCTGGAAAGCAACATCGCCATCGCAATCGGTAACCCGGATACCGACGATCTCGCCGCCTGGGATCTGGTTAATCACCACACTGCAAAAACTGCCACGACTATCGGGCGGACGCAGCCAGTTGCGCTGTACCTTATTGGTAATATCCGCCACGTACTGATCCTGCAAACGGCTGAGCCGTGCACTATCAAGACGCTTCGCCTCCGCCGCCAGCCGTTCCGCCTCGGCAGCCATCTGCGCCTTGAGTTGCTCTTCGGCCTGCTGGCGTTTTTTCGCCTCTTCTGCCTCGGCGCGTTTTTTCTCTTCCTCTGCCTTACGCTTCGCCTCTTCAGCTTTTTTGCGCTTTTCAGCAGCCTTGCGCTCGGCCTCCATCTTACGTTTCTTCTCAAGCGCCGCCAAACGGGCCTTCTCCGCCGCCTGTTTCTTTTTAAACTCTGCCTGACGTTTCTGTTCGGCGACGCGGCGCTTCTCATCGGCGATGCGTTTCTTGCGCGCCGCCTCTTCGGCCTGCTGGCGGCGCACAGGTTCCATCACCTGCTCTTCACTCACCGCAGTGGCCTGGATAATCGGCGGTGCCGAAACGCCAACAGGTTTATGGCTAGTCAGACCGAGGGTGATCAATCCGAACAGCAGCAGGTGAATGGCAATCGCCCAACCGAGGGCGCTCCAGCGATCCGAATCAACGGCCATCGCCGTCCTCGGGGAACTCAGTCATCAGACCGACCGTGGCGACACCCGCCCCCTGGATCAGGGCCATCAATTCCACCACCTTGCCGTAGGCCACGTGGCGATCACCCTTGACGTAGACCGGCTTACCCGGCTGCTTTTGCAGCACCGAATTCAATTGCTGCAACAGTGCCTGCGATTCCAGCGGGCTACGCGGATCTTTCGCCAGGCTAAAGAAGTAACGACCCTTGACATCCACCGTCACCACCAGCGGCGCGGCATCTTCCTGCGGGATCGGCTGCGAATCGGCCTGGGGCAGATCGACCTTAACCCCCTGGCTAAGCATCGGCGCAGTGATCATGAAGATCACCAGCAGCACCAGCATGACGTCGATGTAGGGGACCACGTTGATCTCCCCCATCATGCGCCGCTTTTTACGTGTTTCGGCCATGGCTATCGGATCAGCTCGCGGCCTGTCGTTGCAGCAGGGTGGAGAACTCCTCCTTGAAGGTTTCGTAGCGATTTTCCAGTCGCTCGACCTCGTTGGAGAAACGGTTGTAGGCGATCACCGCGGGAATCGCGGCGAACAGACCCATGGCGGTAGCGACCAGCGCCTCGGCGATGCCGGGAGCGACCATCGCCAGAGTGGCGTTCTGCGCCTGACCGAGGGCAAGGAAGGCGTTCATGATCCCCCATACGGTACCGAATAGACCGACATATGGACTGGTGGAACCGACAGTGGCGAGAAAGGCGAGGCTCGACTCGAGACGATCCAGTTCACGACTAAGGGCCACGCGCATCGCTCGCTGTGCCCCCTCGACGATATCCATGGAACCGAGACCATTCTGTTTACGCAGGCGGGCAAATTCGCCGAAGCCCGCTTCGAACAGTCGCGCAAGACCTTGCAGGTCGTCGCGACGCTTGTTGACCTGTTTATAGAGTTCCACCAGATCGATGCCGGACCAAAAGCGATTTTCGAAAATAATCGCCTCGCTGTGCGCGGCACGCAGTACGCGGAATTTCTGGATGATCAGGGTCCAGGAGTAGAGTGAGGCAACCAGCAGCAACAGCATCACCAGTTGCACCAGACGGCTGGCGTCGGCGAACAGGCTCCAGAGAGACATGTCAGTCGTCATTGACCTACCTTCGTTTTATAAATTTATTGGTACGCTTCGCGTTCGGGTAACAGACCCGCATTTTCCCGGGAAATTCCTTCGGCGATGTGTCAAAGCTCGCAAATCGGCATTTATTCGCCATCGCCGAAGAGATCGATCTCTTTCTGCCGCTGCTGTTGCTGGTTCTCCGGTTGCTTGAGACCGAAGTGCTGGTAAGCACTGCCGGTGGCAACCCGACCGCGCGGGGTACGCATGAGGAAGCCCTGCTGGATCAGATAGGGTTCGAGCACATCCTCGATGGTGCCGCGCTCCTCGCCGATGGCCGCGGAGAGGTTGTCGACCCCCACCGGGCCGCCGCCGAACTTCTCGATGATCGCCAGCAGCAGACGGCGGTCCTGCATATCGAAGCCGTTGACGTCGACGTCGAGCATATCCAGGGCACGTGCCGCCACCTCGTCGGTGATACAGCCGTCGGCCTTTACCTCAGCGTAGTCACGCACTCGGCGCAGCAGACGGTTGGCGATCCGCGGCGTACCGCGGGAACGGCGGGCGATCTCCATCGCGCCGTTGCCGTCGATCTGCACCCCGAGGATCTGCGCCGAACGTTCGACGATACGGGTCAGCTCCTCGGCGGAGTAGAACTCCAGTCGCTGCACGATCCCGAAACGGTCACGCAGCGGTGAGGTGAGCATCCCGGCGCGGGTGGTGGCACCGACCAAAGTAAAGGGCGGCAGATCCAGTTTGATCGAGCGGGCCGCCGGACCTTCGCCGATCATGATGTCGATCTGGTAGTCCTCCATCGCCGGGTAGAGCACCTCCTCGACCACCGGAGAGAGGCGATGGATTTCGTCTACGAAGAGTACGTCGTGGGGTTCCAGGTTGGTCAGTAGCGCCGCCAGATCGCCGGGGCGCTCCAGCACCGGACCGGAGCTATGGCGGATATTCACCCCCAGTTCGTTGGCGATGATGTGCGCCAGGGTGGTCTTGCCCAGACCCGGCGGACCGAACAGCAACACGTGGTCCAGCGCCTCGCTACGGTTGCGGGCAGCGGAGATAAAGATATCCATCTGTTGACGTACCGCCTGCTGGCCGACGTAATCGGCGAGCAGCTTGGGGCGAATGGCGCGGTCCTGTGCCTCTTCGGCCGTATCGGTTGCACCGCTAATCAGTCGATCGGTTTCAATCGCCATGAGGACCTCTACTTGACCGCCTGCTTGAGGGCAGCACGAATAATCTCTTCACTGGAGAGCCCTTCTGTCTCCACCTTGCTCACCAGGCGACTCGCCTCCGGTGGCTTATAGCCGAGGGAGACCAGGGCGCTGATCGCATCGCGCAGTTCGTCGCTACCGCCACGGCTCTCGACCAGTGCGGCGCCCGCCAGAGTGACTGCACCCTCCCAGTCGGCAAGACGATCGCGCATCTCCACGATCAGCCTTTCGGCGGTCTTCTTACCCACGCCAGGCAGACGCACCAGCGCAGCGGTATCGTTCTCCTGCACGCAGCGGGCGAACTCGTCGGCAGCGATACCGGAGAGAATCGTCAGCGCCAGCTTGGCCCCGACCCCGTTAACCTTAATCAGAGTGCGGAACAGACGACGCTCTCCCTCGCTGGCAAAACCGAACAGCAGGTGAGCGTCCTCGCGCACCACCAGATGGGTGTGCAGGGTGACCGTGGCACCGGTTTCGGGCAACTGATAGAAGGTGCTCATCGGCGCTTCGACTTCGTAACCGACACCGTTGATATCGATCAGCAGCAGTGGCGGCTGTTTTTCGGCGAGGATACCGCGCAGGCGTCCGATCATCGGTAGCGTCCTTTTCGTGAGGCCTGGGCGACCGCGATGTGGGTCAGGGTCTGGCTGGTGTGGCTGTGGCAAAGGGCCACTGCGAGGGCATCGGCGGCGTCGGCCTGGGGCATACCCGGCAACTTGAGCAGCGATTTGACCATGTGCTGCACTTGCTCCTTGGCGGCGTTACCCTTGCCCACGGTAGCCTGTTTAATCTCCGCCGGTGTGTACTCACTCACTTCCAGCCCCAGCGACATCACTGCACAGATGGCGGCGCCGCGGGCCTGGCCGAGCTTGAGGGCGGAATCGGGGTTACGATGCATGAATACCTGCTCAATGGCGACGTGATTCGGCTGGTAGGTTTCGACGATCTCACGCAGACCATCGTAGATGGTCTTGAGGCGTCCGGCGAAATCGCCGTCCCCGGCGCGGATGCAACCGCTTTCGACATAGGAAAGGCGGCCCTCCACCCGTTCGATAATGCCGAAACCAGTGATACGGGAGCCGGGGTCTATGCCGAGTATACGGGTCACAGTTGTGCCATTACCTCGTCGCTGAAGTCAGCATTGTTGTAAACGTTCTGCACGTCGTCCAGGTCTTCCAGCATGTCGACCAGGCGCATCACCTTTTCGGCATCGTCCAGTTGCAGATCGACGCTGGTGGAGGGCTGCATGGTCACCTCGGCCACCTCAGGTTCGAAACCCGCGGCGACCATCGCCTCGCGCACCTCATTGAAAGATTCGGCACTGCTGGTCACCTCAACGGAACCGTCGTCGTTACCGACCACGTCCTCGGCGCCAGCCTCCAGTGCCGCTTCCATAATCGCATCTTCGTCACTGCCTGCCGGATAGGTCAGCAGGCCGATCTTGCTAAACAGATAGGCCACCGAACCGTCGGTACCCAGATTGCCGCCGCTCTTGCTAAAGGCGTGGCGCACTTCGGCCACGGTACGGTTACGGTTGTCGGTCAGGCACTCGACCATCACCGCAACACCCGCGGGACCATAGCCCTCGTAACGCACCTCTTCGTAGTTCTCACCGTCGGCGGCACCGCTGCCACGCTTGATCGCGTTCTCCACGGTGTCCTTTTTCATATTGGCGGCAAGCGCCTTGGAGATCGCATCGCGCAGACGCGGATTGGAATCCTGATCGGGACCGCCCGCGCGTGCGGCCACGGTCAGTTCACGGATCAACTTGGTGAAAATCTTGCCTCGCTTGGCATCCTGGGCCGCCTTACGATGCTTGATATTGGCCCATTTGCTGTGTCCGGCCATTGACTTCCCTCTTACTGAAATCTCACTAAAACCGGCACGATTGTACCATCATGGGCCGAGCTTTCGCAGGGAGGAGCGCCTCAATCCTCGGGCAGAATCACCGAGGTCTGGGTGGCATCGAAGGCGCTCTGCTGATCGAACTGCAGTTCATGCTGACCAATGCGGATCACATCCCCCGAGCTGAGCTTCTGCTGTTTGACCCGTTCGCCATTAACGAACACGCCATTGGTGCTATTGAAGTCGACCAGGGTAGCGACCGTCTGTCCTTCCAGATAGGGATCGGCCTTGAGAGAAATAATCGCATGGGTACCACTGACGGTGGGGTCATCGAGACGGATGTTGTTGTCGGAACGACGACCGACAGTTACCCGATTACCACTGAGCTGGTACTCGCGCAAGGTGACGCCGTTGTAGCTGAGAGTCAGTTTGGCCATGACTTATCCAGGAATGAATTCCAGTTTAATCCCGGCGATTTCGATGATGTCGCCGAATGACAAGGCGCGCGCATTGGTATCGAGCACGCTGCCGTTGAGTTTGGTGGTGATCGGTTTGTCGCCCACCGCCACCGGTTGCAGCAGATAGGCGCCGTCGACCTTCATGATCACCGCGATCTGCTCACCCGGCTTGCCCAACGCGGTACGCTCCTTGACGATGGGCATGAGCGTCCCCTCGCGCTTGCCGCTGCTGATCTTCAATGCTGCGGGACCGAGGGCCTTCTGCGTTTTATCGGGGGGATTGAGTACCACCGTGGCGGCAAAGTCCTGCACCGCCTCATCGACAAACAGCAGATCGTGGTTACCGATACTAATCACATCATTGTGCTTTAGCGGCTTTTTATCCACCAGCAGACGGTCATTGACGTAAGTCCCGTTGGTGCTGTCGAGATCAACGATGCTCACCACACCGCCCTCCTGGCTGATCGCCGCGTGCTCGCCGCTGACCACAGGCTCGTTGAGAGAGATGTCGTTGCTCGAGTTGCGACCGATGGTGATACGTACCTTGTCCAACTCGTATTCGCGCAGGCTCATGCCGTTTACGCTGATAACCAGTTTTGCCATAGCTCAGCTCCCGCCACTATTTGCTATTGGATCCGCGCAAGGATCACTGAAATATTGTCTTCGCCACCGCGAAGGTTGGCCTCGGCCACCAGTTGTTGCACCATGGCGTCGAGATCCCCACCCTGCAGCAACAGTGCCAGATCTGCATCGGGGATCTTGTCGCTGAGACCATCAGAACAGAGCAGATAAAGCTCACCGCTACGCAACGGCACCTGCAACAGATCCGCCTCCACTGTTGCCTCCAGTCCGAGGGCGCGGGTGATCACATTCTTGTGACTCGACTCCGCCGCCTCTTCGCTGCTCATCATTCCTTCGTCCACCAGTTCCTGCACCAACGAATGATCGTGGCTCAGTTGCTCCAGGCCGTCGTCGCCAAAGCGATAGAGCCGCGAATCCCCCACATGGGCGCAGGTAAGGGTCCCGTCACGGAACAGGGTGGCGACGATGGTCGTCCCCATATTGTGGCAGCGGATATCGGCGTCCGCCTGTTCATGAATGCGTTGATTGGCTTCCAGTACCGCCGCACGCAGGCGCTCGATATCTCCGCCCTCGTCGTCGCTCATCTCGCCGAGATGGGATTGCAGCGTCTCCACCGCCAAACGACTCGCCACTTCGCCTGCCATGTGCCCACCCATGCCGTCGGCCAGCACCGCCCAGCCGGCGGTGGCATCCCAGAGGATGGCGTCTTCGTTGTTGTCCCGTACCTGTCCCGGATCGGTATGACCGCTCATTTGCACAGACAGTGTTTTCCCCATCGCTACTCTCCCGTTCCTCAGCGACAACGCTCCAGCGCCGCAGCCAGTTCGGCGCCGCTCTGGTAACGCGTCTCCGGGTCCTTCTGTAGACATTTGTTAATGATGCGTACAGTGCAGACGGGCAGCCCCTTACGAAATTGACTCGGCTTGGGGTGCTCCTCGTTGGTGATCTTGTACATCAGGCTACCCAGGGAATCGGCCTCAAACGGCAGATGCCCGGTGAGTAGTTGGAACATGGTGACACCGAGAGAAAAGATATCGGCGCGACCATCGACCCGTTTGCCCGCCACCTGCTCCGGCGACATATAGGAGGGGCTGCCGAGCACGGTACCGGTGCGGGTCTTGCTCGCATCGGTGAGACAGGCAACACCGAAATCGGTCACCTTGGCGCTGCCGTTCGACTCGTCATAGATGATGTTGGCCGGTTTGATATCGCGGTGCACCACGTTCTGCTTGTGCGCGTAATCGAGCGCTTCGGCCACCTGCTGCATCACGTCCAGCACGGTCTTCACCGGCAACAGCTTTTTCGGTTTGACGTAGTGGCCCAGGTTATTACCCGGCAGGAAGTCCATCGCAATGAAGGCCAGCTCCTGATCCTCGCCGATGTCGTAGACGTGAACGATGTTGGGGTGGTTAAGTCGCCCCGCGGTCTCCGCCTCGCGGTAGAAGCGCTGTTTCACCTCGTCGAGTTGGCTACCTTCGAACTCACCGGAGAGGGCCATGGTCTTGATCGCCACCATGCGGCCGATGCGTGGGTCACGGCCGAGATAGACCATACCCATGGCGCCGCGACCGATCTCCTTTTCCACCTCATAGTGGCCGACGGTTGGCTTCTGCAAACCTTCGGCATCCATGATCACCGTGCCGGTTGCTGAGGCCGGACCACCCTTGGTCAGCACCACCCGTTGCTCCATCGCCTGATTGCGCTGGATACGTTCGGCCACATCGCGGAAGCCCGGTGACGACGAATCGATGTACTGAAAGGCCGAGACCGCCTTGGCGAACTGGCGCTTGCGCTCGAAATCGAGCCCCAGATGGTAGAGCTGTTCCAGCAACGGTGCATCGACGCGGCAGCGACGATACTTCTCCAGCGCCTGATCCAGTTCCCCCTGAGCCTGCAACATGCGGCCGAGCTGGCGATTGGCGTAAGAGAGCTCATCAAGCACAAAGTCCTCGCGGCGTGCCAGCCAGGTACGAAAGACAATGATCGGATAGCTGAACAGCATCACCAGCACCGGCAACATCAGTGGCAACCAGACCCGACCCAGTAACAGCAGCAGAAACTCTCCGTTCAGCAGCAGGAACACCAGCAACAGTGCAGTCACACTGGCGGTAGAGAAACGCAGACGCGGCAACAGCAGCATCGACAACAGGGTCATGGCGATCAAGGCGCCATACTGCCCCCAGAGTATCCAGGCCGAGTGTGCCACTACCTGTTGTTGCAACATGGCATCCAGCGCCAGCGCCAGTGATCGGACTTGCTCGGGCGCACCGATGAACACGGTCTTGTTGCGGAAGGTGCTAATAGAGTATGTCCCGGACGCGACCCGGGCGAAGTCGTAACGATCGATTCCTTTGAGGTCAGCATCACTGAGATTGGCGTAGGGCCGCAGACGATAGGCGTTATCAGTGGGGACAACGGTCATGTTCATATCGATACCGCTGCCCGGCTTGAAGTGGACCTTATCCACAGCCATGGCGCGGTAGTTAAGCCGCAGTAACTGGAATAGCAGCCCGGGCAGTGTCTGCTCCTGATACTGCATCAGGGCCGGGTAAGCGCCACCGGCGACCGCTGGTGCATAGAGACCCGTACCGAGCGCAGCCTTGCTCAGCACTTCGTCTGGCAATGACAGGGAGACCGCCGCCGACAACCGCGGAGAAACCAGACTGGGCAGACGACTGAGCAACGGCACACCACCCGAAGCCACCCTACCGAATTCGCTCTGCATAGCACCGGTAAAATCAGCGCCGGGCTGGTAGGGAACGGCGAAGATAACATTGTCGTTTTTGTGTAGTCGGCTCAGCACCTGCTCGCGGGTATCCAGCTAACGCTGCATGGCCGAGAGGGTACGGTAAGGTTCGCGGCGGCCTTTCTTGCTGTCACCCGCGGCGGGTTTCAGGCGTTGTTCCACCAGCTCCAGGGCAGCGGCGTTATCCAGTGTGCGCAACGGAGGAAAAAAGGCAACGGCACGGGCACTACCGACACGGCGCAGCACCTCATCGAGTCCGGCCTGCTGCCAGTCGGGCTCCAGCTCAATCACTGCCACCTTGCCGGAACCCGCAGGCGGCGCGAAGGAACTCAGGGTCGCGGTGTAGATCCAGCGCTCCAGCGGCTGTAACACACCCAGAGAGGCCAACAGCAACACAAGCAGCAGCGCCACCAGCCCGGGCAGCCAATACCCCTGGAGCAGTTCTACCTTCCGCGCTGTTTGTGTCGACTCGCGCTTACGCAAGCGCCGCCTCCTGGATTCATTATTATTTTTAAGGTCTGTAGTTTTAACACAGCCAACGCTGCGAAAACACAAACCCGTTCAATCTCCGCGGGCTACAGCAACATTTTCGTCGTGGTCAAAATTCCCATAATATAAGAAATGCAGCGTCTGTTCCGCCGCCGAACGTGAGAACAGCAGTGCCATATGGCTGGCGTGGACGACTACATGGTCACTCATCCCCACCAATTGGGTCTCGTCAACACTGACTGTGCCGTCGTTGGGACACGGCAAGCTACGCACCACCTGACCGATACCGATACTCAGGTCCCCGGCGATAGAACCCAGCGGGCGTTCGCCGTGCCAGGGAAAGAGTTGGCCGGTCAGAGTAGGAAAGCTGTAACCCAGCAGACGGCGAAACCAACCCATGCGACTCAGGCGGTCAGCGACATAGCTGCCGCTGTGTGGAGAACCGAGGGTAACGATGTAGCCGGGCCGCTGCTCCGGGAAATCGTGTAGCAGACGCCGCACCACCAGACCACCCAGGCTATGGGCGACAAAGTGGACCTTCTCTCCTTCCACTTGCTGCAGGAAGATGTTCAACTGCCGCGCATTCTCGATCAGATCACGAGCCACACTACGATAGCTGAAGCGGTAGACCCGATAGCCAGCTCGACGCAACCGCCATTGCAGCAGAAACATCTCGAACCCTTTCATCCACAACCCATGAACCACCACAACGCTTTCACACTCACCGTTCACAGCCATAAAAACCTTTCTATTTTCAATGCATTAACCGCCCTGGCAATCCCGAAAAACAGACCCATATCTATAGGTAAACCCTCAACCTCACGGAGGTGCACCATGTTTTACCGCAGCCTCTATTTCGTCTTTTGCGATGAGCGCGGCGTGCGCCGGGCGATCAACGACCTCGAGCAAGAGTTTGGCCTGAATGACACCCAACTCCACGCCTATGTCGGTGATATCAATGACCTGCACGAACTCCCCGGCGCCACCCTGCATCGACATACCCATCAAGCTATCGTAAAGGCAAAATGGATTTGGTACCTCAGTATCGCGGTCTTCGTCTTTGCCCTGACCGGACTGATTCTGTCGCTATTGGTAGCTTCATGGTACTGGGCGGTGTTGCTGGGATTGATAGTACTGCTTACCCAGCTCTCCGGTTACCTGTTCGGCAACCGCATTCCCAACGCGCAGCTAAACCGTTTCCACACCGGTCTGCATCGGGGTGACATTGTGCTGCAGGTCGATGTACCACGGCAGAATGCGGAGAAGATCAAGGCTTACCTCGATCGGCACTACCCGGGCACCGTCAGCAACATCAGCAACTTACACCTGGGCAGCCTCGGGATGTAGGGCATCCGTCGCAAACAAAAAAGGAGTGGCATTGCCACTCCCTTTTCTCTTGTTGGAATGCGCCGCAATTTACGGCGAAACCTCCAACATCCGTTCCAGGGATAGTTTGGCCTGCTCCTTCTCATCCGGCGCAACCTTGATCTGATTCACCACATGCCCTTCGAGCAGATTCTCCAGCACCCAGGCAAGATGCTGCGGATCGATACGGAACATGGTGGAACACATGCAGACGGTGGGCGACATGAAGTGGACGTGCTTGTCCTCGCCCTTGAACTGCTCGGCCAGACGATTGACCAGGTTCAGTTCGGTGCCGACCAGCCAGCGGCTACTGGGTTCGGCCTCGCGGATGGTGTTGATGATGTATTCGGTGGAGCCGACGTAGTCGGACTTCTGGCACACCTCGAAGGGCGACTCCGGGTGGGAAATAATCTTCGCCTCCGGATACTTGGCCTTGAAGGCGTCGATCTGCTCCGGCTGGAACATCTGGTGCACCGAGCAGTAGCCCTTCCACAGGATCATCTTCGCCTTCTTGATCTGCTCCGGGGTCAGGCCGCCGAGTGGCTGGTCGAAGTCCCACACCACCATCTCTTCCAGCGGAATGCCCATGGCATAGCCAGTGTTACGGCCCAGGTGCTGGTCGGGGAAGAAGAGTACCTTCTCCCGCTGGCTGAAGGACCACTCCAACACTTTACGTGCATTGGATGAGGTGCAGACGATACCGCCGTGGCGGCCGCAGAAGGCCTTCAGGTCAGCGGCGGAGTTGATGTAGGTGACAGGGGTGACGCTCTCGTCCGGCTCCAGCACCTTGGCCAGTTCGCGCCAGGCACGCTCGACCGCGGCGAGGTTGGCCATGTCGGCCATGGAGCAGCCGGCAGCCAGATCGGGCAGGATCGAGATCTGGTCGTCGCGCGAAAGGATGTCGGCCACTTCGGCCATGAAGTGCACACCGCAGAAGACGATGTACTCGGCCTTCGATTCGGCGGCCTGGCGCGACAGCTTCAGCGAATCGCCGGAAAAATCGGCGTGACGGAACACCTCTTCGCGCTGGTAGTGGTGACCGAGGATCACCACCCGTTCACCCAGTTTTTCCCGTGCCGCGGTAAGCCGCGCCTCGGCTTCGGCGTCGCTCAGCGATAGATAATCTTCGATCGGCTTTTCACTGCTCATGGTCAATCCGGGCTGACTCAGCCAGCTTTCTCTTCTTTCTGCGGCTTGGCTACACGAATTCCAAGCTCAACCAGTTGCGCCGGAGCAACCTGCGACGGTGCATCGGTCAGCAGACAGGCCGCGGTCTGGGTCTTGGGGAAGGCCATTACGTCGCGGATCGATTTGGCGCCGGTCATCAGCATAACCAGTCGGTCGAGACCGAAGGCGAGACCGCCGTGGGGCGGACAACCGTACTTGAGTGCATCGAGCAGGAAGCCGAACTTCTCGCGGGCCTCTTCATCGGAGATACCCAGCGCACGGAAGACCTTCTCCTGCACCTCTTCGCGATAGATACGCATGGAGCCGCCACCGATCTCGGTGCCGTTAAGTACCATGTCGTAGGCACGGGAGAGACAGTTGCCCGGTTCGGATTCGAGCTTGTCGATATCGGCTTCGGCGGGTGAGGTGAACGGATGGTGCAGGGAGTAGTAACGCCCATCCTTCTCTTCCCACTCGAACATCGGGAAGTCGACCACCCACAGCGGTGCCCAGCCGTGAGTCAGCAGATTGAGGTCGTGGCCCAGCTTGACCCGCAGGGCGCCCAGCGCCTCGTTGACCACCTTGGCCTTGTCGGCACCGAAGAAAACCAGATCGCCATCTTCCGCGCCCACGCGTTGCATGATATTCAGCGCCACTTCGTCGGGCAGGAACTTGAGGATCGGCGACTGCAGACCCTCGACACCCTTGGCCAGTTCGTTAACCTTGATGTAAGCCAGACCCTTGGCGCCATAGATGCCGACGAACTTGGTGTAGTCGTCGATCTCCTTACGTGAAATCGAACCGCCCTTGGGCACGCGCAGCGCAGTAACCCGGCTGGCCGGATCATTAGCCGGACCGGAGAAGACCTTGAACTCCACATCCTTCATCAGGTCGGCCACTTCGATCAGCTCTAGCGGAATACGCAGGTCAGGCTTGTCGGAACCGTAACGCTGCATCGCCTCGGCGTAGCTCATACGCGGGAACGGGTCGGGCAGTTGCTCTTCCAGCACCTTGGCGAACATCTCGCGGATCATCCCCTCGGTCAGGGTCATGATCTCCTCCTCGTTCATAAACGAGGTCTCGATATCGAGCTGGGTGAATTCGGGCTGACGGTCTGCACGCAGGTCTTCGTCGCGGAAACAGCGCACGATCTGATAGTAGCGGTCCATGCCAGAGACCATCAGCAACTGCTTAAAGATCTGCGGCGACTGCGGCAGAGCGAAGAAACTGCCCTGATGGGTACGGCTCGGCACCAGATAGTCGCGGGCACCCTCAGGGGTTGCCTTGGTCAGCATCGGGGTTTCGATATCGAGGAAACCACGCTCGTCGAGGTAGGCACGCAGGGCGCGGGTCATCTCGGAGCGGAACTTCATCCGCTGGTACATGGGCGGACGACGCAGATCGACATAGCGGTATTTCAGGCGATGCTCCTCACCCACCTCGTCATCGTCGATGTCGAGCATGAACGGCGGTGTTTCGGAACGGTTGAGAATGGTCAGTTCCTTACCCAGCACCTCAACCTGGCCGGTGGGCAGGTCGTTGTTCTCGGTTCCCTCGGGGCGACGGCGCACCTTTCCTTTTATATGCAGCACGAATTCGTTGCGCACGCTCTCGGCAATGGCAAAGACTTCCGGCAGATCCGGGTCGAAGACGACCTGGGCAATACCTTCGCGGTCACGCAGATCAATAAAGATAACTCCACCGTGGTCACGGCGGCGATGGACCCAACCGGCAAGCTCGATCTCCTGATCGATGTGGGATTCGTTCAACTGGCCGCAGTAGAAGCTGCGCATGGTGTTCTGTCCTGTCGCTGTAGGGGAAAAGCGGGAATGTTACGGATCGACGGGGTTCCGCGCAACTGCCGAGGGCTTATTCGGCTTCGGATGCTGGGGATTTCGGGCAACCGCCCTCAGCCGGATTGGGTACCACTGAGCCCATGGAGATAATCATCCGCAACCCCTCGTCGACGCTCATCTCCAGCTCAACGACATCCTCCTTCGGCACCATGATGAAGAAGCCGGAGGTGGGGTTTGGGGTGGTAGGAACGTAGATATTGATCACCTCGCGCCCGGTTTTGCACTGTGCCTCGCCGGCCTCGGTACCGGTCTGGAAGGCCAGGGTCCACATGCCCTTGCGCGGATACTCCACCAGCAGCACCTTGCGGAACGACTGGCCGGAGGAGGAAAACATGGTCTCAGCGATCTGCTTCACCGCCGAGTAGACCGAGCTGACCAACGGAATACGTGACAGCAGAGACTCCCACAGGGCGACCAGCTTGCGGCCAAACAGGTTGGCAACGACAACACCAGTGAACAGCACCACCACCACCGCCACGATCACCCCGAGTCCCGGGATCGAAACGCCGAACAGTTGCTCAGGACGATACTGCTGCGGCACCAGCAACATGCTGCGATCGAGCAGGCCGATCAGCATCTTGACCACGATGATGGTGACACCGAGCGGGATCCAGACCAGCAATCCGGCCATCAGGTAACGACGCAGTGCCGAGATCATTCATTACCTCCAATAAAGCTCACTGTTTTCTCCAATGACAGGTCGGTCAAGCGTCTCAGGCTTGCGCGAGACAAGGCGAAATCCGGTGAAAAAGCGCAGTTTACACGCAAGTAAATGAGCATTTTGAGACGGATTTTAACGCGGGATCGCGCTGCCTGAGGCGGTTCAACGGCCTGTCATGCAGCCGCCACCGCATGCGCCACTCGCACAGGCCGGGGCATTATCGATACTGGCGGCCTTGTGGGTGAAACTGCCGGTAGAGATCAGTTTCTTCAATTCAGGCTTGCCGCATTCTGGACAATCGGTGAGCAGAGGATCGCTCATCTTCTGCATCGCCTCGAGACGGTGGCCACAGGCCTTGCATTGGTATTCGTAGAAAGGCATCTGAACCTCGCAGAAAGAAACATTGAATGATTAGTGGGGGCATAAGCCCCCACATCAAGACGACTATTCTACTACCTTGACCAATGACTGACCAAACTCACAATAAATACTGCCCACCCTCGATGGCACCAGTCCGCTCAATGGCCTTTTTCGCACTTTCAATCGACTTCTTCAGTTTTTGATGGTCGACCACGTTCATGCCCGTGCGCAGGAACTTGTCCGCCATCTTCAACACTTCCTTGAGTTGCTCATTCTGGTAGTTAAGATTGAGTAAAGCCTTGGCGACGTAATAGGGATCTTCGCTTTGTTCGCGCATACGCCCGGCCTCAGCCAGCGCAGTCTTCAGTTCTTCGGGGGTCGGCATTGCCATGGGGGGAGCCTCCGTCTTGCATTGCAACCAGACAACAGTTGAATAAGCGAAGTATAAGCGCAACTTAACCTTGAAGTGTATTCATCCGACAAGAATGGCGGATAATACGAAAAACGGGCAAACCTGACTGCAGAACCATAATGCGAATCAAACGAACCGAAGAACCGCTGGACAACCGTAACGACTGGCAGACTATCCGCTCACTGCTCCCCTATCTGTGGAACTATCGCGGTCGGGCAGGACTGGCGCTGGCCTTTCTGGTCGCCTCCAAGCTGGCTCTGGTTGGCGTGCCGCTGGCACTGAAAGAGATCGTCGATGCCCTGGACACTACCAACGGGCACACCGCCACACTACCCATAGTCCTGCTACTGGCCTACGGTGTACTACGCCTGGCTGGCTCCGCCTTTAATGAACTGCGTGACGTTGTCTTCGCCCGGGTGCGACACGGCACCATGCGCGAACTGTCGCTGAAATCCCTCGACCACCTGCATAAACTCTCGCTGCGTTACCACCTGGAACGCAAGACCGGTGCCCTCTCACGGGACATGGAACGCGGCACCCGCAGCGCCGCCTCGCTGCTCAACTATATGGTCTTCTCTATCCTGCCCACCTTTATCGAACTGGGGCTGGTCGCCGGGATATTGCTGAGTAAGTACAGCTACTGGTTCGCCCTGATCACCGTCGGTACTGTAACGATTTACGTCACCATTACCTTCCTGATCACCAACTGGCGAATGAAGTTTCGCCATCGCATGAACGCCAAGGACTCTGAGGCCAACTCCCAGGCTATCGACTCACTGATCAACTACGAGACGGTGAAGTATTTCAACAATGAAGGCTTCGAGCAGCGACGTTATGACAAGACCCTGACCGAGTGGCAGGACGCGGCGGTGATGAGCCAGACCTCCATGTCGGGCCTGAACATCGCCCAGGGAGCGATCATCGCCGTCGGTGTCACCATCATCATGATCCTCGCCGCCAATCAGGTCGCCACCGGTCAGATGAGTCTCGGTGACCTGGTACTGGTCAACGCCTTTATGTTGCAGGTGTTCATCCCGCTCAATTTCCTCGGTGTGGTCTACAGCCAGGTGAAACATGCCCTCTCCGACATGGATCGCATGTTTCAATTACTGCAGGCCGAAGCCGAGATCATCGACAAACCCGATGCCAAACCACTACAGGTCGGTGACGGCTCCGTGCGTTTCGAACACGTGAAATTCCATTACCAACCTGAGCGACCGATCCTCAACGACGTCGATTTCGAGATTCCTGCGGGACACAAAGTCGCAGTGGTCGGCCACAGCGGTGCGGGCAAATCAACCCTTTCCCGGCTACTGTTCCGCTTCTACGACACCAGCGACGGACGGGTACTGATTAACGATCAGGATGTACGCGACGTCACACAGGAAAGCCTGCGTTCGGCTATAGGCATCGTCCCGCAAGACACCGTACTGTTCAACGACACCATCGAATACAACATTGCCTATGGCCGTTGTGGCTCCAGTCATGAAGATATCGTACGCGCCGCACAACTGGCCAACATCCATAGCTTTATCGACTCACTACCTGACGGTTATCAAACCGTGGTCGGTGAACGCGGTCTGAAACTCTCTGGTGGGGAAAAACAGCGTATCGCCATCGCTCGGGCGATCCTCAAAAACCCAAAGATCCTGGTATTCGATGAGGCAACCTCATCGCTCGACTCACAATCGGAGAAGACCATCCTCGAGGCATTAAAGGAACTGGCCAGCGATCACACCACTCTGGTAATTGCTCACCGCCTCTCCACCGTGATAGATGCCGATCAGATTCTGGTGATGGACCAGGGACGCATCATCGAACGCGGTAGCCACCAGCAACTGCTGACACAGAATGGACACTACGCAAAAATGTGGCCACTACAACAGGAAGAGCGGGCGAAGGAAGAGTTGCGTAAACTGGGATAAACATAAATGCCCCGGCCGGGGCATTTATTGGTACTTCTCGCTTACCACCGCACAATAGTGGCATTTCAGAAAATTATCAGATACATAATCCCCACCCACAAGACAAGCAGTACAAAATAGCTGACAAGAAATGCATTACGCCGTTTCAACAAATTCCTGTTTGAGAGATGGTGATAGCTATGCAGTAATCGGGTAGCGACATAAACCCAGGCCAGTACAAGTAACGCCACATGGGTTATCCCGGCTGTATAGATCGTCAGTATTGCTGCATAAAAAAGTACCGGCATCTCAAACAGATTACTGAAGTGCTGACTTGCCGAAAGCAGGTAACTCGGAGGTTCAAACCCCCGTTTGAGACGGAAGTAGGCAGGATTAAGCCCATCACCCACGGCACGGATAGCGCGGCTGAACTGCACCATCCCCACCACATAAGTCCAGGCAATTAGGATAAACATAGGATAGAGAATTAACTTCTGTTCCATTGGGCTCTCCGGTCATGACTTGCCTGGATGGTAGCGCTGCGTTATATATGTTCAAGAACATATATAACGCTACAGGTGCCAGATGCCATACACCAGAGAACACAAAGAACGAAGCCGCGAGCGAATTCTCGGAAGTGCAGCAAAACTTTTTCCCCGCTTCGGCTACGAAGCAGTCTCGATCGATATTCTGATGCAGGATGCGGGTCTGACCCGTGGTGCGTTCTATGCCCACTTCAACAACAAATCAGAAGTCTATGCCGAATCAATCATCTATGCGGCACAAAACAATCCTTTTAGTCATATGGAAAATGACGAACAGTGGCTATCCCAGGCCATAGACAGCTATTTGAGCCGTGAACACCTGGAAGACAGAGAGTTTCCCTGCCCGCTGTCCTTTCTGGTAACAGATGTCAGTCGTAGCGATCCAGCCGTACGCAACACTTACACCCGCATCTACAGGAACCTTAACCGACTACTCAAGCAGCAGTTGGACTCCGGTACATCAGATCAGGTTATGGCAACCACGGCAATGATGATCGGCGGTGTAGCCGTGGCACGCGTGCTAAATGACAAGCGCACGGCCGATCGCTTGCTATCAGCATGCCGCGACAAGGCAAAAGGATTGCTGGACTTAAATTGAATCCATCACCACACCACCAGCAGGCAAAGCGGGCGAAAGAAGAGTTGGGGAAGCCTGATTAGCAAACGGATGAAAGGCTCCGACTGGAGCCTTTATCATGAAATTACTGAAGCACAGCATCAAAGATGCCAGCCTTTCAATCATCGTTATTCTGTTCGCGTTGTTCCTTTTCCTTTCGTTCACGCTCTCTGCCGTCTTTATTTTTTTCTGTATCACCCATGCGCTTTTGATCTTTATCACGGTCTCTATCCTTGGATTTTTTCTTGTCTTTGTCTTTATCCTTCTTTTTCTTTTCCTTTCCATCCTGACGGTGTTCTTCCGATTTTCCGTATTTATTGCCCGGTTTTTGCTCCATTTCCCGTTCCTGCTCCATACGTTTCTCGCCTTTGCCGTTCATGGAATCGGCCCACGCACCGCCACTGGATAACAGAAAAACCACAACCAAACCGCACATACCGAATATCTTTTTCATGATTTTCCTCCTTGAGATTCAATCTCTATGGCAAACATAGTTGATGCAATTCATACGCGTTACCTGCCAGACTTTAGATAGAGACACGGAACAGAAAGCTTCGAGTCACTCACAGCAAGCATAGCCTGTTTGGGTAGCGAGGAAAGTAAAGATGCCAACCTCTCATGCAATACAAGGTATCACATAATTATTCACTGGCTATGCCCGCATAGCATGCCCCATATCCGAACAAAAACACGATAAAGGAACCGGCCTAAAATGATGCCTTCCCATTTCAACTACTTAAGACATAAAAGGGTAATCGGTATACCCTTTGGCATCCGCAGTATAGAAAGTATCCTGATCAGGAGCGTTAAGTTCCACGCCAGCTTTGACGCGAGCAGGCAAATCCGGATTGGCCAGAAATGCGGTGCCGAAAGCCACAGAATCGGCAACCTTGTTACTCACCATCTGAGCGGCTTCTTCAACGGTATAGCCCATGTTCACCATTAGGTGCCCGTTGTAATTTTCACGGGCAATAGTAACAACATCCGCCTGCTGCACACCAAAGAAATCCGCCCGCATCAAATGCAGATAGGCCAAAACAAATTTATTCAGATACTTCGCTAAAAAACGTATCCAGGTTTCCGGATCACTATCACGCATGCTGTTAAAACTATTCAACGGAGATAACCGTAAACCCACGCGGTGGCCACCGATCTCGTCGGTTACAGCTTCAAGCACTTCCGTCAGGAAGCGGGCACGGTTTTCCAGTGAGCCGCCATACTCATCGGTGCGCTGGTTAGAGCCATCACGCAGGAACTGGTCGATCAGATAGCCATTGGCTCCATGCACTTCAACACCATCAAATCCCGCGCTGATGGCATTGGCGGCCGCCTTACGAAAATCCTGCACAATGTCAGCAATTTCGGCCTTGCCCAGTTCTCTTGGGACGGTGTACGGCTTCATCCCCTCTGGCGTGTGAGCTTCCCCATCAATCGCAAGGGCGCTCGGCGCTACACATTCCTTGCCGTTATTGAGTAGTGGATGGGCCGCCCGGCCCGCATGCCAGATTTGCAGAAATATCCGCCCATCGGCTTTGTGTACGGCGGAAGTGGTTTTCTGCCAGCCTTCGATCTGTTCCAATGAGTAAATGCCAGGGTCATTGCCGAATGAAGATGTCCCGGGTGTGACCATGGTACATTCCGTAATTACCAAACCAGCGCTGGCACGCTGTTCGTAGTATTCAGCCATCAGTTCATTGGGAAGATGGTTGATGGCCCGGCAACGGGTTAATGGTGCCATCACAAAGCGATTAGGCAGGGTGAGTTCACCTAGCCGAACGGAATCAAACAGGGGCGAGATATCAGTGGGCATGGAAAACTCCTTTTTTGATTATGATGAAGGCTTTACCTGGCAATAGGTATAGCCCACAGAGGGAGAATTAAAGTCCTTTATTCAATTATTCCGGCATTTCTGCACCAGTCAAAACCATTAGCATGAAGAGAAAGTTAAGGCCCCAACCGGGGCCTTTATTACTACGCGATTGGCTGTTAATTCGCGAGCTAACAAAGATCGGCTTCTTTACACATTGCCTCCGCCACTTCCTTGCGATGCGAATGTATCCATGGCCAGCCATATTTGTTGCATAAGTCTTCAATCACGGCTACAGCCACAGCAGACAAAGCATCGGCCACGGGGTCTTCAGGACCACCACCTGCAATTTCAATGGCGGCGACAATACCTGCCGCAGCAGTTGTACAACTCAGATCGCCAGGCATGACACCAAGCGCTTTTTCAACAACGTCCTTACAGGTACCACAAAGTAAATGCATTTTGTGCTCTCCTTGTCAGATAGTCCGTGCATGAGGAATAGGTATGAACGAGCATAGTGTAGTTAATACCTTTGCGCTCCGCTGACAGCTGCTTAGTTATTCAGCACATCAATTGGCATCCTGATTCACCAGACGACCGATCTTTTCTCCCATGACGTCATCCGCATCCTGGATTTCCGTCAGGCCATGCATGATTTCAGGGATCGTTTTGACGATCTGGATGATACTGAAGATCAGTATTCCGTGACGGACACCAAATGCTGCCTCATCCACGGATACCACTATTTCATACAACGCGGCAAACAATAGAATTGTGCCACTGAGAAGATTCAGATATGGACTCTGGGTGATCTGTCTCAACATGTTCTCCCCCTTATTCCTTCCGTATACGTTCTACTGCTTATTTCTGCACATAGGTAACCTGAAGATCGTTACCGACAATAGCGAAACTCGGCTCTACGCCATCAATACTGTTTGCATAGAACTGCTCCGCTGTGCAGTTGTCGAGATTGGCGTTGGTAAGAATCGTATAGGGCGTATTAAAGGCAAATCCACCACCATCTTTTTTCCATAATGAGAAGGTTGCCTGATTTGAGTTAAGTGTCAGTTTACCGGATACGGTAAGTGCGGTCGGACTGGAACCAAGCTGAATTGAAATGATACCGCCGCTCAATTCGAGCGCGCCGATGGTGACACCGTTAGTGTGGTCGCTGATATCGAGTTCGCCGTTGCCGAAGAGCTGAACCGTTGCCGTTCCGCCTGAGGCCTCGTCGTAGAATGAAATCTTGCCACCGTAGCCATCGTGGGTGCCACCATAGGCGATCAGCGTAGCGTTGCCCGCGGTCGAGTTACCGGAGAAAACGGTATAGCCGCCGGTCGCATTCGACGTGTAACCGCCGAGGTTGAAAAGTGTTGCGTCGCCTGCGGTGGGAACATTACTTCCTGCGCTGCTGCTACCACTACCGCTCTTGCTGACGTAGACCGAGAACTCAGTGAAACCGGCTGCGTTCCCTTCACCTATACCGGGATGGTTATAGATGGTGGCGTTGCCCGCAGTCGGGAAGTAGTCGGTCGGCTGGCTAATCGAAAAGATGGTATGGCCTGCGCTCGACTTGCCTTCGATGGCGCTACCATAGTTGTCGATAGTGGCGTTGGCACCTGTCGGTGAACCGTACTTTGCGCTGAATTCGAGATGACCGCCGCCACCCTGCTCACCTTCCCGCGCACCATAATTGAAATAAGCGCCGTTACCTGCCGAGGCGCCTTCGGTTGCAGCCATCGACGGTGGATTGTTGTTGAAACTGGTAACACCACCATAGGCATTTGCAGCCGGCGCAGCATGGTTGAAGAATCGTCCCTGCCCCCCCGTGGCGGTAGCATCAAAAGCAACATCGCCACCGTTTGCCTTGCTGTGAGTACCTCCATAGTTATTGTAAACACCGTAGGCCGCAGTCGAGCTACCGTAGAATTGGGTGTTGCCGCCATCGCCACCGGAAACGGTGCCACCAACATTCATGAAGGCGCCATTGGCCGCGGTTGCGTTGTCGTGAAAGACCACGTTGCCGAAGGTGTCGCCATCGGTACCCAAAGTACCGTAGATAGTAAAGCGGGCATTATCTGCCGTTGAGGAGTCACTGAAGCTGATCTCGCCGCCCACGGTACTGCCGTGTTTCGGTGGAATACCCGCGCCGGTCCAGGCCTTGAACGCGGCGGACCCTGCGCTCGAAGTGTCACAGAAACTGATGACGCCGCCGCCGTAACCCTGTTCTGTTTCAGGACCGGCACAATAGAACATGTCATCTCCGCCTGCGGTGGCGGAGTTGGTGAACTTGAGTTGCGGATCTTTGGGACCGCTACTGGTCGAGGCGACAACGAAGCTCTGCTGGTTTGCCGAACAATTGGTAACACCATGACCCGTAATCGTTAATGCAGGGTTGCTTGATGTGCCGAAGGTGAACGTGTAGGCCGATGCGTTATCAGCAAACTCGATCTGCTCTACCGTGGCTTGGCCTGTTGTCGAAAAAGTAATAGCTGTCTGGGATGACTCAGCGAAAGTGGCTGTGTCGGTTGGTGTCCCCACGGGGCTCCAGTTATCTGCTGCGTTCCATTCATTGCCCGCAGGCTGGGTGTTCCATGTTGAATTGCTCATCGACTCCTCCTGAGGTTTTCAGTCCGATTATAGATTGACCAAAAGTGTCATTTGTTGCATCTGATTAAAAAGCTACTGTCCGGCAGGAATTTCTGGTGCCACATGCACCTGATTACGTCCCATCCGTTTGGCACGATAGAGGGCAATATCCGCTTCACGCAGCAGGTGTTCCGTACTTCCCTTCGCACTCGGTACCATAGTGGCAGTACCCGCGCTCACGGTAACCACACTGCTCACCGAGGAGTGCGCATGTTCGATCCCCAGCAACTCCACCGCCTGGCGAACCTTCTCTCCCACCTGGGCGACACCTTCACGATCCGTATCAGGCAGGATGAGCATGAACTCTTCCCCACCGTAACGGGAGATCAGGTCTGCGGGCCGTAGTAACTGTTCGCTTACCGCTTCGGCCACTGCGACCAGACAATCGTCACCAGCCTGGTGACCGTAATTGTCGTTGTATGCCTTGAAGTGATCGACGTCGAGCATAATGACCGAGAGCGGTTGTTTTTCACGTCGCAGACGTGTCCAGGTCTGTTCCAGATAAGAAGCGCCACGACGACGATTGGCGACACCCGTCAGGGCATCACGATCGGCCAGCCCCTGTAGTTCCTGATTGACCTGTTCAAGGCGGGCGGTCCGCTCGGCTACCTTCTCTTCCAGGGTTCTGGAGTAATCCTGCACCTGTTCATAAAGACGGGCGTTCTCTATCGCGACCGATGCCTGGGCCGCCAGTAACCGTATGATCTCCACCCGCTCTCTGGTAAAAACGCCACTGGTCAGGTTGTTTTCCATGTAGAGAGCGCCTTCGAATCGCTCACGCTGCAGCGGTACACAAAGCACCGACGCTGGTTTGAATTTGAGCACGTACGGGTCCTGTACAAACTGCCCATTGTGGGCGGCATCATCGAGTACTACGGCTTCACCACTGTGCAGAACCTGGCTGATAAGGGTTACAGGCAATGGTACCTGCCCTCCATCGCGATCTGTCACCAGCGAATGAGACGCCATACCGTCCGTCGAGAGCCCATCCACAGGTAATCGGGTGACCTCCGCCACCAGCTGTCCTTCACGCCGAACCACCAGGCAGCCCCACTGACCGCCCGCATTTTCCAGCAAAATATCCATCATGGTTCCGAGCAAACGATCCAGAACCATTTCACCTGAAATTTCCCGTGACGCCTTCATGATCGAAGCCAGATCCAGATCACCCACTTCACGTGTTGCCGCCGACAATTTTCCGCCCGTCGACAATTCGCGCAGGACAGGAAACTCCTGTTCCATGAGTGTCACTTTGCGCCGCGCACCCCAGCGGTTATAGAGATGATAAGCACCGCGCAGATAACCCTCGGCCGCACGTCGACGGCCGAGGGTTATCAGGTGTCTGGCGGCACGCTCGCAGGCAGTAGCCTCATCATGAAGAAAACCACTTTTCCGTGCCGCATCGATAGCAGCGTCGTAACGCGTCAGTGCAACTTCACGAGCGCCATCGAGTCGTTCCAGCTCCGCTTCCATCAGGTACTGGAGATGACGGAAATTCTCTTCGCAGTTGTCGGCCCAGCGCGTCATGCGCGCAAGGTCGCGCTCCAGTCGCTTACGCGTCGTGGCCTGTTCCTTTGCATCCATTGCAGGATAGTGGGTCGCCAGGGTGAGGAAGGCGACGATGTAGAAGCGCACCAGTTGCGGCAGCGACATTGCCGACTTGATCAGCTTGTCCTGCTCGCGCACATGTTCGAGCGCCTGATCGTAGTTGCCATAGAGCAGACATATCTCTGCGCTGTAGATATGGTAGTTGGCGATCCCGGTCATGAACTGACGTTGACGCATACCTTCAAGACACTGTTCCTCATCGAAACTGTCGTCGCTCAGGCTACACGGTGAATGGGTCAATCCAAGTAAATTGCGTTGCAGTTGCAGAAACAGGGTGCCCGAATCGAGGGAGTCCTGATAGGCGCATTCGCGGACAATCTCCAGATTCTCGGCGTGTTGCCGATGAGCTGTTTCCAGATCCAGAGTCGGGTCCCAGATCACGCAGTCCTGGGCACTATAGGCAAGATAAAGTAGATCGCCCGACTGGTAACCCGCTTCGATACCCTTGCGGAACCACGGTGTCAGACTTGCCCAGTGGTTACTCCAGTGGTGCACGAACATGGCGTAGACATAGATCACCCGTGCACGCAGGGCGACATCATCGAAACGCTCGTTGATCGCCAACCCAACCTTAGCGTACTGGTAGCCAATGGCAGGTTCATCCAGTTCTCCGCACAGCAACATGCCGTAGGCGGCGTAAACGAAGGCCGACTCGGGGCAGTTACCGTGACGGAGGGAAAGATTAACGCCCTTCAGGACCAGATAGGGGAACAGGTTGCCGCTACCAGAGAGGAAAGCGGCAGCGAAGATCTCCATCAGCAGCCGCATCGCAGTAAGGGTGGCAGGGTCATCGACGTGCGGTGCATCCACTAGATCGGCGATACAGCGCTTGCCAAGATTCTGCTCGACCAGCCAACGCTCCTCGGCAATATCCTCCACCGTGGGCTGATCGGTAAATTCCACGCCCAGTATGGCCAACCCCTGAATGGCGGAAAAAATGGAGTCCTCCATGCGCCCTAGGGTAGCGTACTGCCGAGTGCGGGTAGCGAGGATATCGCTACGTTCCAGATCGAACTGTGCATGCTCCAGCATGACTTCGATCCAGCTTTCCGCCTCTTCGGTACGCCCGGTGAGATAGGCGCACTGCTGGGTTTCCGCCGCCAGTGCCTGCATCAGTGTGGGGGTCTCCTGCCAGGGATCGTCGGCCAGCAACTCGGCGGCTATCCGCAGATAGGTCAGGGCCGCCTCATAGGCCGCCGCCTGTTTGGCCCGCACCCCGGCCCGCAGATTCAGTTCGGCGAGGAGCATTTTTTCGTCGCTGGACTCGATTAGAACACGGCCCTCATTAAGATGGCCGACGATATCGATAAGACGATCATCCGGCACAACATCGCCGACGTGCTGCAGCATCAGGCGACCGATAGAAAGGTGCACCTCACGCAACCGTTGTGAATCGATCAGGGCATAAGCGGCCTGTTGCACACGGTCGTGCTGGAAACGATAACTCGGATTGAATTCCGACGGTTCGCTGCCTTCGCCTACCAGTCGATAATCGCTGTGCAGTGGAAGCACGGTGTGCTGTTTCAACGCGGGCAACAATGCCGCGGCAGTCTCGGCAACGGGATGTTCATAGATCACGGAAAGTGTATGCAGATCGAAGGTACCGCCGATACAGGCCGCCAACTGCAACACCTGCTGGGTCGCGGTTGGCAACCGCCGCAGGTTGTCCACCATGAATTCGACCACGTCGCTGCTCACCGCCGACCAACGCGCCGCATCAAGATCCCAGTTCCAGCGCCCGCTTTCCGGGTCCGGGGAGATAGCTCCCTCTTTGTGAAGTTGCCGCAGCAGTTCGTTGGTAAAGAAGGGATTGCCCTGGGCCTTGTCGTAGAGCATGTCGCTCAGGGGGCGAACCTCCTTCGGCTCGCGGCACAGAGTATCGGCCACCATGTGTGCGACTGAGTCCCGATCCAGCGGACCGATGGGAAGCTGACGAATATTTTTTTGCGCCTGCAGGTCATCGAGCAACAGACGTAGCGGATGCCCCGCCCCCACCTCATTACTGCGATAAGCGCCGATCAACAACAGGTGGCTCAGCTCCCTGGAGGTCACCAGGCGACGCAACAGTTCCAGAGTGGGAACATCACTCCACTGCAGGTCGTCCAGGAACAGCACGACCGGATGCCCCTCCTCCGCGAACACCCGCAGGAAGTTGATCAATACGATATGCAGGCGGTTGCGCGCCTCGGCGGGTGGCAACTCTGCCACAGTCGGTTGCTCACCGATGATCAGTTCCAGCTCAGGCACCAGTTCAACCACCAGACGTGCGTTAGGTGCCAGTGCCTCATTAAGTACCTGCCGCCATTCCGCCAAACGCTCCTCCGGTTCCGCCAGTACCTGCTGAACCAAACAGCGGAAGGCAGCGGCCAGTGCCAGATACGCCTCGCCATGCTGAAACTGTTCGAATTTGCCCTGAACCAGAAAACCGCGCTCACGCACCAACGGCCGATCGAGCTCATTGACCAGGGCCGATTTGCCCACGCCCGAGTAACCGTGCACCAGGCAGAACTCCACTTTTTCCTGCGCTGCCGATTCGAACAGATCGAACAGCTGTTCCAGTTCCTGCTCGCGTCCATACAGGTGTTGCGGCAGGAGGAATTTCTGTACCACCTCATGCGACCCCAGGGTGAAGGGTTCGATCTCCCCGGTGGTTGCCAGTCCATCGGCGCAATGCGCCAGATCGTGCATTAATCCTTCGGCGCTCTGGTAACGGGCTTCAGGGCTCTTGGCCAGCAACTTGAGAACGATCTCCGATAGCGCCTCGGGCACCTCAGCCGATATTTCATGGGGTGATGGCGGCAGGCGGCTGATATGGCTGTAAACCCATTCCAGCACGCTATCCGCCTGGAACGGCCGCTGCCCAGTGAGCAGTTCGAACAGCAGTACGCCGAGGGAATAGTAATCGGAGCGGTAATCCAGATCGCGGCTCATACGCCCGGTCTGCTCGGGGGAGATATAGGGCAACGGTCCTTCCAGACGCCGCGACATCTGGGAACCCTGGCGCTCCTGCTCCAGCTCCGAGGCGATGCTGAATCCCGCCAGGCGAATATCGCCATCGGCATCCAGCAGCACACGACCGGGAGTAAGTGCCTTGTGTACGATGTCCCGCGAATGGAGCACACCGAGGGTACGGGCCAGACGCCAGACGATGTCTAACACCTCCACCAGCGGCAGGCCGCGCCCTGACGATTCTGCGAGACGTGTTTTCAGCGAGCCCGCCACGGGTTCGCAGATCAAAGCCAGGTTGCCGCTACCATGAGGCAGCATGTCGTGAATATTCAGTACGCCTTCGACATCACTCAGCTTCCCGGCGATGGCGCCCTCACGTTTCAACTCCGCCACCTGCTGCCGTTCGGGATACTCCGCGTCCAGTGTCACCACGTCTACCTTGGCGCGATCCTCGAGGCGTACACCACGATAGGTCACTCGGCCGCCGTCCCGACAGAGGACGTCGCCGATCGCGTAACCCGGCAGCTGGACGCTGGAGGTACTCATACAGACAACCCTCGAACTAGCAGGGCGTCAAACGCCGAACATGCGGTTGAATGTGTCGCAATAGTCCTGATGCGCGCTGTCACAGAGCGGATCGCCATGACCACACAGGGCATGTTTGAACGACAGCTCCTTGAGACGGGCGAAATCGCCGCCTTCGGGGGTGGCTCGCTGAACCCAGACCGGACCGAGGTTGGCGGGAGTGAAGAACCCCATTTTCTGCATCAGTTCCTTCGATTGCTCAGAGAAAAACTCGTCTGGTGCGAGCCAGTTCTGCAGTGCGTCACAGGCGATGAGGATGCCACCCTCGCGGTTAAGAAGAATAATCCCTTCGGGGATCTGGGTGGTATGGAATTCAAACAGGGAAGCATCCGAGATCGGTAACGGACCTTCCGGGGTGAGGGTATGGGTCGCCTTCAGACCACTCTCGTGCTCCATCCCGGGCATCGCCCAGTAGTTAGCCTTGTAACGATCAACATAGAACGGATCATCACGCCCGTGCAGAGAGCCGAGGCGGACCACGTCGGTGACCTTGCCGAGTTTGTCGAGTTCGGCCAACCCCTCGTCGCTCAGGCGTACGCTATTGATGATAATCAGACGCTCACCATCGCGCACAATGGTCATGTTGCGGCTGAATTTCCAGTCCACGTCCATCAAAACGGTCTCCATGGCGCCGCTGACGAAAAAGACGTCAGGAAAGACCTCTTTGATGTTTCCGTGCTGTAATGCTGGTGGAAATTGATCCATTTGCTGTACTCCTCAATCCTCGTTGTTGTATTCGAAGCGCCCTACGTAGCGGTATTCTCTGGCGTACTCATTCAGATAACCATTGAGGTAGCCTAGTTGGGCCTCGTTGAGGCGTCCATGCTGGATATCGTCCATAGATTCGTTGCCATCGCTGCTGTCCAGCCGCTTGAGATGGAACAGGGTCATATCGCGCCCGCCGAAGAAACCCTTCAAGTATTTGTGCAGCGGTCGCGCCTGTGACATGTCGAACACCGCACCGTAAAGCCCTGTATACAGCGGATGCTGCGCCAGGGAGGCGGCATCGAACACGGGATAATCGCCCGGCGGCGGCGTGAACGGCGGATAGTCCTCTGGCTGATGGACAGGTTGCGCTTCCAGTTCCCGTATATATTCGGGATCGAGTCCGGCCTGGCAGGCCCCATCGACCACAATATTAAGGTAGCGTCGACTGGGGCGACAGCTATCGTCGATGAATTCTGGCATACCGATGTAGGTTAACGCAGACACCCTCTCACCGTCCGCCTCCACTTCAACGCTGATACGCTCATAGCCATGGCCGCAGGCCTCCATGGCATCAAGAGAGGGCAGGGATTCATCAGGGCAGTCATAAAGTACACCGAGCACCCGATCCCCCATTCCGTCGGTACGCTCGATATTGCCAACTCCGCCTTCGTGACGGAAGAAATGTTGTACATTGAAGCGCAGACGCCATCCTTTCAGGATCGCGCGCCGTGCCGCCAATGGCTCTACCCCCTTGGCCCGCAGTGAAGTGATATTCAGATTGGAACCGAAACCAAAATAGCGAAACATGTCGTTCTCAACTACCGTCTAACAGAATTCACAGCCACCCCCATCCCCCGAGGCCGTGGTTCGCCGATGGCGCCAAAACATTATTATGCCGGAATCATACTCGAAATCAGTATAACGATTCATTGTAGTATCAATATTTCAGCTGGAGATTGCATCTGATGATGGAAGCAAGAGATCAACAGGGAAAGGCGGTGGACTGGTGGTTTATCTATAAAACCCCGGATCGTGCTGGAAACAAAAATAACAAAGGATTCGACTTTTTCTATTTCGATCCAAATTCCAAGGCACTGACACTATCACCCGTCGGACTGGATCAGGATAACCAGGCACTGTGTCATACTCTGTCAGGAATATTTGCTGCCTCGGAGAGCGCGGGCTATATCGTCTATAACGATGAGCATGTCGACAACGAGGAGAACAGTTCCGAAAAGGGCCACTGCAAGGGAATTCTGGCGTTCGACAAGGCGAGTGATTCCGCGCTTTTCTTGCTCCATTCCACCCCGAGATTTCCCGCAAACAGGGAGTCGACACTACCCGCAGATGAGGAGATATACGGTCAGACTTTTATCTGCGTTTCCCTGCCCGACTACCAAACGGCCAATCACATTGCCCAACAGATGTTGAACCAGCAAAACCCACAAATTCTGAAAGAGAGTTCGCGTATCCCATCTTCATTGCAGGAGAGTGAAGCGTTGTCACTTTTATTTCATGGAACGGGCATCAATGAATCGATAGAACCCTCGACATTTCGATTCACCTCCAGAGGTGGCAAGGAGTTCCGGCTTATCGCAAAGAGTCGAAAATGGGGCAAGGACTTCTGGCTGGATCTGATTTCGCCTGAGTTGAAGTGCGATCTGGTTGTCGAAACCTGGAGGAGAGGTGCCGTGACACCCATGCAGGACAACCGTTCCCATGACTTCGACGAAGACCTGCTCAATGTGAGCTTTACGATCTCACCCTCGTCAACCTATGCGTGGCCCTATACCAAGGACCACGCCAAGTGGGCGGTGGCACTGAAAAATGAAACCAGTTCAGCGCCCTGGGTCTGTGTCGCCGACCTTAACCGCATGGTCTCGCAGGAGAAGCGCGGCGGTGGAAGCCTCTGTTTCCAGGAAACTATCCTATGGGAGGCACTGAAAGAGGCTGAAAAGAAATTACATCAAATCAAGCCGGATTAATTCGTCCTGGGAAACGATTTGTCATAGGGTGGTGTCAGTGTCGGCGCATCATTTCTCGGCCCGGAAGCCTGAAGAACACTTTCGAAAGTAGGCGCCACCGCCATGCGGTCACCAAGTCCCCACAGATTTCGCGGAATCCCAAACCAGTCGAGCAATGTCGCGGCAAAAGAAGTCGAATCGAAAGGCGTATCACCTTCTGCCCTGAACACTGTTTGTTGCTTGATCCAGGGCGACACCATAATCGTCGGGACCCTTGGACCCATCAGGTCATAGGCAAAGCCGTTGTTCAGATCATGAGGCCAGGGCTTTTTGGCATAGGGCGGTACAACGTGATCGTAAATACCGTTGTTCTTGTCGAAGGTAATCACCAGCAGCGTCTCTTCCCAACCGGGTCCGTTCTTGATCGCCTCATAGATATCGTTAAGTGCCTTTTCGGCAGGAACGATATCTGCGCCGGGATGGTATGAGGTGGCCCCAGAAGGAGCAATCCAGACCGGCTCCAGGAAACTGAAGGCTGGCAGAGTACCGTTCTGGGCGTCTTTCTTGAATTGCTCGATATCCGCCAGATACTCGCCTGAATTTTCATCAACGGAGGGGATCTGTCCCTTCAGGTAAAGCTGGTCGGTGAAAATACATTTTTCCCAAAGAATCGAGTAATAAATTCTCCAGTCGGTAATGCCCTGACTCCAGAGCACCTTCCAGATCGATTGGCGATGGGGAAACTTCGGCCAGTATTCATAGACATTACCGCCCTCCCAGGTACCCAGCTTGTCAAAGGCGGAACCCGTAACAGAGAAGGCGCGATTGACGTCGGTACCCCCAGGAATAGAACAGAACCAACGGTCGGAAATCCCGAAATGCTTTGCCAGCCCGTTGAGAATCGGTAACTGTTCCGGACTGAAGGTCTCCATCACCTGAGGATTGGCGTTGTTGAGAATAAAGCCACCCATATCCGGTTTGACACGCCCCCAGTAGCCGGGCGCCTCGCTGAACATCTGCTGCAGATTATCGGTTGTATCGTGAAAAGGATCCTGATCGAGGATCTTGAGATCCCAATCATTGCTCAACTTCCCTTCCTGGAACTTGCTAACGTGAACCTTCTTATCACCCTCATAATTGAAGTTCTTCGTGCTCGCTCCGTCGAACGGTTCCTGGCTACCGATATAGTGACACCCTTCATCACCGTTTTCGTATAACCAGCCGCAGACGTTGTCGAAGGAACGACTTTCGACCATGTAATAGACTACGTGCTTGATCTTCGAACGCATGAAATCGATGGTGCCAGGTGCTCCTGCCTTTTGCGTATCAACGGGGATTCGTGGCTGATAACCGGTAAGCATTGCATCGCTGCCGATGGCATCTGGAAGTTTGCCCTGCCGGATGGGACCGACCAGAACCCCTTTGTGCTCGGGATCGAACTTCCACAATCGATAACTACCCTCCCCGGGACACCAGTCCAGAATATGATCACCGATGGCCGTAAGTTGATGATGCTCATCAATATCATCCCAACAACCTTCCTGGATAGCAGGTAACGCAAGGGGCGGATGCATCTGCGGGTCAAAGCTCCACAAGCGGAAATGCTTCTGATCGGGTAATCGATCCAGGACATAGTTACCGACAGGAATCAGCGTGTGCCCCTCCTTAATCAATGGAAAGCCACCCTGGCCCGTATAAGGGAAGGGAATAGGGTCAGCATGACCAGGAGAGTTCGGCTGGGGATCGAAATTCCAGAGCTCAAATGTTCCCCGCCCCTTTGCCGGGATCATATTCATCACATAACTGCTCATGGGAGTGAGATCCAGATTTTGATCCTCATCTGGATTGAAACTGTAATGATCTCGATATTTTCCCCAAAACTTGGTTTTTTTCCAGAAACCGCTCTGGACAGTCGGACTATTCAACGGGTCTGTTAAATTCGGGTCGAAGTCGATGAGCTTGTATTGGTAACCGGGTAGATTGTCCTGTTGGCAAATCGGACTCCATTGCAGAAGATACCCGCCCACCTGGGCAATCCGATATGAATGATCAAAAACCGCACTCGCACCCAGTGCCACCGGGGCGAACAACTCTTCCGCTTCAGGGGTCACCCGAAAAACACAATAGGAATCATTGAGTTGATTGCGACAAATCAAGAAATCATAAGAAGATGTTTTATTTGTATTATTTGTCATGAAACACCCTTTCATCTGGTCGTGAGCTCCCCCACCAGCCGACCCGGCTCAGTGGTCCAGTATGCAGTCGGACAGGAGTGGCACTTACTTTAGCGCAACACACCACATCCTGCCTCCGAGATAGTGCGCGCAAAGAAATGCAAAGATGCAACTGCATCACCTTTTTTCCCGACTTGAGCAGTGGTTTAATTCTTCAGGCTAAATTCAGACCTGGTAGCGGATACTCCCCCCAGAGCATCCCGCGACCTGGAACACCAACCTGTATGGAGATTGTAATAATGAGGAAAAGTGTTATCGCTCTCGCCGCTGTTATCGCTCTCGGTAGCGCCAGCACGGCCATGGCCCGTGACCCGATCAAAAGCGCGATCAAGGCACGTAAAGCTGCTTTCACCCTGATTGCCAACAACCTTGGTCCCATGGGCGCAATGGCAAAAGGCAAGATTCCTTTCGACAAAGGTGAATTCACCATGCGCGCAGCCAATCTGGAAGCGCTGTCGAAGATGCCGTGGGAATTTTTCATCCCGAACTCACAAAAGGGCAGCGAATCCAAACCTGCCGTTTGGGAAAAGGCCGATGACTTCAAAGCCGAGGCAGACGTTTTCCAGATGAAAGTCGCTGATCTGGCTAAAGCCACCCGCAGTGATGACGAAGAGGCAATGAAGATTCAATTTGGCAAGGTCGCCAAAACCTGTAAATCCTGTCATAAGGAATACAAAGAGAAGTAAGCCTCCAGGACAGGTTGCATGATTGTGCGGCCTGTCCTGTCTTTTTCCTCCACACACAGTCAAAGCGATGGACAATCAGCAAAACGATACAAGCCGAAGCCGTGTCCTGATCTGGGACATCCCCGTGCGCCTGTTCCACTGGACACAACTGGCACTATTCGTTTCGTTGTTCGTCACCGCAGAAGTACTGGACGACAAGATCGAACTTCACGCAAAACTTGGCCTGGTACTACTGGCGCTGGTGCTATTCCGTCTGCTCTGGGGATTTGCAGGCAGTAGTTATGCGCGCTTTACGCAATTCCTAAAAGGACCGCGCAGCGTGTTTGCCTACATTCCATCGCTGTTCTCACGTCAGAATCATTTTGAAGCAGGACACAACCCGCTGGGTGGCTGGATGGTGATAACCCTGTTGCTGCTGGTATTGGCCCAGGCAGTACTCGGACTTTTCGCCAATGACGACATTATGTTCGATGGCCCACTGGCCTATTTAATCTCCAAGGACACCAGCGACCTGCTGACCAGCCTGCATGAAGACCTGTTTCATGCGCTGCTAATTCTAGTGGGTCTGCACGTTGCCGCGGTTATCTGGCACAAGCTGGCCAAGCGTGACAATCTGTTGGCGACAATGATCACTGGCTACAAACCGCTACCACCCAACACACAGGCTGAAGGCACTCGCGGCGGTGGACTGCTACGTGCCGTGGTGTTACTCACAATTTGTGGCGGCATGGTCTACACATTGCTCACATAGAAATCCCTGGCAGGAATCTACAGCTGAAACTCTCAAAAACGCATAGCAACCCAATCGTCCTGATTGCACACCACACATCCCCATCTATACGACGCCAAATCCCAGTAAAACACTAAGGAATGACTCACAAGCTTGCCATTGATAGCTATTCGCCAGTATCGTGGGAACCTGTCTGGAAACACCTCTTAGGTGAGAATTCTGTTGAAAATGGCACTGCAAGGAAATGCTATGAGAAACCGGTACCTGACATTACTGTTTACTATGCTTGCTACCCTCGCTGTCGGCTGCGGCAGCAACGGTAGCACGCCTGTCGCCAGCACAACCCAGGATAGTGCCGAACCACGGGGAAACAGTCTCAACTGGACAGTCGAACTATCGAAGAGTGGCGGTATTGCCGGACTACACCGCCAACTGACTGTCGAAAGCAATGGTGAGTGGCGCGCCAGTGACCGTCAGTTGGGGCATAAAAGTGGCCGACTGACCACTGAACAACTCGCAAAGCTGAACCAGACGCTGGGGACACTGGAGAACACTCCTGAACCGAAAAGCATGCGTTCATTCCCTAGTCGCTGCGCCGACTGCATCGAAACTCGTATTAATGCTGTAATCAACGGACGTCACTACGCAGCTACCGTACTCAGCGGCGCCAAAATAACACAGCCTTATGATGAACTGCTTTCGCAACTCTCACCACTGATGCAGGCAACTTTTTCAAAACAATAACGTTATAAGCTTAGATACTCTGACACGGAGGTAGTACATGTTCCCCGCCAACCGTTTTCCGACCAAACTTACTGCCTGCATCGCGGCAGTAGTATTAAGCGGCGCTTCCTTCTCGGCGTCCGCCAGTAGTAATGCGGTATTTGTCGAAAGGTCACTTATCTCTCAGGGGGCTCAAATCTCCCACCATCGCCTGACCGGACGGGCCAATTTTATCGGCACTCAGGCCGGAAACACTATTGCCTTGCCGGGCACGGGGACACCGCAAAATGCTTCCGCAGCCGCGATGGATGCGCTGAATGCCTATGGCGCGATCTTCGGCCTGAACAATCCTGCCAGCGAATTGAGCCAGAAATCACTCAGGACGACAGCCAACGGGCGCTCCGTAGTGCGCTACCAACAGAATTACAATGGCATCCCGATTATCGGTGGCGAGCTGATTGTTAACCTCAGTGCCAACAACGGTCTGCTCTCCATCAACGGTGAGATTGCCCCCAAACTGGCAATCCCAACCACCGCCACTATCACTGTACAACAGGCACGTGATACAGCATTAAGCGCCGTCGCCAAGTGGCATGGGACCGCCGTTTCGGCACTGGCAGCCTCAGCGCCCATTCTCTCGGTCTATGATCCGAAATTGCTAAGCCCAAATACCTCTCCAGCAAAACTGGTCTGGCGTATCGAAGTTTCCAGCACCAGACAACAACCAATCCACGAGTTGGTACTGATCGATGCTCAAAGTGGACACATTAGCCTACACTTCAATCAAGTCGATACTGCACTTCAACTCTCAACACATGACACTGGTGGCACTTCGACACTACCTGGCACACAAGTTTGTACTCAGGCAGATCTGACGTGCGCCGCGGGTTCCGCTGATGCAAAAAGCGCGCATACTTTTGCCCAAGACACCTACTCTTTTTATTCGACCACACACACTAGAGACGGCATTGATAATGCAGGTAGTGTAATCACCTCTACTGTAAATTGGGATGATGGTGCCAGCTGCCCCAATGCCTTCTGGAATGGCACTCAGATGGTCTATTGTGCGGGCCTGGTGGTCGATGACGTGGTCGCCCATGAGCTGACCCACGGCGTCACTGAAAACACATCGAACCTCTTCTACTATTACCAATCTGGTGCGATCAACGAATCATTCTCAGATTTATGGGGAGAGTTTGTTGATCTAGATAACGGTGTCGATAATGTTGCCGATCGCTGGTTGATGGGTGAGGATCTAAATGTAGCCCCCATGATCGGCGCCATCCGCAGCATGAAGAACCCTCCTGCTTTCAATGACCCGGATAGAATTGGCAGCGCCTATTACTATACGGGTTCCGGCGACAACGGCGGTGTGCACATCAATAGTGGTGTCAACAACAAGGCGGTCTACTTGATGGCGGATGGCGACACCTTCAATGGTCAGACCATTACTGGAATAGGTATTACCAAAGTTGCCAAAATTTACTACGAGGTACAGACCAATTTGCTTACCTCGGGTGCCGACTATCTGGACCTCTACAACGCTCTCTACCAGGGCTGCCAAAACCTGATTGTTGGTGGCGACACCATTGCCGCCGACTGCACCCAGGTCCGAGCTGCCACCGATGCAGTAGAGATGAATCAGGAACCATCCACTAATTTCAATCCTGATTCAGGTGTATGTCTGGGTAATCAGGCAGCCATATCCAATGTATTCAGCGATGATATAGAAAGTGGACTGGGTAACTGGACGCTGACCAACACGGGTGGCACCAATTGGGTTCTACTAAACGCCACTTATGCCACTCCATACGCCACATCAGGCATAGAATCCCTGCTTGGTGAAAATATCACAAGCACCAGTGACCAACGCGCCGCTATTACTGTCAGCATCCCGACAGGATGGACATTCCTGCACTTTAAACATGCAGTCCAGTTTGAATCTACCTACGATGGTGGCGTGCTGGAGTACAGCACCAATGGTGGAACCACATGGACTGATGCAGGTTCATTGATTGTGGATGGCCTTCACTACAATGGCACTATCTCACCCTCTTTCGGCAATCCACTTGCAGGCCGTTCAGCATTCACCAATCCTAGCCACGGCTACGTATCAACACTTGTGAACCTATCTTCAATGGCCAGCCAAACGATCCAGTTACGCTGGAGGGTTGGGACCGATGGTTCCATTGGCTCTTATGGATGGTTTGTTGACGATGTCAGTGTTAACACCTGTCCGACACCATCTACCGTTGCTCTCTCCTCCACAACCTATAGTGTGAACGAAAACGGAGGTAGCGTAACTGTCACGGTGAGTCGAACCGGTAGCAGCACGGGAGCTGTCACGGTGAACTATGCTACTGCTTCAGGCAGCGCCACCGCAGGCATCGACTTTAGCTCGGCCATTGGCACACTCAGCTGGGCCGATGGTGAACTGGGGAACAAAACCTTCAGCGTGACCATCCTTGACGATACTGCCAGTGAAGGAAGCGAAACGGTTAACCTGACTATCTCCGGCCCAAGCGGAGCGATACTTGGCACCTCTAGCGCCATCCTGACTATTAATGATAATGACTCATCTGGTGGTGGCGGTGGCGGCGCCCTTGGTTGGCCGTTGCTACTGTTCGGACTATTGCTGTTGCCGTTGCGTAGAAGGTTGCAACTCACCGCCTGAATTATGATCGTTAATTAACCGACGAAACCGCCCATTGCCACATGGCCCGGGCGGTTTCGCTTTTTTCAGCCTGTGGTAATCTCAAGGCATGAGCAAGAAAACGAATGAGCCCAACGGCAAGCTGCAGTTGCGGCGGATCGCCATCGATACCTACCGTGAGAACGTGGCTTACATGCACCGCGAGTGCGAGTTCTATCGCGCCGAGGGATTCCAGGCCCTGACCAAGGTAGTTATTCGGGCCGATGGCAAACATATCTTTGCCGTGCTCAATGTGGTGGATGACGAGTCGATGGTCGGCCTCTGCGAACTAGGCCTTTCCGAGCAGGCCTTTGAACAGTTAGGCCTTCCTGCCGGTCATCCCATCAGTGTCGCCCAGGCGGAGCTGCCCGCATCGATGGATGCGGTACGCCGCAAGATCAACGGCGAGCGCCTCAGCTGGGACGACATCAGAGGTATCACCCAGGATATCGTCAACAATCGCTACTCCAAGATGGAGATGGCTGCCTTCCTCGTTGCCTCGGGACAGACCGGGCTGGATCGCGAAGAGATCCTGCATCTCACCCGCGCCATGCTCGAATCGGGCGACCGCGTCGAATGGCCGGAACAACTGGTTGCAGACAAACACTGCATCGGCGGAATTCCCGGCAACCGCACCTCGATGCTGGTGGTACCCATCGTCGCCGCCCACGGCATGATGATGCCCAAGACTTCCTCGCGCGCAATCACCTCCCCGGCAGGCACTGCCGACACCATGGAGGTGCTTACCCGGGTTAACCTCACTCCGGACGAGATGCATGCCGTAGTCGGTCGACATCGCGCCTGCCTCGCCTGGGGCGGTACTGCCCGTCTTGCCCCTGCCGACGACGTATTGATCTCGGTGGAGCGTCCTCTGGGTATCGATTCGCAGGGACAGATGGTTGCCTCGATTCTGTCGAAGAAACTGGCCGCAGGTTCCACCCACCTGCTGCTCGATATCCCGGTCGGTCCCAGCGCAAAAGTACGTCACATGCGTGAAGCGCTGTCGCTGCGTAAGCTTTTCGAATATATCGGTGACCGCATGGGTATCCATCTGGAGGTGGTCATCACCGATGGTTCGCAACCGGTCGGACGCGGCATCGGCCCGGTGCTGGAGGCCCGTGATGTGATGCAGGTATTGCACAACGATCCGCTGGCGCCATCAGATTTGAGACAGAAGGCACTACGTCTGGCCGGGCGGGTGCTGGAATTCGATCCCGACGTGCGCGGCGGTTACGGCTACGCCATCGCCCGCGACATCCTTGATTCGGGCCGTGCGCTAACCAAGATGCAGGACATCATCGCCGCCCAAGGTGCCAACCAGGAACAGTTGGAACCGGGCCGCCTCACCCTTGAGGTGCATGCCGAGAGAGACGGCACGGTGGTTGAGATCGACAACTACCATCTGGCCAAACTGGCCCGCCTGGCCGGGGCGCCGATGGACAAGGGCGCAGGCGTAGACCTGCTGAAAAAGCTGGGGGACGAGGTGAAAAAAGGCGAACCACTCTACCGTGTTCACGCCGAATACCAGTCCGATTTCCAGTTCGCCAAAACCTATACCGAAACCGTCACAGGTTATCGCATCGGAGAAGCTGAAGGGCTAGGCAAAACCTATATGGAATTCTGACGAATGCGCGTTCTTGGTTTTACAGATTATCGTGCACAGGGTGAAGCACTGGCGGCGGCGCTTGATGCTCCCTTCGCCCTGATCGAGATACACCGCTTCCCCGATGGCGAAAGCAAGGTTACCGTCCCCGGCCCGCTGGAAGGTGAAGTGGTTATCTGCCGCAGCCTCGATCACCCCAACGACAAACTGGTAGAGCTAATGCTGGCGGCACAGACCGCACGGGAACTGGGTGCGAAAAAACTGACATTGGTCGCCCCTTACCTCTGCTACATGCGCCAGGACATTGCCTTTAACCCCGGTGAAGCGGTCAGCCAACGCATCGTCGGTGACTGGCTGGCGCAACTGTTCGAGCGGGTCATCACCGTCGATCCACACCTGCATCGTATCGACCGCCTGGAACAGGCGATTCCCGGACGCGAGGCCATCGCCCTGTCAGCGACCAGACCAATGGGTGACTATCTCTCCGCCAGAACCGAATCGCCGCTGCTGGTCGGCCCCGACGATGAATCGGAGCAGTGGGTACGCGCCATTGCCGGACCGGCCGGACTTCAATACATCATTGCCCACAAGCAACGGCGAGGTGATCGCGACGTGGAAATCACCCTGCCCGAATGCAATTATCAAGGTCACGAAGTGATTCTGGTGGACGACATGATCAGCACTGGCCACACCATCGCCGATGTCGCGATCAAATTGAAACAGGCAGGTGCAGGCGACATTCGCTGCCTGGTCACCCACGCCCTCTTTCCCACCGAGGTGGCAAGCATGCTGTACAAGGCAGGGGTGGAGAAAATATGGAGCAGCGACAGCGTCAGTCATACTACCAACGTTGTCCATCTGGCAGAAATTCTTGCAACAGCAGTAAGGGAGTAAACCATGCCGAGACCGGCACCGCGCAATCTGATCACGCTGCTGTTCGTCTTCGGTTTCCTGATCTTTCTGGTGCAATACGGGCTGGTGCGCATCGCCTTTGAGAAACTCGGCCTCTCCGCCTATTCCGCCTATTTGTTGCTGGTCTCCTCGCTGCTCGGCAGCATGATCAATCTGCCACTGTTTCGCATACGCGTTGATCCGCAACCACCCGCAGAACTTCCGCCCGACGAACCACAGTTTCCCGGCTTTCCCCTGTGGAACCTCAATAACCGTATCCTGATCGTGATTAACGTTGGCGGCGGCGTCATACCCGTCGCCTTCTGCATCTACCTGATTCGCTTCAGTGAAATCTCCCTGATCCCCGTCTTCCAGGCAGCCTTCTTTGTCACCCTGGTCAGCTACTTTGTCAGCCGCCCAATCAAGGGCCTCGGTATCGGCATGCCGATCCTGATCGCGCCACTGAGCGCTGCCTTCATCGCCGTACTGATCGATCCCGACATGAGCGCACCGCTAGCCTATATCAGCGGTACCCTCGGTGTATTAATCGGTGCCGACCTGCTGCGTCTCAGAGACATCCGCAGCATGCGCACACCTGTCGCCTCCATTGGCGGCGCAGGGACCTTCGATGGTGTGTTTATTACGGGTATCGTTGCGGTGCTACTGGCGTAGCTTCAAAAGGGCAATGACCAGGGATAGTAGATAACATTCAGTTGCAGGGTCTTGGCGTAGGGATGCTCCACGTACTCGAGTCGCACCGCCATATTGCGTTCCAGCTGATATGAAATTCCGCCACCGTAAACAGCACCGATATCATCGCCGTATTCCAGTCCGGCCCGGAACAGCAGGTCGATAAGATCAGTGGCATGCCAGGCCACCACGGGAGTAAGCCAGAAGCCGTCCCGCGGTGTATCGCTGACATCGATATAGCCCAATTCGGCGTTTAGACTGAAATGCTCCGAGCCCAGGCCATACATACCATCGGTACGATAGGAGGCGTAGAGTTGAATCGCCGTCTTCGCCTCGGTGAACTCAGGCACCGTGGTACTGCCGAAACCGCCGCCGAAACCCAGTCGTTCCAGCTTGATGCCTTCCGCAGCACCGACCTGCGCCGCCAGCAGCAGTGTCAGTAACAGAAAGAGTGCTCCACGCATACCTTGCCCCATCGGCTGTAACCCCATCCACATCAATGCTAACCTTGCGCCCATTCAACCTTATCGGCAGGAAATCCAATAGATGAAGCCTGATCACAAAGTCGAAACCGTCCTCATTACGGGCTGCTCCAGCGGTATCGGCCTCTGCGTGGCGGAAGGGCTGAAGGCGCGCGGCTATCGTGTGTTTGCCACTGCACGGCAGAAGAAGGATGTGACCATGCTGCGCGAACGTGGTCTGGAGGCATTTCAGCTCGATCTGGCCGATAGCGTTTCGATCAATCGCGCGGTACTCGAAGTCCTGCAACAGACTGGCGGCACCCTCGACGCCCTGTTCAATAATGGTGCTTACGGCCAGCCGGGCGCGGTGGAGGACCTGCGCCGCGACATCCTGCGGGAGCAGTTTGAGACCAATCTCTTCGGCACCCACGAGCTGACCTGCCGTGTACTCAAGGTCATGCGCCAACAGGGACATGGCCGCATCATCCACAACAGTTCGTTGCTGGGATTCGTTTCACTACCTTTCCGCGGAGCCTACAACAGCAGCAAATATGCACTGGAGGGACTCAGCGATACCTTACGTCTGGAGTTGCACGGCAGCGGTATCCATCTCAGCCTGATCGAACCGGGTCCGATACTCAGCCGCTTCCGCACCAATGCGATGGAAAAATATCGGCAGAATATCGATAAGGAAAACAGTCCATTTCGTGAAGTGTATGAAGGGCTGGAGAAGCGCCTCAATAAGGAAGGTCCAGCCGCGCCCTTCACCCTGCCACCCGAGGCGGTACTGGAAAAGGTCCTGCATGCGCTGGAATCGCCGCGCCCACGGATACGCTACTACGTCACCTTCCCCAGCTATCTTTTTGCTACGCTAAAAAGATGGCTGCCGCATTTGGCACTGGATTGGGTGCTACGTAGTGTTTCAAAAAGTGAAAACCGTTGAAAACCCGCTCAAGCCGCGATTGCTGTGTTGGAAATCGACTCAAAATGCTCATTTACTTCGTGTAAACTGCGCTTTTTCGTCGATTCCCGCCTTGCACTCATCGGCTTGATCGAATTTTCGAAACGCACTGAAAAGATTTATTGATATGAATTACCGTCTTATCTCAACTCAACTTATCGTTTCCACTTTTCTTTTACTTTGCGGCAATGCTCACGCCATCGTCAGCATGCAGGGCGTGCATACCAGCAAACCGAAGGACGGCTTCAGTGGAAATGTGGATATTTCGATTAGCAACAGTTCGGGCAACACGGAAAAGGAAGAGTACAGTCTCGGTTCGCGCCTGCAATGGCATCGTGGCGAAATGACAGATGTACTGTTACTCAGCGCCGATTACGCCAAAAGTGGCGGAATCAAAAGCAGTGACAACGGTTTTATGCATCTGCGCCATATCCAGCAATATCATCCCATGGTTGCCTGGGAGGCCTACCTACAGGTGGAGAAGGATCAATTCGCCCGCCTGGAATATCGTGGCCTCGGCGGCGGCGGCCTGCGCTTCACGTTCTACGATGCGGAGAATACCGGTTCCATCTTTTTCGGTCTTGGCGCCTACTACAGTGAGGAACGCATCGACGATAGCTATGCCGATGCGGGCACAGAAACACTCTGGCGCGGCAACAGCTATCTGCTACTCAAATACCAGATTAATCCCGACGCGGCATTAATGAGCACCACCTACTATCAGCCTGCCAGCGGTAATCCCGATGACTACCGCCTGCTGGAACAGGCAGCACTCAAGATGAAACTCACCGACCTGTTATCGCTGGTGGTCTCATACAACTTACGCTTCGACAACGATCCGCCGTTAGGTGTGGAAAAGCGGGACAGCACCTTCAAGACATCCTTCTCGCTGGAATTCTAACCGCTAATCACACCGGCCTTGCTCAAATCAGGACAGTGCAATAACAGATCGGCCGGGCTGACAAAATAGGCCTCCTCCGACTTGAGCATGGCCATTGCGTTACTGGCCATGCCCAATGCATTGGCCTGTAGCAATTCATTCCCCGTTGCAGTAACACCTGTTCTGACCGTATAGAGTGCCTGGGCAAACTCGTGGATCGCCGAAACCATCTCAGCATCCAGCTCTGCACCAACCTCTGCGGTCAACGTGGGGGCAGCCTGCAAAGCCTGTAACAACTCCTCCGCCAGCGCTTCATCGCTCTCCATCGCCTCAGCGGCTAAAGCCACGCCAGTACCAGTGAGCACATCACGGAATTCCTCGCTGTTGTCACTACGAACCCGGGCAATGGCCTGATCGAGCAGATTCGGTGCGACAGCGGTTGCCGCAACACTCAGTACTCCACTCTGGATTCGCAAGCGGTAATCACTGCCTGCATCCTCGTAACACTGAAAAACAAATTGCGAACAGACCATCGGCAACTTGCCGGGGTATTTGTGTTCATTGAAATAAGTGATGAGTGAAGCGGTAAGCTTTTTCAGGATCTTGATAATGACACGCTGCAACAATGTATCCGGGGCAAACTTCCGATATAGCAGCAATATCCCGACAAGATAAAGATTGGCATTGGCATATGGCGCCTTATCGTTGAGATACCCTGTAGCGGCATCCAGAACCGGCGTGTAATCACTTCGAGCTGGCGTATGGCGCATGACTGTGATGGTACGCTCGACGAAACGTTCCGCGTCCTCGGCAACTCGCACCGCTGGGGGTGTCTCTTCGATGAGTTTGCTACTGGGTGTATAGGCCATCGCCGCGTGGCTGACTGGCGCACCTGTCAGCCACATGATCGCCTCGGAAATGTAACTGCCCTTTTCGCCGGAAAACAGCAGTACGTCGCCGGGTTGCAGATCTTTAATATCCATTTTCCCACTCCCTGTGTTTAATGCTTCCGTTCGATGCGCGGTCATGCAATGTTAAATTGAGATATCCCTGTCGAGCAGTGACAACAAATTCGGATACCACTGTTCCGTCGGTAATTCGTCGGACGCCTCGATGCCATAGATGAGCAGGGTTTCCGGCAAGGTACCCAGCACCTTTGCCAGCGCCAGTGCTTCAGCAACACCGAGACTATGACTGGAAGGCTGCGTCGCACCCAGCAAAAGATCGTTGAGTTTTAGGCGCTGTATGGTGCCGGGATGTTGATTCGATTGCATCGCATCAATGAGCACCACCGTTTTACTTTTCTCTAACAATGGAATCAGTGTACTGCCTGGACGATCGAGGGCCTGTAGTTCAGTACCAGGTGGAAAGCGATCAATATCTTCACGCAGGCGTATGATCGCCTGCCAGCCTACCGTATCGCCACCGTAGGGCGAACCGATACCGATCACCCTCAAGGGTGCTTCAGCGACGTGTGACATTGACCTTGAGGAAGTGAGTGGCGCAGGAGATACAGGGATCGTAATTGCGAATGGCCTGTTCACAATGCCAGGCCAACTTTTGGTCCGGCAACTGCAGATGGCGCGGGACAAACTCGCGCAAGTCGCTTTCGATGGTTTTTTGGTT
>JBNKVM010000021.1:0-4071 GCA_050299175.1 Thiohalomonadaceae bacterium
TCTTATCGGGCCTTTTTGACGTCAGCAGGCTGCACGGCGTCGCCCATCTTGTTATCCCAGCTGTTGCGTTCGTAGGTCACGATCGCAGCAATTTCCAGATCGTTCAGCGCGTTCCAGGGCTGCATGGCGGTGCCCTGTTTGCCGTTGAGCACGATGTTCAGGTGGCCTTCGAGCGGTCCGGTGGCGATCTTCGAGCCGTTGAGGGCAGGGAAGGCCGGCGGCAGGCCCATGCCGGTGACCTGGTGGCAGGCGGCGCACTTGGTCTCGTAGAGGGTTTTGCCCTTGGCGTAGAGTTCGTCCAGGCTCCAGGTCTTGTCGGCGCTGGCCTCGGCCGCGGCAGCCAGTTTTACCTGTTTCTTGTCCTCCACCCAGGCGGCGAACTGTTGCGGCGAGACCGACTCGACCACGATCGGCATGCGCGAGTGCCAGGTGCCACAGAGTTCGGCGCACTGGCCGCGGAAGACGCCCTCGCGGTTCAGTTCCGCCCAGGTCTCGGTGACATAGCCGGGGATGGCGTCCTTTTTCACCGCCAGTTCCGGCACCCAGAAGGCATGCAGCACGTCGGCGGAGGTGTGCAGGAAGCGGATCTTGGTGCCGGTGGGCAGCACCAGACGGTTATCCACCTCGCGCAGGTAGAGGTCGCCGGACTCCTCCTTGGGCACGAATCGGCTCTCCACTTTGATGTCGTGGTCGAGATAGTCGAACTCCCACCACCACTGGTGACCGGTGACCTTGACGTCCATGATGTTCTCTTCCTTGGGCACCTCCCAGACCTCCTTCAACACCGCGTCGGCCTTGCCGGCGATGGTCAGGTCGACGCCGAGCACCAGCACCGGCACGATGACCCAGGACCAGTGACCGAACCAGGAGTTGTGAAAGTTCTGGTCCGCCTCGTAGCCCCGGCTCTTGCGGTGGAAGTAGAGTGAATAGAAGACGATGGCGAAGACGATGACCAGCAGTATGGTGGCGATGGTCATGGTCAGCATGTGGATGTCGTAGATCTCCTGCGCCACCCCCGCGGCGGGTTGCGGGAAGTTTATCCCGTACTCCGCCTTGGCCGGGGGCAGGGCGAAGAGCCCCATGATCGTCAGCAGGGTGACCAGCAGAATGTGGCGCCAGAGCGGACTCGATGCTGCTGCGGTTTGCGGTCGTTGTCGATAGGGTTGTTTGTTATAAGTGTGATACAGATGCATGCTTCTCAGGCGCCCTCGATCGCGCAGCGTAGTTGATGGGCGAGCGACTCACGCTCGTCTTCGATGAGGTTTTTACCGATTTCCACGAACTCCCCATGGGAGCCGATCAACAGACGGCTCGGATACCAGCCATTGCCGTCTCTGGTCTGCACAATGCTGGACCAGGCTTTGGGAAAGGTTTTCGTTGCCTCGGGTTTGCGCTGGTCGCGGATTTCGATCTGCGTGTGGTCGACACGTATGATCTCCCGGCGATGGGCGCAGCAGCTCTGGGCGTAGATGGCGCCGCCGATAATGAGGATCTCGAGACCGGTGAACGGCAATACCAGCCAGGCGCCGAGGCTGGCGAAGTAGAGCGCTACGAGCCCAACGCAGCCCGAGAGGATGAGAAACAGCCATTTCGACTGTTGCCAGCTCAGGTTTCTGTTGGGCTCTACGGTAAAGACAGTCTGGGTACTGCTACTGCCGATTTGCACATCCGACCGGACCATCAGGTACTCTCTAACGGGTGTGACAACCGGGTACTGCTGGTGTCGTTTAATTGATCTAGGTCAACTGTAAGCTAAATTGTGGGTGGGGCGCAATAACTAACTCCGTTAGTAGGGTATTCGTTAAGGCATTGAGGTTATTCTGAATATTACTAAGTACTTATTATCAATATGCCCTGTTGCCGACATCGGGATGGTGACACACTATGTTCGATCGCTACCCCTGTCTGAGTAGACTGGACGGGGTAGATCGGCTGTCGTGCTGATACCGCCATTACCGCGCACTTGGCGCTCAGCCCACAGGGATGGATTCTGAATAGGGACGTTGCATCACCTCTCCCTCTGAATCGGTTCTGTGGATTTCGCCTGTAGTCTGTTTGAAAGGGAGAGTGTTCAATGAAGGCACTGTTGATTATTGCCGTCTTGCTGGGGCTGGGTTACTACATTGTCAATTACCACTCACCGTTTCAGACGCAAGTAACCGACCCTTATTACTCCGAAATCAGAGTCAAGCTGCGCGAGCATGACGTGGAGATGGTCGGTATCGGAAAGATGAACTCCTTCGAGGACTGTCAGGCAAGATCGCTGATTGTCTGGGCCAACACTCTGGAGCATCTGGGAGAGGTCAGTTTCAACTCACAGTGCAAGAAAACATTGCCGAACCGGTTCCTGAAACTGTTCGACAACGAGCCGACATCCGCCAGCTATATCGTTCTTGACAAGGGGCGGGGAGAAGAGCGCGATGGACGCTTCCTCTTCTACGGTATTCCCGCGAGCCAGGTCTATGATGCCTGTGAAGAGATCACCAAGGAGATCAAGCAGAGTTACTCGGGAGAGGTCTACTGTATCAAGGGACGTGTCGGTTGAACTGAAATAGCCGCCGCAGTTCCAACACGGTTATCCGCACTGCATTGGGCCCGACGCCAGGCCACGGCAATTCACTCTCTGGTGGGCCTGTGGGTATGCGGACTACCTCCGCAAGACCTGATCCTGTTGTTCAGCCCGTTGTATTCCCGAGTGTCGGTTTTCCGATAGCAAATAACCTTTGGGTGGAGGCATCTCCTGCGACCTGCCGATCTTCCAGCTGGCTTGATGGGGCGATGCGTCGTTAAAAATTTTTCAGCACCAAGTCCAAACTGTTTTTCGCGCCAGGCATTCCTTGCCGATACTTTTTTGTTTTATCCGAATTCTTCAATAATCGATATGTGGATTGAGTGACTACTCGGTTTACTCCAGCCCGCCGGCCATCACGATTACCTCGAAAAGAGTATGTAATTTTCAGTCTCTACCTAATTGTTAATAGATTCAATATAAACAGCTGGTGATACCTGGAAATAAGAAATCTACGGCATATAATTCCCATTATTGGGGTGTTCAAACGACGAGTCATCGCCCGTCAATATAACAATACAAAACAAGATAAATGCACGCGCAAAAGCTTCATCTCATCGAGAACGATCCGCCTTGCAGCCGCTGTAAGGCTGAACCATTCTGTGTCCAGTCCGCATTCGATGGCGAACAGATGAGGGCGTTCAAGAAGGTGATCCGATCCAAAGGACCGATCCATCGCGGTGACAAGATCTATCGTGCGGGTGTTCCCTTCAACTCCCTCTATATCATTCAGAAGGGATCGGTCAAAACCGAAGTCTGTACGGTCAACGGTGTGCTCGAAGTCACCGCCTTTTACCTGCTCGGTGAACTCTTGGGTCTGGATGCGATCGGCTCGGAATGCTATCCGGCCGACGCCATCGCGATGGAGGATACCTGGTTGTGCGAACTCCCATTCAACCAGATCAGATCGATGTGCAGCAGCTGTGAGGATTTCCAGCAGGCTCTCATCATGCGTCTGGGACGCACCATCAATGCGGATGTCTATCAATGGACGCTGGCGCGTAATCTGAAAGCGAAACAGAAAGTGGCCTGGTTCATCTTCGATCTGTTCAAACGGGTGCGCTCCCGTCACGCTTCCGATCTGCGCACCATTCCCCTGCCTATGCGTAAGACCGATATCGCCAACTACCTCGGATTGGCGCCGGAATCCCTGAGCCGCGCACTGCACGCTCTGGAGGAGGAGGGCATGATCGTGAATCAATCGAAACGCATCTACCTCTCGGACATTCAGAAGGCTCAAGCATTGAGCATGATCTGAGTCTGCTATGACGGGATGCGTGCGCTCTGTGATCTGTCGGACGAGGATCTGCCTGATTTCAGTTTGAGCGGTACCGCGCTATCTGGCAGCGCCTTGGCACTACATCGACAGCGCATCCAGGTGCGAATGCAACTGATCCGGCCGGCAGGTTGGTGATGTACCGAAAGATTCGATGCCGTTTATACGGGTTCGGAAAAAAAGATGGCGCCGTTCGAGCGGCGCCATAAACCTGATTCCAAGAGTT
>JBNKVM010000022.1:0-18945 GCA_050299175.1 Thiohalomonadaceae bacterium
ACCTTAGGGCTGCATGGAGTATACAACACTGTTGTGTGACTGGCGGCCCTTCTGTCTCAATGACGTCGGGGCCGCTTTGCGTTGAGCTTCCATCCACCCGGCAATAACGCCGGAACGACAAGGAGCAAAAGCAATGTCACACGTAAACACCAATATCATCTATCCCCAATCCACCGACCGTACTGCCGCCTGGCAGGTCCGTGAAGACGGCGACGACTACGACAAGGGCAGCAGCGGCGTTCAGACCGTCTCCCTGCTCGATCTACATGTCCGTATCATCGGCCGCCTCGACCGCGCCAAGGCTATGGCCTGCCTGCTGCAAACCGCTGACACTAAAATGGACGACACCATCTCGATGACTGCCGCCATGCTTGAGGAACTGATTGAACAGGCCCAGAGCGACGGTAGACGAATGTTGAAGTATATACAGCGGGAAAAAAGAGGTAGTTAGCATCAATGATGCAGTCATGAAAAAGCCAGCCGGGATTTCAACTACCCGGCTGGCTTTAAAGTTTGAATACAGATAATTTCAGTTCGATCAGGCCATTTTTCCCAGCGAGTGATAATCCCGAATACTTTTCAATTCAGCCGCTTCATTTTGCTGTGCCTTGTAGAGATCCCAACGCACTTGCAGGTTTAACCAGAACTCCGCCGACATACCGAAGAAACGGGCAAGACGCAGAGCAGTGCTTGGGGTAATGCCACGTCTTTTATTGATGAGTTCGTTCACACGTTGATAGGGCACATGAATACCGTCAGCCAATTCACGCTGACTGATTTTCATCGGAACCAGAAACTCTTCAAGCAACATAACGCCCGGATGTGTCGGTTCTCGCTCTTTAGGTATACGTACCATGCGTGCCTCTAGTGGTAGTCGGTTATTTCCACATCGTAGGGGCCGGTTTCTCCCCATTTGAAACAGATGCGGTATTGCTGGTTGATACGGATGCTGTATTCACCAGCCCGATCTCCCGTCAGCCGCTCCAGACGATTCCCCGGAGGGATTTTTAGTTCTTCGCAGCGGATGACGGAATCAAGTTGATCCAGCTTCCTTGCAGCGATGCTCCATAGCGCCTGAGGACAGGCGCGTCGTGCAGCCCGTGAACCAATGCCATGGAATATATCTTCGGTCGCTCGATCCTTGAACGATACAATCATGTTAAAAGAATAGCATGGACTCCATGCTATTCAAACGAGCAGGAAGAGATACAACTTCATTTTTCAGTAAATTGGTTTGTTCCCGAGAATTCACCGCGACACACTTTCTATTCCCCATTACAATCCCCAAATAGCTTGATAGCTCTCCCCACACATTAGCTGGCGCTAATAAGCCACTTTCCGGTAGAATGCCGCCCACAAAACGGCATAACGACAGCACCGGCTTAATAAAAGCAGCATAAAAAGAACGTCAACTTGTAGTTTTGTTGGTGGGCGATAGACTAAAAACCATCTCAAAAAGCGCGAACGCAGGCGAGACAAGGCAAAAATGGACGAGAAAGCGGAGTTTACAGTTAGTAAATGAGCATTTTGAGCCCATTTTTAACACCGTATCGGCAAGTGCAGCCATTTTGAGACGGTTTTTTTAGGACCCATTAGCTAATCATTGGATCATCAATGACCGAATACGCCTTAATCCTTGTCAGCACGGTGCTGGTGAACAACTTTGTACTGGTCAAATTCCTTGGCCTGTGCCCGTTCATGGGCGTATCTCGCAAGCTGGAAACAGCCATCGGCATGGGTCTGGCCACTACCTTCGTCCTGACTCTCTCCTCGGTCTGTTCCTATCTGGTCAACGAACTCCTGCTCGCACCGCTGGAACTGGAGTACCTGCGCACTATCGCCTTTATCCTGGTGATTGCCGTGGTGGTGCAGTTCACTGAGATGGTGGTGCACAAAACCTCGCCGCTGCTCTATCAGGTGCTGGGTATATTCCTGCCGCTGATCACCACCAACTGCGCGGTGCTGGGTGTGGCGCTGCTGAACACCCAGGCACAACACGGTTTTCTCGAGTCGGCGATCTACGGCTTTGGTGCCGCCGCTGGCTTCTCTCTGGTACTGGTGCTGTTTGCCGCCATGCGCGAGCGCATCGCGGTGGCCGATGTGCCGGTAATCTTTCGTGGACCGGCCATCGCGCTGGTCACCGCCGGACTAATGTCGATGGCCTTTATGGGCTTCTCCGGGTTGGTGAAAGGCTGATGCTCTCTGCGATCCTCGCTCTGGCGATCCTCGCCGTCGCCTTCGGCCTGTTGCTGGGCTTCGCCTCGGTACGCTTTAAGGTCGATAGCGACCCCATCGTTGACAAGATCGACGCCCTGCTGCCGCAGACGCAATGCGGCCAGTGCGGTTTTCCCGGTTGCCGCCCCTACGCCGAGGCGATCGCCAGCGGCGAAGCGGATATCAACAACTGTCCGCCCGGCGGCGAGACCGTCATCCTTGCCCTCTCCGATCTGCTTGGTGTCGATCCGAAACCGCTGGAAGGCGGCGAGAAAGAAAAAGAGGTGGCCTGGGTCGATGAGAATATCTGTATCGGCTGCACCCTCTGCTTCCAAGCCTGCCCGGTGGATGCGATCCTCGGCGCCGCGAAACAGATGCACACCATATTAGAGAGCGAGTGCACCGGCTGCCGCCTCTGCATTGAGCCGTGTCCGGTCGACTGTATCTACATGCGCCCGATCAAGAGCGATCTGAACGCCTGGAAATGGCCCTATCCCGATAACTCGAGGAAACGGGCATGAGCGGTATGACACGCACCCTGCACGCCTTCCCCGGCGGCCTGCACATGCCCGATAACAAGGCGATGTCGCTGGGCACGCCGATTGCCGTCATGCCTCTGCCGAAGCGACTGGTGATTCCACTGCAACAACACATCGGTGCCCCGGCCAAACCGATCGTTAAGGTCGGCGACCGGGTACTCAAGGGCCAGGTATTGGCCCGTCCTGAAGGCTTTGTCAGCGTGCCAGTGCATGCCGGTACCTCGGGCACCGTGGTCGCCATTGAGGCGCTGCCGGTTCCACACCCCTCCGGGATGGAGGCGCCCTGTATCGTGATCGAAACCGATGGTGAAGATCGTTGTGTCGAGCAGGCCTGCTATCCCGACTACGACGGCATGGACGAAAGCGAACTGCGCAACATCATCCGCGATGCAGGCATCGTCGGCCTCGGCGGCGCCGGTTTCCCCGCCTTCATTAAATTGAATCCCGGTGCGCGTACCGAACTGGACACCCTGATCCTTAACGGCGCTGAATGCGAACCCTATATCACCTGCGACGACATGCTGATGCGTGAACGGGCCGATGAGGTGATCATGGGCGCACGCATCATGCGCTATGCGCTACATGCCAAGCAGTGCCTGATCGGTATCGAGGACAACAAACCGGAAGCCATCGCCGCGCTGCGTGAAGCGCTGGAGCATCTCGATGAAAAAGAGATCGAGGTGGTCGAGGTACCGACCCGCTATCCCACCGGCGGTGAGAAGCAGCTGATCAAAATCCTCACCGGCAAGGAAGTGCCGTCGCAGGGCCTGCCTATCGATATCAGTATCGTCTGCCATAACGTCGCTACCGCGGCGAGTGTCTACCGTGCCGTCGATCGGGGTGAGCCGCTGATTAGCCGTATTGTCACCGTCACCGGTCACGGCGCGGCCCACCCGCAGAATCTGGAGGTGTTGATCGGCACGCCGGTCGAAGATGTCATCGCGGCGGCGGGCGGCGATAACGGTGTCCCCTATAGCCTGCTGATGGGCGGGCCGATGATGGGCATCGAACTGGGTAGCGGCAAGATACCCACCACCAAGACCGCCAACTGCCTGCTGCTGGCGACCCTCAAGGACAAACCGGAGCGTGGCCCGGCCCGTTCCTGTATCCGTTGCGGTGAATGCGCCAGTGTCTGTCCGATGCAACTGATGCCGCAACAGATGTACTGGCACGCCCGCGCCCGCGATTTCGACAAGGTGCAGGATTTCAATCTGTTCGACTGCATCGAGTGCGGCTGCTGCGCCTACGTCTGCCCCTCGAATATTCCGCTGGTGCAGTACTACCGTTTCGCCAAGAACGAGATCTGGGCTCAGGAGCGCGAGCGCAAAGCCTCGGATAAGGCGCGTGAACGGCACGAGTTCCGCCAGTTCCGCATCGAACGTGAGAAAGAAGAGAAGGCGGCACGGCATAAGGCCAAGGCTGCTGCGGTACAGAGTGGCGACGATGACAAACAGGCGGCGATCAAGGCAGCGATGGAGCGGGCCAAGGCCAAGCGCGAAAACGCCGGGGTCGAGCCAAAGAACACGGAAAATCTGACCGCAGCACAACAGAAACAGATCGACGAAGCGGATGCGCGTCGTAATACGACGCAGACGGAAAAAGAGGAGCAGCAGTAGATGAACCGGGTCAAACCCAGCTCACCACACGTGCACAATCCAGCTTCGGTCAGCTCGGTGATGATGCAGGTTAACCTCGCGCTGCTGCCTGCGCTCGCTGCCTACACCTGGCTGTTCGGCTGGGGGGTGCTGTTCAATGTGGTTATCGCCTCCGCTACCGCGCTGGTTAGCGAAGGCATCATCGTGCGCCTGCGCGGTTATCCGGTGACGGCCACCCTGGCCGACGGCAGTGCCCTGCTCACCGCCCTGTTGCTGGCCATCGCGATCCCGCCGCTGGCACCCTGGTGGCTGATCACCATCGGCACCGCCTTTGCCATCATCTTTGCCAAACAGCTCTATGGCGGGCTCGGCTACAATCCGTTCAATCCGGCGATGATCGGTTATGTCCTGCTACTGATCTCCTTCCCGCTGGAGATGACCAGTTGGGGCGCACCGCTCGGCCTGCGCGAACATGGACTCAGCTTTGGCGAAACTGCCAGTTATGTTTTTAATGGCCTGCTCCCTGCCAATATCGCACTCGACGGTCTGACGGCGGCAACACCACTGGACTCGATCAAGACCCAGCTCGGGCTGGAATACACCATCGGCGAAATCATGAAGTCCCCGATTTACGGCCATGTCGGTGGGCGCGGCTGGGAGATCGTCAACGGCCTGATCCTGCTCGGTGGCCTCTACCTGATGTTCCGCCGCATTATCACCTGGCATGTGCCGGTGGCAATGCTCGGCACCCTGTTCCTGATCTCAGGGCTGTTCCACCTGACCAACCCGGAACACTACGCTGGGCCCATGTTCCATCTGGCCAGCGGCGCAGCCATGCTCGGCGCCTTTTTCATCGCCACCGATCCGGTCAGCGGCGCCACCAGCAACAGCGGCCGCCTGATCTTCGGCGCCGGTGTCGGTCTGCTGGTGTTCATTATCCGTACCTGGGGCGGCTACCCGGATGGGGTCGCCTTCTCCGTGCTGCTGATGAACATGGCCGCGCCCACTATCGACTACTACACCCGCCCGCGGGTGTTCGGCCATAAAGAGGGGAACTGATGCTACCCTGGCGTAACATGCTCATCAGCGCATTGATCCTCGGCCTGTTCGCGGTGGTCGGCACCGGGCTGGTTGCCCTGACCGAAGCGGGTACCGCAGAACGCATCGCGGAAAACGAACGCCAGTCGCTGCTCGACAACCTGCACCAGGTCTTGCCGCAGGAACTGCACGACAACGACCTCTATAAAGATTCGATTGAAGTCACCAGCCCGCTACTCGGTAGTCCCAAACCGGTAGCGGTCTACCGCGCACGTAAACAGGGAAAACCCGTGGCGGTGATCATCGCCAGTATCGCCCCGACCGGATACGGCGGACCGATCAAGCTGCTGATCGGCATCCGCTACGACGGCACCGTCAGCGGCGTGCGCGTGCTCTATCACAAGGAAACACCGGGACTGGGCGATGCCATCGAGGTCGAAAAGTCCGACTGGATCCTCGGCTTCAACGGCCTCTCGCTGCTCAATCCGAAAGAGAGTCAGTGGAGGGTGAAAAAGGATGGCGGTGTATTCGATCAGTTTACCGGCGCAACCATCACCCCGCGTCTGGTCGTCGGTACCGTGCTGAATACACTGCGCTACTTTAAACAGAACCGCGAGAGGCTTTTTGCCCCACTGGAAGCAAAAGCCGAGGGGAACGACCATGAGTGATTCCGCCTATAGCAACATCGCCAAAGACGGCCTCTGGGGTAATAACGTTGCCCTGGTGCAGATCCTCGGTCTCTGCCCGCTGCTGGCGGTCACCGCCACCGCGATCAACGGCCTCGGTCTCGGCCTTGCCACCACGCTGGTACTGGTCTCCTCCAATGTCACCGTTTCCCTGATCCGTAATCTGGTACGACCCGAGGTACGTATTCCGGTTTTCGTGCTGGTGATCGCCTCTTTCGTCACCGCGGTGGAACTGGCGATGAACGCCTTCTTCCACGACCTCTACAAAGTGCTGGGAATTTTCATTCCGCTGATCGTCACCAACTGCGCCATCCTCGGTCGTGCCGAGGCCTTCGCCTCGAAAAACAATGTGGTGAAATCCTTTATCGACGGCCTGACCATGGGCCTGGGATTCATGCTGGTGCTGGTGGTGTTGGGTGCAATGCGAGAGTTGATCGGTTTCGGCACGCTGTTCGCCCAGGCCAATATCATGCTCGGTGAATCGGCACGCTGGCTAACCATTACCGTATTCGAGAACTACAAGGGATTGTTGCTGGCGATCCTGCCACCCGGCGCCTTCATCGGCCTGGGTCTGCTGATTGCGTTGAAAAACCTGATTGATCAGCGTGCCGCAGAAAAGCAGAAGAAAACTGCGCCGGCAACCACGGCTGCCGAAGCACAAGCCTGATCACTATTACTTCCGTTGCAGGACAACAAAACTACAGGGGTAGGCATTGGCCTCGTCTGCAGGAAATTCTGTACGCTCCAGCTCTTCCCACTCATTCAGATCAAATTCGGGGAACCATGCATCGGCCTCGAACTTGCCGTGTACCTGGGTAAGATAGAAGCGATCAGCGCGCGGTAGCATCTGACGATAAAACGAATCGCCTCCGATAATCATCACCTCTTCTGCATCTCCGGCCAGTTGCAGCGCTTCATCGATACTGTGCGCGACCAATGCGCCTTCCGGCTGATAACTGGTGTCGCGAGTGATGACGATATTGGTGCGATCAGGCAATGGCTTACCACCGAAAGATTCAAAAGTTTTTCGCCCCATCACAATGGGTTTACCCAGGGTGTGCAGACGAAACCAGCGCATATCCGCAGGCAGTTTCCACGGCAGGCGGTTTTCGATGCCGATAACGTTGTCATCGGCGACCGCAACAATTATTGAAATCAGCATAGTACTCTCCGTCCGTCAGCTAGAAGCTGCACCAAAATGATGATTCGTGCCGAAGACCATTTTGAGTAGCTTCTAGTAGGGTGAGCGCCGCTTCTGCCAAGTGATCTCTCTCTCCAGATCCATTCGCTCACGATGCATTATTTCCAGTTGTGCAAGCAGTTGTCCTTCCCTCAGCGACAATTGCCTGCTCCGACGCAGCAGTTCCCAATCCTGCTGCTGGCGTTCACGTTGCTCCAGCTGTGCTTCCAGTGTACGTATTTCTCGACGCACGGCGGCAAGTTGCTTCTCCAGTTGCTTACGCTTTTTGGCGTTACCCTGATCGCGTGGTGCGAAGGTAAACCTTCGGTTATCGTTGTCCCGATTGTTGCCGTTCTCGTGCTTATTATCCTTGTCACGACCGTTATCTTTTTCCTTCTCTTTGTCGCGCCCCTGATCGTTATCCCGTCCCCTGTCTTTATCCTTTCCCTTGTCGCGATCGTTATCCGGTTGTTCGTCTTTCTTGCGACGATCCATTCGGTCCAGTGCCGCCAGTTGTGCCTCGATATCCGCCTCCTGGCGATAGAGCTGACGCAGATGTACATGCATGCGATCCTGCTGCCGCTCACGCTGGGCATCTCCCATCAACTGGCGTTCGATCTGTGCCAGTTCCTGTTGCACCGGTTCCAGTTCGTTCTGCATTGTGCGCATCTCCCGATCGATGTCGGAGAGTTCGCGGTTTAGCAGGTAGATGCGGTGACCGTATTGATAGGCGCTATCGAAATCGCGTGCCAAATCGGCAGGGCACTGTGCGCTACGTGAATGGCCGCGCATCCCGGCCTGATAACCATTGCGTGGCGTACAGTAACGACGAATACCCTGATTCCAGCCATCCTGATAACGGTCGGCCTGGGGACTGATACCGTACTCGGCACAGGCTTCGCGGTGATTACCAATATAGTTGATTGAGCGGCCGTGAGCGCCATCCTCGAAGCCGACCGAGTACCAGTCGGCAGAACGACACTCATCCTCGTTCATGGTGGCGCAGCCCGATAACAGAAGAAGCGCGGTGGAAAGTGTGGCAAGGGTGATTCTTCTTTTCATTCTTTTCCCTTCGTTTGTTCAGACCGCCACGGGTGCCTTGATCGGCGGATGGCACTCATAGTCACACAGTTCGAAGTCTTCGAATTTGAAGGCGAACAGATCCCTCACCTCAGGATTGATTTTCATTGTCGGCAGCGGCAGCGTGTCACGCGACAGTTGCAGGCGGGTCTGCTCCAGATGGTTGGAGTAAAGGTGGGCATCGCCGAGGGTGTGGACGAAATCACCGGGCTGCAATCCGCAGGCCTGGGCGATCATCATGGTCAGCAATGCATAGGAGGCGATGTTGAACGGTACGCCGAGGAAGATATCGGCGGAACGTTGATAGAGCTGGCAGGAGAGCTTGCCCTCGGCGACATAAAACTGGAACAGGGTATGGCATGGTGGCAGTGCCATGTTCTCGACTTCCGCGACATTCCACGCTGAGACCAGCAGACGGCGTGAGTCAGGATTATTTTTGATCTGCTCTACCAGCTGACTAATCTGGTCGATATGACCGCCGTTGGGTGTCGGCCAGGAGCGCCACTGGTGACCGTAACCGGGGCCGATACCGCCCCACTCGGCAGCGAAGGCATCGTCCTCACGGATGCGCTGAACAAAATCAGCCAGTGGCAGATCGTCGCCAGTCGTTTTCACATAGTTGGCATGAGGCCATTCGTTCCAGATGCCGACACCGTTGTCGACCAGGTATTTGATGTTGGTATCACCGTCGAGGAACCAGAGCAGTTCGTGGATGATGCCTTTAAGAAAGACTTTCTTGGTGGTCAGCAGGGGAAAACCGGCGCTGAGGTCGAAACGCATCTGGTAACCAAAGACGCTGAGGGTGCCGGTGCCGGTGCGATCTTCTTTCTTAACCCCGTGGTCCAGAACGTGTTGCATTAAATCCAGGTATTGGCGCATTTAACCCCTCTTCCCAATTTGCCGTTTTTGGTAATTTGGTCATTATACCCACCCGGCTCCGGGTTGAAACACGCACTTCCTGATATGTGGTGTTGCGATTAGCTGATCCGGGACTGTTGGCCGCAGGGATACGGCCGTCAAGCGTACAGGGACGTATTCACAGCGTGTCCCGGAACAGATAAACGCAACACCTACTTACTTTCGAGAATAGGCAAAATAGAGCAACCCCAGCCCCACGGCCATCAGTGGCAACGACAGCACCTGCCCCATGGTGACCCAACCGAAGGCGAGATAGCCGATGTGGGCATCGGGCATACGCACGAACTCGACCAGGAAGCGGAACAGGCCATAGCAGAGAGCAAACAGGCCGGAGACGGCCATGGTGGGACGTGGTTTGCTGGAGAAGAACCAGAGGACGGCAAACAGCACCGGCCCCTCCAGCAGCAGTTCGTAGAGCATCGAAGGATGGCGCGGCAACGGGCCGCCGGTAGGGAAGATCATCGCCCAGGGCACGTCGGAGACCTTGCCCCACAGCTCGCCGTTGATGAAGTTACCCATACGCCCGGCCGCCAGTCCCCAGGGCACCAGCGGGGCAACGAAATCGATGGTGTTCCAATAGCCGTGACCGTACTTACGCTGGAACAGCCACATTGCGGCAAGCACCCCGAGCAGACCACCGTGGAAGGACATCCCCCCCTGCCAGACATAAAACAGGCTCAGCGGATTGTGCAGAAAGGCGTCCAGACCGTAGAAAAGGGTGTAACCGATACGTCCCCCCAGCACCGCACCGAGGGCAAAGTAGAAGACCAGATCGTCGATCTGCTCACCATTCCAGCCTGAATTGGACTTTGAGGCCCGCTTGCGCCCCAGCCACCAACCGGTACCGAAGGCCACCAGATACATAATGCCGTACCAGTGGACCTTGAGCGGGCCGAGGGAGACAGCGACGGGATCGATGTTGGGGTAACTAATCATCGGTGCAGTATATCAACTCGACTATTACAAAGTGACCACTCGCCCGGTCAGGCATTTTATATACTCAGTCTCAGGAATCGCCGGGTGGATCGGATGGTCCGGTCCCTGATGTCCCTGCTCGATGATTTGCAGCGTGCGGTCCAGATGGCGTGAGCCGCGCAACAGCAGGTCGCGCAGGGTATCGGCCTGCAGGTGGAAGGAGCAGGAGGCGGAGACCAGGATGCCATCCTTACCCAGCAGCTGCATCGCCGCAGTGTTGATGCGCTGATAGGCCTCGACGCCCTTCTTCGCATCTTTCTTGCGCTTGATGAAGGCGGGCGGATCGACGATCACCATATCGAACTTCTCACGCTCGGCACGCAACGCCTTGAGCGCCTCGAAGGCATCCCCCTCGACGCTTGAAACCCGTTTTGCCACATCGTTGAGCGCGGCATTGCGCTCTACCTGGTCCAGGGCCTTGCTGGAGGTATCGATGCAAACCACCTCCTCCGCCCCGGCCACCGCCGCCTCAATCCCCCAACCGCCGATGTAGCTGAAGACATCCAGCACCCGCAGGCCTTTGGCGATCTGCTGCACCCGTGCGCGATTCATGCGGTGGTCGTAGAACCAGCCGGTCTTCTGTCCGCTCAACAGCGGCACCTCGAAGCGAGTGCCATTCTCTTCGATGACGACGGTTTCCGGTACCTCGCCCACGGCAGTCCGCACATAACTCTCCAGCCCCTCCTGTCCCCGTGCGCCACTGTCGTTACGCCAGAGGATCGCCCGCGGCTTAAGCACCTTGTCCAGCGCAGCAGCGATATCCTCCAGCACCGCCTCCATCCCGGCGGTATTCACCTGCGCCACCAGGATGTCGCCGAAACGATCCACTACCAGACCCGGCAGGTTGTCGCTTTCGCCGTAGACCAGACGATAGAAGGGTTTGTCGAACAACCGTTCGCGCAGGGACAGAGCAATGTTGAGGCGATGGACCAGCAGCGAACGATCCAGCGTATGTTTGGTGCTGCGGCTCACCAGCCTTGCGGCGATCAGTGAGTGAGGATTCACGTAACCGTTACCAACCGGCTTGCCGTCATTGGCCACAATGCAGACCTGCTGCCCCGCTTCGAAACCACTCAGTGGCGAACGTCCGCTGTCCACCTCATTGCTGTAGACCCACAGGTGGCCATTGCGCAGACGTCGCTCTTCGTTCTTTTTCAGGTAGAGAGGGGCAAGTTCCATGACGGTTATCCGGCTGACGAAAGCGCGGATTATCGCAAAAAAGTCAGCGCGCCGCTGAACCTTTGGATTGAGCTTTACCGCGATGGCACCCATAGAGTGGAGAGACCATAACCTACTGAATCCGTCAGAAAGACAGCGAGAGGCCCCATGGACAGTGCCAACACTACCACCCTTAACCACCTTGCCGGTGAGACCAGCCCCTATCTGCTGCAACACGCCCACAATCCCGTGGAGTGGCATCCCTGGGGCGAAAAGGCACTGCAACGGGCTCGCGACGAGGACAAACCGATCCTGCTCTCCATCGGTTACTCGGCCTGTCACTGGTGCCACGTCATGGCCCACGAATCCTTCGAAGATGAAACCACCGCGACGTTGATGAACCGCCACTTCATCAACATCAAAGTGGATCGCGAAGAGCGCCCCGACCTGGATCGTATCTATCAACTGGCGCACCAGTTACTCACTCGTCGCCCCGGCGGCTGGCCGCTAACGATGATCCTCACCCCGGATCAGGTTCCCTTTGTCGGCGGCACCTACTTCCCCCCTGTAGAGCGTCATGGCCTGCCCGGCTTTCGTGAGCTGCTGCAACAGGTTCATCACATCTATCAGGCCAACCGGGAAGGTATCAACGAGCAAAACCAGTCGATGCTACAGGCACTGCAGCAATCTGCCGTGGAGGGTGCGGGTCGTCTCGATGAAACGCCATTGAACGCGGCGGTAAAAGAGTTAGCTGGAAGCTTTGACCAGGTCGACGGCGGTTTTGGTGGTGCGCCTAAATTCCCCCATGTCGGTAACCTGCTCCTGCTGCTGCGCCAGGACGAGCAGGCACGGGAAATGGCGCTTTTCAGTTTGCGCAAGATGGCCGAGGGCGGCCTGCTGGATCAACTCGGTGGCGGCTTTTACCGCTACGCGGTGGATCGACAGTGGGAGATTCCGCACTTCGAAAAGATGCTCTATGACAACGGCCCGCTGCTGCAATGCTATGTCGAAGCATGGCAGCTTAGCGGCGATCCCTTTTTCCGTCAGGTTGCGGAACGCACTGCAGAGTGGGTGATGCGTGAAATGCAGCGGGACGACGGCGGTTACTGCGCCAGTCAGGACGCCGACAGCAACGGTGAAGAGGGAGGCTTTTATGTCTGGGATCGCAAAGAGGTGAAAAGCCTGCTGAGCGATGAAGAGTACCGAGTGGCGGCCCATCACTTCGGCCTGGATGAGAGCCCCAATTTTGAAGGCCGCTGGCACCTGAAGATCGCCGAACAGATAGATCAGACTGATCAGACATTGCTGGAAAGCGCACGAGATAAATTGTTCGTCGCGCGCAGCCAGCGAAATCCACCCGGTCGTGACGACAAGCTACTGGTGAGCTGGAACGGCCTGATGATCAAGGGGATGGCCTATGCGGGACTTCACCTTGGTAAACAGGAGTATATCGACTCTGCGGAACGTGCCGTCGAATTCATCCGCCGCGAACTGCTTATCGACGGACGTCTGCTGGCCAGCCACAAAGATGGTCTTGCTCGGCACACGGGCTATCTCGACGACTACGCCTTTCTCATCGATGGGTTGCTCGCCCTGCTCCAGGCCCGTTGGCGCAGCGAGGATCTACAACTGGCCTGCACCCTGGCCGATGCACTGCTGGAACACTTCGAGGATGAGTCACAGGGCGGATTCTATTTCACCGCCGATGATCATGAGCAGCTGATCCAGCGACCCAAACCATTTATGGACGAGTCGATGCCCTCTGGTAATGGAATCGGCGCAAGCGCTTTGCTACGCCTCGGCCACATTAGCGGCAATCTGAATTACACCGATGCGGCAGAGAAAATTCTGCGCGCCGCCTGGCCGATGTTGACCCGTTATCCGGTTGCCCACGGCACCCTGCTCTGCGCCCTGCAGGAGCAGTTGCAGGAAAACGATCTGTTTATTTTGCGTGGGGAAGAGGAGGCACTTGCGCCCTGGCGGGAAAAACTGCTGAAGGGGTTCCAGCCGTTAAGAATGGTGATCACCATTCTGGCTAAGAGCAGTAACCTGCCCGAGGCACTGGCCGAGAAAGCGCCACAGGGAGATGCGGTGGCGTATCACTGCAAGGGCTTGCACTGCCTGCCACCCATTACCGAGTTCAACAAACTGGAATAACCGGCTCAGGCGTTCAGATCGGGGATCAGCTTACTCTCAATACGAGCGATGGCATCTTTGAGCTGGAGTTTACGCTTTTTCATCCGTGTCATCTGCAGCTGGTCAGGATAGCCCGTGTCCAGCATCGCCTGAATGGCCGCATCCAGATCACGGTGCTCTACGCGTAGCTCTTCAAGGCGCTGGTGCAGGTCAATCAGCTCGTCGTTTTCCATCATTACCTATTCCCGACAAGGAAGGGAACAAAATACCATACATTCGTTGTCTCAGGTTATAGAGTGTGAAGCATTAACGAATGCCGCCAATGAGACATCCTAAACTGGACTCATTACTTTTTTATTGAAATGCAGGAGGCAAAGCCATGCACCGTCACTTCCCCCCACTCCTGCTCGCGGCACTGCTACTTAGCGCATGCAGCAGCGTGCCGACGAACATCAGCGAACCAGCCATTTCCCCGGTGACTATTGCCCAGACCGTAAAAGCCCCGGAGAGCGTCAAGGGTAAAACCGTGCGCTGGGGAGGCACCATCGCCAAGGTGGAAAACCACCAGCAGAAGACCAAAGTGGAGATCGTTGCCCGTGAGTTGTACGACGATGGCGAACCGAAAAAGAGTGACCAGAGCCTGGGTAGATTTATGGCCGAGATCAACGGATTCCTCGACCCGGCCATCTATGCGGTCGGACGCAACCTAACCGTCGTCGGCAAGCTGAACGGTTCCACCCAGGGCAAACTGGGAGAGATGAACTACACCTATCCCTTAGTCAGTGCCGATGCGCACCACCTCTGGCCATTGTCGGCAGAGCCGTGCGATAACTGCCCGCCCTGGTATTACGACCCATGGTATCCCTGGGGACCGTATCACCGTTACCCATATTATTACTAAGGTTGTGAGATGAAGAACCTGTACCTGTTACCGATCACCTTCATACTGTTCGCCTGCGCTTCAGCACCGGAATTCGACAGCCAGAAAACTGCAACACCCATCACCGTTGCCCAGGCCGTCAGCAATCCCGATTCGCTCAAGGACAAACAGGTGGTATGGGGTGGTGCCATCATCAACAGCACCAACCTGGAAAACGAAACCCGGCTCGAAGTGCTCGCCTACCCGCTCGACAGTGATCACTATCCACAAACGGATAAGCCTGCCTATGGTCGCTTTCTATTACTGAAAGAGGGTTATCTGGAAACGGTGGACTACGCCCCGGGTAGATTGATCACCGTCTCGGGAACCCTCAACGGTGTGCGTAAAAGCAAACTGGATGAGAGTGAATACACCTATCCGCTATTGCGGGCGGAGAAGATTCATCTCTGGTCAAAGAACGGCAAAAGCGAAACCCGTTTCCACTTCGGGATTGGGGTTATGTTTCACAATTAAAGAAGTGATTTAAATCGGTTGGCGAATTACCCCGGTAACGATACCAAGAATCTGCACCTCTTCATTCTTCAGGTGGATCGGTTCCATCTCTGGATTCGCCGGTTGCAGACGGATGCCGTCGCGTTCAACGTAGAATTTTTTCAGGGTCACCTGCTCGCCGTTGATCATTGCGACGACCGACTGGCCATTTTCAGCACTCTCGCGCTTTTCGATAATCACGATGTCGCCATCCTGAATGTTGTCGTCGATCATGGAGTGGCCGCGCACCTTCAGGGCATAGGTATTGCGGCGCACCATGTTGGCAGGGACGGAGACGCGCTCGTTATCTTCGCTGATGTCGACCGGCTGACCTGCGCTGATCCAGCCCAGTAGCGGGATATCCACCATCGCAGCTGGCGCCAGTTCGACAGCCTCAGCACCGGGAATGTGGACAGGACGCTCTTTCTTCGGAATCAGGTAGCTTACGGCTGACATCACAGAATCCTCTTTATGATTTTCACTTAACTTACTATCAGATAAGAAATAAATCAAACCTGTGTCATATGCCACACTACCTAACCATTTTTCACCGTGCGATAATCCGCGCCCATGGAACGTTCGCCCTTTTACATCATCCTCGGATTGTTGGCCGTCCTGGTCGCAGGCGGTGTCTCCTTCACCCAGTTGCAACAGGAAAAGCCGCTACCGCCACCACCTGCGGAGTTAAATGCGGTATTACTGCCCGAATATCGCCAGGTCACACCGTTTCAACTGATCGGCGGAGAGGGACAGACCTTTGACCTTTCTAACCTCGAAGGCAAATGGAGCTTCATTTTCTTCGGTTACACCCACTGTCCCGACATCTGCCCAACGACGCTGGCTATGCTACGTCTGGTGGCGAAAAATCTGCAGCAGACACCGGCCTACTACCAGAACAGTCAGTTCCTGTTTGTCTCGGTTGACCCGAAACGGGACAAACCGGCCAACCTGAAACAGTTCGTCTCCTATTTCCATCCGGACTTCAGAACCGCCACCGGGGAGAAAAACGAGATCGATAATCTCGCCAAGCAACTGGGGGCGGTATATATGTTCGACGGTGATCTCAACAGCGACGACTACATCGTCAACCACAGCGCCACGGTGGTATTGATTGACCCACAGGGCCGTTGGGTGGCACGCTTCAATCCGCCGCACAAGGCGAGCGAGATCGCGGAGCAATTCCGCCGCGTGCGCGACTATTTCCAACAAAAATAACTGCATAGAGTACAAACATGCCGCAGCACAACGATGGTGCCACAGGTATCGACTACCTCAAGGCGCTACCCCAATACCTGATGCCGGGACATCTGGTCTCGCGTCTGATCCACGCCTTCACCCGTATCCGTCATCCGGCGATCAAGAATCGTTTTACCGGCTGGTTCGTCAAGCATTTCAACGTCAACATGGACGAAGCGGCAGAGAGTAACCCGTTCGCCTATGAACACTTCAATGCCTTCTTTACCCGTGAACTGAAACCCGGCGCCCGCCCCATCGTCAATGGTGAAAAACAGTTGGCCTGCCCGGTAGACGGCGCAGTGAGCCAGGTAGGTGATATCGTCGAAGGCCGTATCTTCCAGGCCAAGGGGCACGACTATTCGCTGGAGCAACTGCTCGGCGGTTCAGAAAAACGCGCTGCGCCGTTTCAGGGCGGCAGTTTCACTACCATCTACCTGTCGCCGCGTGATTATCACCGTATCCATATGCCCATCGATGGCACGCTACGTGAGATGGTTCATGTTCCGGGTCGGCTGTTCAGCGTCAATCCGGCGACCACCCGGGTCATTCCCGGCCTCTTCGCCCGTAATGAGCGGGTGGTCTCACTGTTCGATACTGCGGCAGGGCCGATGGCGTTGGTCAAGGTCGGTGCGGTTAATGTGGGAAGCATCGAAACGGTGTGGGCGGGTGAAGTCACACCGCCTGCTGGACGGGTGGTGCGCACACGCCGTTACGAAGGGGAAGAAGCGATCCAGCTGAAAAAGGGTGAGGAGATGGGACGCTTTAATATGGGCTCGACGGTTATCCTGGTATTCGGGCCCGACGCCATCGACTGGGCAGGTGATCTCCAACCCGGCGTATCGGTTCGACTGGGACAGGCGCTGGCAACGCGCAAATAGATAGCGCTTAGTTTCTCTCGAGAGTAAAGGCCATCACATGATCGAGGCTCTCTGCACCGACGGCCAGCATCACCAGACGATCGATACCAAGGGCCACTCCGGCAGAGGATGGCAAACCGACCTCCAGCGCAGCCAGTAAATACTCATCCATGGGGACCGCTTCAAGTCCCTGAGCCTTCCTTGTTTCAAGCTCTGCCTCGAAGCGGCGACGTTGTTCCCCCGCATCGGCCAGTTCATGGAAACCGTTGGCCAGTTCCACGCCGCGGTAGTAGAGCTCGAAGCGTTCAGCCACCCGGGAATCCGTCGGACTGACCCGTGCCAGTGCTGCCTGTGAGGCGGGATAGTCGTAAAGGAAGCAGAGCCCCTCTTGACCCAGCTGCGGTTCGATGAAGTGGCTGAGTAACAACTCAAGTAACAGATCACGATCCGTCTCTTCGGCAAAGCCGGTCAAACCATGCGCTTCGACACACTGATGCAGCTCATTGAGTGTCGCCGCCAGTGGGTCGAGCTGCAGAGTATGGATAAAGGCGTCCCGGTAGCTCAGTTTTTCCGCACCACCGTCAACACCCAGAATCGGCCCAACCAACGCCGCGACCTCGTCCATCAGTGCGTGGTGATCAACACCTGGGCGATACCACTCCAACATGGTGAACTCGGGCTGATGGCGATTGCCTGCCTCCCCCTGGCGAAAGACTTTACAAAGTTGATAGATCGGCCCACTACCCGCGGCCAACAGGCGCTTCATTGGAAATTCCGGCGAAGTGTGCAGATAGAGCGGCAGGCCTTCGGCATGGCCGGGGCCGACGTAGCGGGAGGTAAAACTGTGCAGATGCGGATCGGTGATCGCTGCCGTAGAAAGGATTGGCGTCTCCACCTCCATCACACCGCGCTCGGCAAAAAAGGCCCGCACCTGTTGCAGGATACGAGCCCTTTGTTGCAGATTTTCCAGCGGGGCGGCGGGCCGCCAGTCGTTGGACATTAGTCTCTGGCGCGTGAGATGTACTCGCCGGAACGGGTATCGACTTTAAGCTGATCACCCACCTCGACAAACAGCGGTACCTGTACCACCGCACCGGTGTCACACTTGGCCGGCTTGGTACCACCGGTGGCGGTATCGCCGCGTAAACCCGGGTCGGTCTCGACCACGGTAAGGATGACGTGGTTGGGCGGGGTGATACTGATCGGCACGCCGTTCCACAGTGTCACGATGCACATGTCCTGTTCCTTGAGCCACTTGCCCTCTTCACCGATGGCTGACTCATCGGCAGATATCTGCTCGAAGGTTTCCGGGTGCATAAAGTGCCAGGCTTCGCCGTCGTTATAGAGGTACTGCATGTCGGTATCCATGACATCCGCCGCCTCTACACTTTCGCCCGATTTGAAGGTACGCTCGATGGTGCGACCGGTTTTCAGGTTGCGCACCCTAACCCGGTTGAACGCCTGCCCCTTGCCCGGCTTGACGAACTCGTTCTCAACGATGTTATAGGGATCGCCGTCGAGCATGATCTTGAGTCCGCGTTTGAATTCGTTGGTGCTGTAACTGGCCATAACTCTTCCCGTTGAAGGATTGATTGCAAAAAAGACCGCCTATGATACCGCGAACTGCCGACTGGAAAAATGCCCTGGCCAACGCCGTACGCGATCCGGCTGAACTGCTGGCACTGCTGGAGTTGTCCTCATCCCTGCTCCCTGCCGCTCGTAGTGCCGCTGAGCTGTTCCCGCTAAGGGTGCCACGTGGCTATCTGGCGCGTATGCAAAAAGGAGACATCAATGACCCGCTGCTGCGCCAGGTCCTGCCACTTGCCGATGAACTGAAAAGTACAGAAGGGTTTGTCCGCGACCCGGTCGGAGACAACGAAGCTACCGTCGCCCCTGGGGTATTGCACAAATATCACGGTCGG
>JBNKVM010000023.1:0-84553 GCA_050299175.1 Thiohalomonadaceae bacterium
CTGGCCCGGGCTGCACGAGGAGATGCTACCGGGTGGTCTGATGCTCAAATAGGTTCGCCCAGAGCTTGTCTTCGCCGTCATGGCAACCGGCAGGGTGGAGCCCTGCCCCATCGAATCCAAGCTGAGAATACGCCTTACATAAGGGATCGAATCAGATCTTCCAGCCCCTCTCTATCGAGCGCCGGAGCGACCGAGAGGTCCCTTCCTGAATGAATCCCGACCAGTTGCAGGCAATCGGGCAATTGATCGAGCTGTCTCGCCAGATCGATGGCTTGCGCCACACCGAACCCGTGGCAGGAGATCCCCGGCGAGAGTTGCTGAAGCTGTTGCGGATCGAGCAGGCTGACACATCCCGGTTCTGACTCGTAGGCAATCGCGTCGATCAGAATGAGCTGTTCGGCGTCTTCGAAGTAGGCCAGCAAGCCACTGCCGGGGCGATCGAGCTTGATCAGTTCACAGCTATCGAGGGAGAGCCCGGCAAGATGATCGACCGCATCCCAGGCCAGGCGATCGGCGCCGAAGGGGGAGCCGACCCCGAGAATCCGTGTCATCACCGCCGCAGGTCGAGCTTGAGGAAGTGCGTGGCGCAGGAGATACAGGGATCGTAGTTACGGATCACCTGTTCACCACGAAAGCGCAATTCATCATCCGTGCAATCAAGTCCTCGACATTCCAGTGACTGTTTCAGATCTTCTTCGATACGCGCCTGATTCTGACTGGTGGGCGGGGTGATGGTCGCCTTGAGCACATTACCCTGCTCATCCATTTCATAACGGTGCCAGAGAATCCCGCGCGGCGCCTCGGTGCAACCAAAACCGATCCCCGCTTTCGGCGTCACCGCCACATGTGGCATATCGGTCGGCTCATAGTTTTCCAACAGGCGAATCGCTTCCAAAATGCAGTAGTGCAATTCCGCGGCACGGGCCAGTGCACTATGGAACATATTCTTGCTGGGGAATTCGATACCGCTGCGCTTGAGGTCATCCTGCACCATCTGCGGTAGCTGTTTAAAGTTAAGATTCACCCGCGCCAGTGGACCGACCAGATAGGGGATACCCGCCTCGCCTTCGCGATAACCGCCGGGGAAATAGCGACCATGCAGTGCCGTAGAGTGTGGCACGTGAATTTCGCGGAAATAGTCGTGATATTCACTGATAGAAATATCGAGTCCGTCACTGCTAACCAGGCGCCCTTCATTGAACGGGTATTCGTCGGGGTGACGCATGGCAACACTGACAAACTCCTGCTCATCGTCGGGCAGTGGTAGCGAGGCAACCCAATCCACCAGCGATTCGACCATCGGCAATGCTTCACGGCACTCATCCAACAGCGTGCGCATGGTCTTCCGATCAGGCGAATGATAGAAACCGCCGACCAGCGCACCGACCGGGTGTACCGAACGACCACCGAGCGCACGTAGAATTTTGTTACCCAATGCCTGCAGGCGCAGACCGCGCTTCACCTCTTCAGGATGTGTGCCTGCCATCTCGATAGCGTTACCGCAACCGAGAAAGTCGGGAGCTGCCAACAGATGGATGTGCAGTGCGTGGGATTCGATCCATTCGCCACAATAGAACAGACGGCGCATGCTGCGTACCCACGGTCCGGGGTTTACATCGAAAATCGATTCGATGGCGTGGCTGGAACTCATCTGGTAGGCCACCGGGCAGATACCGCAGATACGCGCGACGATGTCAGGCACCTCCTGATAACTACGACCCTCTAGAAACTTTTCGAACAGACGAGGCGGTTCGAAGATGCGTAGTTGCACTCGTTCAATACGACCATCGCGCACGTCGAGATCCAGCGCCCCCTCCCCTTCAACCCGGGTCAGCACAGGCACCTTGATGTGAAGTTCCCTGCGCTCGCTCATCGTTTTTTATCCCGCCACTTGAGCCCCTCGACATGGAATGCCGGGGCGCGATTGTTGATAAAGTGAAAACGCCGTGCGATATCGTCGGGCATCAGACCGAGTCCTTCGAAGCGATTGGCCAACGCCGACGTGTTAGGTCGATCCGCCGGGCCATAACAGGCATAGCAACCGCGCTCGATCTCGGGACAGATGGCGCCGCAACCGTTACGGGTCACCGGCCCCATACACGGTTCGCCGCTGGCCACGGTAACGCAGACATTCTGTTGTCGCTTGCACTCCAGACAGACCTTGTCCTGCTCCTGCACCGGCAACACACCGAACAACAACGAACGCACTGCTCCCAACACCTGTTTACCGTTCACCGGACATCCCCACAGTTCCAGGTCTACCTTGACGTGTTCGCTGATCGGCACCGAGTCGGCCAACAGACTGATCGCCTTGGGCTGGGCATAGATATCCTTAATCCACTGTTTGTGGTCATGCATATTGCGCAACGCCTGCAATCCGCCGGCGGTGGCACAGGCGCCGATGGTGACGAGAAAGCGGCTGTTCTCGCGAATATCGTGAATGCGCTGCTTCTCCTCCGGGGTGCTGATGCTGCCTTCGATAAAGGCAACATCGACCAGTGTGTCCTCGCAATAGAAACCGGCCTCGGCAAAATGGACGATGTCGACCAGTTCGGTAAGGGTGATCAGCGCCTCGCCCGCATTGAGAAAGGCGAGCTGGCAACCATCGCAGGAGGAGAACTTGTGTACCGCGACCTTGGGCTTGACCATCAGAACCCCCTCACGCCGAGCAGCGGCTTGATCTTGGTATAGTTGAATACCGGGCCATCCTTGCAGACGAAGTGGCCGCCGTGCTGGCAGTGGCCGCACTTGCCTGCACCGCACTGCATATTGCGCTCCATGCTTAGCCAGACCCGGTCTTCCGGCACGCTGCGACGGCTGGTCAGCTCTTTCGCCACCGCCACCATCATTCCCTCGGGACCACACATCATCACCGCGCTTTTCTGCGGCTCGATGTTGGCCTTGTCCAACAACACGGAAATATTCCCCACATGCCACGGCCACAGTGGTCCGCCCTCATCCGCAGCGAGCAGCACCTGGGTATCGGGCATTTTGCTCCACTCCTGATAGCGGTTACGCCAAATCAGATCGTCGGCATGCTTCACCCCCTGCATGATGATCAGGCGGTTGTAATGCTCGCGGCGCCGCAATACGTAGTTGATCACCGACACCACCGGTGCGCAGCCGAGACCGCCCGTGGCAATCACCACGTCCTGTCCCTCCGACTCCCGCATCGGCCAGCCGCGACCGTAGGGACCGCGCACACCGAGACGATCACCCACTCGCAGTCGGGCCAGGGCGTTGGTCACCCTACCCACAGCGCGAATGGTGTGGTCATACATGTGTTCATCCTGCGGGTCGGAGACGATGGAGATGGCCACCTCACCGACGCCATAGAGATAGAGCATGTTGAACTGCCCCGGCTCGAAGCTGTAGGCGGCATGCACCTGCGGATCGGTAAAGCGCAGACGCAGGGTGAAGATATTGGGGGTCTCCTGAATCCGTTCGACGATCTGCGCCTCATAGAGCTGCCGATTACCGTTCATTGGTCACCTCCGCAGATCGCTGTTGCCTCTTCGGTGATATCGATACCCACCGGGCACCAGCTGATACAGCGGCCACAACCGACACAACCGGAACGGCCGAACTGTTCGTGCCAGCTACCCAGCTTGTGAGTCAGCCACTGGCGATAACGCTGTGGCGTTTCGGCACGGATCACCAGACCATGGATGTAACTATGGTTGGCACTGAAGCAGGAATCCCACTGGCGGATATGCTCGCTGGCGCTGCCGTCCAGCGCTGGAACCTCCTGTTCACCGTGACAGAAGCAGGTAGGACAGACCGAGGTGCAACTACCGCAGGCAAGGCAGCGGCTACCGACCTCCTGCCAGCGCGGATGCTCCAGATTGGCGAACAGCGGCTCACGCAGGTTTTGTGACGGCAAGGTACGCTGCTGCATCGCAGCGAGATGACTCTGTTCACTGGCCGCCAGCCACTGGGTCTCATCCGCCGGACGCAGCCCCATCTGCTGGCAGATCGCTTCACCGTTAGTGCTACCAGCCCGAAGCAGAAAACCGTCGTCCAGCTCGTCCAGGAGCAGGTCATAGCCCTGCTCTGCCGCCGGACCGTCACCGGTACTGGCGCAAAAACAGGTCGCGGCCGGGTGGCTGCAGTTGACGGCGATGAGCAGCATATTCTCCCGCCGTGCCGCGTAGTGGGCATCCGGGGTGTCACCGAGGAAGTGTTGATCGTGGAGCGCCAGCGCGGCGAGGTCGCAAGCGCGCACGCCGATGACCGCCAACGGCGGCCCTTCAGGCAATGGCGTAGAGAAACCGAGCTCTCCCTCTTCGCTGCGACTGGCCCGCCAGAGGGTTTCATAGGGAGAAAACAGATAGGGCTTAAGTGCCTGCGGGCCGTTGGCCCAGGCGAAGGCGCGGGGATGGTCATCCTGCAGCAGGCGGTATTCGCCCGGGGCCTGAGTCTGGCTCATCCCCCAGGGCAACTCCTCTGCAGTTTCCAGATCACGATACTGGATAGCTCCATGCAGCGCCTGTGGGCCGATGGTGCGGTACCCCGACTGCTGCAACAACTGCAACAATTCGTTCAATTGCCAGTGGGGTAAAAACAGGTTGTCACTCATGGCTACCGTCCCTGGACGCCTTTATTATCGCTATTATCAAAACCGCTCTCATCCGCTCCACCCAGGGGGCCTGACTCCGACATGAGGTAAAGTCTAGACGCTGGCCGTGGTAATGGAAGGGCTGCGTTTCATCTCCTAATTACGCCGTTTGCGCATCATCTGCGCCTCAAACAGGCGTGCTTTGAGCGCCTCCCGCCCCTCGCGCACGTCTTCCCCGGCGGCAATCAACGCTTCGGGGCAGTAGTTGACCTCGATAAACTCGCCGATGACATGCTCCATGCCATCCAGGTGACGTACCCACCAGACCCCGGGAATCCCGGTGGAGCTGATCTGGCTGTGTCCGTAGTCGAAGGTCTCCGCACGGGTACCGTTCTCACCCAGCACTTCTGCCAGCCGTACCTGCTCTTCCAGGCCGAGATTGAGCTGGCTCAGATCGATATGTCCTGGTTCATCCTCTTTCAGCAGGGTATCCAGCATTGCCACAACACGCTGCAACACCTCACTCACCGCATCCCCGTCATTCGGGTGCTGAGTAACATTCAGCAAGTGGGCATCGCCAGTGTCATCGTCCATCATAAACTCCGCCTGTCAATTAAAGATTTACATAGTTTGGCTTTCTTAACACTCAAGATACATTGTGACTATACTTCTGAGGTATGCCACACAGGAACAAGGAATGCTTCCGTGAAAATAGCCTTTGTCGAAGATGACCCAATTCAACGCAAACCCGTCTGTGCCTGGATAGAAGACGCAGGCCACCGCTGCATCAGTTTCGATACCTGCCAGTCCTATCTGGACGAGGTCCGTGACAGCAATGGCTTTGATCTCCTGCTGCTCGACTGGGGCATGCCCGATCTGAGCGGACTGGAGTTGCTACGCATCCTGCGAAGTGATTTGGGCCAAAACCTGCCCGTCATGTTCCTGACCTGCCGCGATGACGAGGAGGATATCGTCACCGCACTGAAAAACGGCGCCGACGACTATCTGGTCAAACCACCCCGCCACAGGGAACTGCTGGCACGTATCGACGCACTCTCACGACGCCGCACCCGACCGCAGGGCAAGGCCACCAAGCTACGCTTCGGTCCCTTTGAACTGGATACCCACAGCCGCCAGTTGCGTAAAAACGGTGAACTGTTGAACCTGACACAGAAGGAGTTCAGCCTGGCTCAATACCTGCTGAACAATCTGGGGCAAATCATCACCCGCCAGGAACTGCTGGAGAAAGTCTGGCGCCAATCGGCCAATATCAATACCCGCACCGTGGACACCCACATCAGCCGTCTGCGCAAGAAACTGGATCTCATCCCCGAATTCGGCTGGCAGTTGACCGCCGTCTATCAGTACGGCTACCGCCTCGACTGGCTGGAGCAGGAACCGCTCTAATCAGGCGCGCTGACGGAACAGAAAGCGCCACAGATAACCGGCCGGGTGCTCCTCGCCAGTCTGCACATAACGCAGCGCATTGATATTGCGCATCACCCACTTCATCCGCTGAAAGGCGTCGATGTGTCCGGCAAACAGCAACATGTCCCCTTCCTCCAACTGCAACTCACAGGCGGGGAAAAGCATCTCCTCCTGTTTGCGCAGAATGAGTAACGGCAAGCAAGGCAGTCGCTCATCGCGTTCCCGTGGGTCACGCAGCAACTCGTCCAGAGTGATCGCTGTACCTTCCTGTAACAGGCTGGTGATCGCCGGAGTGTGTTCCTCATCGATGGTGTAGTGCCAGATGTCGGGCACCTCTTCACCAATCACGGCGCTAAGGCGACTGATCTGTTCATTTGCCCAGTCATTGCTCTCACGCAAAATCAGGTGCAGGAAATCGTCGAGTAGCGGCGTAGTCAGCATTGCCAGAATGTCACGGGCAATGATCTCGCTACGCTGCATCACCAGATCCAATAGCGCCGCCTGGAAAATATCCTGGTTATCGCGCTTATTCTGACGCGCCACCATAAACAGATCAGGATTGATCTCGCTGGCAGTCATGATGATGGAGAGGTTGTTGGCATCCTCATCGGTACCCGCCACAATCCCCACGGCATGTGCCACATCGGCTTCCTGCAAGGTCTCGGCCTCGGTACCACGACCCACCACGCACACGCCGACGCAATCGGTCCCTTCCGGGTCAGCCTCGACGATTACCGTCTCGACCCCTTCCTGTTCCAGATGACTCTTTACCGCCTTGCCGAAGCGACCATAGCCGCAGAGTATCCATTTGCCGCATGGCGGATAGAGTGGGACAGGGAGCGGCGAACCGGGCACCCCGGTCAACCAGTCATAGAGTAGGTGGGTACCAGGGGAATGCAGGGCCATTGCCAGACGGTTCGCAAAGGTATCGTAAGGATTAATGATCCGATCGGTACCAAAGGAGGCCATGTTCTTTTCCGCATCACCGGTCTCGGCGCGACAGATCACCTTGATCCCAGGGTGGAGTAGCTTGGTGGTAATGGCAATTTTGAGATTGACCTGATCGTCGTCGGTCAATGCCACCACCCCGGCACAATACTTGTTGAGTAATCCGGCTTCTTTAAGCGTGGTCACCGTACTAGCATCGGCGCAAACACCAGGTACCGCGACGCGCAGAGTTTCCAGTTCCAGCTCGTTGATCCGTTCCTGATTGTGGTCCACCACCACACTGAGCATGTTGCGCTGAGCCATCGCCTTGACCAGCATGCTGCCAGTATCGCCGTAGCCGCAAACAATATAGAAAGGCTCACGCATGCGGCGTACGCCACGGGCAAAGGCGTTCTCCACCACCGCCTGCTTGAATGCCGTGTCCTGCACCAGAGTGAGAATTTTACCGATGGCATAGAGCCAGGCGACCACCGTGAGATAAACGGTCACTATCGTCCACATGCGTTGCGCATCGGTGAAAACGTAGGGTATTTCGCCAAAACCGATGGTGGTCGCCATGTAGCTGACGAAATAGAAGGCATGGAAGAAATCCATGTGCCAGGGCTGCCCTGTATCATCGACACCAGGGATCAACACCAGGCCGAGGATCGATACCGCATAGGCGATGATAATCACCACCAATGGCGCGCGCATGCGGCGCAGGATCAGGAAGATAACCTGATTCATGACAGTCTCACTGGCATTAACGGCGGAGGTTTACCGTTTCGATGATCAACAGCACCACCGAAGTAATATTGGCTAATAGCGCACCGCCGGAAAGGGAGACGATACTGCCGACCGCTTCCGCATCCAGCCCGGTCTGGCCGACATGCACCACGTAACCCCAGACGACCGCGGCGGCGATCAACTGCAGATCCGCCACCAGGGAGGTTGCAAGTAATACCGCGCCCATTTGCGAACGGTCACCAAATTTAAGCACGGTGGCGATCAGGTTAACGACGATGGCAAAGAACAGCTCATAGACATTGTGGTGATCAGGATTCTCGAACTCACCGATAAAGAAACCGAAGTTGAGGGTCAGGGCCAGGACGATGAAAAAACCGAAGATGACCTTTTCCAGGTTCATTGTTTTCTCCAGATTGAGGTTTGCTGCAGCGAATAATCGCCATTCACAGGATTCATTGTAGGCAAGTCGCCGGGCCAAGGAAATGCGAAATCTTCCTCTCTCACAATGCCATACCTATTTCTCCGAAGCCAGACGGTGTGCCCAACGAGTCGTTTCAGGTAATCGATAACGGGTCAGACACTGCATCACCCACTGCCGTGCCGAAGCAAGACTGACGCGATGTCCGGGAGAGATAAACAATGGCTTTATCCCCGTACGGCTTCGCAGAACGCAACCGATCTCTTCATCCTTATCATATAGTGGAGACCACGCGCCTTTCTCGATACCCGGTTCAGTGTAACGACCGAGCAGACGACTTTTACCGACACCAATAGCGGGGAGGTCCAACAATAGACCTAGATGACTGGCGATCCCCAATCTTCGGGGATGGGCAATTCCCTGACCGTCACAGAGCAACATATCCGGCAATGCCGAAAGTTTTTCCATTGCCTCTAATACCGCCGGGATCTCACGAAATGAGAGCAGACCCGGTATGTAAGGAAAGCGTGTCGGTTGTCGGGCAATGGCATATTCACGCAAGGTCAACGATGGATAATTGAGTACTGCCACCGCGGCACGCGTTATGGTGTTGTTCTGTTCAAAGCCGACATCCACCCCGGCGACGCAATCGATTGCGGCAAAATCATCCTCTATTCGCACATAGCCACGTAGCTCCTGCTGCAGCGCAATCGCCTGCTTCGCGTTGAGTTCCCATGAATGTGCGTGCTGCAATTGCATCGTTTTCACCAACTTGAAATCCACAGATAGGCCACGCACAATGCGCAGCCACAACCGAAGGATAACGTGTTCATGGGCAAAGATTCCGCATATATCTTCGACATCGATGGTGATGAGTTTCAGCAACGGGTGCTGGACGCCTCCCATCAACAGCCGGTGCTGGTCGATTTCTGGGCCGACTGGTGCAGCCCCTGTCTGGCGATTGCGCCACAGCTGGCGAAGGTGATTCCGGAATACGAAGGCACGGTGCTGTTAGCCAAGATCGATGCCGATGAGAACATGAAACTGGCAGGCCAGTACAAACTGCGTGGCTTTCCCACCATTATTATGTTCGTTAACGGCGAAGAGGTGGATCGATTTGGCGGTATGAAATCGGCAGACGCAATCCGACACTTCATTGACAACAATCTTTCGTAATAACCGTCACCCACATTGATGCGGCGAAGTCATGCACCTGCTGGATGAGGTGGAGCAACAGGAGCGAAATTACTAACAGCGGGCGTCTCGTGGCAATTTCAAAGGGATTTGCTCAGTTTTATCGCTCTTTTCAGCACATGGCAGTACTGATATAGTCGGCATACCTGCCAAAACCCTACGTAGGAAGTGGATATTTTTCGGCAGGTACCGCACGGCGCCATAACAAAAATAATTGTCCAACGGAGTTTATGCAGGGAATGTAGCCATGTCCAACAAGAGGTCGTCACGGCGTATCATCGTGTATGGCTTTCTGGTGGTTATCGCGCTGTTGATGGCGATCACGGCTATCGGTCTCAATCGTATCAAGGATATCTCCACCGACCTCGCACAGTTCAGCAGCAGCGAGTTCCGACCCGACGCAACTCATCTGCAGCAAGCCCGTACCAGCGTCGAACAAACCTACAATGTCATGCTGCTGCTCGGCGGCTTCGGCGTCCTCTTCAGCATCACCATTGCCATGCTCATCCACAGCCGCATCAGTCGTGAGATCCGGTTACGACTGGAAACGGAACAGGATCTACGCGACAGCGAACTGCGCGAACGCACCATCCGTGAAAACATCATTGATGGCGTCCTGACCCTGGACGATAGTGGCATCATCCTCTCCTGCAACAAGGCCTGCCAGACTATCTTCGGCTATGTTCCTGCACGAATGCTCGGCCAGAGCGCAGAGATGTTGCTGCCCTATGCGCTTAATGATGGCCTGGGGCGTCACCTCGAACGTTGGCAAAAAAGGGTGCTCGGTGCAGGCCTCGAGGTCATCGGTAAACGCAGCAACGGTCAGACCTTCCCTGCAGAGATCGATATCTCCAGAATCGAGCTCGACGACGCCCCTGTTTACATCGTCGTCGCCCGTGATATCAGCGACAAGAAGGCGGTACAGAAACAGCAGTTGCAGTTCCATCAGGAACTGGAACAACAGGTCAGCATCCGTACCGCAGAGTTAGCGCGCAGCAATGAAATGCTACGTCACGAAATCAACGAGCGGGTCAAGGCACAGCAGGAACTGACCCACCTGGCCACTCACGATGTGTTGACCGGCCTGCCCAATCGTTCCCTGTTCAACGAACACCTCGAGATCATGTTGCAGAATGCCCGCCGCCATCAACGACTACTGGGGCTGCTGTTCCTCGATCTGGACGGTTTCAAAACCGTCAACGACACCCACGGCCACAATGTCGGCGATTCACTGTTGCAGGAGATTTGTGCGCGAATGCGCCGCTGTGTGCGCAAAGAGGATATCGTGGCACGCATGGGTGGCGACGAATTCACCATCCTTCTCGGTGAACTGGCCTCACCCACCGATGCCTCACTGGTGGCAATGAAATTGATTAAGGCGATTAACGAACCGGTGGTGGTCAACAGCGCTATCTGTCACGTCGGTGTCAGTATCGGTATCAGCCTCTTCCCTAACTCGGGCGACACCGGCGACACGCTGTTGCGCCTCGCCGACGATGCGATGTACGCCGCCAAGACAGAGGGCAAGAACACCTTCTGCTATGCCCGCCCCAGTCAGGAAGAGAAGCGCCCGCAGAGTTACCCGCTGTTCTAACGTACCTTAACCTTCACCAATTCCTCCCCATCGGGATCGCTCACATGCACCGCACAGGCAATGCAGGGGTCGAAGCTGTGGATCGTGCGCAGGATCTCGATGGGCTGTTTCGGATCGTGCAGGGCGTGCCCCTTGAGTGCTGCCTCGTAAGGCCCATCCTGCCCCTCGCTGTCGCGGGGACCGGCGTTCCAGGTAGAGGGGACCACAGCCTGGTAGTTGTCGATCTTACCGTCCTTGATCACGATCCAGTGACCCAGCGCGCCGCGTGGCGCTTCCATGAAACCGACGCCCTTGGCCATCTTTGGCCAGGTTGATGGATCCCATTGAGCCTCATTAAAGGTCCGTAGATCACCTGCCTTGATGTTGGCAATCAACTGCTGGTACCAGCCGAACATCGCGTCGGCGATGATCTTGGTCTCCAGGGTACGCGCCGCGGTACGGCCAAGGGTGGAGAAGAGTCCCTGTACCGGCAGGTCGAGGGTCTTCAGCGTCATACCAACCAGTTCACGGGTCTGCTCATGGCCTGTGGCATGCAGCATCAGTACCCGCGCCAGCGGTCCCACTTCCATCGGTTTGCCCTTCCAGCGTGGCGACTTGAGCCAGGAGTAGCTCTGATCGACATCCAGGTGCTCATACGGCGGTTTTGGGCCGCTGTAGTTGAAGCTGGTCTCACCATCGTAGGGGTGCAATCCCTGATCTTTGCCCACGCTGTAGTCGTACCAGGAGTGAGAGACATACTCCTTAATCTGGTCGGCAGCGTTCATATCCAGTTCGTGCACGGTGGAGATATCACGATCGAGGATCACCCCGGAAGGAATCATGAAGCCCGACGGATCGCTCATGCCGTTAGAGGGAAAGTCGCCATAGGTCATGAAATTGCCAACCCCTTCACCCTGCCTCGACCAGTCCTTGTAGAATCCGGCGATAGCGAGGGTATCCGGTACGTAGACCTGGTCGACGAATTCAAGCATCTGCACGATGATCTCTTTGACCTTCTGCAGCCCAACCAGATCCACCGCGGTCGCCGAACCACCGGCACCGGAGACCGAGCTGCTGTTCACGCTAATCGCGCACGGCACACCACCGACGACAAAATTGGGGTGCGGGTTCTTGCCGCCGAAGATCGCGTGTAACTTGGCCACGTCGCGTTGCCAGCTTAATGCCTCGAGATAGTGGGCCACAGCCATCAGATTGGCTTCGGGCGGAAGTTTGTAGGCCGGGTGGCCCCAGTAGGCATTGGCAAAAATGCCCAGCTGTCCCGCCTCAACAAAGTTCTTCACCTTCTTCTGCACATCGGCAAAGTAACCGGGCGAGGATTTGGAGTAATTGCTAATCGACTGCGCAAGATCCGAGGTGGCCTTGGGATCGGCCTTGAGCGCCGAAACCACGTCGACCCAGTCGAGAGCATGCAGGTGATAGAAATGCATCACGTGGTCATGGATATACTGTGCACCGATCATCAGGTTACGGATCAGATCAGCATTGGGTGGAATCGGGTAATTCAGCGCGCTCTCAACCGAGCGTACGGAGGCAATACCGTGGACCAGGGTGCAGACACCGCAGATGCGTTGGGCAAAGGCCCATGCATCGCGTGGGTCACGGCCACGCAGGATAATCTCGATACCGCGCACCATCGTGCCCGAGCTGGAAGCCTGAGTAATCACACCACCATCGGTCTCCGCCTCAATACGCAGGTGCCCTTCGATACGGGTAATCGGGTCGACTACGACACGTTCGTTCATTTGCCACTCCTCGTCGGCGATAGTTGTAATCGCGCCTCTTAATCCTTCAGATGATCAGCCACGACTTCCGTCAGGCCCACCACTTCGATTTGCATGTTGTTGTGCTCAAGCCCTTCCTCCAGCACGATGCGACAGTTGGCGCAGGCTGAGACCATGGTCTCCACGCCAATCTCTTCGAGCTGTTTCTTCTTGCGATTAAAGGCCTTGATCTGCAGCGACTCGGCACGCTCGTTGGCACTCACACCGCCGCCGCCGCCGCAACACCAGTTCCACACGCCATGATCCGTCATTTCGCGGAAATCCTCGACCACTTCACCGAGCAGGTTGCGCGGTTGTGCGTCGACACCCCCACGGCGCACGATCTGGCATGGATCGTGGAAGGTCAGCGGCATTGTTTCCTTGCCTTCCAGTTTGATTCGCCCCTCGCTGCGCAGCTGATCCAGCAGTTCGAGTATGTGCACCACCTCGAAGTTGTATGGCCTGCCGATGAGATTAGGACCATCCCAGCGAATCGCGGTAAAGGCATGGCCGCACTCGGGGCTGATGACCTTCTTCACCCCTAACTCCTCTGCTGCATCGACCACCCTCAACACAATCTCACGCGCCAGATCGGAGACACCGATCTGGATACCGCTGTTGGTCGCCTCAAAGGCCTTGCTTGAGAGGGTCCAGCTTACTCCTGCCTTTTTGAATATCTTCGCCAGGGCGCCGAGGTATTCGGGAAAATTCATAATCTCCATCGACGACAACAGGGCCATGTATTCAGCCCCCTGCACATCGATGGGAATGGTCAGCCCGGTTTCTGCCTCCTGGGCACGAATCTGCGCCTGCAGTGCAGGCAGTTTGACCCCCATCGGACTACCGATGGTAATGGTCCGCTTGGTTGCACCGATGACGCCGTCAGGTGCATGGCCGGAAGCTGCCAGCCCTTCACGAAACTTGCGAATCATGTAAGCGATGTCATTGCCCACAGGACAGTTCATGGAACAGCGACTGCACATGGTGCAGCTGTCGTAGGCCAGCGCACTCCACTCCTCCAGCTCTTCATGACTGATCGGTTTGGAAAGGCCGACCATCTTTTTCAGCTTGCCGGTCAGAGTGAACTCCTGCTCCCACAGACGACGCAGCGGTTCCACTTTATTGATCGGCGTATATTTCGGATCGCCGGTCTCGGTGTAGAACAGGCACGCCTCGGCACAGAGTCCACAACGCACACAGCTGGAAAAATAGCTGGCGATGGGCGCGTCGAGCATTTCGCGCAGTACGTTAATACCTTTTTCAAGTGAAGCGCTCATGCTTCTCCCCCCTGTTCAAGATGCCACACCACGACGCCCGAACCACTCGCCGTTGTACCAGCGAGAGAGAAACAGGGAGAAGGTGTGGGTCAATTTGGTAAATGGAAACACCACCAGCAGCAGTTCCACTGAAAGAATGTGTAGCGCCAGCATCAGGGTGTAATCGGAGATGACATGGTGATAACTCATGTAGCCGGTGATCATCGGCAGGAAGGTCACCGTCCATGCCAGATAATCACCGAAGCGCGAAAGGAAACGGCGCACTGGGTTGATCAGACGATGGATCAGGGTCACCAGCAGTCCGAGGATCCCCAGCACTGCGATCAGATCGACTAACGGTGTCGGCAGTGCGGGCCAGCTAATGCTGAAGACCGATTCGAACAGTTTGATGTGCGGCAACAGGAACAGCAGCACAATGAAAAAACTAAGGTGGAACACGTAACCGGTGAGGATGGTCACTGGCTGGCGTTTAAACTCACCCGCCTCGGGCAAGGTGCGCGAAACGATGGTCCTCCAACCGGAGCCGGGGCTATTCTCCCGCGCCGGTGCCAGATCAGGTTTGCGTCCCAGGCTGAGGATTTCGAACAGCCTTAGCACCATACCGAAAAGAAAGATCACCGCCGCCCAGGTCAGCGCCGGACCGCGTGCCCACAGTAACAATTCCATGGAATCCATATCAGATCTCCAGGTCGTCGATGGTGGTAACTTGATGCTGCTTCTTCGCCCTGGCCTTTTTACTGCGATTGGCCAGACCGATCGCGATACCGGTGGCGGCACCGGCAGCGACCGCAACACCTGCCGCCTTCGCCACGTTACCCAGTGGCGTGGAGAGGGGCTGGTAGAAACTACCCGCATCCCAGAAGTTAGGTTCGGTACAACCAAGGCAACCGTGCCCCGACTGGATAGGGAAGCTGGTGCCCTGATTCCACTTGGTGGTCGCACAAACACTGTGGGTCACAGGCCCCTTGCAGCCCAGTTCGAACAGACACCAGCCGTTACGCGCACCCTCGTCGTCGAAAGTTTTGGCGAACAAGCCTTTATCGTAGAACGGGCGGCGATAGCAGCGATCATGGATCGCATCGCCAAAGAAAGCCTTGGGCCGTCCTAGTGAATCGAGTTCAGGTATCGAGCCGAAGGTGAGGTAGTGGGTCAGTACCCCAGTCATCACCACCGGGATCGGCGGGCAACCGGGCACATTAATAATCGGTTTGTCTTTAATGATGTCGCTAACCGGTACCGCACCGGTTGGATTCGGATTAGCGTAAGGCAGACCACCGTAAGCAGCGCAGGTACCGATGGAGACGATGGCGGCTGCCCCCGCTGCCACCTCTTTCAGAGTTTCCAGATTGCTTTTGCCTGCCCCTGCGGAATAGACTCCGCCGTCTTTAGTAGAGATGGAACCATCCACCAGCACCAGGTATTTGCCCCAGGCATCTTCCATCGCCCTTGCCCGCGCCTCTTCTGCGGCGCTGCCTGCAGCGACCTGCAGAGTTTCGTGGTAATCGAGGGAGATGGCATCGAAGATCAAGGTCTCCACCGTGGGTGAATGGGCACGGGTCAACGACTCGGTGCAACCGGTACACTCCTGGAAGGAGAGCCAGATCACCGTTGGTCGCCGGGTCGTGGCCATCGCATCGGCGATCACCGATGCCATCGATGGCGGCAATGCCAACATCGAAGCAGTGGCAGCGCAAAATTGCATAAAGCCGCGTCGGGTCACTCCCTGGCGCTTGAGCAGGTCGAGCATGGTTTCGTCTTTCATCTTTACTCCCCTTGGTCGGAGCGGGCTATCGCTGCACGTAGCAACGAAGGACTCTCTTGCATCTCTTCCATTGGCGTCATTAGCAGTTCCGGACAATTGGTAATTTCGATGAACTCCGCCACCAACGCCTCTTCACTGTTGTAGTATTCGATACGCCAGATACCGGGTATCGAGGTGTCGCTTATTTCGCTAACCCCCATGCTCTCCACCGATGCGATCACCTCGCCGTGACCCAGCACCTGTTCCAGCAATTCAAAATCAGCAGAATTGAGCGGCAAAGTGCCGAGATCGATACGTGCCGTTTCACCGGTTTCGATCAGGCGTTGCAGATGATTCTCCAGTTCGCGCAGCAGTGCCTGCGCATTACTTGCCTCAGCCGTTTCGATCACCGCGATACCGATATTCGACAGCGCACTCATTGTTGCCACGTCCTGATCAGTTCGCGGGTCATGTCACAGGCCTGCGGAATCGCAGCCGCGACCGCCGGACTGGGATGCTCACCCCAATCGACTTTTTGCGGTTGAATGCCAATCAGTGCGCGGCGTGCCGGAAGGTCACCGGTAAGATGGGTAATGGCAAGCAGATCGAGCAACCCGACCTCGTGCACGCTGCGGCGCTTGCCGCGACCGAGATAATCGTCGAGCGCTTCATTTTCAAACAGGGAGACACTGCCGGGAGGGGAATCGAGTTCGGCGGCATCGACGATGATTAATTGATCGGTGCCGGCCATAACATCAGCCAGGGTGAAACTCAGGGTACCGCCATCGACAAATTCAACCATGTCAGAATCGGGGTACTCCTGACGCAGGCGCTCAATGACATGCACGCCAACACCCTCATCGGTCAGAAGGGTATTGCCGATACCGAGCACTACGGTTCTCCTCCTCATGGGTCCTCCCCGCCTTTGGTTTTTTATCTATGGGGGTGGTGCAGTACGGCAGTTAGGCTACGGCCCGCACCTGATTCCACAAATCATAGTCACCATTCTCTGAACCTGCCACGACCTGTGATGATGAGAATAGGTTTTGCCGCTGCGTTCACAAAACGGCCGATTTGGGAGCCGAATCAGGCCAGCACCAGGCCGAGAGAGAGTAGCAGGCCGTGCAGCAGCAACGAGGCAATGGTCATGCGGATGGCAGGAGCCAGTTGCTGAGGCTGCTGCGCATGGTGCAACAGATGCAGCGCAGCTTTCACGCCGATAGGGGCAGCCAGCAGGGCCAGCAGCGCCCATGGGGTTACCAGTCCGGAAATAACCAGACCGAGCAACCAGAGATTGGCAACCACCAGCAGCAACAGGTAGCCCCAGCGACCTTTCTGTGCGCCGAGGCGGACCACCAGGTGATGCTTGCCCGCCTTTTCATCCGCTTCACGGTCCGGGAACTGATTGATGTAGAGAAGATTGCTGGTCAGCAGCCCGTAGGGTACCGCCAGCAACAGGGGGAAGAGTGAAAATTCGCCACGTTGCACATAGTCGGCACCGACAATAATCAGCAAACCGAAAGCGGTAGCAATACACAGTTCACCCAGCCCACGACTGTTGAGAGACAACGGCGGCGCCGAATAGGCCCAGGCGATGAAGGTACCGAGCAGTCCGATGAACAGCAGGCCACGATCACTGTGTTGCAACAGATAGAGACCAAACAATATCCCTGCACCGAGCAGGGCGAAACCGAAGCGCGCGGTCTGTGCTTTGCTCAGTACACCGTTTTGAATGAAACGGCTGCCGCCGGTAAAAGGATAAAGTCGTTGGGTGTTGCAGTCATCGGTACCGTTAAGCGCATCGTAATAATCGTTCAACACGTTGGCGGCCGCATGAAACAGTATTGCCCCGAGCACGGTACAGATCGCCAGCAACCCGTTAATCGTTACACCGCTAGCCGCCGCGGTGGCCAGACCAACCAGACTGGGCACCAGACTGGCAAGAAGAAACGGGGGGCGGGTAGCAAGGAAGTAACGTTTGAGAGGATTGGTCAGCCGCTCAGGACTGGGTTCGATAGCTGCAACGGCGACGTTCTGTGTCATCGGCTTTTTTCTTGGTTGCTCACAGTGGTGTCAGAGCATCATGCCAGCAGCCAGCAGAAAAAACAAAGCTATCGATTAATGGGGCTAAAGTTCTTTGTGTAATTTAGCGAACCAGTTGCGCAAAACTGTGCGCTCACTTTCATCTAATAGCGCGCCCATCGGCATCGAGTGCGGCGGCGCTTCGAGAAAAACCCTACGTTCCACCTCGAAATCCTTGCCTGTCAGTCGAAACCATTTATTGGTGTTCAACAGTAACGACGGCTTGACCCGCAGCTCGAAATGGCATGGCTGACAACGACTACCGATCAATGCCTTCACTGCTTCGGGCGCCTCGACGGTCTTTGCCGTGGGCACAGACTCCTCGGCACTGACCACAGCGACAAACAGACACAGCAACCATGCCGATCGCCTCATCACCACCATTCCAGCCTCCCTTCCATTACAGGAGCCGGGACGAACCCGGCTCCATCATGCCTCGGCTTCAGGCCGCCGACTGCCTGCCCTTGGCGAAACTCATCTCACCACCCTCGACATCCACCAGAATGGTATCGCCCGGCAGGAACTTACCACCGAGGATCGCCTGTGCCAGCGGGTTTTCGATGCGCTGCTGAATCGCCCGCTTCAACGGCCGTGCGCCGTAGACCGGATCGAAACCAGCCTCACCCAGTTTGTCCAACGCAGCGATAGTCAGCTCCAGTCCCATATCGCGTTCCAGCAGACGTTTGCGCAGGTAATCGATCTGGATATCGGCGATGGCGCGGATCTGCTCCTTCATCAGCGGATGGAACACAACGACTTCATCAACGCGGTTGATAAACTCGGGGCGGAAGTGCTGGCCAACCACCTGCATCACCGTCTCCTTGATCTGCTCGTAATTCTCCTCGCCCGCGAGTTCCTGAATCGCCTGGGAACCGAGGTTGGAGGTCATGACGATCACCGTGTTACGGAAATCGACGGTGCGACCGTGACCGTCGGTAAGACGACCGTCATCAAGTACCTGCAACAGAATGTTGAACACATCCGGATGCGCCTTCTCCACCTCGTCCATCAGGATCACCGAGTAGGGTTTGCGCCGCACTGTCTCGGTCAGATAGCCGCCCTCTTCGTAACCGACATAGCCCGGAGGCGCGCCAATCAACCTTGCCACCGAATGCTTCTCCATGAACTCGGACATGTCGATGCGCACCATCGCCTCTTCGGTATCAAAGAGGAATGAGGCCAGCGCCTTGCACAGTTCGGTCTTGCCCACGCCGGTGGGACCGAGGAACAGGAACGAACCGTTAGGACGATTGGGATCGGAGAGTCCGGCGCGCGAACGACGGATCGCATCGGCCACCGCACGAATCGCCTCGTCCTGACCGACTACCCGTTTGTGCAACTCATCTTCCATGCGCAGTAATTTGTCACGCTCGCCCTCGAGCATTTTGGAAACCGGGATGCCGGTCCACTTGGAAACCACCTCAGCGATCTCCTCGTCACTCACTTTGTTACGCAGCAGGTGGGTCTCCTGCTGTTCAGCGGCTTCTGCCATTTCCAGGGATTTTTCCAGATCGGGAATACGGCCATACTGCAGCTCAGACATACGCGCCAGATCGCTCGCACGTCGTGCCGTCTCCAGTTCCTGACGGGCACGATCCAGTTCCTCTTTCACATGCTGGCTATCCTGTAGTGCAGCCTTCTCCGCTTTCCACACCGTTTCCAGCTCAGCGTACTCACCCTCCAGACGAGTGATCTCGTCGTTCAACTGATCAAGGCGTTTCTTTGATGCTTCATCGGATTCTTTCGCCAACGCCTCACGCTCGATCTTCAACTGAATCAGGCGACGATCGAGACGATCCATATCCTCAGGCTTGGAATCGATCTCCATACGAATGCGGGAGGCCGCTTCGTCCACCAGATCGATTGCCTTGTCCGGCAACTGGCGGTCACTGATATAACGGTGCGACAGGGTGGCCGCGGCAACGATGGCCGGGTCAGTGATCTGCACCCCGTGGTGAACTTCATATTTTTCTTTCAGGCCACGCAGGATGGCAATGGTATCTTCCACGCTCGGCTCATCCACCAACACCTTCTGGAAACGACGCTCCAACGCGGCATCCTTTTCGATGTACTGGCGGTATTCGTCCAGGGTGGTGGCGCCGATGCAATGCAGTTCACCGCGGGCCAGAGCAGGCTTGAGCATATTGCCTGCGTCCATGGAGCCTTCGGCCTTGCCTGCACCGACCATGGTGTGGATCTCATCGATGAAGAGGATAATTTGCCCCTCCTGCTTGGAGAGGTCATTCAGTACCGCCTTGAGTCGCTCCTCGAACTCACCACGGAATTTGGCCCCGGCAATCAACGAACCCATATCCAGCGACAGTAGTCGTTTGCCCTTGAGTCCTTCCGGCACCTCGCCGTTGACGATGCGCTGCGCCAGCCCCTCGACGATGGCGGTCTTACCCACGCCGGGCTCGCCGATTACTACAGGGTTGTTCTTGGTGCGGCGCTGCAACACCTGCACCGCACGGCGGATCTCGTCGTCACGGCCGATCACCGGATCGAGCTTACCCTGCTCGGCCCGCTCGGTGAGATCGACGGTATATTTTTCCAGCGCCTGACGCTGCTCCTCGGCGTTGGGGTCGTCCACTTTCTGGCCGCCACGCATTGCCTCAATGGCCTTCTCCAGCGCTCTCTTGTCTGCACCGCTGCTACGCAGCATGTCGCCCAGTTGGCCCTTGTCGTCCACTGCCGCCAGCACAAACAGCTCACTGGAGATGTAGGCATCCTTGCGCTGCTGCGCCAGTTTATCGGTCAAGTTGAGCAGGCGGGCCGACTCATTGGAGACATGCACCTCGCCTCCGGCGCCTTCGACGGCAGAGAGGCGATCCAGCGCCTCACCCAGTTGCGAGCGCAGTGCATTGACGTTGACCCCAGACTGGGAGAGCAACTGGCGTACGCTACCTCCCTCCTGATCGAGCAGCGCGGTCATGATGTGTGCTGGTTCGATAAACTGGTGATCCCGTCCCAACGCCAGACTCTGGGCGTCGGCCAGTGCCATCTGAAAACGGGTGGTCAGTTTGTCCATTCGCATCGGGTGTAACCCTCCAAAATCAGTAAGTCATCAGTTACCGACTAGAATATGGCCGGGCCGCAGCAAATCAAGCACGCTTGGCAGGGTTATCATTCCCTTTCCCCAATCTTGCATAACCCTAGCAACATATCCGTGCATGTTAAGCCCTATTTAATGCTCTGCGGTCATAGTTGCTCCACAAAATCCGGGTTATTCTGTTCCGGATCAACCGTTAAGAGTAATGAATCATGCGCCTGCTATTGGTAGAAGACGACCCGCTGATCGGTGACGGCATTCGTGCCGGCCTGCGCCAGGAAGACTATAGCGTCGACTGGTTTACCGAGGCCCGCACCGCAGAAATGGCGTTACAGAGCGAACAGTACGATCTGATGATTCTGGATCTCGGCCTGCCCGACAAATCGGGGCTGGAGATCCTCAAGCGCCTGCGTTCGCAGGGCTCCAGCCTGCCGGTGCTAATCCTCACCGCCCGCGACGCGGTCAGCGACAGGGTAGCCGGGCTGGACACAGGGGCTGACGATTATATGCTCAAACCCTTCGATCTCGATGAGCTTTCCGCCCGCCTGCGCGCCCTGCTGCGCCGCAGCAGTGGCCGCGCCAGCAGCGAGATCGTCCATGGCGATATCGTCCTCGATCCGGCGGCGCACAGCGTTACCAAGGGTGGCGACAAAATCGATATTTCGCCACGGGAATATGCCGTACTGCACCTGCTGCTCAGCAGTACCGGCAAGGTAATGTCACGTAGCCGCCTGGAAGAGGGGCTCTACTCCTGGGATGGCGAAGTGGAAAGTAACGCCATCGAAGTCTACGTCCACCACCTGCGCAAAAAGCTGGGGGCCGATCTGATCCGCACCATTCGCGGCGTCGGCTACATCATCGATCCCGCATGAGAAGTTCACTCCGCCGCCGTCTGCTGATAACCCTGCTGTCGATCACCGCGGTGATCTGGCTGTTCAGTGCCTGGCTCAACTATAGTGATACCCGCCATGAAATTGGTGAGTTGTTCGATGCACAGATGGCGCAAACCGCACGAACCCTGCTTTCGGTCGCCGGTCATGAGCTTTCCGAATTGAGCGACACCCGCCGCTTTGTCGGCAACACTCACATCCATTTCAGCGGTGATACCCGTTTTTCCGCCGCAGGCCACGAATACGAACACAAAATGTCCTACCAGTTATGGCAGGAGCCTGAACACACTTTGATGATGCGCTCCTTCAACGCGCCAGAAACCCCGCTCAATACACTGGAAAACGGCTACAGCACCCAAATCATCGATGGTGAGGAGTGGCGTGTCTTCTCCCTGCTCGACCCGGAAGACGGCTTCATGGTGAAGATCGGCGAAGCACTGGCGATCCGCGACGAACTGACCGAGACTGTCGCGCTGCGCATCGGCCTGCCGATCCTGTTCCTGTTGCCGCTGATGGCACTGTTGCTCCTGCTCGGTGTCAACCAGACCCTGCGCCCGTTGAATATCCTTGCCAGGAGTGTCTCCAATCGTTCACCCAGTAGCCTGGAAGCAGTGGACGACCGTGATGCACCGTGCGAAATAATGCCCCTGGTCGAAGCCCTCAATCGACTGTTCCTGCGTCTGTCCCGTGCTTTCGAAAGCGAACGCCGCTTTACCGCTGATGCCGCTCATGAACTGCGCACCCCGCTGGCAGCGTTAAAGATTCAGGCCCAGGTAGCCAAACGCAGCAATGATGATGAGGCGCGAAACCAGGCACTGAACAAACTACTGGAAGGGGTGGAACGTGCCTCCCATCTGGTGGAACAACTCCTGACCATGGCACGGGTCGATCCCGAGACCAGCAGCGCCCTGCACAGCGAAATTCGTCTCGACCGACTTTGTGAAGAGATGATGGCCAGTTATGTGCCACATGCCGGAAACAAAAATATCGAACTGGAGCTAGATGTGGATGGGGTGACCGTACTCGCCGGTATGCAGGAGAGCCTGGAGATCCTGCTGCGCAATCTGCTCGACAACGCCATCCGTTACACCCCTGAAGGTGGGCGCGTCAGTGTACGCCTAGTACAGTGCGCTAACGGCGCTATCGAGTTACATGTCGGCGACAGCGGTCCAGGTATTCCGGAGAGCGAACACGGGCGTATTTTCGATCGCTTCTACCGCCTTGCCGGGCAAAAAACCGAGGGCAGCGGCCTCGGCCTCTCTATCGTCCAGCGCATCGCCGAACTCAATCGTGCGGAAGTTTCACTGGGTAAATCCGAACTGGGCGGCCTGGAAGTCACCGTCCACTTCCTGCGTCATTAATCGCTTACCGGGGCAAGCAGTTGCTCCAATTCTCGCAGACAATCGCGAGGGGCCAGTTCACCACACTCCAGTTTCGGGCGGTTAACGAGGTGAGCACGGGCACGTAACAACACCGGCATGAAGATTCCTCCCTGGGCACGAATTCCCTCGATACGTACTGGATAGATCGGACAGTTCGCCAGTTGTGCCAGACGTACCGCGCCCGGTTTAAGATGACGCGGTGGGTCACTGTCGAGGTGAATCTTGCCGTGAGGAAATAGCGCGATCACATCACCCTCCTTCAATGCCTTGAGTGCTTCGCGAAAGGCCTTCTCCGGTTTTCCTGTGCGATCCACCGGGATACAACCGACAGCACGAAACAACCACTCCAGACCGAAGCGATGATACTGCTCGGTAGCGATGAGGAAACGCAGCTTGCGTCGGCTGGCGGCGAACATCAGCACCGGATCAAGACCGGAGATATGGTTGGACACCAGGATCGCCGGGCCGCTTTCCGGCAAATCGATCATCTCGTGGTTGAGACGATGGTAATGACGACAGAAGAGGCGATTGAAACCGTCGAGCCAGTTCATCCAGCCGTGACCCCAGTCGATAAGAGAGGCCCGCAACGAAGCACGCCAGATCAGAAGCAACAACAGCAGCAACGCCCCGGCAAGCGCCCAAAACCAGCAACTCAGTACGGAAGAAAGTGAAAAGACTTCCTGCATTGAACGCCGCTACTTCTGGTAGACCTTGCGCCGGAACAGATCGTTACGACGACTCACCAGCCGATCAAGGAACAGCATTCCATCAAGATGATCGCACTCGTGCTGCACCGCCCGCGCCTCGTAACCTTCGCACTCGTATTCCTGCTTTTCACCATTGCCATCATAAGCGGTGAATTTGATCCGCTCGGCACGGATCACGTTACCGGTGTAGTCGGGTACCGACATGCACCCTTCACGGCCGACCTTCATTCCATCCCACTCGGTAATCTCGGGATTGATCAGCACCATAAAGCCGTGGTTCAACACCGGCTTGCGCGTAGCCGAACAATCGACCAGTACGATGCGCTGAAAGCGACCCACTTGCGGCGCGGCGACACCGACGCCACCGGGACCAGCGCGCATGGTCTCTTCCAGATCGGCGAGAAAGGTGCGCAGTTCGTCATCGAAGTTTTCTACCGGCAGCGACTCCTGCTTCAGCCGCTCGTCCGGGTAGGTGAGGATATCCAGTACTGCCATGCCAGCTCCTACCCGATTAAGGTATCGATGGTTTCCAGCTGGGCCTCAATACCCTTCTCTACCACCACATCCAGCGCCGATTGCAGTGCTTCGACACCCTCGGCGGCGTGGCCTTCGATCTGCATGATGTAGATCGGTTTCTCTTCGGTTCCGGCAACACTGGTCTCCATATCCAGAATATGCAGACCGGCCTCCGCCAGGGCACCGGTGATACGGGCAACGATACCTGCGCGGTCGGCGCCGTAGACGGTGATGCGCACATCCGGTTCCAGATGCTGGTGCAATTTGGCGTCGATATGATCCACGTGTAAATGCAGGTCCAGAGATTCGGCCACCGGCGCGACCATATCGGTGAGCGCCTTGACGCTGCCATCGAACTCCACCATCAGCATAATGGTAAAGGTGCCGCCGAGACGGATCATCGATGCCTCACCCAGATTGCAGCCGCCATCGAACAGCGCCGCACTGAGGTGGGCCACGATACCCGGCCGGTCCTTACCGACCACGGTCAACATATACCAGTGTTTCATTGTCGTTCCTTTCATTTTCATTCCAGCCAGATCAGGCTGGCCATCCGTCCGGTCCGCCCATCTCGGCGGTAGGAAAAGAATCTTTGGCTGTCGCTAAAGGTACAGAACTCGCCGCCATAAATCCCGTTGACTCCGGCTACCTGTAACCGCCGCCGCGCCAGAGTGTAGATGTCGGCCAACCAGCGACCATTCGGTGAGTGTTTAAAGGCTGACGCCGCGCCACTATCAACCGCGAGGAAGGCATCGCGTACCTCACTGCCCACCTCAAAGACCTCCGGTCCGATGGCCGGACCCAACCAGGCAAGGATCTCGCCCTCGGCACCCATTTCAGAGATGGCCCTTTCGAGCACACCGTTCAAGAGGCCACGCCACCCCGCATGGGCGGCGGCAACATGCGTTCCGGTACTATCGCAAAACAGTACCGGCAGACAGTCGGCGGTCATCACCGTACACACCACACTGACCTGATCAGTATAAGAGGCATCCGCCTCGCAACCTGTTGCACAGGCAGCGGCATCCACTGCTTCGGTACCATGTACCTGACTCAGCCAACGTGGTTCGACGGGTAGATGTAAACCTTCACTTACCCGGCGACGGTTCTCTGCCACCGCAGCCGGATCATCGCCTACATGGTCGCCGAGATTGAGACTGTCGTAGGGAGGCAGGCTCACGCCACCAACTCGTGTGGTGACAGCGGCATGGATATTAGTGGGAGCTGGCCAATCGGGACGAATGAACTCAATCACTCCCCTGCTCCAGATCACGACGCAGCACTTCTAGCAATTGCTGCATGTCCTGCGGCAGTTCGGCGGTCCATTCCAGATACTCGCCACTCTGGGGATGCACCAGCCCCAGGCGTGAGGCGTGTAATGCCTGGCGTGGGAAGCTGCGCAGCATCTGTTCCAGTTCCGGACTACAGGCCGGTGGAATACGCAGCCGTCCGCCGTAGACCGGGTCCCCCACTAACGGGTTGTGGCGATGGGCCATATGGACGCGGATCTGGTGAGTACGACCAGTCTCCAATTGTACCTTGATGTGGGTGTGGGCGCGGAAACGCTCCGCCAGACGATAGTGGGTCACCGCCGGTTTGCCGTTACGCACCACCGCCATGCGCTTTCGATCCACCGGGTGGCGACCAATGGGTTCGTCGACCGTGCCTCCGCCGGTGAGTACACCATTTACCACCGCATCGTACTCGCGGGTGAATTCCCGCGCCTGAAGCTGCTCGACCAGCGCGGTCTGCGCCTCCAGGGTCCGCGCCACCACCAGCAGGCCGGTGGTCTCCTTATCCAGACGATGGACAATCCCCGCACGGGGCACTGTGGCAATCGCCGGATCATGATGCAGCAGGGCGTTGAGCAGGGTGCCCTGCCAGTTACCTACCGCGGGATGGACCACCAACCCTGCCGGCTTATTGATCACCAGAAGAGCGTCATCCTGATAGACGATGTCCAGCGAGATCGGCTCTGGCTTGAACTCGCTCTCCGCCTCCAGTTGCACATCGAGCTCAATCGACTCGCCGCCGAGCAGCTTGTCCTTGGGGCGCATCTCCTCGCCATCCACCAGCACGCAACCCTGTTTGACCCACTGCTGCAGTCGGGAACGGGAAAAGTCGGGGAAAAGTTTGGCCAGCGCCTGATCGAGCCGTGCGCCCGCGAATTCCAGCGGAACCTCAGCCTGTAACTGACGTCGTAGCGATGTTGCGGATTTGTGCCCGCTTTGATTTATTCCGGCGGATGCCATGGGTATACTTGGTGCCTGCCTGATCGACTAAAGAACGGATACTATGCGTTTTTCCAAAATTCTGTCCATTTTTTCCCTGCTTCTGCTGCTCGCCGCCTGCTCCAGCATGCCCGAGGATCAAACCGCCAACTGGACGGTGGAAGATTTCTATACAACGGCCAAACAGGCCCTCGACAACGAAGACTACCTGGGTGCCGCCAACTATTACACCCAGCTAGAGGCTCGCTACCCGTATGGGGTTTACGCACAGCAGGCGCAACTGGACATCATCTTCGCCTACTACAAAGGTAACGAACCGGCTTCGGCCGTCGCCGCTGCAGACCGCTTCATCAAACTGCACCCGCGCCACGCCAATGTCGACTATGCCTATTACATGCGTGGGCTGGTAACCTTCGATCAGAACCCCAGTCTACTCGCCGGTATCTTCCCCAAGGATCCATCCAAGCGTGATCCGGGCGCACTGCGTGAATCGTTCAACTATTTCAAGGAACTGGTCACCCGTTATCCTGGCAGCCAGTACACCAAGGATGCGATCGAGCGGATGAAGGTACTGCGCAACCATCTGGCCAAGCACGAGCTACAGGTTGCCGACTACTATATGCGTCGCGGCAGTTACCTAGCCGCCGCCAACCGCGCCAAATATGTGCTGGAAAACTACCAGCGTTCCGAGGCAGTGCCCGATGCGCTGGCCATGCAGGTCAGGGCCTACCGCAAAATCGACATGCCTGATCTGGCCAATGATGCCCTGCGGGTGCTAAAGAAAAACTATCCTGATCACCCGGCCCTGGCTGAACTGCAACAGCCGACTGCGGCGCCAACGCTACCCTGAACAGCGGGAGGTTAGTATGTGGGATTTTTTCGAAACCGTACGTCACCGCCATTCGATACGCAAATACCGCGATGACCTGCCTGTAGAACCGGAAAAACTGCACGCCATTCTGGAGATGGCCTGTGCCGCGCCATCAGCGGGGGACCTGCAAGCCTACCACATTGCCGTGATCACGGATGCGGCCAGGCGCCAACGACTCAGCGAGATCGCAGAAAATCAGACTTTCATTGCCGAAGCGCCGGTAGCCCTGCTGTTCAGCAGCGATCCGAAGCGTTCCGGCAAAAAATACGGCGAACGTGGCGAATGCCTCTACGCGGTTCAGGATGCCACTATCGCAGCATCCTATGCACAGCTGGCGGCGGTTGCAGCCGGACTGGGTTCCACATGGGTGGGATATTTTGATAACGAGGCGATTAAAAAGGAGTTTGGCCTGGCGGCAGAACTGGAGCCCATCGCCATCCTCAGCATTGGCTACCCGGCGGAACTACCGGAAGAGAGTCCCCGGCGAGCAATGGATCAGGTAGTTACGCATCTCTAGCAAACAGCTACTCAGACGGCACACTATCGCGCCGTCTGAGTTGTCTATCAGTTAGATGGCAGTAGGGCCTTCCTCACCAGTCCGAATTCGAATCACACGCTCGACATTCGTTACGAAGATCTTGCCATCACCGATCTTGCCGGTACGAGCCACGTTGGTGATCGCTTCGATGCACTGCTCAACCATACCTTCATCGACGACCAGTTCGATCTTCACCTTGGGCAGGAAGTCGACCACATACTCAGCACCGCGATAGAGTTCGGTGTGACCTTTCTGCCGGCCGAACCCTTTCACTTCGGTAGCGGTCATGCCCGCTACGCCAATATCGGAAAGCGCCTCGCGCACATCGTCAAGCTTGAACGGTTTGATGATCGCTTCAACCTTTTTCATCTTTAATTTTCCTTTGTTTCGCTATTAGCTGATAAGCGGATGTCGCAGCTTCATTCTACACGGCCTGACGCTAACCGCTACACCCTGCCAAATCCAGAGGTAATCGGATAACGCCGATCCCGACCAAAGGCACGCCGGGTAATACGCACACCCGGTGGCGCCTGACGACGTTTGTACTCGTTCAGATCGACCAGGCGCAAGACTCTGCGGACAGTCGCTTCGTCGTAACCGGCGGCCACGATTTCCTCACGGCAGAGATCGCGTTCCACATACATCTCCAGGATCGCATCCAGTATTTCGTAGTCAGGCAAACTGTCGCTGTCCTGCTGATCTGCTGCCAGCTCTGCCGATGGAGGACGGGTAATCACTCGTTCCGGAATCGCCGACGAGATCGTGTTGCGGTAACGGGAGAGACGGAATACCAACGTCTTGGGCACATCCTTCAGTGCATCGAAACCGCCTGCCATGTCACCGTAGAGGGTAGCGTAGCCCACCGCCATTTCACTCTTGTTGCCGGTAGTCAGCACCATCTTGCCTTTTTTGTTGGAGATCGCCATCAGCAGGATGCCGCGACAACGGGCCTGAATATTCTCTTCGGTGGTGTCCACCTCACGACCGGCAAACTCCTCCTGGAGACTCTCAAGGAAAACGTTGAAGGCCGGTTCGATAGGGATCACGCGGTAATCGACACCAAGGGTCTCCGCCTCTTCGCGGGCATCGTCGAGACTCATGTCGGCGGTATAGCGCGACGGCATCATTACCGCCTCGACCCGCTCCGCACCGATGGCATCCACTGCGATGGCCAGACTCAAAGCGGAGTCGATACCGCCGGAGAGGCCGAGCACCACGCCGGGAAAACCATTCTTCTCGATATAATCGCGCACCCCCAACACCAGCGCCTTGTAGACGCTGGCCTCGACACTCAACGGTGCGGCCATTTCACCGGGAAGCGAGATAACTGTCTCGCCCTCTATCTGGAATTCGCTGAGGAACAGGCCTTCCTCAAAGGTGGGGGCCTGCTGGGTGATCTTGCCCAGTGCATCCATGACGAAGGAACCACCATCGAACACCAGTTCATCCTGACCACCCAGCAGATTGACGTAGAGTAGCGGCACGCCGCCCTCACTAATGCGGGCGCGTACTGTCTCTTCGCGTTCATTACCTTTATTGATATGGAAGGGGGAGGCATTGATGTTGACGATGAGTCGCGCCCCGGCGGCACAGGCCTGAGCCACCGAACCGGGCTGCCAGATATCCTCGCAGATAGTCAGCCCCACCGGTACACCCTTAATCTCCACCACACAAGCTTCGTGGCCCGGAGCAAAATAGCGCTTCTCGTCGAAGACACTGTAGTTGGGTAGATGCTGTTTGTGGTAGGTAGCCGCCACCTTGCCGTCGCGCAGCAATGAGGCGGCGTTATAGAGTCCGCCAGTCGCGGCATGAGGATGGCCGAGGATGATCTCGATGCCACTCACCTTCTGATTGATGCTCTCCAGCGCCGCCAGCGTGCGGGTCAACAGGCGTGGACGCAGCAACAGGTCTTCCGGCGGATAACCGGTGAGGGTCAGCTCGGGGAAGACCACCAGATCGGCTTTCAATTCATCGCGCGCCTGTTCGGCGGCGGCAATCACCCGCGCGGCGTTGCCCTCAATGTCACCCACCAGCATGTTGAGCTGGGCCATGGCGATGCGCAGTGTCGACATAGAGGGCCGGTCCGTTTGGGTGACTTAGCCTGCCGCCAGCACTTCGGCCATGCGTGCGCCCATCTCTGCAGGGGAACGCACCACCGAGACCCCGGCCTGCTCCAGCGCGGCGAACTTTTCGTCCGCAGTGCCCTTGCCACCAGCGATGATCGCCCCGGCGTGGCCCATGCGTTTACCCGGCGGTGCGGTGACCCCGGCGATGTAGGAGACCACCGGCTTACTGATGTGGCGGGAGATAAATTCGGCCGCTTCCTCTTCCGCGGTGCCACCGATCTCGCCGACCATAATAATGCCTTCGGTCTGCGGGTCGCGCTCGAACAGGCAGAGGCAATCGATAAAGCTGAGGCCGTGGATCGGGTCACCGCCGATACCGACGCAGGTGGACTGACCGAGCCCCGCCTGGGTAGTCTGGTGCACCGCCTCGTAGGTCAACGTGCCGGAACGGGAGACGATACCGATCTTGCCCTTTTGGTGGATCGCACCGGGCATGATGCCGATCTTGCACTCGCCGGGACTGATCACACCGGGACAGTTGGGACCGATGAGGCGCACGTCGCTACCCCGGAGCGCCGCCTTGACCCGCAGCATGTCCATCACCGGAATACCCTCGGTGATGCAGACGATGGTCTCGATCCCGGCATCGGCCGCTTCGAGGATCGCATCGGCGGCAAAGGGTGCTGGAACGTAGATCATGGTGGCATCGGCATCGGTCTCGCGCACCGCATCGTGCACGGTATTGAATACCGGACGGTCCAGGTGGCTGCTGCCGCCCTTGCCGGGGGTCACGCCGCCGACCAGATTAGTACCATAGGCAATCGCCTGCTCGGAGTGGACGGTACCCTGTTTGCCGGTGAAGCCCTGGCAGATGACCCTGGTGTCACGATCGATAAGGATGGTCATTTCGCACCTCCCGCCGCCGCGACCACCAGTTTGGCCGCCTCGGTCAGACTTTCACTGGCCTGGATCGCCAGACCACTCTCCTGCAACATCTTGCGCCCCTGTTCTACATTGGTGCCCTCAAGACGAACCACCACCGGCACCTTGGCGTCGACCTCCTTCACCGCGGCGATGATGCCCTCGGCGATCAGGTCACAACGGACGATGCCGCCGAAGATGTTGACCAAGATGGCGCGTACCTTGTCGTCGGAAAGAATCAGTTTGAACGCCTCGGCCACCCGCGCCGCGGTGGTACCACCGCCGACGTCGAGGAAGTTGGCCGGTTCGCCGCCGGAGAGCTTGATCAGATCCATGGTCGCCATCGCCAGACCGGCGCCGTTGACCATGCAGCCGATGTTGCCGTCGAGACGCACGTAGTTAAGGTCATGCTGGCGTGCCTTGCACTCGCGCTCATCCTCCTGGGATTGATCGCGCAACTTGGCCATATCCGGCTGGCGGTAGAGGGCGTTTTCGTCCAGGTTGACCTTGGCGTCGAGGGCGATGAGGTGCCCTTCGCCGGTCACCACCAGCGGATTGATCTCCACCAGGGAGGCATCGCGCTCGGTGAAGAGTCGATAGAGACCATTCATGATTGCTGCCAACTCCTTTACCTGAGTGCCTTCAAGCCCCAGGCCGAAGGCGATCTGGCGAGTCTGGTAGGCCTGCAGGCCAACAACCGGGTCAACTGCGACGGTGTGAATTTTCTCCGGAGTCTTGGCGGCGACCTCTTCGATATCCATGCCGCCTTCGCTGGAAGCCATAAAGACCACGCGCTTGCGGCCACGGTCCACCACCACGCTAAGATAGAGTTCACGGGCGATATCGCTAACACCCTCTACCAGCAACTGGTGAATCGGCTGGCCTTCGGCACCGCTCTGGTGGGTGACCAGACGGCTGCCGAGCAGGCGATCCGCCTCGCTTTTGAGCTCTGCCACAGAGCTGACCAGCTTGACGCCGCCCGCCTTGCCACGCCCACCGGCATGCACCTGGGCCTTGACTACCCAACGATCGCCACCCAGCGCCTGGGCGGCATGTTCTGCTTCTGCGGGGGAGGAAGCCACCTGTCCCTGAGGGACCGGGACCCCGTATTGGGCAAAGACACCCTTTGCCTGATATTCATGGAGATTCATCGTTCACCCTGAATGACTTGGAATACGTCGAAAAAAAGGTCGCCTATTGTGAAACAAAGCGCGCCGCGGCGCAAAAGCTGAATGATTGGCCGTGGTGGTAGTCAGCCGATACAATGCGGGAATATTTACCCTGAAGGGCAATTCATGAATCTGATCCGACTCATCGTCATCGGCCTGATTATCTGGCTGCTCTACCACATGCTTCTGCGTGTGTTGCAGAAACCCGCCTCCCGAGGCAAAGAGCCGCCGAAAGGCATCGCCCGCGACATGATCAAGTGCGCCCACTGCGGTATCCATATCCCCGCCGATGAAGCCCTTTGCCGTGACGATAAATGCTATTGCAGCTCGGAACATCGCGATGCTGGACCAGCTCAATAAGGGTCTGACGCTTGGCTGAAACCGCACCCATCGCCCCACTGGAAGCTGACGACTACGCCCATACCTGGCGTCCGCTGCGCTTTTTCAACTTCTCCCGCTTCGCCCTGGCTGCTCTGTTTATCCTGCTCTACCACCTTGGCAAGCTACCCGAACAGTTGGGGCATCAAGAACCTCAACTGTTCTACACCGCCAGCCTGATCTATCTGGCACTCAGTCTGGTTGCCTTCTATCCGATCATGACCCGCAAGCCTGACTTTCAGATGCAGGTCAATGGCCACATCTTCGTCGACATCATCGTCATTAATGTCATGATGCACGCCAGCGGCGGCGTCTCCAGCGGTCTCGGCATGCTTCTGGTCATCAGTGTGGCCAACGGCAGTATGCTCACTACCGGACGCACACCAGGGCTCTATGCTGCGCTGGCTACCATCGCCGTGCTGATACAGCAGGTCCACAGTGCCCTGGGGGATCGCCCCGAAGACGTCAACTATCCCATAGCGGGACTGCTGGGCATTACCCTGTTTGTGACCGCACTGGTCGCTCAATTATTGGCACGCCGAGCCAGGGCCAGTGAGGCGCTGGCCCAGCGCCGTGGTGCCGACCTGGCCAATATGGCGCAACTCACCGGTTACATCATCCAGCAGATGCAGACCGGGGTCCTGGTGGTAGACAAGGAGGAGCGGGTGCGCCTGATGAACAGCTCCGCCTCCCACCTCATCGACACGCCGATGATGGCCACCGAAACACCGCTGCGCCACTATTCCTCGGAGCTGCTGGCCTCGTTGCGCGCCTGGAAAGATGACCCGACCAACGCCTCCCGAACCCTGCACATCACAGGCAATCCACGGGAGTTGCTAGCCCAGTTCATGAATATTGGCCAACGGCGTAATGAAGGTACCCTGATCTTCCTTGAGGATGCGGAAACCGCCACCCGGCAGGCACAGCAGCTGAAGCTGGCGGCATTGGGCCGCCTCACCGCCAGTATTGCCCACGAAATAAGGAATCCGTTGAGCGCTATCAGCCATGCGGGTGCCTTGCTGGGCGAATCGCCGGACCTTGCGGGTGAGGATACGCGCCTGACCGAGATCATCCATGAGCAGTCGCAACGTATTAACACTATTATCGAAAACGTACTGCAATTGGGTAAGAAAGATGTGCGCCAGGAAGAGGACTTTCTGCTTAAACCCTGGCTAGAGCAATTCATCGCCGAATTCCAGCAATCACGGCCCGAAGCTACCGAAGGAGCGATGCGTTTCGAAGTTGAACCCACTGATCTGGTGATCCGCTTCGACCCCAACCACCTGCGCCAACTACTGACCAACCTCTGCGCTAACGGTCTGCGTCACGCCATGTCTGCACGAGCAGCTCTTAAATTGAGGTTGCTGGCGGGGGAAATTGGCGAAGGGCACGGCTATCTGGACGTCATCGACGCCGGCCACGGGGTCGACGAGACAAGCCGTGCGCATATTTTTGAGCCATTCTATACCACCGAATACAAGGGAACTGGGCTGGGGCTATACCTGGCGCGGGAACTGGCGGTCAGCAATCAGGCGCAGCTACGTTATGAACCCACCGCCAGCCAGGAGAGTCGTTTCCGCCTGCTGTTCCGTAAAGGTATGCTATGACCATGACCCATTCTGCCAGCGACAAAAAAACGGTTCTCATCGTCGATGATGAGCCTGATATCCTCGAATTGCTCAGCCTGACCCTGTCACGGATGGGGGTGGAGAGTCGTTGCGCGGAAAATGTAAAACAAGCAAAGGAACTACTGAACAACCATCGCTTCGATCTCTGCCTCACCGATATGCGTCTACCCGACGGCGATGGTATCGACCTGATCCGCTACATGCAGGAAAACCACTCTGATCTGCCCGTGGCCATGATCACCGCCCACGGCAACATGAATTCAGCCATTGACGCACTCAAGGCCGGAGCCTTCGACTTTCTCAGTAAACCAGTTGAGCTGCAGACCCTGCGCGATCTCATTACCAGCGCCCTACGCCTCAATGAAGAGGAGCGAGAGTGTCCCCCCCACCCCGGTACACTCCAGCTGCTGGGCCAGTCGGCGAGCATCGAACACATCCGCACAACCATCACCAAGCTGGCGCGCAGCCAGGCCCCAGTCTATATCAGCGGAGAATCGGGGACCGGCAAGGAATTGGTAGCACGCTTAATCCACCTGCAGGGGCCACGTGCCAGTGCACCTTTTATCGCGGTCAACTGCGGTGCGATCCCGGCAGACCTGATGGAAAGCGAGTTATTCGGCCACAAGAAGGGAAGCTTTACCGGGGCCTATAGTGACAAGGACGGCCTGTTTCAGGCCGCCAACGGCGGCACCCTGTTCCTCGACGAGGTTGCAGACCTACCATTGGAGATGCAGGTCAAGCTGCTACGCGCCATCCAGGAGAAGGCGGTACGCCCCGTCGGGGCACAGAAAGAGCAGCACATCGATGTACGCATCCTGAGTGCCACCCACAAAGGGTTAGCCGAGGCAGTCAAGGAAGGACGATTTCGAGAAGACCTGTTCTATCGACTGAACGTCATTGAACTTCCCGTTCCACCGTTACGGGAACGCCCCGAGGACATCCCGCCACTGGTGAACCATTTCACCCGGCAACTGGCCCAAGAAATGGGGATGGCCCAGCCCAGATTGAGTGACGCAGCCACAGAAATGTTACAGAAGCACACATTCCCCGGTAACGTCCGTGAACTGGAAAACATCCTTGAAAGAGCCATGACCCTTTGCGAAGGTAACATCATTCAACCCGACGATCTGCGCCTCAGCGCCGCGACAAACATGTCCAGTAATACCGATACAAACGTAGAAGCCATCGGCCTGGAGGCCTATTTGGAAAATATCGAGCGCCAACTCATCACTGAAGCCCTCTTTAAGTCCCATCAAAACAAGACTGCGGCAGCCAAAGAGTTGGGTATATCCTTCCGTGCACTACGCTACCGCCTGAAAAAGCTCGACATGGAGTAATGCTCTCGGCCTCTTACGCGAATTAACTAGCAAGAGAATCTTGACGAAGATCAGAAAAATCTGTGACGATGGTTAGACAAGCGACTGACCCGGAACGTCACCTGAGTGACAAATTTTGTCACTACCTCGCACCACACCAATGCTCAGAGTGTTTCCTGCATCGTCTGGAAACCACACTAATTAACGGTTTGGGGTATCTCCAGTAAAGTAACTGGCGCTTGGCACGTAATCTGCTATAGCTATAGCTGACTATTCCACCCGACGGGATGGGTTCCGCCGGATAGACCGATTAACCAAACCCAGATGGAGAGATCGACATGAAAAGAACACAGAAGGGTTTCACCCTTATCGAACTGATGATCGTGGTTGCCATCATCGGCATCCTCGCTGCCATCGCGATTCCCTCGTTCAACGAGTATCGTGCTAAGGCCAATGATGGCGCTGCAAACTCAGATGCCAGAAATCTGGTCGGCCTTATGGCCTCCATGATGGAATAAACGATAGCCACTTATCAGGAGAAACGAACATGATTAAGAAAATTATCCCGTTACTTGGCTTGGCTCTTGGTTTTGCTGTTGCCGGGCAAGCTCACGCGGCGGTAGTGCAAGTCGCTGGTACCCAGAACATTTCGACCACGAACTGCCCCGCTCTTTCCAATAACATCACCGCGCAGATGTCTGCGACCGTCATTGGCGGTTATAACTGTGACGCGACAACTTTCGTTGCAGCGACCTGCTCCACAAAGGGTACGCTGAAGCTGCAATCGGTTAACTGTCAATATAATGCGGACGGCAGCCAGAAAGTCGGTTACGAGAACGGCTGCCCGGCAGACAATAATGCGGCGATTGCCGCTCAGGCAGCTGATGCAAACAATGCATGGCCGAAAACATCTCCGATCAATAGCCGCCTGGGCTATGTTGGTGGTTCTGACGGTGGTCAGGTCGCTGCGGCAGCGATGGGTATTGATTGTGACCTTACCTCGCTTACAGAACTGACACCGGACAGCTATCTCGATAGCGGTGCTTCTACAAGCACACCGTAATCTACATAGCAGCACATAAATGTAGTCAAGCTGGGTAGCTGAAAGCTACCCAGCGTTTTTTTATAAATTGACGTTTTACCCACTTTGAAAACTGGTGAGATGAGTCACGACCTGCTCAAACCCATTTTAGGTTCGATAAAAGCAGATTTTTTTCTTGGCCTCAGGATAGCCTATCACTCCCGACTGTCCTCAATACTCTTCTGGATACTCTTTGCCTTAACAATTTCAGTCTTGCTGGTAATACAGTTTAGCGCCCGTCAGCCAGCTACCGTCGCGCTTGACGTAGGAATTTCTGTCATTCGACTGACGCTTCCTTTACTTTCTGTTCTGTTAATTCAGGAACTGATTGGCAAAGAGTTTGAGCGAAAACTTTACCTAAATTCATTCACCTATCCACGCAACCGAAGCTATTGGCTAATCGGGCGAGTACTTGCCATCTTCCTCATCGGCATTGCCCTGTTGGTCGCGATGGGAATACTACTGGCACTACTCACACTATATGCCGGCAGTACTTACCCGCAGGCAACGCCCGTTTCACTGAGGATACCATATTTAATAACCCTGGCATTGAATATAGCGGATTTGCTGGTAGTTCTAGCCATTGGCACTCTGCTTGCCGTTACCGCAACAACTCAAAGCTTCATTTTGCTCGGCACTATCGGTTTTGTACTGATTGCCCGCAGCTATACACCTATTATCGAATTACTTCGCAACAAACCATATGTCGTATCTAATTTTATTGATCCACGACTTTATCAGGACTCGCTCGGATTATTGTCCTTCATTCTACCTGACCTCGGTCGTCTGGACGTCCGCATGATTGCGCTCTATGACAAACTGATATTTCTTCCACAAGATTGGTTCCTACTATTAGGGGCAACGCTTTTTTACGCCAGTGCTTTGTTGGGTTTATCGGTCTGGATAATCAATAAACGCGAATTCAATTGATCGATATGGAACGCCGATTATCACTCGCCGCCGCCTTCATTTCATTATCACTCTTCTGGCTAATGGTTGCTTTTCAACCGGAGGAAACGCACCAGACAAGAGAGACTCCGACCAGTGTCATCATTCCCGCCCCGATTCAAATTCTGCTGTATGGCGGAGACCGATACCTTGCGGCAAATATTGAGGAAATTCGTGCTGCTGCTTCCGCAACCACAGAAAATGCACAAACATATCGTATACGTGCTCACCAGATTGTTTCACGCCTTAACCCATGTCATGAAGACAATTACTGGATTGGCAATGCCTCATTAAGCTGGGGCGGAGCAGAAGAGCAGGGATTTGAGCTATTACGCAATGCGATGCATTGTAGGATCTGGGATGAATGGCCTGCATTTTTTTATGGCTTCAACCAGCATTTCTTTCGACACGATGAGGAAAAAGCACGCATAGCCCTGAAGGTCGCAGCTGAACGGTCTCGAGATAATTTCGCTGCATTTACTACTTTCTCTATCATGCTGGCAGCTGGAAAGCTGAATAATACCGAAGCAGCCATCCAACTCTTAAAAGACGAGAAAAAAAGCACGCAGAATCCAAAGCTGAAAGAAATGCTTGAGAAACGTATTTCACGCCTAAAAGGCCTGCTCATACTACAAAATGCTCAAGAGACCTATGAGGAACGCTATGGCAAGCGACTCGAGCACCCGCAACAACTTCTGTCCAGTAAAATTCTGAAAAGCTATCCAAACGACCCGCTGAATCTTGGATATGACTTTGATGGTACTCAGTTCACCCTTCACAAAATGAAATTACAAAAGTGATAGCTATGACAGCGATACTCGAATTCATATCGGTTAGCAAGACATTCCGGCAACGACGGAAAGCCGTCGCGGCTCTGCATGAAGTATCTTTTTCAGTTAAAGAAGGTGAGGTATTTGGTTTCGTCGGTCCTAATGGGGCTGGCAAATCCACGACCATCAAGATAATGCTCGATGTCATCCGCGATTATGTTGGCTCTGTCAAAATCTACGGAAAAGATGCCCGTGAAGCAGAGGCTCGCCATGGCGTTGCGTACCTGCCCGAGTCACCCGTACTCTACGAACAATTCACACCACTGGAAACTCTACGAATGGCTCTACGTATGTATGGCATCAGGAAAAAAAATGAACATCAGTGGTGCATGCAATGGCTGGAACGTTTCTCCGTCGATACTTATGCTCAGCGCCGCATTCGACACTTGTCTAAAGGCAATGTGCAACGTGTTGCACTGGCCCACGCAATGGTTGTCTCACCGAAATTACTTGTTCTGGATGAACCATTATCTGGACTCGATCCAGTTGGCCGGAAAGATGTCATCGACATTTTGGCAGAGTACAAAAACAATGGGGGTGCAATATTCTTCACTTCGCATGTGTTACACGATGTCGAACGCATTGCTGATCGTTTCGGTTTCATTAACGAAGGTGAACTGCTGACAACCCGCTCACCCCGCGACCTCATGTCAGAAAACGCAGACCGTTTCGTCATTCGCTACCGCAGCAATTCTGGTTCAGTCATCGACGGGAAAGCATTAAAGGATGGTGAGTATGAAATTGAGCTGGAACAAAAAAACATGCCTGATTGGCTAACGAGACTCAATGCCGAAAACGGTAGTGTCATCAGTATTAAATCTGCCGTTTCTCTGGAAAAGGTTTTCTTCCGCATCCTCGAAGAAAGGAACAACAGGCAACGTTTGTGAAAAACGTAGTTAGTGGTGCCGACGAGAGGAATCGAACCTCCGACCTACTGATTACGAATCAGTTGCTCTACCAACTGAGCTACGTCGGCAAGGAAAGCTAAGCGGCTGATTATATTGCATTAAACGAAAATTCCAAGTCTTCTCCATCGAAATAGATATCTAATGGCTAACAGACGAGTTTTCATTGCAAATGTACATTCAGCAACAATGTTAACTTATTGAATTCTATTGGAATACCAGTCTGAGGGGCATTCACTACCGCTAGTCTGCTTTTATCGCCCAATTATCACCCATGGCTAGACTCACGGTAACTATACGCTTATAGGTAGAGGTATGAAAAAGTGTGAAGGATTTACCCTGATTGAGCTTGGATTCACCGTTGTCATAGTGGCTATAGTGACGACGCTGGCAATCCCGAGCATGACGGAGCTCTTTAAGAGCACCCGGATAACCAATGGTGTCAATGAATTCGTTGCTGCTCTGCAATTGGCTCGCAGTGAGGCCGTCAAGCGTGGCGAATCTGTTAGCATCAATGCCGATGGCGTCGACTGGGAAGATGGCTGGCTGGTGGTCACGGCAGGGGGCGTCACCCTGAAACAATTCAAGCAGTTACACGTGGACATGACCGTGACAAGCGTAGGAGGTTTTACCTCCTTTACCTATGATGCGACAGGTCGAATCGACAATGCCGACACTCTGACCTGGTGTGATGACAGAACGGCCGAAAATGGACGCCTAATTGCCATCAATGCAACAGGCCGGACCAGCGTGGACACTTTTGCCTGTCCCTGATTAAAGGCGTGTACATAGTTATGAAAAGCAATCACAACAATGGTTTTACCCTCGTCGAAGTGCTGGTGACCGTTGTCATTCTGGCAATCGGTTTACTTGGGCTTGCTGGTTTGCAACTAAACGGTTTATTGCACAATACCACGGCCTATGAACGTTCACAGGCCATCATTCTTGCCTACGACATCATCGACCGGATGCGCGCCAATCGCGATAACGTTGCCAGTTATGCCACCGCATTAAATGTAGAACCGACCAGCACCAACTGTTTCGGTGCCGCGGCAGACTGCTCCCCTGCCGAAATAGCCGCTTTTGATCTTAACCAGTGGAAATGCAGCCTGGGTCAATGGGTTGACGATGCAGACTGTATAGCCCTTGATGGCGCAGGCATTATTGATAGCACCGGTAAGCTGTCCAATGGGGACGGTTCGATCAGCATTAATGCGGTAAATGAAACTGTCACCGTAACGATCCAATGGGAAGAAAACCGCGACGACGATGCAAACCGGTTTACTTCTCTCTCTGTAACCACATTGATATAGCGCTATGTCAAAACTCAATCTCAAATCTCAGCGTGGTTTTACCATCATCGAAGTCATGGTGGCGGTAACACTGAGTCTTATCGTGCTCGCTGGCGTTACACAGATTTATCTCGGCAGTAAAACCACTTACAAAATGCAAGAGGCTTCTTCCGAGGTACAGGAAAGCGGACGCTTCGCCATGGATTTCATCAGCAAGGACGTTCGTATGGCAGGTTACATCGGCTGTGCTAACCCCGATTTCGTAGCCATAACAAATAACATCGATGACACTAAGGCCGGAAACGCTGGCGCCAGGACCACGGCTGCCACTTTTGTCGGCACAAACGGTATTATTGGCTATGACTACGATGGCACCATTGCCAACTTTCCCGCTGATCTTGTCAACTATGGTCTGGCTGCCTACGATCCCTTAAATCCAGTGACCGGCGATGTAATAGGTGAAACCAGCATTCTATATATGCAGGGTGCCCGGGGATGTGAGGGTGGAGACATCGTTTGCCACAACAATGCCAGTGCCGCAGCAAAAGCCTGTCCTGGCGCTATCGGTAACGTAAACAGTGCGGAGTACCGGATCGCCAATAATGATACCTGTCAGATAGCGCAAAACGATATCGTGCTGCTTTCCAATTGCGTTACCGCTGATATCCATGCCGTAACCAACGTTCCTAATGGCTCAAACTACGTCACCATTGCGCACAGTAATTCTCTCAACAAGTCATCCAGCCTAAGCGCCAGCTACGGCTCCGGTTCCTCACTCTACAGAATGAGCGTACAGATTTACTACATCGGTATTGGTGCATCAGGGCGGCCGGCGCTATTCCGTAGCGAACTGCAGGGCAACAATATGGTGAAGGAAGAACTGGTGGAAGGCGTCTACGACATGGACATCACCTACGGCGAGGATCCCGATGGGGATGACGCACCGAATCGCTATGTCACAGCGGCGGCCGTGACCAACTGGGAAGAGGTTGTCAGTGCAGGAATTTCGTTATTCACAAGATCACGCAGGGATGGTGTAACCGAAGTACCATCACCCTACCGCTTTAATGCAGCTAATGTTACTGACAGTCGACTGCGACGCGACTTCAGTTCAACCATTACACTTCGCAACAGGGTAAAATGATGATGGGCAATAAACGCATAACATCAATGCCAACTAGCAGAGAGGCACAACGTGGTGCTTTACTGGTTGTCAGTATGTTACTGCTCACGGTTATGACGCTAATCGGGGTGACCGGGATGCGTAACACCACTCTTGAAGAAAAAATGGTCGGCAATACCCGTGATCTGCAACTGGCATTTAATGCCGCGGAAGGGGCGATGCGCCGCTCTGAAGACTTGCTTCGTGTCGTTAACCTGCCAAATTTCCTTGACTATGACGGCACTAATACAGGCGGTTACTACAATGCTGACTCGACCATCTGGACACAACCCAGCTTTAGCTGGAACTTCGCCGATAATTTTGTCGTTGAGTGCGGCAGCAATACCCTTGGTGGCGACCTGGGTGTTTCTGCACAACCCACCTGCTATATCGAAGAACTCCCCGCAGTGAAGGCTGGCGCTGATCTGGAAGCAGGCACCGCGCTCACACAAAACATGTACAGAATTACTGCCAGGGCACTAGGTGGCACAAGCACCGCTGAGGTTATCCTGCAGGAAACATTCCGGAGGTAGTCATGTATACACATGGTTCACACAAACAAGTCACAAAAGTTCGTTGGCATCGTGCTATGCGCGCTTTCTCCGCGGTACTCCTTGCAGGGGCCTCGCTAACCGGTTACGCCTACACCACCGACATCTCTCCCACTCCGCTCTACCTGGGTTCCGGGGTCGAACCCAATGTTGTCTACATTATCGATGATTCAGGCTCCATGGGAATTTCATATATCGGCGCAAGTTGCAGTGGTGATAGGGATACCAAACGGAGTACTGCATCAAAATTCAATACGCTCTACTATAACCCTACTGTCACATACACTCCTCCCCTCGACGATACAGGTACAAGCTTAGCCAACTCCGACTTTACCAATGCCAAAACCAATGGCTACGATAGTGGTTCCACAACAGTTGATCTCTCTGCAAACTATATCGCAACCTGGGGAGAATCAGGTTCCGGCTGCAACACTTACTATACTGATGGCGGCGTAACCGGCATAACCGGCTACGACTCAAATGGTAAGGGACCCGCCTATTACCATGTATTCGATCCAGCAAACGCAAACTGTACTTCTACCAACTTTGCTGATGAGGATTGTTACGACTATGTCCAGGTAACATCCACATCGGGTACTGGTGGCACCGATGAGCGAACCAATTTCGCCAACTGGTACAGCTATTACCGTACACGACTGATGACCTCCAAGGCAGGATCCAGTCTTGCCTTTGATAAACTGGGAAGAAAATATCGCATCGGCTACGGCAGAATTAATAAATACTCCACCACGATTGACGGCGTCTCGACTGGCGCACTGGAAAGGGGCGTCAGGAATTTCGAAGGAAGCGATAGAACCAACTTCTTTACCTGGCTATTTGCATCAGGTGCAAGCGGAAGTACTCCACTTCGCAAAGCACTGAATTACGTCGGCCAGTACTATAGCCGCACTGATGACCAAGGGCCGTATAGCACCACACCAGGGGCGTCAGGCGGTAACCTGCTCAGTTGCCAGACAAATTACACGGTACTGATGACCGACGGTTACTGGAGTAACGGTACTTCATACGATGCCGATACCTCTGGCGCCCGGTTGAATGTTGATAACACTGCTGGCTCAACCATTACTAATCCCGATGGTGACACATATACTTATAGCCCAGTTTCTCCCTACAAAGATAGCAATGACAATACCCTTGCCGATGTAGCGATGTACTACTGGAAGAATGACCTCTCGGGCGGAGCGAGCGGCCTGAAAAATAATGTTGCTATCAATAATGACGATCCGGCCTTTTGGCAACATATGGTCACCCTCAGCATCGGCCTTGGCGTACCCACATCAGTCGATCCAACAGCCGCCTTTAATGCTATCGGTGACACCAGCACAACGATTACCTGGAATGATCCAGATTATGGTAGTGACTTGGATAAGGCGGACGACTTCCTGCACGCCGCGATTAACGGCCATGGCGGCTTCTACAATGCACAATCACCGCAGGAATTCGCCGTATCAATGACCAACGCGCTGAAAAAGGTTGCCGGGCGCGAAAGCTCCGCGGCTTCCATTGCCACAAACTCAACCCGTATCGATACCGGCACCTATATCTATCAGGCAAAATATGACAGCCGTGACTGGCATGGCGAAATCAGGGCGATTTCCATCAATTCCGATGGCAGTATTGGCAGCGCGGTCGCAGGCTGGGATGGCACAGGAAACCTCGGCAGCTACGCTTCGCGGAATATTTATACTTATAACGGCAGCAATGCTGTCAGCTTCGTCTATGGCAACCTGAGTCCCACGCAACAGACAGCACTCAATTCCTCAGTCGATCTGACCAACTACATTCGCGGCGACAAGAGCAAGGAAATATCCAATGGTGGCACCTTCCGCGACCGCGCCTATCTACTCGGTGACATTGTCGATTCCGACCCATGGTTTGTTGGTCAGGCCAATTTTGGCTACAACATTCTGGGTGGTGACGAGGGTGATAAATATGTCGACTTCCTGGCCGCAATGGAGACACGTACTCCGATGCTCTACGTCGGCGCCAACGACGGTATGCTGCATGCCTATGATGCGGAAACCGGTGATGAGAAATTCGCCTACATCCCCAGTGTGGTGATACCTAACCTGAAGTATCTCGCAGATCCCTATTACGGTGTCAGCGTCGATCATACCTTTTACGTTAATGCCAGCCCCAAAGCTGGAGATGCTTACATTGATGTCGGAAGTGGGGATGAGTGGCGCACAATACTGGTCGGCGCAACAGGCCAGGGTGGCAAAAGCGTCTTCGCCCTTGATGTTACCGATCCGGACACCTTCTCTACCAGCAATATTCTGTGGGAGTTTAATTACGTCCCCGGCACCGCTTGCACTGCAGGGGTAACCGGCTGTGAGGATGTTGGTTACACCCTTGGGCAACCCTCTGTCGTGCGACTCGAAAATGGCCAATGGGCGGCAGTTTTTGCTAACGGTTACAACAGTGACAGCCAAACCGCGCAGCTATTCATTGTCGATATCGAAACAGGCAGGCTGATCAAAGCCATAGACACTGGAGTGGGCAACTCAACTGACATCGTACCACCCGATTCTCCCAACGGACTCAGTACGCCAGTTGTGGCCGATACAGATGGCAACCGCAGTGCCGATACCATCTATGCGGGAGATCTACACGGCAATCTGTGGAAATTCGACATATCAGACGATACAAACACCAGCAACTGGGATGTGGCGATAAAAACTGGCATCAATGTTAAACCGCTTTTTGTCGCTCGCGGCCCAAGTAATGAAGTGCAACCGATTTTCGCAAAGCCTCAGGTCGGACGTAACAAGGCCGGTGGATTCATCGTCTACTTTGGCACCGGAAAATACTTTGAGACAGGCGACAACATTGTCACCGCACCTGCTGATGTCATGAGTTTCTATGGCATCTTCGATTCAACCAGTGTCTCCGCGACAACCTCTCGTACGGATCTGTTACAACAAACCATATACTTTGAAGATAAAGTCTTCATTAATTCGGATAGTGAATCAACTGAAAAGTGGACACGCCTAGTGACCGATAATGGCATGCCTGCCACAAAAAAAGGATGGTATATCGATCTGATATCGGCTGACCCGGCAGCTAGTGGTGGTTATGGCACGATAGGCGAAAGGGTTATTAGTGAGCCACTGGTATGGGAGGATCGAATCATATTTGTCACATTGATCCCTAATGAAGATGCCTGCAGTTTTGGAGGCGACAGTTGGATCATGGAAGTTGATCCCCAGGACGGTGGACGATTGGACCATGCCGTGTTCGACATGAACCTAGACGGGAGCATTGACACTAAGGACGACTATGGCGCAGGTCAAACACCGGTCAGTGGTACAAAGCTAGGCGGTATTATCAAACGACCAGCGGCAATCTGTGCAGACGATAAATGCTACAAGTACACCAGTTCCTCATCGGGTAAGGTGGACGTAGTAACCAACAAGGGCGTTGATTCCGCCGGGCGACAATCCTGGGAGCAACTGAAATAATGTCTGAATTATTTAACTGCGGGACAACAGGCATGAAGAAAGCAAATACAGGCTTCTCACTCATCGAGCTGGTGACAGGTGTGGTAATCGTCGGAATACTGGCAGCGATCGCCATACCCGCCTACATGGAGCAGATGAGGAAGGTAAGACGTACTGATGCGATGACAGCATTGGAAATTTGCGCCAATGCCATGGAGAGGCTTTATACACAACAGTTCACTTACATTGGCGCGGGGACTGTTACTAATATTGATGGTACTAACGCTGTTGGCCCTCCAGATCCACTGATCTGCCCGGCAGCGACTGACTATTACGCCATCGTCATCAATGCGGGCGTAACCGCAACCACTTTTACCCTGAGAGCTACGCCTATTGCCGGTAGCAGACAAGATGGCGATGGTTTTTTGGAGCTGACAGAGAGTGGAGCTGAAAGATGGGATGAAGATAACAATGGTGTAATCGATACAGATCTCGGGCCGCCACCCTTCGACAATAACAACTGGACCGCAGAACGTCCATAACCTCAGTTCCTCTGCAACGCTCTGGGCAGCGGGAAGATCACCTCTTCCCGTTGCCCTTTTCCTTCCTCGACTTGTTCAACGCCCCACTGCTGTAATTTCTCAATCACAGCTTTAACCAGTATCTCAGGTGCTGATGCGCCTGCGGTAATGCCTACCTTTGTCACGCCATCGAACCAGTCTTGCTGTAGATCATCGGCGCTGTCGATAAGGTACGCAGGTTTATCCAGGCGACTGGCAAGTTCGCGCAAGCGATTAGAATTGGAGCTGTTGGGCGAGCCGACAACCAGCACCAGGTCGCAGCTCTCCGCCAATTGCCTCACTGCATCCTGGCGATTCTGGGTGGCGTAACAGATGTCGTCTCTCTTTGGCCCAACGATTTTTGGAAAACGCTCCCTGAGCGCGTCGATAATCTCCCGTGCATCGTCCATGGAGAGAGTGGTTTGAGTGACGTAGGCCAGTTGGTCAGGATTGTTTACCACCAACGTCACCACATCGTCGCGATTTTCCACCAGATAGATGGAGCCCCCCGCGGCACTGTCGTACTGCCCCATGGTACCTTCTACCTCAGGATGTCCAGCGTGACCAATTAGAATCACCTCGTGTCCATCACGGGCGTGACGTGCCACTTCCAGGTGAACTTTGGTCACCAATGGGCAGGTAGCATCGTAAACTTTAAGTCCGCGCTGTTCCGCTCCACGACGAACAGCCTGCGATACTCCATGAGCACTGAAGATCAGGGTCGCTCCATCAGGTACTTCTTTCAGTTCTTCAACAAACACGGCGCCTTTCCGCCGCAGGTTCTCAACCACATAACGGTTGTGCACTACTTCATGCCGCACATAGATGGGAGCACCGAACAGTTCCAGGGCCCGATCGACAATAGCGATAGCCCGGTCGACCCCGGCACAGAAACCACGTGGATTGGCGAGTTGAACCTGCATGAATAACCTGCTGATATCTAGTTTTCGACTGCAACAATTTCAACTTCGAATTCAAGACGATGCCCTGAGAAGGGATGATTGAAATCGACCTGTACTTCTTCCTCACTCACCTCGGTAACCATACCAGGTAGCTCACCACCATCGGGAAGGGTAAAGCCAACAACCATCCCCTCCTCCAGTGGCATCTCCGGATCGAAATCACCACGTGGCAGGCGATGAATATTGGCTGTGTCTTTATAACCAAAAGCCTGATCGGGCTCGATGACGATGGTTTCGTGGTCACCCGTTTTGAGGCCCAGCAACGACTGCTCCAGGCCCGGAGCCAGGGTGCCATCACCCAGAGTGAAAGCGATGGGCTCGTTATCCTCCCAAGTAGAATCGGCCACGGTGCCATCCTCCAACAGGATACGGTAGTGCAACACCACTTTGCTCTTGATACCGATCAGGTTCACGATTTCTCACCACGCAGGCTGTCGATAATCAACATCACCACACCGACGAAGATGGCCGAGTCCGCCACATTGAAGGCAGGCCAGTGCCACTTGTCGTAGTAAGCATCAACAAAGTCGATGACATATCCAAGATAGAGGCGATCGATCAGGTTTCCAATCGCGCCACCCAAAACCAATGCCAGCGCGACCGCTAACCAGCGTTGCGCCGAAGTGAGTCTGCGCAACCAGAGAATAAGTACGGTGCTTACAACCAACGCAATCAAAGCAAACAACCAGCGTTGCCAGCCACCCGCATCATTAAGAAAACTGAAGGCGGCGCCGGTGTTATGCATCAGGGTCAGATTGAGTGAAGGCATTAACGGAACAGGTCTACCATAGATCAGATCGCTACTGGCCCAAAGCTTGGTCAGTTGATCCACAACGATCACCAGCAGACTCAACCAGAGCCAGTGCAGTCGACGGTTTGTTCCGCGTAACATCTCTTCAAGATTAGACATACTCAAGCAAACCTACGCTCTTCACCGCTGCCTTCAACATTTTCCACGCAACGTCCGCACAACTCTGGATGTTCGGGATTACTACCCACATCCTCGCGATAGTGCCAGCAGCGAGTACATTTCTGATGTCCACTGGCCGCTACGGCCACCCACAGCTCGTCACCGCTTTCCAGTGTGTAGTGCATCGCCTCGGCAGGCGGCTCACCACTCAGCTTTTCGATCGCAGCGGTGGAAGTGATCATGACAAAGCGTAGTTCATCCTCCAGTTTGGCCAAACGTTGATAGATCTCGCTACCACAGTAGAGGGTTACCTCCGCCTGCAGGTTGGCGCCGATCTCACCAGCGTTACGCAGACGCTCCAGTTCACGATTTACCGCATCGCGAACCTCCATCACCTGCCCCCAATACTCGAGTCCCATCTCACTGGCTTCCATAGCTGGAAATTCATACCAGGTGGAAAGGAAAACCGACTCGCCACGTTCACCCGGCAACGCCTCCCAGATCTCCTCGGCGGTAAAGCTGAGGATCGGTGCCAGCCAGCAACACATCGCCTCTGCAATATGGTAAATCGCGGTCTGTGCCGAACGGCGCGCCAGTGAGTCTGCCTGAGTGGTGTACTGACGATCCTTGATCACATCGAGATAGAAGGAACCCATGTCCACCGAACAGAAGTTGTGCACCTTCTGGTAGATCTGGTGGAACTCGTAGTTCTCGTAGGCAGGCAGCAGTTCATCCTGCAATTGCTTCGCTCGCGAAACTGCCCAGGCGTCCAGCGCCAATAATTCATTCGGCGCAACAAGATTTTTTGCCGGATGAAAACCGGCCATATTGGCCAGCAGGAAACGGGCAGTATTACGGATACGGCGATAGGCGTCGGCGGTTCGCTTCAGCACCTCGTCGGAATAGGTCATCTCGTAACGGTAATCGGTAGAGGCGATCCACAGACGCAGAATATCCGCCCCCAAAGTGCCTGCCACCTTCTCCGGTTCGACACCGTTACCCTGAGACTTGGACATCTTATAGCCCTTGGCATCAACGGTGAAACCATGAGTAAGGACGGACTTGTAGGGTGCCTTGCCGGTCATTGCCACCGCGCTCAACAGAGATGACTGGAACCAGCCGCGATGCTGATCGGAACCTTCGAGATAGAGATCCGCCGGACGCTGCAGTCCATCACGACGCTCCAGCACCGCCTCATGGGTTACACCGGAATCAAACCAAACATCCAGCGTATCCGGTACTTTGTCGTAATCCTTCGCCTCGTCACCGAGCATTTCAACCGGCTCGAGATTAAACCAGGCATCGATACCTTTCTCTTCGACACGCTGCGCCACCTGCTCGATCAGCTCGGCGGTCTTCGGATGCAATTCGCCGCTTACCTTGTGAGTGAACAGCGCAATCGGCACACCCCAGGTGCGCTGACGCGAGATGCACCAGTCGGGGCGACCCTGCACCATACCCTCGATACGCGCCTGGCCCCAGTCAGGAATCCAGCCATTCTGCTCACCGATGTTTTTGATCTCTTGCATAGCAGCGGTACGCAAACCGTTCTGCTCCATGGAGATAAACCACTGCGGCGTAGCGCGGAAGATGATCGGGGTTTTGTGACGCCAGCAGTGCGGGTAACTGTGCTTCAGCGCTTCGACATGCAGCAGCTTGCCGCGCTCTTTCAATACTTCCAGTACCGCATCATTGGCCTTGAATACATGCTGGCCTTCGAACAACTCTGTGCCGGGCAGGAACTTGCCGTCACCGCCGACAGGATTATCGACTTTCAGTCCATAACGCTGACCGACAACGAAGTCTTCCTGACCGTGGCCAGGCGCGGTGTGTACTGCACCGGTACCGGCATCGAGGGTAACGTGTTCGCCGACGATGATCGGCACCTCTCGATCGTAGAACGGGTGTTGTAATTTTAGTCCTTCCAGATCGGCGCCGCTGGCATAGGCGATGACGCGATACTCCGTCACACCGTAGCGGGCCATCGCATCTTTCAATAATCCTTCGGCCAACAACAGTCGCTCAGGCCCGTGCTCACCCGTGCACTGCACCAGCGCATATTCCAGTTCGGCATTCAGTGCTACCGCCTGGTTGGCAGGCAAGGTCCACGGGGTAGTAGTCCAGATCACGACGGAGATCGGCCCTTCGCCGGGATGGTCCTGATCCTTACGCACCCGACTAAGCAACGCTTCATCATCCAGCACCTCGAAACGCACATCGATGGCTGGTGATTTTTTATCTTCGTACTCCACCTCGGCTTCGGCCAGCGCGGAGCCGCAATCGGTACACCAGTGCACCGGCTTGGAACCTTTGTGCAGATGTCCCTTTTCAATGATCTTGCCGAGGCTGCGAATGATGTCCGCCTCGAATTTAAAGTCCATGGTGAGATAGGGATTGTCCCAGTCACCCAACACCAGCATGCGTTTGAAACCTTCGCGCTGCGCATCCACCTGACTTCTGGCGTAGTCACGGCAGGCGTCGCGAAATTTGTCCGCAGCAACGGCAACACCCGCCTTGCCCAGTTTCTTTTCCACCTGCAGTTCGATCGGCAGACCGTGGCAATCCCAACCAGGCACGTAGGGGGCATCGAAACCACTCAGGGTTCTGGCCTTGACGATAATATCCTTGAGCACCTTGTTCACCGCGTGGCCCAGGTGGATCTCACCGTTGGCATAGGGCGGGCCGTCGTGGAGAATGAACTTGTCACGGCCTTCACCGGCCGCACGCAACTTGCCGTAAAGGTCCATCTCCTGCCAACGCTTAAGCAGTTCCGGCTCCCGCTTGGCCAGATTGCCACGCATCGGGAAATCGGTTTCCGGCAGGTTCAAGGTGTCTTTGTAATCACTCACTGGTTGTTACCTTCAAACAAAAATGCTGCAAAGGGGTCACGGTCACACGGTACACATGAATAAGCAACTATTCCGTGTGTCTCGCAACCATTCAATTCATTTTTTCCGCGAAAAAAACTCGCCTGCTGCTGCTACATCCAGCTGAATCTGCGCCTTCAATGCATCGAAGGAGTCGAAACGCCGCTCCTCACGGATACGCTGCAGAAAATCGACGAATACATACTCACCGTAGATGTCGGCAGAAAAATCGAACAGATGTACTTCGAGCAACGACCGGGTGCCATCGATGGTCGGTCGAGTACCGACATTGGCCACTCCGGCGACCGGCTCGCCTTCGACACCAAACATCTCCACCGCAAAGACCCCATCCACCGGTGTCTTCTTGCGATGCAGAAAAATATTCGCTGTGGGAAAACCGATGGTCCGTCCCAGCTTGTTACCGTGAGCTACCCGACCGCACATGCGATAGGGGCGCCCCAGTAGTTGCTCCGCCAGTTGCAGATCGCCGACCTGCAACGCTTCACGGATGCGGGTACTGCTGACCCGGCTGCCGCCGATCTCGAAGGTGTGCATGGTGACCACTTCGAAACCGTGCTCGGCACCGGCTCGTTTCAACATATCGAAATCGCCGCAGCGTCCCTTACCGAAACGGAAGTCGTCACCCACCACCAGATAGCGCACACCGAGACCTTCGACCAGCACCTGCTGGATAAATGCCTCGGCTTCCATCTCCGCCAGGCTGCGGTTAAATGGCAACAGCAGCACCCGATCCACCGAATAGCGTCGCAGGGCCTTAAACTTCTCACGCAGTCGGGTGAGACGCGGCGGAATATCGCCACGGCTGAAATATTCCTGAGGCTGCGGCTCAAAGGTGATCACCGCGGTTGGCAGACCGAGTTGCGCCGCCTTGTCGGCAAGCTGCCCCAGCACCGCCTGATGACCCAGATGCACGCCATCGAAATTGCCGATGGTGGCAACGCAACCGTGATGCTCAGGGCGCAAATTGTGCAGACCGCGAATCAGTTCCATAACCGCTAATCAGAAAGCCCGGAAAAGCGGACGATTATAACCTGATTCAAGCCGCCGCTTCGATGGCATCCGCAGCGGATTCAATCCATCTTTCCCAGCATTTGCCGCGGGCGAATCCCCAGCAATAGCACGGTCACAACATAGATCGCCGCTGCGCCGACAATCAGTCCGGCCAGCTGCCAGACACGCTCCATGGTATGCCATCCGACCCACTGCAGAAGATCCTCGCTCCCCCACCAGAGGAAGGCGATCATCGCGCCATTGGCGATGAGGATACGCAAGGCGAAAAGCGCCCAGCCGTGTTCGGCGTGGTAAACCCCGTCTTTGCGCAGCTGACGGAACAGCAGTCCGGCATTGATGAATGCCGCCAGACCGGTGGCGAGCGCCAGACCCGCATGCGGTCCCTTCACCCCGGCCATCGCCATCGGCACCACAAAGGCGATATTGAGCAGCATATTGGAGACCATGGCGTAGACCCCGAAGCGCACCGGGGTACGGGTGTCCTGGCGGGCATAGAAACCGGGTGCCAGTACCTTCACCAGGATGAAACCGGGCAGACCGACCGCGTAAGCCATCAGGCTAAGGCGCGACATCTCCACATCTTCCAGATTGAAGGCGCCGTGCTGGTAGAGGGTAGTGATGATCGGTCCGGACAACAGGATCAAACCCAGCATTGCCGGGGCACCGATCAGCAGCACCCAGCGCAACGCCCAGTCCAGAGTACGGCTGAAACGCTGTGGGTCCGCTTCGGCATGGCGCTGCGACAGGCTCGGCAGGATCACCGTTGCCAGGGCAATGCCGAAGACGCCGAGGGGAAACTCCACCAGTCGGTCCGAATAGTAGAGCCAGGAGACGCTACCACTGACCAGAAAGGAGGCGATGATGGTATCGAACAGCAGGTTGATCTGAGCCACCGAGGAGCCAAAGATCCCCGGCAGCATCAGCTTGAGGATTCGCTGAACGCCCTCGTTGCGCCAGGCCCAGCGCGGTCGAGCCAGCATGCCCATACGCGCCAGGGTCGGCAGTTGGAACAGCATCTGGACCACCCCGGCGATGAAAACGCCCCAGGCCAGCCCCACCACCGACTGCTCAAACAGCGGTGTCAGCCAGAAGGCGGCGCCGATCAGCACCAGATTGAGCCACACAGGAGTCACAGCCGGCACCGCGAAGTGGCCGTAGGTATTCATTACCCCGGCGGCCAGTGCAGTGAGAGAAATGAACAACAGGTAGGGGAAAGTGATGCGCAGCATCTCGGCGGTGAGCGCAAACTTCGCCTCATCGCCAGTGAAACCGGGGGCGAACACCGTCACCAACGGCCAGGCCCCGACCATCGCCAGGCCGGTCAGTAGCAGCAGAATCAGCCCCAGGGTACCGCTAACGTCGGCTACCAGCAGGCGCACCTCCGCCTTGTCGCGCAGGGTCTTGTATTCGGTAAGGACCGGGACAAAGGCCTGGGAGAAGGCCCCCTCGGCGAAGAGTCGGCGCAGGAAATTGGGGATCTTGAAGGCGACGAAAAAGGCGTCGGTGGCCGCCGCCGCGCCGAACAGATTGGCAAAAACCATGTCGCGGACAAAGCCGAGCACCCGAGACACCATAGTCAGGCCGCTGAACACCGCCGTGGAGCGCAATAGACCGCCCATAAATCCTGCCGTAACTCCTTGAATAAAAGGAGCATGATAACGTGCTGCCGCCCCTCCGTCATGGCAAGTTTGGGACAAACGATATCCGCTTGATGGCATTGACATACACGCCGGAAAACGGCATAGTGTGCGGCCTTGAATTCCAGCGATACTTTTTCGGGAGCAAAACCTTGGCAAACTCAGCTCAAGCCAAAAAACGTGCAAAGCAGGCCGAAGTCCGCCGCCAGCACAACACCTCTATCCGCGCCACCATGCGCACCGCGATGAAGAAAGTGGTCAAGGCCGCTGCTGCCGGTGACAAGGCTGCTGCTCAGGAAGCTTACAAAGCTGCCGTGCCGGTTATCGACAAGACTGCTGGCAAGGGTCTGGTCGCAAAGAACGCCGCTGCTCGCTACAAGAGCCGCCTGAACGCCCGCGTTCGCGCACTCGCCTAATCGCAGTAAACAGCTTCATACGAAAAGGGCCAGTCGAATGACTGGCCCTTTTCATTTCTGAGTGTCTCGTTTTTAACTCAGTACCAAATTATCCCGGTGGATCAACTCCGGTTCATCCACATAACCCAGCAACTCCTCGATCCGCTTACTCGGCTGCCCCTGAATCTTGCGCGCCTCTTCGGCGTTATAAAAGGCCAGTCCGCGAGCTACCTCGTTGCCCTGTTCATCGACGCAGGCGACCATCTCACCGCGCTCGAATTCTCCGACTACCCCTTTGACGCCTACCGGTAACAGGCTCTTGCCCGATTCGCGTAGTACCTTGACCGCCCCGGCATCGAGGATCAGTTGGCCGCGCAGTTGCAGGTGACCGGCCAGCCACTGTTTGCGCGCCAGCAACGGTTCGTTATCGGGAATGAACAGCGTGCCGACCTGCTCGCCATCGGCAACCTGCAGCAGGACGTTCTCTTTTCTGCCCGCGGCGATCACCGTGGCCGTACCTGAGCGTGCCGCCAGCCGTGCAGCCTTCACCTTGGTCAGCATGCCGCCGCGACCCAGCGCGCCGCCCTCGCCGTCGGCCATCGCCACCAGTTCCGGCGCACTGACCGAGGTTTCGTGAATCAGTTTGGCATCAGCATGCACGCGCGGATTCTTGTCGCACAGGCCTTCCTGGTCGGTGAGGATCACCAGCATATCTGCCTCGATCAGGTTGGCGACTAGGGCGCCGAGGGTGTCGTTGTCACCGAAACGGATCTCGTCGGTCACCACGGTGTCGTTCTCATTCACCACCGGCACCACCCCCAGCGACAGCAGGGTGCGCAGGGCGCTGCGGGCATTGAGATAGCGGTGACGGTTGGATAGGTCGTCATGGGTCAGCAGCACCTGGGCGGTGTGCGTACCGAAGCGCTGGAAGTTGGATTCGTAGGTCTGTACCAGGCCCATCTGGCCCACGGCGGCGGCAGCCTGAAGCTCGTACAGTGCGCTGGGGCGTTTGTCCCAACCGAGGCGGCTCATCCCCTCGGCCACCGCGCCGGAGGAGACCAGCACCAGTTCGATACCACGCTTTTGCAGTGCCGCCAGTTGCTCAACCCAGTTGGCGATACCGTCCCGGTTCAGACCACGCCCGTCGTTGGTCAGCAGGGCGCTGCCGATTTTCACCACCCAACGTTTGGTCGAACTGATCTGTTTTCTGTTTTTCATGCGCTGAAATTACCCGATCCGATGTCACGGAGAAAGGTGTAGGGCTCTGGTAAAGATGAACTTGCCAACACCGAGGGGGTGCCTGGGTCACCAATGCAAGGCGCGTTTCGCCGGTAATGGCGACACCATTGCCAAGAAACGCAACGCAGCAGTGACGGCCCAGGTGCAGCCGAATGTGCTATTCATTTTTGCCAGAGCCCTCATGCTTGCTCGCTGGCCTTTTCCCGTTCCAGTTCCATGTGATTCATGATCTCCTGCACCAAACGCTGCGTCCCCTCGCCAGCCAGTGCGGCGATGCGGAATACCGGCCCCTGCCAGTCGAGACGTTTGATGATGTCGTCGCAGACCGCGTCGCGCTCGTCTGGCGGCAACAGATCCACCTTGTTCAACACCAGCCAGCGCTCACGCTGCGCCAGCTCATCGCTAAACTTGGCCAGCTCGCGTTCGATGATACGCACCGACTCAACCGGGTCGGTATCGTCGAAGGGTGCCACATCCACCAGATGCAACAGCAACAGGGTACGTGAGACGTGCTTGAGGAACTGGATTCCCAGCCCGGCACCCTCCGCCGCCCCTTCGATCAGGCCGGGGATATCGGCGATGACAAAACTGCGGTGCGCCTCGATGCTGACCACCCCGAGATTGGGATAGAGGGTGGTAAAGGGATAGTTCGCCACCTTGGGCTTGGCCGAGGAGACGGAACGGATCAGGGTCGATTTGCCCGCATTGGGCAGACCCAACAGGCCCACATCGGCCAGCACCTTCAGTTCCAGGTGGAGACTGCGCGCCTCGCCCGGAGTGCCATTGGTGTGCTGACGCGGCGCACGGTTGGTGCTGCTCTTGTAGCGGGTATTGCCCAGACCGTGAAAGCCACCCTGGGCCACCTTGACCCGTTGGCCCGCCTCGGTCAGGTCGGCCAGGATCTCGCCGGTATCGTTGTCGGTAATCACCGTGCCCACCGGCAGCGAAATATCGAGGTCGGCGCCGCCCTTGCCGGTCATGTTGCGGCCCATGCCGCCCTGACCGCTCTCGGCCTTAAAGTCGCGCTGGAAGCGCAGGTCTACCAGGGTGTTAAGGTTTTCGTCGGCCACCACGTAGACACTGCCGCCGTCGCCGCCGTCACCGCCGTCGGGCCCGCCGAAGGGAATATATTTCTCACGGCGAAAGCTGACGCAGCCGTTGCCGCCTTTGCCTGCCGCTACCCTGATGTCCGCTTCGTCTACGAATTTCATTTTCTCTGCCCAGAATAAAAAACCCCGTCGAGTAGACGGGGTTTTTCAACAGTTAACCTGTGTCCGCTATTACTCGGCGATAATGCTCACGAATTTGCGGTTATTCGGGCCTTTGACCTCGAATACAACCTTACCATCCGCCTTGGCGAACAGGGTATGGTCATGACCGCAACCAACGTTGTTGCCGGGGTGGAACTTGGTGCCGCGCTGACGCACGATGATGCTACCAGCGGAGACGGTTTCGCCACCAAAGCGTTTTACGCCAAGGCGCTTGGAGATCGAGTCGCGGCCGTTACGTGTACTACCGCCTGCTTTTTTATGTGCCATTTCTACTAACTCCCGATTACGCGCTGATGCCGGTGATTTGCAGCTCAGTGTAGTACTGGCGATGGCCCTGGCGCTTCATGTGATGTTTGCGGCGCTTGAACTTGAGGATGGTGACTTTGTCGTCACGACCATGGCTCTTAACAGTCGCCTGCACTTTGCCACCCGCTACCAGCGGGGTGCCGATTTTGATGTCGTCGCCGTTGGCAACCATCAGCACGTCGGACAGATCGATATTGGCGCCGACTTCGGCCTCGATCTTCTCTACCTTGAGGGTCTGACCCTCAACCACACGATACTGTTTGCCACCGGTCTTGATTACCGCGTACATTTGCCGCTTCTCCAAAAAACTTGTGTCGGGTTGCCCCATTCGAAAGACCGGCAATTCTAGCGCCAGTCCAGGCCAAGGTCAAACGCCGAATGCACCGATCTGCGCCTTTTTTGGTAGCTTTTTCCACCCCCGCCGCGCTTGACACAGCAGGCCCCGCTCCCTAGCATTTCGACTCTTTGTGCGCAGACTCATTAATTAGATGGAAATTCAGGACGTTTATACGTTGATCTCTGCCGACCGGCAGGCGGTCGACGAGCTAATCAAGAAGCGGCTCCACTCCGAGGTGGTGCTGATTAACCAGATTGGCCACTACATCGTCAACAGCGGAGGCAAGCGTCTGCGCCCGGTGTTGCTGCTGCTGACCGCCCGCGCCTTCGGTTATGAGGGCACCCACCACCACGAACTGGCCGCGGTGGTCGAATTCATCCACACTGCCACCCTGCTCCACGACGACGTGGTCGACGGCTCAGAGCTGCGTCGTGGCAAGGAGACCGCCAATAACGTCTGGGGCAACGAGGCCAGCGTACTGGTGGGCGACTTCCTCTACTCCCGCGCCTTCCAGATGATGGTGTCGGTAAACAACATGCGGGTGATGGAAATCCTCTCCGAAACCACCAACACCATCGCCGAGGGCGAGGTGAAACAACTGCTCAATGTGCATAACGCCGATCTCGACGAGGAAGGCTACCTCGACGTGATCCGCAGCAAGACCGCCAAACTATTCGAATCCTCAGCCCAACTGGGCGCTGTGCTCACCGGTCGCAGCGCTGAGGAAGAACGCGCCATGGCCGACTACGGCATGTACCTGGGTACCGCCTTCCAGCTCATCGACGATGCGCTGGACTACTCCTCCAGCAGCGAGGACCTGGGCAAGAACATCGGCGACGATCTGGCCGAAGGCAAACCGACTCTGCCGCTGCTCCATGTGATCAATACCGGTACGCCAGAACAGGCGACGCTGGTACGCGAGGCCCTGGAACAAGGTGGCAAGGACCGTATCGAAGAGATCAGTGCGGCCATTGAATCGACCGGCGCTATCGCTTACACTTCGCGCTCTGCGCAGAAAGAGGCCGACAAGGCCATCGCGGCACTGGCGGTTCTCGAGGATTCTCCCTACAAGGAAGCCCTCACTACACTGGCCCATTTCGCCGTTCAGCGTAACCACTAGTAGTACCATTTCGGGGTGTAGCTCAGCCTGGTAGAGCACTGTCTTCGGGAGGCAGGGGCCGGAGGTTCGAATCCTCTCACCCCGACCAACAACTTTCCCGACCTTTATTCGCTTCGTTGCAATAAAGTGTTTTCTGGTTGACCAGCGCCGTCCATGGCGCTGGCCCTTCGGGCGTCCTGAGGACGTCCCGTTTTGCTCCCGGCAAAACGGTCGAATCCTCTCACCCCGACCAATCTCTTTCCCGCTCATCAAAAGTGCTGTTTCAGACAGCGCTTTTTTTGTGTCCAACATTCGTCGCCATTTCATTGATTGCAGACAAAAAGAAACCGGCCTTTGGCCGGTTTCTTTTTTATCTTTGCAACGTCCCTGTCGCGTGTAACGATTTCCTTACGGCACGATGAGGGTCACCACATTGGAGTAGGGAGAACCACCCATGTCGGTGACTGCCTGCACCCGGTATAGGTAGGTGCCAGTGCGCAGGCCACGACGACGGCGCCCCATGTCGGTAAAGGTACCGGTGGTACCGTTAACCGCCACGCTACCCACGACACGCCAGGTCGTACCGTTGTCCTGGCTGCGCTCAATCTGCACGGTCGGTGCGTTGGGGTCGACGTTGGTCCAGTCCAGTACCGCCGCAGGGTTACCACGTCGTGCCAACGGCTGGATGCTACCGGCCAGATTGGTAGGTGCATCGGGTGCGCTCATCGTCACGGTAGCGGTATTGGACGGATCGGACTGAATGGTTACCCCATTCGCCACGCGAACTGCACGCACCTGATAGACGTAGGTGTTACCGCCGGAAACGGTACCGTCATTCCAACGGGAGCGGCGAGTGCCGTTTCGGGTTCCCACCTGTAGCATCGGTCCACCGTTGGTCGAACGCTCGATAACGAAACCGGTGGCGTTGTTGGCGGTATTGTTCCAACGCACACGGATGGTATTGGCGTCACGGATAGTAGCCGTGGTGTTGGTCGGTGCCGATACCGTGACCGCGTTGTTCGGCGTAGTCAGGGTAACCGTATTGGAGACCGCTGTACCGCCGCCATTCACCGCCACCACCCGGTAATCATAGGTGGTGTTGGGCGATACGGTGGTATCGGTATAGCTCACCGTATTAGCGGCCAGGGTGCCGGTAATTGCGCCCCAGGGGCCGCCATTGGCCGAGCGCTCGACGATAAAGCCCTGCTCATTGTCAGCGTTGTCGGTCCAGCTCAAAGCCACCTCCATCAAACCTGCCGACATGCTGGCGCTCAACCCGCTCGGTGCAGCCGGGGGCTGCGGAGCCGGGGTGGCAACACCTACCGGGGTCGTGGTCAGCACGTCTGTACCAGCAGCACCAACCACCACAATACGGTAGAAGTAGGTGGTGCTCGGCAGTACACCGGTATCGCTGTATGCGGTGTCGGTAGGAGCCGCCACAACCAGCGGCGCCCAGGGACCGTTAGCCATCAGGCTACGCTCCACACGGTAGCCGTTGACGGTGCCCGCCGGGAAGGTAGTGGTCCAGCTCACATCGACCTGGAACTCACTAACCGCGGTAGCAGCCGGCGTGACACTTCCGGCCGGTGTACAGGCCTGTACCGGTGCCGGGGCATTCCAGGTGGAGAAGGCTCCGCTGGCCGCCAGGGCTCGTACCTGGTAGACGTAACAGACACCGGGCATCACCGTGGTATCAGTCCAGTCGTTGCCACCAAAGCCCAACGGACCTGCGGTCTGGGTCGGAACCAGGAAGGCGGCTTCGGGCACGGTGGTGGTCACGGGGGCAAGGAAGCGCCAGACTTCGAACTGGGTTTCGTTATCCGCCATGTCATACCAGGTGAGATCCACCGTGGTCGGGGTTACGCCCAACAACTGCAGATTCTGCGGTGCCTTGGGCGCATCGTTCGGCGTCATGTACTCATACGGCAGTGACATGATGCTGCCCTTGCCGTTGAACGCCTCCACTTTAACGCCATAGGTCTTGCCCATGTTCATCGCGGTGTTGGTCAGCAACAGGGTGTTTTTGTCGGTGATCGCCAGACGGTCCCAGTCTGCGGTCGCGTCACTGGTACCGTAACGCACCCAGACAACGTAACCATCCGCCTCGGGAACACCTGTCCAGCTGATTACCGCGGTGAACGGCTCCATCATCAACGCACCGGTGGCCTGGCTGTTATAGGTATAAGGGACTGCGGTCACCACAGGTACGGTGGTCGGAACGACTGCATTGGTCGCATCGCCATCCACCCGGAACGGTGTGCCCATACCGGTCTTCAACCAGGCCGCGTAGGCAATACCGCCCCAGTTATCACGCAGCGGTGCACCATCCAGGTCGGTCATACCGGCCAGGCCGATCACGTCGCTGAGGTAGGTGGGAACCAGCGGATAGTTGGGGTCTAGGATGTTGGGCGGCCCTTCCGGACGCAGGGTGGAAGTATCTTCGTTCTTCAGATGCTCCATGAATGCGCGGGTATGGGTCTGCCAGTAAGCATCGGCCTTGGCAGTCAATACCGCACCCGGTGCCGCGGCAAAACGATAGGTCACTTCATCCCAGTTCTGGCCATCCGGATAGCGCTGGTCGGCGATCGTGCCGGTCGCCGGATCGACGGTGGCGTCTTCCACCGGCAAGTTGGTTGCCGGATCGTATTTCCAGAACTTGATACCGGAAGTACGGTAGTCGGCGTAGGTGAAACCAGCCGGCGGGATTCGGTTATCGAACAAGATACTGCTGTTCAGCAGGCTGGGTGATGGTGTACAGGTAATGCCATCGCAGCTGCCGGTGACACGCTCGTAAACCATCACCGCATTGTTCAGCGGGTCGGTGGCATCGATAACGTTGCTCAGGGCGCGATCAAAGCTGACACGATCTGAGTTATTGAACAGCTGCGCCTGATCCGGATCGTAGTAACCGGATTCATAAACGATGCTGGTGCCATCATCCACGCTCACGGACAGCCAGAAGCGACGACCATCCGGATAACCGGAAGGCACACGGTGACCGGATTTATTGACCACCTTGACCTTCATCTCATACAGGTTGTTGCCATTGGCATCGACCAGCGGCACACCATTAACGTCGGTCAGTACAGTCGGCTCCTGAGTGATAGCGACATTGATCGCGTCACGCAGGGTGATCTCGGTGTTGCGAATCGCGCGGTCGTACATAGAGTCACGATTGGAGAACATGCCAGGGAAAATGCGCGGATCGTTGCCTGTAGGCTGGCCGATCACTTCCATATCCACTTCCGGATAGAGCGCCTTCATCATCATCGGCAGGTCGCGGTTAGCACCGGTCAGCTTGTGGGTGGTGGTACCGCCTTCAGGATTACGATCCTTACCATAGGGGAAACCGCCAACCAGCAGCGGGTCCGCATTGTAGGCACTGGAATCACCGTCAGAGTACTCATGCTTGATCTTCGGCATGTGACAGTCCTGGCAACGCTCCTGGCCCTGCGGACGGTTGGCTTGACGGATCGGGTCATAACCCACGTGGGTGTCCTTGGAGAAACTACTGAACTTCCACTCGGTATAGGTACGCTGCTCCGGCATACCGTGGTTCAGCACTGGCACAGTCAGGTCGTGGCAGGAACCGCACATCTCGGAAGTGGAGATAAACTCGTTCCCGCTCGGCATACGGCCGCCCGCCATGTTGACACCGGGGCCATCAGGCAGGATCGGCAACAGGCCAGTGGCGGTCTCAGAGGTACGACGGTTACTGTGACCCACGGTAGGGTGCTCGATAGAAACCGCCTGTGCCATATAGTCGTACGCACCCGTGGTCGGATCGATGGGAATCCCGACAGGTGCTTCAAAGATCGGCGGTACCGTACCATCGGCGTTATAGACGATATATTCACCCGCAGAGTTGGTCGCAGGCATACCGACCGGAACCGGATTGGTCGGCCCCGTCCAGTTGGGCGGGTAGATAGCATAGATCTGACCGGTATACGGCGTACCGGGGATCGGCAGGTCGCTGAAATAGATATCGGAGATACCTGAACGCGGGCCGACATAGGTCATACCGTCGAGGAACTGCAGGGAAGTATCGCCATAGGGGTTACCCGCTGCGATGGTCGGGTCGCCCGCCTGATCGACATACGGTCCACCATCGTGCTCCCAGCCAAAGATCCCTGCGATCATATTCCACACGCTGTCGTTGGGATCCAGATCGGGACGCTTGAAGGTGACGTTACCTACGGCGCGGTGACAGGTCTCACACATAACACCCTCGTCGTCGGTAGCCGCGACGATACTGTGCATCATGGTGTTACCCGACGGGTCGCCGGCCATGGTCGGATCGAAACGACCGGAGTACCAACCGTTCGGGCTGTGGCAACGGAAACACATGTTGCCCGCACCGTCTTCGCCAGTCAGTGCCGCCAAGGTGTTGTTAACGATGATCTGGTTGGCGCGGAATACCGGATCACGGGCCGCGCTGGCCATGTTACCGCCGCCCCAGTTACCCATGTGGGCAACCTGCTGATCGACACTACCGCCATGGCAGGCGGCACAGGTCACGGTAAATTCAAAAACGTTGAAAGGAGCGGGGAAGGTGATATTTCCCAGCTCCTGTTGTTGTGTACCCGGGTTCGGTACCGCGCCACTCGGCGGGTCACGATCAGGGATGTCAGCTTGGGCGACACCCATACCCAGAACGAAAAGCAGCAGCAGCGAAAGCAGACCACTGCGCCCGTGCGACCGGCCGCGGCCAGGGGCACGGAAAATGTTCCATGTTGTCTTCATGTCATTGGTCTCTTATAGGTCAAAAAATCGGTTACACCTTCGGCCACAGCTTCAGGTTCAGCGTCAGTACACCGCCCTGTTGGTCATCGAAGATGAGGGTTCCATCACCGCGCATGGGCTGTCGGCCCTGTTCGGCGGTTATCGGTTCCAGAACGGTTTGTGGCAGGCGCAGGCTGGCCGACCAGTCGCCCCCATCGGCAGGATTAAATGGCAGTTCGACCTGGAACAGGCCGTCAATCGCACCAGGGGTAAAGTGAGGATTGCTGCTGGAAGGCGCATCGATATCGCTGAGTAGCCACTTACCGCGGACATACCAGATGCCAGCCTTTTGCGTAGTGCTGTCCTTCTTCGGTGTAAAAGCGGTCAGGGTGACACGCAGGGTGCCCTTGGTAACAAACAGGGAGTTGGTCGACTCCGCGGTCGCCTCAATGGTGTAACCGGTGCTCAGGGTACCGTTGGGCAGGACCTCGGTGGTCCCCATTTCAACAACATGGTTCTCGCTCAGCGCCCAGTTCATTGACGCATCACGTACCGTCGCGGCGGACACGCTGGCAGCACCGACGAACAACAGCAACGCAGATACAAGCCACTGCAGACCCCATAAGGCCCAGCATGACTGTGTGGTATTAGTTTGCATGGTTCTCTCCATTTAACGGGTTAGAAACACCGTACCCCCAGGGTGCGACGCAGCACTCGATAACACAGGGTCATACCTGGCCAGGGTCCCCAAACCCAAAGCACGGCCAGGTATGCCGCAACATGTTGGTACGATCCTCACGAGCAAAGAGGGGGAAAATCAGGAGATGGAACCGTCCAGCACATCCCTCTCGCCTGCTGTCATGCCGGCGCAATATTTGTGACGTGGATCACACTTTTGTTTGGGACGCAGTTTGCCGGAGTAGCTGACAGGAAAGTATCGGGAGGAAGTCTGAAATTTCGTGCGGGAATTATTCCCCGCCCTAGGAAGAAAGTATTAAAACGGCCCGCGCATGGTGCACGGGCCGTCCTTTTTACCCGGCTGCAGGCAGATTGAGCATCGCCCAGTGGCTGGCTTCGGTACGATTACGTACCTCAATTTTACGGAAGATGTTGTAGATGTGGCTTTTTACCGTGTGCTCACTGATGTGTAGTTTGTCGGCAATCACCGCATTACTGTCTGCACTGGCAATACATTGCAAAATATCCTGCTCTCGTCGCGACAGCTTTATCTTTAATCTGGCTCTTGGCGGCATGGCTGCGCGCTGACGCTCGAAAGTGGATTCCAGTAACCGACGTGGCATCCAGATATCACCCTGCAACACCGTGTGCATCCCTTTGAGCAGCAGTTCATGATTGCAGTCTTCAAAGAAAATACCCTTGAGACAGGGCCAATGGATCAAGCCATCAAGTCGGCTATCGGGACTGGCATTAAGCAGTACCGCTCGACTATCCGGTTCGGTCTCGTACATCTTCTCTAACCGCCCGGCAATGGCATCGTAATCATGGTGTTTGCAGTCGATCAAAACGAGCGAGTCGCGGATAGCACACCGGCTATCCTGCTGCTCATGATCGAAATGGCAATTAGCATATAACGCACCGGAAAGATACTGCGCCAGAACCCTGCTGTGCATATCCGGGCGACCGATAAACAACAGTTTGGGCGCACGCAACGCCCTTGCCGCCCTGCCGGCGGCACTGATAGCCCTTTTCATAATAAATCCCTGTTCCGTGTGGAGATCAAAGAGGTCTACCCGCGGGCACCCTCGCCGTACTTTCTTTTTGTTACTTATTACTATTACTGATTTTTATTGCCTGCTTATTGTCGGCACGCGCACGTACCCTAATCAATTCGTACTAGATTATTGCACAAAGAGAAGGGTTATTGACTCCCAAAAAAGTAGTACCCACTGACCAGGAAGAACCGGAGCCAAAAATACAAAGACCGGCTTAGGCCGGTCTTAAATTTGCTGCTGACGAAGCTCGTTCAGAACGGGATGTCGTCATCGAAGTCGTCGAAATTGCTACCGCCGCCGGAGGGTGCCGGGGCCGGTGCACCACCGCCCTGCTGCTGACGAGGTGCGGACTGCTGCGCCGGGGCGCCGCCCTGATTGTAGTCGGAGGCACCGCCACGCCCGCCCAGCATTTGCATCTCATTGGCCACGATCTCGGTGGTATAGCGGTCCTGACCGTTCTGGTCCTGCCACTTGCGGGTTTGCAGTTTGCCTTCCAGATAAACTTGGGAACCCTTGCGCAGGTATTCGCCGGCAATCTCGCCCAGGCGGCCGAACAGTACAACCCGGTGCCATTCGGTACGTTCCTGTTTCTGCCCCGACTGCTTGTCGGTCCACTGCTCGCTGGTAGCGATCGAAATATTAGCAACCGCCGCACCATTGGCGGTATAGCGTACTTCCGGGTCCTGCCCCAGATTGCCGACCAGGATTACCTTATTAATTCCACGTGCCATAGTTATATCCCCTTACTTGTCAATCCTGTCTCTATACATGCCCGGGGCAGGAACCGGCGAGCGCCAGACGTTCCAGTGCCTCCCTGTCCAGTAGCCGGCTATCCACCTTTAGATAGGCGATTCCGTCATCCACACTAACCACCGCCTCAGCAACCCCGCTGAGCGCCAGCAATTGTTGCTCCATTCTACCGGCCATATCGGTATCGTGCACTGCCACCGACAACATTTCATTACTCAGATAGGGAGGCTGACGCATACTTAATGCCGCCAGCCACCACAGGCCAATCATTCCGGCGCTAAACAGAAACACCGTACCATTACCGAACTGGCCGTGCAGCCAACCACCCGCGGCACCACCGACGAAAGCGCCGACAAACTGGGAACTGGTATAGACCCCCATCGCCGTACCCTTGCTCTGGGCCGGGGCGATCTTGCTAATCAGTGAAGGCAGGGTCGCCTCCAGCAGGTTGAAGGCAATGAAGAAAAACTGCAACAGCACGGCGATGGCCCAAAAATGGTACTGCCCCCAATTGAGACCCAGTTGCGAAAGCAACAACACCGACACAGCACCGATGTAGACTTGCTTCATCTTGCGCTTTTTCTCGGCAATGATGATAAACGGTATCGCCAGCGCCATCCCCAGCACCATCACCGGTAGATAGAGCCAGGTGTGATGCTCGGCCACCAGACCGCTGTCGACCAGCGCCAGTGGCAACACCACGAAGCTGGCGGTTAGCGCCAGGTGCAGAGTGAATATGCCCAGATCGAGCCGTAGCAACTGGCCGTTGCGCAACACCTGGCGGAACTGGGCCGGTTCCACCTCCGCGTCACGATGGAAGACACTGCGCTGCGGGTTCGGCACCACCAGATAGAGCAGTGCGATAGCCAGCAGCGCCAGCACGGCGATCACGCCGAAGATACCGGGCACGCCGATCCAGTGGTTGAGCAGCGGTCCGCCGACCATGGCAATGACGAAGGAGAATCCAATGCTCATCCCGATAATCGTCATCGCCTTGGTGCGATGCTCTTCGGAGGTAAGGTCCGCCGCCAGCGCCATAATCGCCGCAGCCACGGCACCGGCGCCCTGCAGTGCACGACCAAGGATCACCCCTTCGATAGTGTGAGCCATGGCAGCAACCACGCTTCCCGCGGCAAAGATCAGCAGACCCAGGGCGATCACTGGCTTGCGACCGATGCGATCGGAAAGCATGCCGAAGGGGATCTGCAGCATCGCCTGGGTCAGGCCGTAGATGCCGATGGCCAGACCGACCTGGAATGGGGTGACACCCTTGAGGTGCTCCGCATAGAGGGCGAACACCGGCAGGATCATAAACAGACCCAGCATACGCAGGGAGATGATAGAGGCGAGGGAGAGGGCGGCGCGCCGCTCCATTTTTGTCATAGTCAATGCGGACATGTTGCTAAAAAACCCGGGGAAATAGCGGTTGCCGAAAAATCTTTATTATTTTGCGCATGTATAGGAAACGGTCGTATAGTAGCAGGTTAGATTTAACACGGGAACGAGCATGGACTCCATCATTCTACGCGGCGCACGCACCCACAATCTGAAAAATATCGACATCACGCTGCCGCGCGACAAACTCATCGTCTTTACCGGCCTTTCCGGCTCCGGCAAATCTTCACTCGCCTTCGACACCATCTATGCCGAGGGCCAACGGCGTTACGTGGAGTCTCTCTCCAGCTACGCCCGACAGTTCCTGTCGATGATGGAAAAACCGGACATCGACCATATCGAAGGTCTATCGCCTGCCATCTCCATCGAACAGAAATCGGCCTCACACAACCCTCGCTCCACCGTCGGTACCGTGACCGAGATCTACGACTACCTTCGCCTGCTCTTCGCCCGTGCCGGTGAACCCCACTGCCCGGAACACGACACCGTGCTGGAAGCACAGACCGTCAGCCAGATGGTCGACCAGATCCTGGCCCTGCCCGAGGGCAGCAAGCTGATGCTACTGGCGCCGGTGGTACAACAGCGCAAGGGCGAACATATCCAGGTACTGGAGGAACTGCGCGCCCAGGGCTACATTCGTGCCCGGATCAACGACAAGGTCGTCGAGTTGGACCAGGCGCCATCGCTCGAGTTGCGTAAGAAACATACCATCGAGGCGGTGATCGACCGTTTCAAGGTTCGCGCAGATATCAAACAACGTTTGGCCGACTCCATTGAGACCGCATTACACCTGAGTGACGGCCTGATACGGATCGCATTTATCGATGGCGAGTACGGCGAACTAACCTTCTCCGCCCGCTATGCCTGCCCGGTATGCAATTACTCACTGACAGAACTGGAGCCGCGCCTCTTCTCCTTCAACAACCCGGCGGGGGCTTGCCCTACCTGCGACGGCCTCGGGGTACGCCAGTTCTTTGATCCGGCACGTATTGTCGCTCATCCGGAACTAAGCCTGGCCGGTGGTGCCATTCGTGGCTGGGATCGACGCAATGCCTACTATTTCCAGTTGCTCACCTCATTGGCGGCGCATTATGGCTTCGATATCGACACTCCATACGAAGAACTGAAACCGCGCATCCGCGAGATCCTGCTACATGGCAGCGGTGACGAGGAGATCACCTTCACCTACCAGTCGGACCGCAGCGGCAAGAGCATCCGCAGCCATACCTTCGAGGGCATCATCCCCAACATGGAGCGGCGCTACCGCGATACCGACTCCAACGTGGTGCGCGAGGAGTTGAGCAAATACCTCAGCCAGCAGCACTGCCCCAGCTGCCACGGCAGCCGCCTTAACGAAGCGGCACGGCATGTCTTCATTGCCGGACACAACCTGCCCGCCATTACCTCGATGCCGGTAGGTCGGGCACGGGAATTTTTCGACGATCTGCTGCTGCCCGGCTGGCGTGGCGAGATCGCCAGCAAAATCCTCAAGGAGATCGGCGAACGCCTCACCTTCCTGGTCAACGTCGGCCTCGACTACCTGACTCTGGAGCGCAGCGCCGATACCCTCTCCGGCGGCGAAGCCCAGCGTATCCGTCTGGCCAGCCAGATCGGCGCCGGTCTGGTCGGGGTAATGTACATCCTCGACGAACCCTCCATCGGCCTGCACCAACGCGACAACGAGCGACTACTGGAGACCCTGTTCCGTCTGCGCGACCTCGGCAACACCGTGATCGTGGTGGAGCATGACGAAGACGCGATCCGCAGCGCCGACCATGTGGTCGACATCGGTCCCGGCGCAGGTATCCATGGCGGCGAGATCGTCGCTCAGGGCACACCGAAGCAAGTGCTGGCTAACCCCGCCTCGCTTACCGGACAGTATCTCTCCGGCAAACGCGCCATCGAGGTGCCGCAGCAGCGGCACGCCCCCGATCCGAAACGGCAACTCAAACTGCGAGGCGCCACCGGTAACAACCTCAAGGGGGTCAATATCGACCTGCCGCTGGGGCTGATGACCTGCGTGACCGGGGTCTCCGGCTCCGGCAAATCGACCCTGATCAACGACACCCTCTACCGCAACGCCGCCCTGGCCCTCAACGGCAGCGGCGAAGACCCGGCCCCCTGTGCCGAGATCATCGGTCTGGAGCAGTTCGACAAGGTGGTGGATATCGACCAGAGTCCCATCGGTCGTACCCCACGCTCCAACCCGGCGACCTACACCGGCCTGTTTACCCCGATCCGTGACCTCTTCTCCGGCACCCAGGAAGCCCGTGCCCGCGGTTACAACCCGGGGCGCTTCTCCTTCAACGTTAAGGGTGGGCGTTGCGAGGCGTGTCAGGGGGACGGCATGATCAAGGTGGAGATGCACTTCCTGCCCGATATCTACGTCCCCTGCGATGTCTGCAAGGGCAAACGCTATAACCGCGAGACCCTGGAGGTACAGTACAAGGGGCGTAACATCTACGAGGTACTGGAGATGACCGTGGAGGATGCACGGGAGTTCTTCGACGCGGTGCCGGTGATCGCACGCAAACTACAGACCCTGCTCGACGTCGGCCTCAGTTACATCAAACTGGGGCAGTCCGCCACCACCCTCTCCGGCGGCGAAGCCCAGCGGGTCAAACTGGCACGGGAGCTCTCCAAGCGGGATACCGGCAACACCCTCTACATCCTCGACGAGCCGACCACCGGTCTGCACTTTCACGACATCGAACAGTTGCTGACCGTGCTGCATCGCCTGCGCGACCACGGCAACACCATCGTGGTGATCGAACACAATCTCGATGTGATCAAGACCGCTGACTGGATCCTGGATCTGGGGCCTGAAGGCGGTGATCGAGGGGGAGAACTGCTAATCGCCGGAACGCCCGAGCAAGTAGCGGCCTGCGAGGCCTCTCACACCGGACGTTTCCTCAAGCCGTTTCTGAAACGCTGACTTCGGTTAGTTCGATGCGATCGCCGATGCTGACGTCAAAATAGTCGTCGGCACGGCTGCAATTGACGGCGATCTCCAACAGGCCGGTGGGGTTCTCGTAACAGAGCGGCTGCCCCTCGGGCACGTCACTGAAGGTCCAGACCCGTGGCACCATCTGCCCCCTGAAGCTCAACGCCTCGATGTTGCCCAGATTTGCAGCACGCAGGCCGGTCAACAGATTGCCGAAGCGATCGACATAGATCACCTGCGGCAGGTCATCTGCCATCGTGGAAGTGATGTTGAATTGGTAGGGCTGGGCCTCGGGAAAGTCCCCCATTGCCAACATCGCCGCCACCGGCGCGAACAGATCCCGACCGTGGAAACTGGCGCTCATCCGTTCAGGCCGCCAGCGGATACGCCAGGCATCCACTGCCTCGCTACGCGCCGCCACCACATCGAACAGGCCGTTATCCGGGCCGACATACCAGTTACGGCCAGCCCGCACAATAGCCGGCTCGCGCTGTTCGCTGCCGACACCGGGGTCGACGACACAGAGGAAGATTGTTTCAGGAGGAAACTCGGCCTGATAGGCGGCCAACAGATGGGCGCCAGACTGAATATTATGAGTGGGGATGTCGGCAAACAGGTCGATAACCGGTACCTGTGGCGCACGATGGGCGAGAATGGATTTCATTACTCCCGTGTAGGGACCATCCAGTCCGAAGTCGGTCAATATCGCGATCATGCTGTCCCTCCCTACGGCTTCCATGGCAACAGTTTTCATCCTGCCAGAAACAAAAAGCCGGGCACAGGCCCGGCTTTTTACTCTGGAAACTACAGCACAAAATAGCTTATTCGCTATCGTCCTCTTCCGCTTCCACCGCACGATCCACCAGCTCGACATAGGCCATCGGCGCATTGTCGCCAGCACGGAAACCGCACTTGAGGATACGCAGGTAACCACCGGGACGGCTTTCGTAACGCGGGCCCAGCTCGTTGAACAGTTTGGTGACCACTTCGCGGTCACGCAGGCGGTCGAAAGCCAGACGGCGGTTAGCAACGCTGTCGCTCTTGGCCATGGTGATCAGCGGTTCGGCAACGCGACGCAGCTCTTTGGCCTTCGGCAGGGTGGTCTTAATCAGTTCATGACGCAGCAGAGAGGCCGCCATGTTGCGGAACATGGCCTTACGGCTACTGCTGTTGCGGTTCAGTTGGCGACCAGATTGACGGTGACGCATGGGACTTTCCTTTAAATGCTATCTAACTCGGTGACACTCAGGCGCTGGCCTTGGCGTCCTCCGCATTCTTGATGCTGGCGGGCGGCCAGTTCTCCAGGCGCATGCCCAGGGAAAGACCACGTGAAGCCAGCACGTCTTTAATTTCGGTGAGCGACTTCTTGCCCAGGTTCGGGGTCTTCAGCAGCTCCACCTCGGTGCGCTGAATCAGGTCACCGATGTAGTAAATGTTCTCTGCCTTGAGGCAGTTGGCGGAACGCACTGTCAGCTCCAGATCATCGACCGGACGCAGCAGGATCGGGTCGATTTCAGGCTCAGCAGACTCTTCCACAGCCTGGGCCTTACCTTCCAGATCAACGAAGCTGGAGAGCTGGTCCTGCAGGATAGTGGCGGCCTTGCGGATCGCCTCATCGGCCTCGATGGTACCGTTGGTTTCAATCTCCAGTACCAGTTTGTCCAGGTCGGTGCGCTGCTCGACGCGGGCACGCTCAACGGCGTAGGCCACGCGGCTAATCGGGCTGTAGGAAGCATCGATCAGCAAGGAACCGATAGGACGAGATTCATCGTCGGCATCGGCACGCAAGTTAGCTGGCTGGTAGCCACGGCCCTGTTCAACTTTCAGGGTCATGCTCAACTCGCCGCCCTTGGTCAGGTTGGCGATGACATGCTCTGGATTCATGATTTCAACATCATGGTCCAGTTCGATGTCGCCGGCGGTCACCAGGCCGGGGCCGCTCTTCTTCAGATTCAGCGTGGCCTGCTGGCGGTTGTTCAGGCGAATCGCGACACCCTTCAGGTTGAGCAGAATTTCGATAACGTCTTCCTGCACACCCTCAATAGCGGTGTATTCGTGCAGTACGCCGTCGATGCTCGCCTCGGTGATCGCGCTGCCCACCATGGAGGAGAGCAGAATGCGGCGCAGGGCGTTGCCCAGAGTATGACCAAAACCGCGCTCCAGCGGCTCCAGGGTTACCTTGGCGGCGGTGTCACTAATCTTCTGGACACCAACCATACGTGGCTTGAGTAATTCCAGTTCTGAGCCGTGCATGAATAGTCCTCTTTGAAAAAGCACTACCAGCGACAAGCGCTGGTAGAATTTCCCGCCCAGCGCCAGAGGCGTTGGACGGAACGTTCAATTACTTGGAGTAGAGTTCGACGACCAGCTGCTCCTGAATCTCAGCAGGCAGTTCGCTACGCTCAGGCATCGCCTTGAAAACACCTTCCAGCTTCTTGCCGTCGACGTCGAGCCATTCTGGCAGACCGCGCTGTTGCGCCAGTTCGCTGGAAGATTTGACGCGCAGTTGGGCTTTCGCCTTCTCTGACACGGCAACCACATCGCCAGCCTTGACTTGATAGGAAGGGATGTTGACCTTTTGGCCATTTACGGTAATACCGTTGTGGCGTACCAGCTGACGTGATTCAGAACGAGAAACACCAAAGCCCATACGGTAAACCACGTTATCCAGACGGCATTCCAGCAGTTGCAGCAGGTTCTCACCAGTGGAGCCGCGCAGACGGTCCGCTTCTTTATAGTAAAGGCGGAACTGGTTTTCCAGGATGCCATAGATGCGGCGCAGCTTCTGCTTCTCACGCAGCTGACGGGCGTAGTCAGACAGACGGGTACGACGCTGACCGTGCTGTCCCGGTGGGAACGGACGATTTTCAATCGCACACTTGCTGGTGTAACACTTCTCGCCTTTCAGAAAGAGCTTCTCGCCCTCACGACGGCATTGACGACATTTGGAACCGATATACCTAGCCAATTTCGGAAGCCTCTTGCTTTATACGCGACGTTTTTTCGGCGGACGGCACCCGTTGTGCGGGATTGGCGTCACGTCGGTAATGTGAGTGATTTTGAAGCCCATGTTGTTCAGCGCACGAACTGCTGATTCACGGCCAGGACCAGGGCCCTTAACCCAGACTTCCATATTCTTCATACCGTATTCCTGGGCAACAGTACCGGCCTTCTCGGCGGCAACCTGGGCCGCGAACGGGGTGCTCTTGCGTGAACCGCGGAATCCGGAACCACCAGCAGTCGCCCAGCACAGGGTGTTGCCCTGACGATCGGAGATGGTGATGATTGTGTTGTTAAAGGACGCGTGGACGTGCGCAACGCCGTCTACAACGTTCTTTTTAACCTTTTTACGGGTGCGAGTGTTGGTCGCCTTAGCCATATCCTGCTTCCCAGATAACTATTAAGAATCAGACGGTTGTCTGTTCAATTACTTCTTGATCGGACGACGCGGGCCCTTACGGGTACGCGCATTGGTGCGGGTACGCTGGCCACGCAGCGGCAGACCGCGGCGATGACGGATACCACGATAGCAACCGAGATCCATCAAACGCTTGATGTTCATGGAGACCTCACGACGCAGGTCACCTTCAACCGTGAACTTGGCGACTTCGCCACGCACTTTCTCGATCTCCGCCTCGGTCAGATCCTTGATTTGTGCAGCCGGGTTGATCCCTGCCGCTTCACAGATCTGCTTTGAACGGGTACGACCGATGCCGTAGATCGCCGTCAGGGCAATCACTGCATGCTTGTTCACCGGGATGTTAATTCCAGCAATACGGGCCATTTAGCCACTCCCTCAAATCACAAAAGCACTAACGCCTGACGCGCTGTGGAAAAGCGCGCCATAATAATCGCAAACCTACCGTGAATCAAGCCCTGCCAGGTCTTGGACCTTTACAGCAGAGCCGCACACAGACTAGCCCTGACGCTGCTTGTGGCGAGCGTCGGAGGAGCAGATCACACGCACGGTACCATTGCGGCGGATGATCTTGCAGTTGCGGCAAATCTTCTTAACAGAAGCACGAACCTTCATCTTACTTCTCCAGATAAATCCAAACGTGGCAGTCGCAGCCTTACAGCCCCGACTTACCGTAACCCTTCAAGTTGGCCTTCTTCATCAGACCCTCATACTGATGTGACATCAGATGGGCCTGAAGTTGAGCCATGAAATCCATTACCACCACCACGATAATCAGCAGCGAGGTACCCCCGAAGTAGAACGGCACGTTCCATGACAGAATCAGGAACTCCGGCAGCAGACAGACCAGGGTGATGTACATGGCACCGGCCAGGGTCAGGCGACCAAGGATGCTGTCGATGTACTTCGCGGTCTGCTCGCCGGGACGGATTCCGGGAACGAATGCGCCGGAGCGCTTCAGGTTATCCGCTGTCTCCCTGGGGTTGAACATCAACGCCGTATAGAAGAAGCAGAAGAAAATAATCGCTACCGCATAAAACGCTACATAGAGCGGTTGGCCTGGCGACAACATCGCCGAAATATTCTGCAGCCAGCCCATGCCTTCGGCATTGGCGAACCATCCACCCAGCGTCGCCGGGAACAGGATGATCGACGAGGCGAAGATCGGCGGGATAACACCGGCCATATTCACCTTCAGTGGCAAGTGGCTGGACTGAGCCGCCATCATCTTGCGCCCCTGCTGGCGCTTGGCGTAGTTAACCGTAATGCGACGCTGTCCTCGCTCGACGAAGACCACCAGCGCAGTCACCGCCAGTGCTACCGCAAACAACACCAGAATGGTGGCCGGGTTCATCTCACCGGTGCGCGCCAGTTCCAGCGTACCGCCAATAGCGCGCGGCAGACCCGCGACGATACCGGCAAAGATAATCAACGAAATACCGTTACCGATGCCGCGCTCGGTGATCTGCTCACCCAGCCACATCAGAAACAGGGTACCGGTAACCAAAGTCGTTGCAGTGACCAGGCGGAAGGCCAAACCGGGGTCGGTCACGACCGGCATGTTACCCGCCATCTGCGACTCCAGCATCACCGCCACACCGAAGGCCTGGAAGGTCGCCAGTACCAGCGTACCCATGCGGGTGTACTGGGTAATCTTGCGTTTGCCGGCTGCGCCCTCTTTGCTCAGCTGCTCCAGCTTCGGTGACACCTTGGTCAGCAGCTGGACGATAATCGACGCCGAGATGTAAGGCATGATACCGAGGGCAAACAGTGAGAAGCGCTGCAGAGCACCACCGGAGAACATGTTAAACATGTCGAGGATGGTGCCGCGCTGCTGCTCGAACAGTTTGGCCAGGGCCACCGGGTCGATACCGGGAACCGGGATGTGGGTGCCAATACGAAATACCAGCAGTGCACCAAGGACAAACAGCAGACGCTGCTTCAGCTCGGTCAGCTTCCCGCCGGACATGGCATTAGCCATCGCTGAAGCAGAGGCACCCATATCAGTCCTCTACTTTACCGCCGGCAGCCTCAATGGCGGCCTTAGCACCCTTGGTGACGCCCAGACCACGTACGGTTACGGCCTTCTCCAGCTTGCCGGAGGCGATAACCTTGGCACGCTTGATGTCCTGACGAATGATGTTGGCCGCCTTCAGTGCAACCAGATCAACCACGTCGCCCTCGACCAGCGCCAGTTCGTGCAAACGAATCTCCGCGGTGGTGCGGCCCACACGGGAGGTAAAACCGATTTTCGGCAGACGACGCTGCAGCGGCATTTGACCGCCTTCGAAACCGACCTTGTGGAAACCGCCAGAACGGGAGTGTTGCCCCTTGTGACCACGGCCACAGGTCTTGCCCAGACCAGAGCCGATACCACGACCTACGCGCTTCGCACTCTGTTTGGCGCCTGCGCCGGGTGAAAGTGTATTCAGTTTCATCTTAGTCCTCGACAACCTTGACCATATAGGACACTGTATTAATCATGCCGCGTGTGCATGGGGTGTCCTCGATTTCAACGACCTGATGCATGCGACGCAGACCCAGACCGGCCACGGTTGCCCGATGGCTCGGCAGACGGCCATGTACGCTGCGCACCTGTTTAATCTTGATGGTTTTGTTCTTAGCCATGACTTATTCCAGAATCTCTTTCACGCTTTTGCCACGCTTGGCCGCAACCTCTTCAGGAGAGGCCATTACGGTCAAACCGTTCATGGTGGCGCGAACCACGTTCACCGGATTGTTGCTACCGATGCACTTGGCCAGGACGTTGTGAACGCCAGCCGCTTCGAACACGGCACGCATTGCACCACCGGCGATAACACCAGTACCTTCAGACGCGGGCTGCATGTAAACCTTGGCAGCGCCGTGACGAGCATTGACTGCATACTGCAGGGTGCCACCTTCTGTAATATTGACTGCACGCATATTACGACGCGCACTCTCCATCGCCTTGGCGATAGCGGCCGGAACTTCGCGGGCCTTGCCGGTACCGAAACCGACTTTGCCCTGGCCGTCGCCTACCACAGTCAGTGCGGCGAACTGGAAAATCCGTCCACCTTTCACTGTCTTGGAGACACGATTTACGCCGACCAGCTTCTCAATCAAGCCGTCGCTACTGGATGCTGCATCAAATCCCGCCATAATCTAGCCCTTAGAATTCCAGACCACTTTCCCGCGCAGCATCGGCAAGTGCCTTAACGCGGCCGTGGTATTTAAAACCTGAACGGTCAAAAGCAACCTGGCTAACGCCGGCCGCCTTAGCCTTTTCTGCAATCGCCTTACCTACCGCAGCGGCAGCCTCAGCATTGCCAGTGGTTTTGACGCCACCCTTGATCTCTGCCTGCACAGTCGACGCTGAAGCAACAACTTCCGAACCGTTAGGAGCGATAACCTGAGCATAGATGTGACGCGGTGTGCGGTTAATGCACAGACGGTGTACACCCAGTTCCCGGATCTTCGCGCGGCTACGGGCTGCGCGGCGAATACGTGATTCTTTCTTCGATTTCATCGCCTTAAACCCTATTTCTTCTTGGCTTCCTTACGGACAACACGCTCGTCTGAATAACGAACACCCTTGCCTTTGTAAGGTTCCGGCGGACGATAGGCGCGGATGTCTGCCGCCACCTGACCGACCTTCTGTTTATCGATGCCTTTCACCAGAATTTCAGTCTGGCTCGGGGTTTCAATGGTGATCCCCTCAGGCACTTCATAATTCACAGGGTGGGAGAAACCCAGAGTCAGGTTCAGCACCTTGCCTTGCGCCTGTGCGCGATAACCAACGCCAACCAGCTCAAGCTTGCGCTCGAAGCCATCGCTAACGCCTTTAATCATGTTATTCAGCAGTGCGCGGGTGGTACCAGCAAGGGCATTGGCCTCTTTGCTTGTGGCACGCGGCGCGAAGCTCAGACCGTCATCGCCCTGATTCACTTCAATGACCGGGTGAACCTCATGGTTCAGGGCGCCTTTGGAACCCTTCACTTCCAGAGCCTGGCCACTGACGTTAACGCTAACGCCTGCGGGAATGCTAACCGGTTTCAAATATCTAGCCATGTTTCACCACCCTTAGAATACGGTGCAGAGCACTTCACCGCCGTGTCCGGCAGCGCGCGCAGCACGGTCGGTCATTACACCGGCCGAGGTGGAAACGATAGCGACACCAAGCCCGCCCTGTACTGTAGGCAGCTCATCCTTACCCTTGTACACACGCAGACCCGGACGACTAACGCGCTTAAGCGTTTCGATCACAGGCTTGCCCTGGTAGTACTTCAGGGTAACGTTAAGCATTGGCTTACCATCGATATCCTGTACGGCGAAGTCATTGATATAACCCTCGTCCTTCAGGACCTGGGCTACGGATTTCTTCACCTTGGATGAAGGCATGGAAACCTCCATCTTGTTTGCAGACAGCCCGTTACGAATACGGGTAAGCATATCTGCAATAGGATCAGTCATGCTCATGCGGTAATGCTCCTAAATCACAATCGGCCAAATGGCCACTTACTTACCAGCTTGCCTTACGCAGGCCGGGAATATCGCCACGCATTGCAGCTTCGCGCAGCTTGTTACGCCCCAGACCGAACTTACGGTAAACACCGTGCGGACGACCGGTCAGGTTGCAGCGATTACGCTTACGTACCGGGCTGGAATCACGGGGCAGCTTCTGCAGCTTGACCACAAGCTCCTGCAGTTGCTCCATATCCAGATCGGGGTTTTTCATCTGCTTTTTGATCTCAGCACGCTTGGCGGCATATTTGCTCACCATTTTTGCGCGCTTGAGTTCACGCTGCACCATTGAAACCTTTGCCATAATCCTGTCCTCAGCCTCTGAACGGGAAGTTGAACGCTTTCAACAGCGCCCGAGCTTCGTCGTCGTTTTTCGCGCTGGTGGTAATGGTGATATCCATACCGCGCAGGGCGTCGATTTTGTCGTAATCGATTTCCGGGAAGATGATCTGCTCGCGTACGCCCATGCTGTAGTTACCACGACCATCAAAGGACTTGGCACTCAGACCACGGAAGTCACGGATTCGCGGAATGCCGATGCTGATCAGGCGATCCAGAAATTCGTACATACGTTCACGGCGCAGGGTCACCTTGCAGCCGATCGGCCAGCCTTCGCGGATCTTGAAACCGGCAACGGACTTGCGCGCCTTGGTTACGATCGGCTTCTGGCCGGTAATTTTGGTCATATCGGAAACCGCGTGCTCCAGCACCTTTTTGTCAGCAGCCGCTTCGCCAACGCCCATGTTGACCGTGATCTTTTCGATCTTCGGCACAGCCATGACGTTTTCGCACTTCAGCTCTTCCATCAGCTGCTTGATGACGGTTTCTTTGTAGAAATCTTGCAGTCTAGACATTGTCTTACCCGACTTAAGCGTCAATCACTTCATTGTTGGATTTGAAGAAACGCACCTTGCGGCCGTCCTCCAGAATCTTGATACCTACACGGTCAGCCTTCTTGGTGGAAGGATTGAAAATCGCCACGTTAGAAATATGCAGCGGCATTTCCTTCTCCACGATCCCACCCTGAACACCCGCATTGGGGTTCGGCTTCTGGTGCTTCTTTACCATATTGATGCCGTCTACCAGCACCTTGTCGAACGTCGGCATAACCTGGCTGATAGTGCCGCGTTTGCCCTTGTCACGACCGGCAATAACGATAATGTCATCGCCTTTCTTAAGCTTTTGCATCGTCTCGTCCCTCGCCTTACAGCACTTCAGGTGCCAGGGAAATAATCTTCATGAAGCGATCGCCGCGCAGTTCGCGGGTAACGGGCCCGAAGATACGGGTACCGATCGGCTCCAGCTTGTTGTTCAGCAGTACTGCGGCGTTACCGTCGAAACGGATCAGCGAACCGTCGTTACGGCGCACACCCTTACGGGTACGAACCACTACGGCGTTGTAAACGTCGCCTTTTTTCACCTTGCCGCGCGGAATCGCTTCCTTAACGCTGACCTTGATCACGTCACCAATGCCTGCGTAACGGCGATGTGAGCCGCCAAGCACCTTGATGCACTGGACGACACGAGCACCGCTGTTATCGGCAACATCCAGTTTTGTCTGCATCTGAATCATGGATCATTCTCCAAACTATCTATCTTGCTGCTCACAGCGCCATTCTGAGGGCGCGAGATAATACCACTAAATGTAGAAAAGCCCAAGCCATATTGGCGTCTTGGGCTTTCCGCCGTGCACAGCTATGTTGTTGGTTCTACAGCTTCTCAGCTGGCCCTTTCCAGAACCTTGACCAGACGCCAGGATTTGGATTTGGAAAGCGGACGGCACTCCTCGATAGAGACGGTATCGCCCATTTTGCTTTCGTTGTTCTCGTCATGTGCGTGCAGCTTGGTGGAACGCTTTACGTACTTGCCGTAGATCGGGTGTGCTACCCGACGCTCTACCATGACAGTGATGGTCTTATCCATCTTGTCGCTGACAACACGTCCGATAACGGTACGGGTGTTATTTTCCTGTTCGCTCATGCCTTAGCCTTCTCATTCAGAACGGTCTTGACGCGAGCGATCTCGCGGCGGACCTCACCAACACGATGGGTTTTGGACAACTGACCGGTACCCTTCTGCATGCGAAGATTGAACTGTTCACGCAGGAGCCCGTTCAGCTCCTTGCCCAGATCCTCGACGCTCTTGTCTCTCAATTCACTAGCTTTCATCACAGCACCGTGCGCGTTACGAATGTGGTTTTAAACGGCAGCTTGGCGGAGGCGAGTTTGAACGCTTCACGGGCGATCTCTTCGCTTACACCCTGCATTTCATACAGCATGCGACCCGGCTGGATCTGGGCAACCCAGTATTCGACGTTACCCTTACCTTTACCCTGGCGAACCTCAAGCGGCTTCTCGGTAATCGGCTTGTCCGGGAACACGCGGATCCAGATTTTGCCGCCACGCTTAACGTGACGGGTCATGGCACGACGAGCAGCCTCAATCTGGCGGGCAGTCAGGCGACCGCGCTCGACGGCCTTAAGACCGAACTCGCCGAAGCTGACCTTGTTACCGGATTGCGCCAGACCGCGGTTGCGGCCCTTCTGCTGCTTACGGAATTTGGTACGTTTTGGCTGAAGCATTGCTACTTACTCCGTTACTTCGCCGCCGGCTTTTCAGCTTCGGCAGCGGCCGCGGCTTCACCGCGGTCAAAAACCTCGCCTTTGAAGATCCAGACCTTTACGCCAATGATGCCGTAGGTGGTCAGAGCTTCAGCGAAACCGTAATCGATATCAGCACGCAGGGTGTGAAGCGGTACACGACCTTCGCGATACCACTCGCTGCGGGCGATCTCTGCGCCGTTCAGACGACCGGCGATGTTGATCTTGACGCCCTGGGCACCGAGACGCATGGAGTTGGTCACGGCACGCTTCATTGCGCGGCGGAACATGATGCGCTTTTCCAACTGCTGTGCGATGCCCTGAGCAACCAGGGTGGCGTCCAGTTCCGGTTTGCGCACCTCTTCGATATTGATGTGTACCGGAATACCCATCATCGCCGAGACATCGTTACGCAGACGTTCGATGTCCTCACCCTTCTTGCCGATAACCAGGCCAGGGCGGGCGGTGCTGATGGTGATCCGGGCGTTACGTGCCGGACGCTCGATCTGAATGCGGCTGACCGAGGCACCGGAAAGACGCTTCTGCAGATACTCGCGCACTTTCAGATCGGTGTGCAGGAACTCACCGAAATCCTTGGATGAGGCATACCACTTGGAGGTCCAATCTTTGGTAATGCCCAGGCGAATACCTGTTGGATGAACTTTCTGTCCCATTACGGCCTCTCTATCACTTTTCCGCGACAGCCACAGTAATGTGGCTGGTACGCTTGAGAATGCGGTTGCCGCGGCCTTTGGCACGGGCGTGCATGCGCTTCAGAGTCGGGCCGGCGTCGACGAAGATCGTAGAGACCTTCAGTTCGTCGATATCGGCACCGTCGTTGTGTTCGGCGTTAGCGATGGCGGACTCCAGAACCTTCTTCACAATGTGCGCGCCCTTTTTCGGGCTGAAGGTCAGAAGCTGCAGCGCCTGTTCTACCGGCAGGCCACGGATCTGGTCAGCGACCAGACGGCACTTCTGCGGGGAGATACGTGCGTATGACAATTTTGCCTTGGTTTCCATCACACTAACTCCTTACCGTGACTTCTTGTCTGCAACGTGGCCCTTGAAGGTGCGGGTGGGAGCGAACTCACCCAGCTTGTGACCGACCATATTTTCATTGATCAGCACAGGGACATGTTGACGACCGTTGTGCACGGCAATGGTCAGACCAACCATCTCCGGCATAATCATGGAACGACGCGACCAGGTTTTGATCGGGCGACGGTCATTGGCAGCTACGGCTGCGTCGACTTTGGTCGCCAGATGATGGTCGATAAACGGGCCTTTCTTGATTGAGCGTGGCATCTATCTCGCCCTCACTTACTTCTGCTTACGACGGCGAACAATCATGCCATCAGTGCGTTTGTTACTACGGGTTTTGTGTCCCTTGGTCGGAACACCCCACGGGGTAACCGGATGACGGCCACCTGAAGTCCGGCCTTCACCACCACCGTGCGGGTGATCAACCGGGTTCATGGCAACACCGCGAACAGTCGGACGAACACCGCGCCAGCGTTTGGCACCGGCTTTACCCAGTTTGCGCAGGCTGTGCTCACTGTTACCCACTTCGCCGACGGTCGCCTTGCACTCAGCCAGCACCTTACGCATCTCGCCGGAACGCAGGCGGATGGTGGCGTGCTTGCCTTCGCGGGCAACCAGCTGTACGGAAGCACCAGCGCTACGCGCCAGTTGCGCGCCTTTGCCCGGCTTCAGCTCGATGCAGTGTACGGTGGTACCCACCGGAATGTTCATCAGCTTGAGGCAATTGCCCGGCTTAATCGGGGCTTCGGCACCGGAAAGCACTTCGTCACCGGCGGAAACACCCTTGGGTGCAATGATGTAACGACGCTCACCGTCCAGATACTTGACTAGGGCGAGGTTAGCGCTGCGGTTCGGATCGTATTCCAGACGCTCTACAACACCGGTGATGCCGTCTTTGTTGCGTTTGAAATCAACAACACGGTAGTGCTGACGATGACCACCGCCCTTATGACGGGTGGTGATGCGACCGTTGTTGTTGCGACCGCCGCTCTTGCTCTTCTTTTCGAGCAACGGTGCATAGGGTGCACCCTTGTGCAGCTCAGGGTTGACCACTTTGACAACAAAGCGGCGGCCCGGAGACGTCGGTTTAAGTTTGACTACTGGCATCGGACGTTCCCTTTATTCAGCAGCACCGAGGAAGTCGATCTCCTGACCTTCCTGCAGTGTAACGTAAGCTTTTTTCCAATCGCTGCGGCGGCCATAGGTGGCACCGAAACGCTTGGTTTTGCCCTTGACGTTGCTCACCTGGACGCGGTCAACCTTGACACCAAACAACAGCTCAACGGCCTGTTTGATCTCCGGTTTAGTCGCATCGGTAGCAACCTTGAATACGATCTGGTTGTTCTGGTCCGCAGCAACGGAGCTCTTTTCAGAGATGTGCGGCGCCAGCAGAACCTTCATCAGACGCTCTTGACTCATGCCAGCATCTCCTCCAATTGCTTGACCGCCGGAACGGTCATCACGACCTTCTCAAAACCGATCAGGGTAACCGGGTTAACACGCTTCGCTTCGACCACGTCGACGTGCGGCAGGTTACGCGCGGAGAGGAACAGATTGTCATCCACTTCGTGGGAGACGATCAGTACGTTGTTCAGGCCCATCTCTTTCAGCTTCGCATTGAGCTGCTTGGTCTTGGGCGCCTCAACAGCGAACTCCTCAACCACCATCAGACGCTCCTGGCGAACCAGTTCGGAGAGGATGGCCTGCAGGGCACCGCGGTACATCTTGCGGTTAACCTTCTGCGAAAAATCGCGATTGGTCGCAGCAAAGGTCTTACCGCCCCCACGCCACAGCGGGCTGCGGATGGTACCTGCACGGGCACGACCAGTACCTTTCTGACGGAAAGGCTTGGCACCGCCACCGCTTACTGCGGAACGGCTTTTCTGACCCTTGGTGCCAGAACGGGCGGCCGCCATGTAGGCGGTAACCACCTGGTGCACCAGGGCTTCGTTAAATTCACGGCCAAAGTTGCTATCGGACAACTCGACGCTGTTTTTGGAGGCACGACCGGTTGCGGTTGTCAGCTTCAGTTCCATGGTCATATCCCCTTATTTCTTGGCCTTGACGGCAGGTGTTACGACCACGTCGTTGCCCTTGGAACCGGGAACGGCACCCTTGATCAGGAGCAGGTTGCGCTCAGCATCGACCCGAACCACTTCCAGGTTCTGTGCGGTGCGCTTCTTGTTACCCATGTGACCGGCCATCTTCTTGCCCTTGAATACGCGGCCCGGAGTCTGATTCTGACCAATAGAACCGGGGGCGCGGTGGGACAGGGAGTTACCGTGGGTAGCATCCTGAGTACGGAAGTTGTGACGTTTGATAACACCAGCGAAGCCTTTACCGATGGTGGTACCGGAAACGTCCACCTTCTGGCCAGCTTCGAAGATATCGACCTTGATCTCGGACCCCGCTTCCATACCCTCTCCTTCACCGTCGTTCAGACGGAATTCGCACAGGGCACGACCAGCCTCGACACCGGCCTTGGCGAAATGACCCGCCATGGGCTTGGTAACGCGGTTGGCGCGACGGCTACCGACGGTAACCTGCAGAGCGCTATAACCGTCGCTCTCCAGTGTTTTCACCTGGGAGACGCGGTTCGGCTCGACTTCGACGACGGTCACGGGCACAGATACGCCATCTTCAGTAAAGACGCGTGTCATGCCGCATTTGCGACCAATAACACCAATTGCCATTGTTATAACCTCAAATAACACCGCACCGATTTCGATTGACCGGTGCTGAAACTTGACCGCCCCGACACCAGGCCGGGGCGGCAACCGTATAAAAGGGCCAGTATTCTACTGCAATTTAATCTGGACGTCGACCCCTGCGGCCAGGTCCAGTTTCATCAGCGCGTCGACCGTCTTGTCAGTCGGGTCGACGATATCCATCAGCCGCTTGTGGGTGCGCAGCTCGTACTGATCACGCGCGTCCTTGTTGACGTGCGGAGAGATCAGAACGGTGAAACGCTCCTTTTTGGTCGGTAGCGGAATAGGGCCCTTAACCTGGGCACCGGTACGCTTTGCAGTTTCAACAATCTCACGGGCGGATTGATCGATCAGACGGTGATCAAAGGCCTTGAGACGAATACGGATCTTTTGATTAGCCATGTTTAATTACTCGATGATTTTGGCAACGACACCGGCACCGACGGTGCGGCCACCCTCACGGATAGCGAAGCGCAGACCTTCGTCCATCGCGATAGGCGCGATCAG
>JBNKVM010000024.1:0-5693 GCA_050299175.1 Thiohalomonadaceae bacterium
GGGCGGCGGCTGCGCAATCTCTTTCTGGCACTTACTGCGACTTCACTGGCATGGGGCGTGTTCACCGGCAGCTATTTCGGCACCGCACCTGCCACGGGTACGCCGCTGGGTGCGTTACACTTGCTTGATATCAACGATACCGAAACGATGATGCGCCTGTCGATCGTGATCGGTGTGCTGCATATCGCCATGGCCAATCTGGCCGATGCCTGGCGTCGTCGCCATACTACCGGGGCGTTAGCCCCTATCGGTTGGGTGGTCATGCTGGCCGGGGCGATCGCCTTCTGGCTCGGTTCCGACGGCACCGCCCCGGCGGCACTGCTACAGGCGGGGCCGTGGGTGATGGCTGTCGGAGGTGCCGCAGTACTACTCTTTTCCGGCGAACAGGGCGGACTGTTGCGGCGTTTTCTGGCCGGATTGTTGGCGCTGACCAAAGTGACTTCTGTCTTCGGCGATGTGCTCAGCTATCTGCGCCTGTTTGCACTTGGCATCGCCAGTGCTTCTCTGGCGCTGGCCTTCAACGATCTGGCCGGTACTGTCGCCGCCCAGTCACCCGCGTTCGGCAAGTTGCTGGCGTTGCTGATTCTGTTGCTTGGCCACGGGCTAAATTTCACTCTGGCGATCATGAGCGGTTTCGTGCACGGCCTGCGGCTTAACTTCATCGAATTTTTCAACTGGAGCGTCTCGGACGAGGGCTATCCCTTCCGGGCCTTTGCGAGGAAAGAGGGGGCAGAATGGAACAGTTAATGATTACCCTGGGCTGGATCGGCATTTATGCGCCGATGGCGCTGGGCGCTATCGGCAGCATCATCGGCTGTGCTCGTGCCGGTCAGGCCGCCTGCGGTGCATTGCTGGAGACCGAGAGCGGCCATGGTCGTTTCATTGGTGTCTCGGCGATGCCTTCGTCGCAAACCATCTACGGCATCGTGGTGATGCTGACCCTCAGCCGCGCGGTCGACGCGATTAACGCGCCGGGATTGTTTGCCATTGGCGTGCTTGCCGGGTTGGCGCTGATGTTCAGCGCCATCTATCAGGGCAACTGCTGCGCCGCTTCGATTAATGTTTCCAAGAGCAAGTCGGAGATCTTCGGCCTCTCCATCGCCCCGGCGGCAGTGGTGGAAGGTTTTGCTGTCTTCGCCTTTGTTTTCGCACTGCTGCTGAGTGCGCAACTGCCGACGGGATAGACGATCATGAGCGAAGCAGGCAAGGCATCCTCCGGTGTTCAGGAACTCATCGACCGGGTTCGTAACCAGGGGATTGAAAGCGGCCGCGAAGAGGCGCAGCGGTTGGTGGCCGAGGCCCACGAACAGGCGGCGCACATCGTGCGTGAGGCAGAGGAGCGTGCCGAGCGCATCATGCGCGATACCCAAGATCGCGTCGAGTCGGAAAAACGTGCGTCGCAGGATGCGCTGGAACTGGCGGTACGCGATGCGATCCTTGCGCTGAAAACCGAGATCACCACCCACTTCGCTGATCGCATGAAACGGCTGGTATCGATGCAGATGGCCGATCGCGATCTGTTGAACAGGCTTGTGCTGGAAGTGGCGCAACGGGTGCGTCCTGATGATCTGGACAAACATAAGCTGGGAGTGGAGTTACTGACCAAAGTGATCGGTGTCGACGAACTGCGTACCCGACACGAAGAGGTGAAAGAGGGAACGCTGACCCATTTTGTGCTTGCCGCTTCCGGCGAAATGTTGCGTGATGGGGTGGAACTCTCCGAGGCGACGGGACGCAGCAATGGTATTCGCGTGCGTCTCAGCGAAGGCGATATCGAACTGGACCTGAGTGATGAGGCGGTAGCGGATTTGTTGCTGCAACATTTGTTGCCGCGTTTCCGCGCACTGCTTGAAGGAATCGTCCGTTGAGTATGCAGCAGCCCTGTTATTACACCCTGGTGGCAAGCTTGCCTCATCTGCCCCGTTTCGATCGGGCCAAGCGCCTGCCGATTAACCGCGAACAACTGGACCAGCGTCTGGGTATGCTCAGCGATGAGGATGCCGAGGTGGCGCGATTGGCGGAACGTTTTATCGGTTGGCAGTACCAGCCTGTCGATCGAACCGATGAGGAGATGGTGGCTTTCCATCAAAAGGTATTGTCAGTCAGTGACAACCCGGTACTGCACGAAATCGTCGGTTTTCGCATGGCGATACGTACCGTGCTGGCGGCACTGCGTCGTCGCCGTTTCGGTGAAAGTGCGCCTGCTGCGGATGTTTCCTGGGGAATTGGCGCGTTGGCGCAGGATATCCGCCGCCACTGGAACGATCCCTGGTTCAGGCTCGAATCCCGTTACCCGTGGCTGCCCGGGATGGCGCGGTTGTTGGAGGAGGGCGACAGCCTGGCGCTGGAGCGACGAGTGCTGGAACTCAGTTGGGAGCACCTGGGACAGATCGCCGATTTCAACGGCTTCGGTTTCGATGCGGTACTGGGTTACCTGTTTCGCTGGGATATCGTCGCGCGTTGGCTCAGCCATGAACCGAAGGCGGCGGCAGAGAGATTTGAACAGTTGGTCACGGAGGCGATGGGTAACGATGCCGACATTTTCCACTGAGCAGCAAGGCGAGACCCGGGCCCGGGTGGTCGGCGTACGCGATAACCTGGTGACCCTTGAGGTTCACGAGGGGGCGGTACGCAAGAACGAAGTGGTCTACGTGCGCATCGGTGAGTTGGGATTGAAGGCGGAGGTATTGCGCATTCACGGTAATACTGCCGACGTGCAGGTTTATGAAGATACCCGTGGCCTGAGTGTCGGCGCTGAGGTGGAACTGACCGATGAACTGCTATCGGTGGCGCTGGGTCCCGGACTGCTGGGGCAGGTTTACGATGGTTTGCAGAATCCGCTGAATGTACTGGCACAGGATCACGGCTTTTTCCTGCCCCGCGGCGTCTATCCTGAAGCACTGGATCGTAATAAACCGTGGGAGTTTACCCCGGCGGTCAATATCGGCAGTGAGCTGCGTGCGGGAGAGAGCCTGGGGACGGTGCAGGAGGGGCGTTTCTCCCACAAGATCATGGTGCCGTTCGATGAACCGGGAAAAGTGAAAGTGACCTGGATTCAGGGAGGCAACTTTACCGTGGACACACCCGTTGCGCGCGTCGTCGGCAGTGACGGCGAGGAACGCGAAGTGACCATGGTACAGCGGTGGCCTGTGCGCCGACCGATCCCGGAGCGAATGCTGGAGCGGCGGCTTGCAGAGCGACTTTATCCGGATGAACCGTTGATCACCACTACCCGTATTATCGATACCTTCTTTCCCATTGCCCGTGGTGGTACGGCCTGTATTCCCGGTCCTTTCGGTGCCGGTAAGACAGTATTGCAGAGTCTGATCGCACGCTATTCTGCGGTCGACATCGTGATCATCGTCGCCTGTGGCGAGCGGGCCGGTGAAGTGGTGGAGACCATTACCGAATTTCCGCGGATGAAAGACCCGCATAGCGGCGGTTCCTTGATGGATCGCACCATCATCATCTGCAATACATCCTCGATGCCGGTGGCAGCACGTGAGTCGTCGATCTATACCGGCGTAACCATCGGTGAGTATTACCGGCAGATGGGTTACAACGCCCTGGTGATTGCCGATTCCACTTCACGCTGGGCGCAGGCGATGCGCGAGACCTCGGGAAGGATGGAGGAGATCCCGGGGGAAGAGGCTTTTCCAGCCTACCTCGATTCGGCAATTAAGGGGATTTACGAACGCGCCGGGGTATTACGCTGTCCTGACGATGCGCACGGCAGCCTGACTTTGATCGGTACCGTCTCGCCAGCTGGCGGCAACTTCGAGGAACCGGTTACCCAATCGACCCTGGCCACGGTCAAAACTTTTCTCGGTCTTTCCGCCGATCGCGCCTACCGTCGTTTCTATCCTGCGGTGGACCCGCTGCTCTCCTGGTCGCGTTACTCCAGTCAGTTGCGTGACTGGTTCGACGAAAAGATGTCACCCGAGTGGACCGATGACGTGCAGGAGATGATCGCAATGCTGCACGATGGCGATGCAGTCCACCAGATGATGCAGGTAACCGGGGAGGAGGGGATAACCCTGGAGGACTATGTGTTGTGGCAGAAGTCACGACTGATCGATACGGTCTATCTGCAACAGGATGCATTTGACGATGTCGATGTCTCCATGCCACTGGAGCGGCAGCGTGAAAGTTTTCAACTGCTCAGGCATCTGATCAAACGGGAGTATTGCTTTGAGGACAAAGATCAGGTGCGTGAATTTTTTACTCACCTGAGTGGACTTTATCGCAACTTCAATTACAGTCGAACGGGCTCCGCGGAATATAGTCGTTACCGCCAGGAAATCGAGTCGCTGGCGGCGCAGCACATCGCTTGAAGGGAGGTTTAATCAGGCGTAAAAAAGCCGGGCAATGCCCGGCTTTTTTGTTTATGCCAATAATCAGTTGACCTTGATTTTGGCTTTTTCGCGCAACGCTTTGATGTAGTCGCTCAGGCGTTGCTGTTCGACGTTCTGCTTCAGGCGCTGTTTCACTTCCTCAAATTTTGGAGGCTCTGCATTACGGGTGTCTTCCAGTTTGATGACATGCCAGCCGAATTTGGTTTGCACAGGTTCTTTGGTGTATTTGCCTTTTTTCAACTGGAGCAGTGCGCCGCTGAATTCGGGAACCATCTGTTGCGGTGCGAACCAGCCAAGGTCGCCACCCTGTTTGTTACTGGGACCAGTGGATTTGTTCTTGGCCAGTTCAGCAAAGTCGCCACCCATATCCAGCTCGGTGATGACCTTTTCCGCATCTTCCTTGGTCTTGAGCAGGATGTGGCGTGCTTTGTACTCGGTCATTTTGAAGTTGCCGAGCTTATCGTCGTAAAGCTTTTTCAGCTCGGCATCGGTGATCGGCGTGCTGGTGGTCGCCTTGCCCAATGCAGCACCGAGAATGACATTGGTGCGCAGCGCTTCGAGGTGTGCCAGAACATCTTTGTCCTTATCCAGGCCCTGTTTGATCGCATCCTGATAAACCAGTTCGCGGTTGACCAGCTCATCAACGATTCGCTCTTTCGGTGCATTGGCGCCCTGGGTATTCATGGCCATGTATTGATCGAAATCTTTCTGCGTAATCTTCTCGCCGTTGACGGTGGCGAGCACTTCGTCGGCGGCCATGGCCTGGCCGGAGAGGGCAAGGGTGGTGGCCGCGAAAAAGATGAAGGCGGCGCGGTGCATCAGTTTCATGAGTGTTTTCCTTCCTGGTTGCTTTCTTCGGGTGTTTCGGCCTTGATGGAGAGGGCGTGGATCTCGCTCTGCATGAGATCGCCCAGGGCATCATAGACCATGCGGTGTCGTTGAATAACGGTTTTGCCTGCAAAATTGTCGCTGATTAAATGGACAGCAAAATGACCGCCGTTGCGGGCGCCAGCATGACCGGCGTGGGCGGCGCTTTGATCGTCGATCTCCAGCAGCGCTGGCGCGAAGATGGCGGTGAGCTTCTCACGGATCATGGCGATGCGGTTGCTCATGGGAACACCTTCTTGAACGGCTTGACGATGACTTTGGCGTAAACGCCGGCCTCGATATAAGGATCGGCATCGGCCCAGGCGACCGCTTCTTGCTCGGAAGCAAACTCGGCGACGACCAGGCTGCCACTGAATCCTGCGGCGCCGGGGTCTTCGCTATCAATGGCTGGGTGAGGGCCAGCGAGTAGCAGGCGGCCTTCATTTTTCAGTTGTTGCAGGCGTTCGAGAT
>JBNKVM010000025.1:0-15891 GCA_050299175.1 Thiohalomonadaceae bacterium
CAATGAAGGAGGCTTCAAAGAAGTGGACGATGCCCATCCACAATTGGAAAGCGGCCTTGAATCGATTTATCATCGAATTCGATGACCGCGTGAAGGACTACGTTTAACTCGGGCAGTTACACAGAATTATTTACAGTCTCATTATCTCTGGCATATTTTTTTCTGTATGACACTATTTCTTCTGTATTACGGCATTATCATTTTTGTGAATTTCTTCTTGCCATAATTCCATTCTATTGTAACGTAATCAGAGATATTATCTCCTTCATTACTTAGATAAACAAGCTGAATGTAATCAGCCCCCATTATGATGGTTTTGAAGCCATAGAACCTATGAGTGCTGTCTGTGTTGATTTCTAAATCAACGCCATCAAGAGAGATGAATTTTTTTTCGTCGATAAAATATAAAATATTTTCCTTTTCCGTTATTACCATCGATGTGAATATATCATCGGTGATATATTTTGCATAAACATTCCCCAGTGGCAGTTTGTCTTTGCTATAAAACTTATGAATAAGTTTGTACTCATTTCTGTCGAACTCAGGGAAATGATTATTCCTTTTTTGTGTGGGGATACCTTCCGCACCGGATAAGCATGACATGCATGACAAAATAATAGCAAATAAGAGTAATTTGATTTTCATGAGGTAACCCATAATTATAGTTAGGAATATAAATCTATTAATCGTTTGTGTGTGGTTGGTTAGTATTATCGTGGCCCATATCGTAATACCGTATTCCAATCAATAGCCCGATAATAGATAGTGCCGCCTCGGATACTTGTGTAATTGTTCAAATATGTTCTGGTTGTAATTAATAATTCACCTGATCCCTCAGAAGGGTGTAGCATCCGATTCTCACCTAGAACAGTGGTTACATGGTCAATTGTACCGTCAGAAGTGTAGTCATAAAAAATTAAGTCACCTCTTTGCACAGATGCTAAATTAATATTGTAAGTGAATTTATTGAAAAGTTCGTGGGCTGTATAATCTCCAAATAAAAGGTTCTCGCCACGCATACCATAACAAACTGTGCTGGAGCAATCGTAAGCTGTAGGGCCATTCGCACCAAATCCATAGGGTTTTCCAGCTAAGTTTTCAACGGAATTTGCATATCTCATATTTTTGGTAACAGGGCATGAGTTGGCAGTATTTCCTTGGTTTGTTTCGAAAGGATTAGTCTCGGTCTGCCCAGCCTCACTTTGATTCGGCTTAGTGGTTAGAACATGCATAAACCCAGCAACAGCCGCCGCAGTTGCGACACTCTCAGGATCACCACCTGTAGCCATTCCTATTAATGCTGCTCCAAATATCTTGGCCTCGAGTGAAGTAAATTGTCCCGTTACGGCACCAAAAGCGGCACCGACAGCCGCAGCTCTCAGCATATCCTCTATGCTACCGCCATTTATCGCTGCGGATGCTGCTGCATAGGCCGCACCTGTTGCTGCAGCCGTTGCTGTTGTTCCCCAGCCAGTTTCCACGGGGCCAAGCGAGTACGCTAAATAGGCCATCATGAGAGCAGTGGCATTTCTGCCCATGAAATCATGTAATACCGACGTAATTGGGCTTAGGACTGCCTTAACCAGGTCAAGGATAAAGTAACCAGTGGGGTCGGTATAACGCAATGGGTTGTTGCTAACATAGCTGTAGCGGTTATAGCTCTGCGCATCTGTATCAGATTGGACGTTCGGATCAGCACTGAGGAAACGCCCGAGAACTGGATCGTAGACCCGCCCATTCATATGGATATAACCGACCTCGGGGATGCTTTCGTGCCCAGTGAAGCCGAGGTTGGTAGTGTTGACGATGTAGTTGCCCAGCGGTACATCCGACCAGTCGACGCTGCGCTGTTTGCCCCAGATATCAAAGCTTATACGTTCGGTGACTTGGCCGTTAGTGTCGGTTATCGCCTCAACCGAACCCAGGTGATCGCGGTGCAGGTATTCCATCGAATCGGTGGTGCCATCGTTGGTATGAATGGCAACAGCCTGGCTATTAGCAGCGTAGATATAGTGCCTATTTTTGGTAACCAAGCCCTCGGTTTCCCGTTCGTAGAGGGCGTTGCCTTCTGCGCCAAGGCCGACATAGATGGTTCGCTTGCTGCCAACGACCTTGAGGATGCGGCTTTTGTCTGCGCCGTAGTAGAAGTTGACGGTCGTTCCGCCATCAGTGATGGCGTTGGGCTTGTTGAAAGAGGTGTAGCCGATAGTACGGCCTGCGCCCGATGTCATATTGCCATTAGTGTCATAAGCGTAGCTGCTTGTCCCAGCCTGAGTGACCGCGTGTGGTCCTGCGCCGTTTTGGCCATAGAGGTAATTGCCAACATCCGATTTATTGATGATGTTACCTAGCGCATCATAGCTGTAGGTTCTTGGTACATAGGTTCCTGTGCCACCAGCAATGTCGGCAGTCAGCACCCGATCCAGATCGTCATAGGTGAAGGTTTCGGTCAGTCCCTGACGTTGGTCGGTGCGTGAGAGTAGATTGCCGACGTCATCGAAGCTGTACGAATTAAGCTGAACGGTTGCCATAGCACTGTTGAAAGAATAGATGCCGTCCATCCAGCCCGTAGCATCATTATATGAGTGGCTTGTGTGCACACCATTACCCAGGGTGTTATCCAGTATCTGGCCTCGAGCATTCATGCTGTCTGCCTGCCAGTAGACCGTCGCTCCGTCAGTAGATTGTACTTGCGTTAAATAGCCGTTGAAGTTGTATATCCGTTTTATCGCGAAGTTGGCGGGGTAGGTGATGGTGTCGACACGGCCAGCATAGTCATAGGTTTTGCTGGTAACGAAGGCCTGCATGTCGATATGGTCAGTGACTTGAGTGGGCCGTCCGGCGTCGTCGTAGGCGAAGTCACGTGCATTGCCGCCCGCACCATCCATACGTGCAAGTTTGCCAATCCCTTTGACAGCCGTGTCATAGGTCCAGGTGTTGCTGCCTTCGGCTGCATCGCGGCTGACCATACGACCCAGTGCGTCGTATTGCATGGTGGTGGTCTGGGTTTTAGCGTCCGTCTGTGTTAGCAACTCGCCAAAGGTGTTGTAGGTGTAACTCCAGTCACCCATATCCGGATCGCTCATAGCGATCTTGCGGTCACGTTTGTCGTAGGTCAGGGAAATGAAATTGCCCATGCTGTCCGTTGTGGTGGTCAGATTACCGGCTGCGTCGTATCCATAGGTGATGGTGTTGAACAGGGCGTCGGTCACCGAAATGGTCTGGCCGAGGGCATTTTCGGTCTTGAAACGCTGTCTTCCCAATACATCGGTGACCTTAGTGGTGAAACCGTTGTACTCCGTTGTAACTAGCTGGGTTGTATGGGGTGGTTTCAGTGACTCGACACGGCCCAGTACGTCATAGGTGTAGATGGACCAGTAGGAGATATCACCTTCGAAGTAGGGTTCCGATACTTCTTTGACTTGGCCTCTGACGTCATATTTTGTGTCGACAAATATCTGTTGACCAGAATAACCGACAATAGATTTGCGTAATTCCCGATTGAGTTTGTCGTAATAGACGATAACAGGTGCACTACCTGTTTGCTGCGTGGTGACCATATACGATGCGTATTGTGGGCAGGTAGCGTCGCACCACGCATAGGTTGTGGTGATCGTCATCTCGTAGGGTGTGTCGCAGTACTGACGTTCGAGTACCTGTCGGCCAAGCTCGTCGTACTCGAAACAGGTGGCTATACCGTTGGGACCGGTCAGTTTCGTGATCTGGCCGGTTTTTGTGTCGTATTCACGGGTTTCCGAGTGCCCCAGTGTATTGGCGATGGTCGTGGCGAAGAGACCGTCCGGGTAGGTTGAGTTGTTGCTGATGTAATTGGTTGTGGTGGTTCGTGCAGCATTAATAGGACCGCTGACTGCTTCACTGCTTCGATTGCCAAAAGAGTCAAAACTATAGACACTCGTCATCTCAAGAGAGTTGCCTTCACCTGGAAGCACAGTGGACTGTGTCAGGCGGCAGGCAATATTGTCCCAGAGAAACTCAGTGGAGCGATCTACGATTGAGCTGTCAGCACCAGTAAGAACTACATTCGACCGACTAGTCATGCTGATACACCAGTTTGTGGTATCAGGTGCATAGTAGTTGTTGGTAGTTACCTCGCGGAATGTTTCGCCGTTCCCGAAGATAACCTTCGCAGTGGTCAACGGATTCCCATAAAAATCATCATAGGTAGACGTGATTGTTGTCGTTGAAATTTCTTGCCCGCTATTTAGATCATAGATTGTTTCAGATGATTGACTTGCATAAGGTGCAACTGGCCCAAGAAGGTTTCCAGTATATGGCGATTTATGGGCGTATGATATGTTCGCTTCTGACAAGGGCTGATTGGTGCTAATGCTCCATTTTTCGGTATGTTTTGGCATGCCTGTAAATGGATAATCTTGTCTGTAATCAACGGAGTTTCTTATATCTTTGGTGATGTTAAAGATATTCATTCCAGAGAAACCAAGGCTTCCTCTTCCTTGAAGGTGGATTTTCATTCCTCTATAAGTGTATTTAGTGACCGATTGACTATTTATACCATTGTCTTGTGCAGTTTCTGCGACAGCATATATGGGAGCCTGGATGTCTCGTTCTGGATATGCGGAGTTTGTTTCCTTTGTGTAAATATTGCTGTCACTAAGAGAAGAGTATTGGATGTTGATGTTGGTTGACAATGAGTTGGCGAATTTGGTTATTAAGAGTTTATTTGTATTGCTTGGATATATGGTGTCTGCCGCAGTGTTGCCACGACCGTTAATGTAGTATACGTCGGTTATGCCGTCACCATTAAAGTCATTGAATTGAATTCTGTGTAGACTGGAAATGGATTCGTCTATGTTGGTACCGCTGATAGCGGTATCTTGTCCACTGTATCCTGATGTGAAAGTACCATCTCCTTTTGAAAGATATATCGAGTCAATATTTCCGTTTGCTGGACCATTAACATAGTATATGTCGGTCAACCCATCGCCATTAAAATCACCAAACTTAATTTTTCCTGCACTGAAATTTGCCTTTTTGATGGTTTCGCCATCAATAAAAGTTGAAATTCCAGTGTTTTTTGACGCAAAAGTTCCATCTCCTTTTGAGAGGTACACGTAGTCTTCCGTGACACTATTCCATCCTTTGATCTTGTAGACGTCTGTTAGGCCGTCACCATTAAAATCACCAAAGCTAACACAATTTAAGCTGAAGTTGATATTCTCAAGACTGCCGCCTTTTATATCTGTTGTTGGGCCGGTGTCTTTACGCGTAAATGATCCGTTTCCATTTGAAAAATAGATTGTATCGGCAGCACTATTCCCATTTCCATTGATGTAATAAACATCAGTCATTCTATCGCCATTAAAATCGCCAAATTTAATCCGATTCAGGCTAGTGCTTGTGTTGTTTGTATTGCCACCATCTACCCATGTATCAGGACTGGCAGTGGTAAAAGATGAAGTAAAAGTTCCTTCGCCAGTAGAAAACCAGATGGTATCGCGCGCATTGCTAGCAGTTGTGGTCGATGTGCAATTGCCAGAAAAGAAACCACATGTTGACGGGGCGGGTTGGAGTTCGCCACCATTTATGCGATAAACATCAGATCTTCCATCTCCGTTGAAGTCGCCAATTATAATGCGCCTTACACTGTTGCTTGTGTAATATATGCTTTGGTTGCTAACGAATGTGGCTGGGCCACTGTTTTTTATTGTGAATGTCCCATTGCCATTAGAAAGATATATGCGATCATTTTCCGTCGTACCAGCACCCAGAACATAATAAACATCAGTAAGGCCATCACCATTGAAGTCACCGAACTTTATACGACTGAAACTGGATCTAACGGTATCGGCGTTACCGCCATCTACCCATGTGTTTGGGCCTGTGTTGTGTGTGTCGTATGTCCCATTACTATTCGACAGGTAAATTGTGTCTGGTTTGCTGCTTCCTTCATAGTATACCGGCAGTAGTGACGGTTTATAGGTGTCGCCGCCATTTATGTAATAGATGTCTGTTTTGCCGTCTCCGTTAAAGTCGCCAAAACGAATGCGTTCCATGCTTAGGTTGACGAATTCGATACCATCAAATTGATTGTTTTTGTCTATATAAGTAGACGGCCCATTTGTGGGTAAATTAAATTCGACCGAATTGCTCTTGTTCCATGTGAGCATTGTGGGTGGCAAGCAATTCCCACTGGGTACGCATTCTTCAATTGATGTGAGTTGCGAGTCACCCGTTAACCCTGTGGGTGTGTAAGTGAGCTGATATTTTCTGATAAGTGACGACCCTGTGGAGGTGTTGACCTGCACGAGATGTTTGTTTGTTTTTACTTCGGTGCCACCGTTGTAGTGAATAATGCTATTCACCCTGTTTTTATATATGAATTGTATCTGGTTGTTTGCTACCAGACCTTGATTTGCATTTCCTGTGTAATTAATAGACGTTGGATAGGACTCACCAGTTACATTGTCTTCTGCATAGCTGACAGTTAGATAATTGCCGTTTCTATCCTCGATTTTCGATAATGCCCAGAATAGTACGGCACCATCGTTTCTCCCTTGTGCTTCAATACGTGAGTCTGTTGCAGTTGCATATTCCATAATCTGTCCTGATTTAGTCCAGACTTTGAAATAGGCAGGGCCGTTTCCTGCCGTTCCATAAGATATGATCTTATTGAAGTTATTTATTGCTGTTCGGTATTCAGTTCCTCCGTCTGGGGCAGTTCCTACGACAAGTAGCCGTTGACCATCCACGCAATATTTGTCGTTATTGTCAAAGTCAACACCGTCAATAAACCCATCCTGAACTTTAGTCGTAGGGCAACGACTGATCACAGAGAGCCCTCCGATAGACCACCCAAGGCCTAGTAATCCATCAGGGGCCTGGCTGTTGTAGTTCAGAGAGAGGTTTGGCTGCATGCCATTGATGCCAGGAGGTACCTGAATCGGTATAGAGTAGGTGGCTGCACCGGAAGGGGAAACCTGGAACTTTCCAGGAGTATTTCCAACTATGGGCACAGAAGGCTTGAGGGGTGGGAATGGAGATTGCCCTGGTAGTGGTAGGATGCTAGATAGTGCTGTGTGCGTGGGGGCGGTGACAAAATACAATACAACTGCAATCAATGTATTGCGACGAATGTAACTCATCGGCTGGTCCTTCAGGCTTGGCTGTTTTTATTGATGTGGACTGTACGTAACTTTTGACACGATCTCAATATTGAATTCAGCCTGATTTTTTGCCTGGGTAAGCACGGGAAAGTAGAGTGCTTTGCTGGATTATCTTGTGAGGGGTGGGAACAACGTATTGTTCTAAGAAAATAAAGGGCGCAGAAACGCGCCCTTTTTATTGTACATCTGGAATCATTCTAGGCTTTCTGAGTTGTCTGCCACGCCATCACCCGATTTCTTCCCTTTCGTTTCGCTTTGTAAAGTGCCTTGTCGGTTTTGTCGAACAGGGTATGTTGGGTGTCGTCCATGGTCATACGTGCAAAACCGATGCTGGCGCTAACGTTTAGTGTTGTTCCGTCGCATAGGAAAGGTTTGTCAATGATCGCTTTGCGGATACGTTCGCAGGCGTGCATGGCGCCTTCTTCATCAGTGGCATTGAGCAGAACGACAAATTCTTCGCCGCCATAACGGAACAGGCGATCGGAAGCACGTAATACATTGCTCGCCTGAATGGCAGTGTGTCGCAGAGCGCAGTCGCCGATCGCATGTCCGTATTGATCATTAATTTGTTTAAAGTGATCGAGATCGATCAATGCCATAGTCAGAGAGAGCCCATGGCGTCTTGCCAGTTCGAGTTCACGGGGAAGCGCCTCTTCCAGTGCCGCGCGGTTGTGAATGCCTGTGAGTGGATCGACGTAGGCGTTTTCCAGCGCGGCGTGATAACGCAAGGCATTGCGCAGTGGATAGAGCAGGGCGCAAAGCAGGTATTCGGTCAGGGCCAGGTCCTGTTCGGAAAAACGCTGCTGACTGCTGATGGTGATCTCACCCAGCTCTTCGGTGTGCAGGGTCAGGCCATAGCTGGCGCGGTGACGGCCATTGCTGCCCTGTTGTACCACGATGCCGAGGGTATTCATGCGGTAGGTCACACCGTCGAAGCGGACGTGTTCGCCAAGTTCCTTACGGAACAGTGCCAGCATCTCCTGCAGATCAAGGGTGGTTTGCAGTGCTGTCGTGACCGGCAGGGTATCTGGCGGGCTCTCGATACGGGCGAGGCTGTGTACCGTACCCGCAGCAGCCTTGCCGCCTTCGACGCTTTTGAGCCCGACAATGGTAGTGGCTTGAGTGACCATGGCATTCCCTCTGGTTGTCTGCCATGGGTAATGCCAAAAGTGTGCCAGAGTTGTTAACTCTATTTAAAACAAATAGATAGAAAAGTTTTTTGCCTTGAGCGGCAAGCTTTCGTCAATAAATTGGCTTGGTAAAAGGCGCTGGCGGCAAGGGTTTGCCGCCAGAGCTTTGACACTTAGCGCCAAGGATACTGAAAGCTATCTCAAAATTAGGATTCGTGCCCAGAGGCAAGGAGCAAAGTCTTCGAGGAGCGCAGTTTACCGGTAGTAAATGAGCACCTGAGAAGGCTTTGCAACACAGGATCCGGGGACGAAGACCATTTTGAGACAGCTTTTACTGGGCGTCGAACTGCTGGCCGGTCACCCCCTTGCTGTCGGGACCGAGCAGGTAGAGGTAGGCGTTCATGATGTCCGCTGGATAGGGGTTAACCGCAGGGTCTTCACCGGGATAGGCCTTGGCGCGCATCGCGGTGCGGGTGGCGCCGGGGTTGATGCTGTTGACCCGGACATGGGTGTTGTTCTCCAACTCGTCGGCCCAGATCTGCATCATGTTCTCGATGGCTGCCTTGGAGATGCCGTAGGCACCCCAGTAGGCGCGACCTTTGCGACCGACGCTGGAGCTGGTGAAGACCACCGAGGCGTCGTCCGATTTTTTCAGCAGTTCCATACAGGCAACGGTCATCAGGTAGGGCGCATTGAGGTTGACCTGCATGACCTTACCCCACTGTTCCAGGTTGTACTGGCTGAGTGGGGTGAGGGTGCCAAGCAGGGAGGCGTTGTGCAGCAGGCCATCGAGGCGACCGAATTCGTTTTCGATGGTCTCTGCCATGTCCATGTAATCCTTGGGTGAGGCGCCTTCCAGATTCATCGGGTAGATGGCAGGAGTAGGGTGACCGGCAGCTTCGATTTCGTCGTAGATCTTCTCCAGTTTACGCGTGGTGCGTCCCAGTAGGATCACGGTCGCACCATGGGCGGCAAAGCTCTTTGCGGCAGCGGCGCCAATGCCGTCACCCGCGCCGGTGACAAGGATGATGTGATCTTTCAGCAGGTCAGGTTGTGCCTGGTAGTCTTTCATCGATTCGGACATTCGCTTCTCTCTTACTCATTGGGTTGCTGCCGCCGGGCAATGATTCGGCGGGCGCATTGTACCCCACTCCGTACCGCTCCTTCGAGGGTTGCCGGGTAGCCGGTATTGGTATAATCGCCGGCTAGCCACAGTCCTTCCAGCGGTGTGCTGCTGGCAGGGCGTTGCGCCTCAATGCCCACATGACAGGAAAAGGTGGCGCGTTTCTCACGAATCACATGCCATGCTTCGGCTCGTTGCGGCCAACCGGTTAGATGTTCTGCCAGTTCCTGTTGTACCTGTTCCGCCAGTTTCCCCTTGTCCCAAGCGCTATGTTCGCCCTCGGCGCTGATCACCACCGCAAACCAGCCAGTCTGGCCACAGACGGTGCGGTCGAAGACCCATTGGCTTACCGTGCCGCTGAGGCCGAGCATGGGGAAGGGGAGCGATGCGCCGGAATAGTAGAGGTAGACGGTGGCGATGGGCTGGTAATCGAACTGTGCCAGTTGTTCGCTCAGGCTATGCGTTTCCTCCACGTTTTGCAGTAGGCGGGTGGTGACATGGGGTGGCGTGGCGAGGATGACCTCATTTGCAGTCAATGCTTCGCCGTTAACCTTCAGACCAGTGAGTTTGCCACTCTCAGTTAACAGCTCGCTTACCTTGCTGTTTCGATGTAGTTGGTTGCCTGGAATATTTTGTACAAAGTTGGCAGCGTTGCCGCAAAACAGTTCGCCCAGCGGGACTTTGGGGATGAGTAGATCGGCATCGTGGCGACGGTGACTAAAACTGTCCTGCAGGACTTTGAGAAAGACCTGGGCCGAGGCGATGTCGATGGAGGTATTGAGGGTGGCGAGGCAGAGGGGTTCCCACAGATTTTCAATCAGCCATGCGGACTGGCGGTGATGCTCGAGCAGTTCGGCAACACTGATGTCCCGCTGCAGTTGATATCCCTGCATCGCCAATCGCAAACTCATGCGGATCGCGCGATAGCGATCCGCAGCCACCATACTGCGGGCGCTGAGAAGGCCCCATAGCAAGTGCAGCGGCGCAGGGAGAGGTCCGCTGGTGAGTCGCAGTTTGTTCAGTATTTCCAGATGCAACGGCAGGCGTGCCAATACTTTCTCGTGGGCAATACCCATGACAAAAAGCTGGCGCAGGGTTTCACGGTAGGCACCGATCAGCAGATGTTGACCGTTGTCGAAGTCGAGACCATCAATGGAAACGGTGCGTGCACGGCCGCCAAAGTTTTGCGCCGATTCGTACAGGGTGACGGGGATATGGTGTTGTGTCAGTTCCAGTGCGGCCGCCATTCCCGCCCAGCCGCCGCCAACCACCACTACCCGTCCTTGTTCACTCATACGGTCTTCAATTTGCGCAGATAGTCGCGGGCGCGCTTCTTTTCCTTGCGGTAGCAGCGCCAGGCCAACCACAGTTTCTTCCAGGGGGAGAGGGTGATTCGATATTGCAGGACGGGATAATCCAGCTCGATGATGCGCTCAAGTATCCTGCGGTAGATGGCTGACATGATCACGCCGCTGCGTTGGGCGAAACGATCAGCCTCGGGCAGGCGGGCAAAGGCGCGTTCGTAGTAGCTTGCGGCTCTTTCTGCCTGCATCGCCAGCAGTTGACGCACGCCGTCGTGCATATTGCCTTGAACAATATCATCGTGAGTAACACCGAATTGAGCCATTTCGTCGTCTGGAATATAGAAGCGGCCACGTTGCGCATCCTCGCGCACATCACGCAGGATATTGGTGAGCTGGAAGGCGAGACCCAGATCGATGGCGTATTTCTGAGTTAGTCGATCCTGGTAGCCGAATATCTCCGCCGCTAACAGACCGACCACAGAGGCGACCCGGTAGCAGTAGAGGGAGAGTTCGGAAAAATCGGCGTAGCGGGTTTGGTCGAGATCCATCTGCATACCGTCGATGATCTCGAGGAAATACTCCTCTACCAGATTGTAGTGTTGCAACAGCGGTTTGAGGGCACGGGTAACCGGGTGTTGTGGTGTGTCGTGAAACAGGCGCGCGATCTCGCTGCGCCACCAGTCGAGGGTGGTGCGGGCAACCTGCGGTTCACGGCATTCGTCTACTACATCATCGACTTCGCGGCAGAAGGCATACAGCGCGGTGATCGCACGGCGCTGCTGCTCCGACAGGAAGAAGAAGCTGTAGTAAAAACTGGAGCCGCTATTTCGTGCCTTGTCCTGGCAATAGTCGTCAGGAGTCATGGTATCCGATGTTTACTTTTTTCAATCAGAGACTAAGGTACCATACTGAACCGGCATTTATGTATCTTTAACGTATGGAGACGAGACGTCGATGACAGCAATGAAAAGTAGCGACGTGGTATGGCATCGTGCCACGGTAACCCGTGGGCGACGCGAAACCTTGCGCGGCCACCGTAGTGTGATTCTTTGGTTTACCGGCCTTTCCGGTGCAGGAAAATCCACTGTTGCACATGCTCTTGAAGAGCGTTTACATATGATGGGGACCAGTACCTTTGTACTGGATGGGGACAATGTCCGTCATGGACTATGCGGCGATCTTGGTTTTTCCATTGAGGATCGAACCGAAAATATCCGCCGGGTCGGCGAGATGGTGAAACTTTTTCTTGAGGGAGGGGTTATTACTCTGACCGCGTTTATTTCACCGTTACGTAGTGACCGCCAACGTGTGCGACAACTGGTCGACGAAGGGGACTTGATTGAAGTTTATTGCAAATGTTCGCTGGAAACCTGCGAAGCGCGGGACGTGAAAGGCTTGTACAAGAAGGCGCGTGCTGGAGAGATCAAGGAGTTTACCGGTATCTCCTCACCCTATGAGGAACCTGAACATCCCGAAGTAGTGGTGGATACCGATACGCTGACTGTTGATGAAAGCGTTGACCAGTTGATCGCTTATATGCGCAAGCGACACATCCTTCCTGAATATGGTATCTAGCGTTTTTTAAATACTGCACGTAACAGGATTTTCAGATAATCTTTCTTTGTCAGGCGGGGGCGACTAAAGACGCCCCCGCCGTGGTTTGTCAGTTGTTCTGTTACGGCCAGGCCTGCCTCGATAATCAGGCGAATCTCCAGGCCGAAGCGGCCATGTAGATGATTGCCCAATGTGGCGCCGGCGAGCATCATGGTTCTAATTCTTTCCAGCTGAAAATCGATCAGCGAGAACATGGCCGCACTGTTGTGCTGCGTCGCAATATCCGCTTCTGTGACGGCGAAGCGTTCCATCTCATCCTGCGGTAGATAGATGCGGTGATTCTCCCTGTAGTCCTGTTCCAGATCCTGCATGAAGTTGATCAGTTGCAGGGCGCTGCATATCTGATCCGATAGGCGGAGATTTTCCTCACTGGCGCTGTTAGCCAGGTAGAGGAGTAGTCGACCCACCGGATTAGCGGAGCGGCGGCAGTAGTCGAGGACGGCATCGAAATTTTCGTAGCGGGTAGTGGTAACGTCCTGACGGAAAGCGGAGAGCAGATCGTGAAACAGTTCCCTGGGTAAATCGTAGCGTGGGATAAGATCGGCCAGAGCGACAAAGACCGGATCATCCGTTGTAGTTAATTGATCCAGTTGTGTGGCGTAATCGTCCAGTTGCCGTAACCTGGTTTCTAAGTCTGCATCGCCCTCGTCGGCGATATCGTCGGCACGGCGGGCAAAGGCGTAGATTGTCGCCACGCCGTCACGCATTTCCCGGGGCAACAGGCGCGAGGCGACGGGGAAGTTTTCATAGTGGTTTTGTGCCAGGTTACGACACCAGGCATAGGCCTGTTCCGGGCTGTACGTCACGGCAGCGTTTATGCTAGTTTGGCTCAATTGAATCTCGTGGTTTAATGGAAACCTGACATGAAAAAGACGATCTTTATTATCGCTATTTTACTCATTCTGGGCATGTGGATGGGCATCAACATCGCCAAGAACAAACCGCTATTCAGTAATCCCTTTGCCGAACAGGATATACGTGATCGGGCGACCGGGGCGGCGAAAGAGCTGCTGGATGAGGCCAAGGGGGCAGCCAAGAAAGCCCTGGACGACGCCAAGTAAGAACGCCTATTTTGGCATCTCCTCATCTCCACCTGACTGCAGAGCGCGTACCGCCTTGTCGATAGGCTGTGCCTCTTCCAGTTCTTTCTTGCTGTGAATCCCCATCTCGGTAAATTTGCGCGCGCCGGGCAGGATGCGCGAATCGAATGACCCGACGGCATTGTTAAAGTGGTTGACGCTGCTGTCGAGGCTTTTGCCCAGTCGGGTCAGGTGTTCGGCAAAGGTGCCGAGACGTCCATAGAGTTCTTCACCCACTTCCCGAATCTTCTCCGCGTTTTCCGCCAGTGCCTGCTGCCGCCAGCCGTAGGCCACGGCACGTAGCAGGGCGACGAAGCTGGTGGGGGTGGCGAGGATGACTTTCTCCGCCATGGCGTCTTCCAGCAGTTTGCGATCCAGATCGAGGGCGGCGCTGAGGAACTGCTCGCCAGGGATGAACAGCACCACGAAGTCAGGTGCGTTCTTGAACTGTTGCCAGTAGCTCTTCGCCGCCAGCTCGCGCACCCGTTCGCGTACCTTGCGTGCATGACGGGTGAGGGCAGCTTGCCGTTCTTCGTCTGTACTGGCTTCTACTGCGCTGAGGTAGGCATCCAGCGGGGTCTTGGCATCGACCACAATCTCGCGATTGTCGGGCATGCGTACAACCATATCCGGACGCAGTGCCTGACCTTCGGTATCGCGCACCTGCTCCTGTTCGAAGAAGTCGCAGTGCTCCACCATGCCTGCCAGTTCCGCCAGTCGTTTGAGGGTCATTTCGCCCCACTGACCGCGTACTTCGGGTCGGCGTAGCGCCTGCACCAGATTGCGGGTTTCCGTTTGCAGCAGGCGTTGCGCCTCACCCATCGATTCGAGGTGTTTGTGCAGCGAGCCGTAGGCCTGCTGCCGTTCTTTCTCCATTTCGCGGATCTGCTGTTCGGTCTTTGCCAGGGTTTCGCGGATCGGTTTAACCAGATTCTCCACCGCCTTCTCTTTCTGTTCCAGGTCGTGCTGTGACTTGAGGTGGAGTTGCTTGAAGTTCTCCTGGGCCAGGCGTAGAAATTCGCCGCTGTTGTGTTTTAGTGCTTCGGCGGCGAGGGCATTGAAGCTGTCGCCAAGCTGTTTTTTTGCCTCGGCATAGGCGACCTGTTTTTCCACAGCACTGCGGCGTTCCGCCTCCAGTTCCGATTGCAGGCGGATGTTCTCCTCACGCAGTTGCAGATTCTTTTTGTGCTGTGACAGCCAGGTGAGGAGGGCGGCGACGATCGCAAGTAGTAGCGCACCGAGGCCGAGCAGCAGCAGTTGGGTGGTGTCCAGGCTTTCCATGGTCATTGAGCTTACCACCGCTCAAGCCAGTCGAGTATCTGCAGGGCGTTCTCGACCAGGCCGTCGGCCTGCCAGTTTGCCGGTTCGTCGCCGTCGCCGAGGTAGCCGAATAGCGCCACCAGGGTGTGCATCCCGGCGTTGCGGCCCGCCTCGATGTCACGTTGCGCATCACCGATATAGAGACATTCCGCCGCTTCGCTGCCCGCTTGATTGCAGGCCAGCAACATCGGTGCCGGATGGGGTTTGCGTTCAGGCAGAGTGTCGCCGCTGACCACGGTGGCGGCGCGTTGGCGCATGCCCAGTTCCTCCAGCAGCGGCTCGGTGAGCCATTCCGGCTTGTTGGTGACCACACCCCAGTTGAGGCCGCGCTGCTCCAGTTGTTCTATTAGCTCTTCCATGCCGGCAAAGAGGCGGGTCTCGCGGGCGATGTTGGCACGATAGATGTCCAGCAGGCGCTGGCGTAGCGCAGGGAAGTCGGCGTGGGATTCGTCGATGGCGAAGCCGTGCTTAATCAGGGCGATGCCGCCGTGGGAAACCACCGGGCGGATGTTCTCATAGGGAAGCTGTTCGCGACCTTGTTCCTGCAACACCGTGTTAAGGGCGAAGGCGAGGTCGGGAGCGGTGTCGGCAAGGGTGCCGTCCAGATCGAACAGGACGGTCTTTATAGCGCAAGATCGCGAGGTCGTGAGATCGGGAGATCGTGAAGGTGTCTTATGGGGCAAGTTTGATTCCGGTGTTTGTCTATTGTGCGTCAAGTGATTTGTGCAATTTGTACAGGGTTTTGTCTATTCGTTCCATTAACGGGTCCATGCCTACCCGTGTTTCAGGATTCAGGTAATCGAGCTGGAGTGCAATATCGAGCTGTGTATCGACTTCACTAAGTGAGCCTCTGGCGATAGTAATGAAGTGACGAAACTCTCTGTTACCGTTTCTGGCTGCACCTTCTGCAATGTTCGAGGGAATACTTATTGCGGCACGTTGAAGTTGTTGTGTTAATCCAAATCGCTCTTGCTGGGGAAAATTTCGTGTGATTCGGTAAACATGGTTTACCAATTCCATAGAAAGTTTCCAGACATCCAGTCTTTTATGAGGTTTATCCATTGTGCTCTTCCCTGGAACATTTCACCATCCCTCACGCCCTCACGCCCTCACGCCCACACGCCCTCACGCCCTCACGCCCTCACGCCCTCACGCCCTCACGCCCTCACGCCCTCA
>JBNKVM010000026.1:0-9140 GCA_050299175.1 Thiohalomonadaceae bacterium
TTGCTTTTCCGCTCTTCCATTGCGCGGAGAGCATCACGAACTACTTCACTGGCGGAGCCGTACCGTCCACTGGCAATCTCGTTCTTGATAAAGACTTCCCAGTGCTCGCCCAAGCTAAGACTTGTCGTTGCCATATCACACTCCGCATATTCATAATTAACAAAAATGAATATAGGTCAGGGTGGACTGAAAGGCAATCAGTTTTTAATCCTTACGTTTTCATGAGCAAATGGCAGCGATTTCTGAGGATGGTATTTTTCATGGTATTACCAATTAGCAGCAATATAAGGCACTGAATATGAAAGAAATAAAAGGCTTATTTACAATAGAGTGGGAGTGACCGGCACTGGCAGGCAATGACCGGCATTGGCTGGCAGCAGCAGGTATCAAGCATTCATCTATACCTATAGAGGACTATATGAGAACAACGAGCTCTCCATGGAATGGGGAACGATATGCCGCAGGCAGCGATCACGGACCGGTCGCCACACAGCCCACCTTATAAACGCCATCGGCAGGAACAGACACTCCTATACCAGATCATTGAGCGACACTACCCTGCGTTCAGGGATGAAATGGTGGCGCAGGGCACGGCCTTGCCGCTGCATGTACAACAGGAAATTGTTGATTACCTCTAATACGGCCGACTGGAGCATGGATTCAAGCGGGTATAATGTACCCACTGTCATCATGAACACCTGGTCGCGACACTAAAAACAAATACGGTAAAACCCGGTTTCAGCGCGCCAACGGCCCGGATCATCAGGAACGGGTTGATCTGGTGCGCAGGACAGCCATCGGGTGGCCGGCTTTCTGGAGTGCGAAGGGGTCCTGGAGCGGGATGTGGAGAACAGCTACCTGAATCTGGAAGAGGGCGACGAAGATACTATGCAACAGGCACTGGGCTGTTCGGTAAGCTACCGCATTGACATCGGGCCACAACAAGGTCGCAAGGTAGTTACTTTACAGACCATTCTGTCCTGGGAAGATGATGAACGCTTTGTACAGGTGGGGAAAGTGGGTGGATTCAGCCTGCATGCCGGGGTATCCGCACAAGCATGGGAACGTTCGAAACTGGAAAAGCTGTGCCGCTACATCAGCCGGCCAGCAATATCAGAAAAAGACTGTCCACCACAGCCTCCGGGAATATCCGCTACCAACTCAAAACGCCCTACAGTGATGGCACCACGCACGTGATTTTTGAACCGCTAGATTTCATTGCCAAGCTGGCGTCGCTGATGCCGAAACCGAGAGTGAACCTGACCCGATTCCAAGGGGTTTGCACCCAACAGCAAATATCGCGTCGAAGTGACGCCGGCTAAACGGGGTAAAGGTTCCAGGCATGAACATGAAGACAAAACACCGGAACAACGCCACTAGACGATGACCTGGGCACATCGCCTGAAGCGGGTATTCAACATGCCCCAGGGCACCCTCTCTTGATGCTCTGCATCAATTGACCTTGTCGATGTATTGGTCTTCCCGAAGTGCGGAGGCGACGCCAAGGTGATCGCCTGTATTGATGATCAAGCGGTTATCGACAAGATTCCATCCTTAGGTCCGTAAACGGTGCATCCGTGCACCACTCCTCTTCAACACTTACAGGCCAAGAACGCATTGTCGTCACCCACTAAACTGCTGCCTGAGACGCGGGCCTTGCACGCTTCGGACGGGTTTGTGTAGCAGCGGTTTGCTACATCACTCTACTCGGTATGGCAACAGAAGGAGAGGTTGCCCGGTGGCATATTGCCTGAACTAAGTCGGAAGGCCGGGAAAGCAGTGGAAGCGGGCGGATTCAGCGGGAAATCCAAGAGGAGGTGAATAGACTGAGGTCGGATAGAGGGGTTTTACAGGCATATCCTGCATCCAGTTTTCTTCCTTGATAGGTGGGGGTGCTGCGGTTATTCTTCTGATACTCTTTCCTGATAAATTTGCACCTCTAAAGGGGTAGCTTGGCAACTCTGAAAATTTCACGTGTCGATGTTGCCGACTTTTTTCTGAGGTAGTTGGTAGATATGCGTGTATTTACACGAGTCTGCCGGATTGTCGTTAAGGGGAAAGATAAAACAGGGGCGTCATGGCGCCCGTGTACTATGAAGTCCAACTGGTCGAGCGGTGGTAGATCCCTGTTTAGATTAGTTTTTTTGCATTTCAAACATAACGGATGCAAGGCAAGCTGTGTCTCTGTAATTGCCTGATTCTGGTAACACATTTATGCGCATCATTTTGGCCGATGACCACAAGCTCTTTCGGGATGCCCTCAGGGTTGTCCTGGAAACCGTACCTGACTACGAGGTGGTGGCAGAGGTCGGTAATGCGCCGGATTTGAAGGAAGCGGTTTCCCGCTTGCAACCCGATCTGGTTATTCAGGACTACCGTATGCCGGGTGGGGGTACGGTTGCGGTGCTTGAATACATCAAGCAGCGATATCCCGAGATCAAAGTCATCATGCTGACGGGTGTAGATTCAGGTGCTCTGTTTCAGCAGTTACTGGAATCTAATGCGGACGGCGTGCTGCTCAAGGAAGTGTCCGCGGAAGAGACGCTGGCATCGATTAAACAGGTAATGAGCGGCATGCGGGCGCTCTCTCCCAGTGTCAGTGAGCGGGCGCTGCCTGGCAGGTCGGATCTTACGACGCGGGAATTCCAGATCATGGAACTGGTTGTCGAGGGGCTCAATAGCGCAGAGATTTCCGCAAGGCTCAACCTCTCGGCCAAGACGGTTGAGAATCATCGCTACAGTTTGATGAAAAAACTGGGTCTGAAAAACACGGTGGAACTGGTGCATTACGTGCGCAAGCATGGGTTGCTTGAAAACTGAGCGATTCATGCCATCGATGTCTGAAGATACCCTGGATCGCATAAAAGAACGACGACTTGATCTGTTGCTGAAACAAACCGCGATGACCGGCTTTTTCAGCGTTCTGTTTGCGGCGATCTTGACTTTCCTGTTACGCAATACCGGGCATCTGCAAGCGATGCTCTTTTGGGTAGGCATTAACCTGCTGATGGTATTGTCCCGAGAGATATTGATTTACCCTCGCTTCAGGGCGCAGCGTCGACGCGGGCAAAGCAACTTCAATCTGATTCACGGGGTGATCGTTTTTTTCTGGGCATTTGCCGGATTGCTTTGGGGTATAGGTGGTTATCTGTTTATGCCGCACGAAGACCAACCCGAGCTTGTCATCACCTTTGTGACCACCTATGTCGGTCTCACCGCAGGTAATATTATCTCTTTTGCACCTTCGGTCTGGACCGGTGTGGTATTCACCGTTCCGGCCATTCTGGGATTAGCCGTCAGAGTTTATGAGTTCGGCTATATGGTGTTCTTCTATAGCATGCTGATTTATATCCTGTTCCTGCTGATTGTGATCGTGCGGATATCAAAAGTCGTGATTAACACCATCAGCGTCGATCTGGACAATGAGCGACTGCTGAATGCGGTGACGGTGGAAAAAGAGCGGGCGGAACAGGAAAAAGAGAAAGCCGAAAAGGCGAACCTGAGCAAGTCGGAGTTCCTCGCCGCGGCCAGCCATGACCTGCGCCAGCCGCTGAACTCCATCGGGTTGTTTCTGTATGGCTTGAAGCAGAAGTTGCAGGGCGATAACGGAACCCTGCAACTCGTCGACAAGATCGCGAGTGCCCATCAGGCATTGAGCGACATGTTTTCCGCGCTGCTTGAGATCTCCAACATTGATACCGGAAAGATCCGGGTTCACGCCAAGCTGATAGAGCCAACCATGGTGGTGCAATCGGTGGTCGATGAACTGACAGACACCGCCACCGCCAAGGGTTTGCAAATCCGCCAAAACGGTAGCGATGCCTGGGCGATGACCGACGAGGTGCTGCTCTCGCGTATCGTGCGCAACCTGCTGGGTAACGCAATTAAATATTCCGACAAGGGCTACATCGAGATCACCGAAAGCGTTGCGCAACAGCGCCTGAGTATAGCCATCGCAGACACAGGCATCGGTATCCCCGAAGACGAACTGGAGAGCATCTTTGCTGAGTATTATCAGGTCGGCAACAAGCGTCGTGATCGCAGGGAAGGGGTCGGCCTTGGGCTTGCGATTACCAAGCGCCTGTGTGATCTGCTCGGTTATGAAATCAGCGTCACCTCCACCGAAGGGGCAGGCTCGTGTTTCACCATCACAATGCCTGCAACCGATGCGCAGGCGATGCCTGCTGAACCGGAAAACCCAACCGAACAGCCTGATCTGGAAAACGTCCGCGTGCTGGTGATCGACGATGAACCCGAAATCCTGGACGGGATGAGACTGATTCTGGAGCAATGGCAGTGTGAAGTAGATACCGCAAGCGATTATCGTCAGGCGTCGGCAGCGCTTGCCGCGACTCCCCCCGATATCATCCTCTGCGACTACCGCCTGCAGGATGACATGACCGGCCTGGCGGTATTGCGCAGCCTGGAACAGCAGCATGGCAAATCCATCCCGGCCATCATTATCAGCGGTGAGCATGCCGCCGTGATCGAAACCGAACTCCGGCAGATGGACTACCCGCTGATGACCAAACCCATTCTTCCCACGCAGTTGCAGGTGGCTATCAGTAACCTGCTCGCCCGCTAATCCGATTTTAATTCCACACTTCCGTCAAATTGGGTGTTTTCACTCAGGCGAATCCGCGCCTGCATGACGGATAATTGATCATCTATAAGATCGATGTCCCTCGTCAGGAGAATACGATGAACAGGCTATTGTTGCTGGGCAGTGCACTGCTCTTGGTATTGGCGGGTTGTGGTGGTGGCAGTGGTGATAATGGCAGTACAGATACGACCCCTCCGACCGCACCGACCGTCACCAGCCTCACCACCGAAAGCACCACGCCGACGATCACCGGCACCTTCGATGCCAACGATGTTGCCGGTGGTTTCAGTGTTCAGGTTAATGGCGTTACTTACACTCTGGGCACCGATGCCGCACTTACCAACTCAGGAAACAGCTGGAGCCTGACTATCCCGGCCGGTAGTGAACTGGCACTGGGTACTTACGAGGTTGTGACGACGGCCACCGATGGTTCCGGCAACGCCACTTCAGACGGCTCCAGCAATGAGCTGGTCGTTCAGGATATCACCGCCCCAACAGTAAGCGCGGTGACGCCACTGGATAGCGGCACCGATATTGCGCGCAGCACCACGGTGACGGCCACCTTTAACGAAGATATTTTTGCCAGCACGTTATCTGGCAGCAGTTTTACCCTGACCGGTAACAATCCGGTGGATGGCAGCGTTACATTCGATGCGCTGACCAATCAAGCCACCTTTACGCCAGCATCGTCCCTGTCACTGCTAACCCACTACAGCGCCACCCTCAGCACGGATATCACGGATTTGTCGGGCAATGCCCTGAGCAGCGCTTACAGTTGGGGCTTCACCACTGCAGATGGCACCCTGAGTACCACGTCCGAACAGGTGCAGAGCGATAATACCAATAACCTGGCATCCCCTGAGGTGTTCTTTAATGCCGATGGTTCAGCCTTTGCCCTGTGGAACACGAGGATCAATACATTTCCTTATCAGTATGGACTGTATGTTAACCACTATGCACCCGGTAGCGGATGGGGAACGCCCGTCATGTTGCAAGCCGAAGTGAGTGCCAATATTTACCAGCAGTTGGCCGCCAACGACAACGGAGAAACCTTTGCTATCTGGAGTCTAGGCAGCTCCGGAGTTTGGGTTAGCCGCTATATCACCGCGACAGAAACCTGGGCGGACCCTGAACAAATCAGCCTGGCAACTGCCGGCTCGGCCAGTTATGTATCCATCGCTGTTAACAGTGACGGTGGCGCATTGGCCGTGTGGAGTCAGCAGTCGGCGGGGAATCTCGACCTCTACGCAAACTATTACACGCCCGGAGTCGGCTGGGGCAGCGCAGAAGCCATCGAAAACAACAGCGGAGATGCCTATTTCGCCAAGCTTGGCTTTGATGCCAGCGGCAATGCCATTGCCGTGTGGTCTCAGAACGATGGTAGCCAGTTCAGCGTCTATGGGAACCGCTTCGTTGCCGGTACAGGCTGGGGAAGCGCCAGTCTGCTGGAAACCATTGATACACAGCCTGCTGACTTTGTTATGAATCCCATACTGGCTGTCGATAAAAGCGGTAATGCGCTCGTTGTCTGGCCCCATAGTGATGGCACCCGCGAAAACCTGTGGTCCAACCGTTATGACGTGAGCACCGGCTGGGGCAGCCCAGAGCTGCTGGAAATCCACAACGAAACAGCGGTATATCCGGCGCTGGCGATGAACAGCAGCGGCACGGCCATCGTCGTCTGGGCCAAATACGATACCTCTACCCGCACCGCCAGCTACCTGAGCAGACGCTATATACCGGGAACCGGCTGGGCAGCCGAGGAAACCTTTAATTACAGTCAGCAGAGCTATTACTACGCAGATGTCGGCATTGATGACAGCGGCAATGCGCTGTTCTTCTGGGAATACGATGACGGCACTAATGGCTATATCCGGTTTAACCGCTATCGCGCCGACAGTGGCTGGGGCAGCGTCACTGAACTGACGAACATTGGCAATGAGCATGGTGATTGGGGGCCTGTGGTGTCGGTGAAAAGTGACGGTGAAGCCATGCTGATTTCCGGTGCTTCATCGACCGGCAATAGTCAGGTGGTGACTCGCTTGTTTCAATAAAGCGGCTACTCCCACAGGCATGGTCGAACTGCCTGTTTAACCAATAAGGTGAATGCTATGGCTTGTCGTTATACTGCGTTTTTCTCGGTTGCGATGCTCGGCCCTGGTTTTGGCGGTTTTTAGCGGTGGTTCAGGTGGTGGCAATATCGACACCACCGCGTCCGGCGTTATGAGTGTCTCACCACTCGATGGTGCCAGTGATGTTGTGCTCAGTAGCGCCATCTCGATCACCTTCTCCGATTTGAGTATTAGCAGCGCTTGATAAAAGAAGGCATGAATCCTATCAACCGGGCGGCTATTTGGACGATATCCAGCCACAGCTCACTTGTTCACAGCGAGCTGCTGTAGTCATTCTTAGTTTGACTCAAGGTGGCGGCGATATATGCTGAAAATTTAAAAGGAAAACAAATAAATCGATATCTTGTTACCACTTTTCGTACGCCTCAGCTTGATCCCTCGGTGATTGAGGGTCATTATGAATTCCTGTCTAAACTTAGACAGCAGGGGTAACTTGAGCTTGCTGGGCCTTTTACAGATAAATCTGGTGGTGCATATCTAATCAGGGCGGCGAATATTGAAGAAGCAAAAGAAATTGCATTCACGGACCCTGTACATACATCAAGGTCATCAATTGTCACGGTTTATGAATGGGATGCAAAGTGAAGGTTACTACCAGTAGCAGAGCTTCATTGTTAAGTTTCATCATGAATAGGCTATTTTCGTGGTTCCAGCTTCAGGAAATCAGCTCAGGCCCGAATAGCACTTACTTAAGGGTAATATGTCATCGCGACGACTGCATGGATGCAGGAGGTAGAATGTGTCTGGAACGTTCAACGAGCCCTGCGGCGTGGCCCTAAAGGTGAGTACCTGTATTGAAGATCCGGTAGTGATCAAGCAGATTCTCGCTCACCTGAAGCACAAGGCAGAAGCCAGTGAGACCAGGGCGCTACCCGAAAGTCGGGTGCCACCGGTCGGACTGCAGTCAGGGCTGTTTGATTGACGAGCCTGAAAGCCAATGGTTCGAATCCAAATGCTGCTCTTTCAGTCGCGGCAGGGACTCATCGTTGCGGAGAGTGGGTAAGTAGCCGACCGTGGAGAGAGAAGGGTAAGTTTTCAGCGCAGCAGGCAGCAGCAGGCTGTCTGACAGGCGGATTCGGGAAGTATCGCTTGGTTGCCGAGGGGCTCAGCAGCAACCAGAAGTTGTTGAGCTTGCTGCCAGAAAAGGGCGTTCATTCTTCTTTTACTCCAAATATTTTCCAGCATTTTAAAGGATTTCCTGCGCATGGTATTTTTCATGGTGTTACCGTTTAGCAGGAAAAAATAGTCATTGCTAATAAAATATAAAAACTGCTTACTTACAATCGAGTGGTAATGAGCGGTACTGGCAGGCAATGACTGGCACTGGCTAGCAATGGCAGGCATCAATCGTTCGCCTATACAGAAAGAGTACATGATGAGAATATCGATAACTCCAGGGAAAGGAGGATGATATGTCTCATGTCGCGGCCAGGGAAGCCGTGCCACCCGGACCGCCGTATCGGCGCCACCGGCCGGAACAGACACTTCTCTATCAAATCATCGAACGGTATTACCCGGAGTTCAGGGATGCGATGGCCGCGCAGGGCAGTCCCTTGCCCCTGCACGTACAACAGGAATTTGCTGATTACCTCAAATGCGGCCGGATGGAACACGGCTTCCTGCGGGTGCAATGCACCCACTGTCACCATGAACACCTGGTCGCGTTCAGCTGCAAGCGAAGAGGATTTTGCCCAAACTGCGGCGCAAGACGCATGGCCGAAAGCGCCGCGCTGCTGGTCGATGAGGTTCTGCCGGAACAACCGCTGCGCCAATGGGTGCTGAGTTTTCCGTTTCCATTGCGGTTCCTGTTCGCCAGCCGCCCGGACCTGATGGGGCGGGTGCTGGGGATCGTGTACCGGGCCCTATCTTCCCACCTGATCAAAAAGGCGGGCTTTACCCGAAAGAGCGCGCAGACCGGCGCGGTGACGCTGATCCAGCTGTGCCCCACCCTATGGCGCCGTAATTGAACAGTTGTATTTACGTTCGCGGCATGCAAGCTACACTAAAACTGTTTGAAGAATTTCCAGATATCCACACCCGCGTTGTCAGGCGTTACGTGCCCCCCAATGTGGGCGCACCAGACCACTGGTGCGCCTGCGTCACAGCCTTGATACTCCACGCACCAGGGAGAAGGTTCGTACGTGACTGTGTTATTCGAACAATGGTTAGCCTTGAGGTAATAGTCCCTCGCTGCGACGCCAACCGTGTTGAAGTTGAGGAGGGCATCGTACATTCCGTGGGCAATCCAGGCGGCAGTGGGTTTGCCATTATCATTGAACGGCGTAAAGTGTGCGCCTGACATTGGCGCAACTGCGCGAATGGTACCTGCCATCTCGCGTCCAACAGCAAGCGACATCATGCCACCATAACTCCAGCCAGTTGAAAACACACGGTTGTTGTCAACG
>JBNKVM010000027.1:0-20367 GCA_050299175.1 Thiohalomonadaceae bacterium
GAACCCGTCCGTCACTCAGAAGTTATGTGGGCCATGATGAATGAGCCAGGTGTTGCCGATGTGCAGGAGCTGCGATTGCTACGCTACCCACCGGGCTTCGACACCATCGATTTCACGGATATCGCGGCGTCAGCAGAGAGGGAAGAGCTGAATTGCGGTCAAAATCTGGAATTAACCGTTGAGCAGGTTCCTGAGTTTGTGAATATCGATGACGAAATGGAAATTATCTAGAGGTTATTGCAATTATGAGCTTTATGTTCAATGCAACCGGGTCTGCTTCCTACAAAAATGTGTTCGAACATGTTGTTGGACCATTACGTTCAGGAACCCGTGATAACGACCTGACCATTAATGCCCAGAGTCGTGTGTCAGTAGACTGGAATGCCCGCGAGCCTCTGTTGCTGGTAAGGCTGAAGCAGTCTTTGGAAAACGAGACGATAACCATTCGCTGCTTTTATGATCCATCTGGCGCCAATGAAGAACAGCCAGGAATGAAGTTTGATACCTATAGCGAATTTGGCGCAACGTTACCTGCCTACCAGCCACCGATCGATGCCGAAACCAGACTGGCCGCACCGGTAACACTCAAATTCACTCTGCGCCACAGAAAGCCAGATGGAACAGAGGTCAATATCCCCAACAATAAAACTGCTGACTATATCGAAGCGGTCATTATTGAAGGGATGATGGCAAAGATGAGCTGGTTGCTGAGCCATGAACATGCTCGTATGCGCCGAGTCAGGCGAGAAATCAGCATGATGCGTAGCGCACAGACTGCTCGTGATAGCGCACTGGATCGGATGGGGGCCGCACTGGGCGTACCACGATTTGCCGATGAGATCGCGTATGACACGGCAAAACAGGAGATCATAACCAAATCGAAGAATCCGGATGGTACTTCCATTATTGAAAGTGATAATGACTATCGTAGACGTCTGCAGATATATCGACCGTTTCTCTTTCCTACCAGGAACCACATTCTGGAAATGCTCAATGGTATTGGCCAGGAGAGTGAAGACAATAAAGGATTGATAAGTGGGCTGGAATTCCAGCGGCGATTCGGCCTGCTCGAACAGGACAACCCATTTGCAGTATCAATACATTTAATTTCCAGTGGGAATGCAACAATACGCGGAAATTTTCTTGATTATCTACGTCGCGTTTATCTCATTGCACCCAAGAAAGCGCTTGAAGCGACACGTTTTCTCTCCACTGAAGAGCGTGACCGCCAAAAACAGATGCGCCTTCAGTTGCTTCAGTCGTTTAACTTCGGTTCCGGTCATTACATCGCGCCGCTATTGGCGGTTGCGCTTGAGCGCGTCCATAAGTGTCGACGTGCGCTACTAGGTGCCTCTGCACAAAAGCGCAATGTATTGAAGGCACAGGACGATAATAGTGGGAGCCGCTATGAACTTGGTTTAGGTGTAGAAATCCAGCCAATCACCGCTACTGAGCGCAATCAACTACACGCCAAACTTTCTAACCCATCACGCCCTGCAGTTTCCGACACGGAAGTGGAGGGCATTTTGCAGAAAATGGCTAGCCAACTGCCAGCTAATCCGGCGGATGATCCAGATCTGAGCTGGTTCTTTAATTCCTGCGGTCTCCAGACTGTCCATCGAATTTCAAATACTCAACTGTATCTTTCTCATCTGCCGATATTTGGCCTGGTGCTGGAAGGGGTTTCACATCTAAATCCCGGGGACAGTAGCACGATTAACGCACGTTACCATGCGCCTAATGATCCTGGGGCTAACGTGGTGCTCGTGAATGGCATGGCCACCGCAGCCACAATGTGGGGGGGGGCGGGGCTACCTGCATGGACCCAATTAAACACGACTCAGGCCACGCAAAGTTGGCACTCCGCTGTGGTTAACACGAATGCTAACAAGGCATTCAAAAGTGCAAACCTGCCAGCTTTAACCAATGTGTCTGGGCTGGATACACGTCTTTCTGCTGTGCCGGAAGAGATGATAGTTACCATCAAGCTACCGACAGCCCTGGCAAACAAGATCCGCAGTAATCATGCAGATGGTGTAGCAGCACTCTCCAATCTACGAAAGATTATGGCCGAAAGCGGTCTGGTTTCGATGCTGCCTCTGGCAAGTGGTGCATCCGACATTGTCGTTGTATTGAGTGTCATTGGTTTACCCGGTGTAGGTTCAAACCTGTCAGTCCGGCGGGCATCAGGGTTTCGCTGGTATGTCGTACCCATTAACCAGGATGCAGGCACCATTGGCAGTGTGGGCAGCCGCACCAATTACAAAGCCCCGGCAAACGCTAACAATGGCTTATGTGCGTTAGTCGCCGTTGGATATTCCAGGCAACGACAACTGACTGATCCCTATGAATATCGGGTCACATTGCCTTCGGATGCATTACTTAACGTTAAACAGTACGAGTTCCTGATGAATCTATTAGCCCATGCCTATCCCTGTGGCATAGAGGTTAATACATGGGATATTCGTCAGGAACACGTCGACCTGGATGGTGATGGCAATGCTGAGCCACTGAATATCTCGGTGGCCAGGACTTATCGCCAATTCAGACGACAGCGACATCGCGGTGAACTGGGCGTTGGCACCAGCGAATAATCCCAAAATTCCACAGACAGTTTGTATATGAGGTGATCGACATGGCAAAGGCAGAAATGACCATCGGTGGCATGACTCCGGAAACCGTTTATGCCGAAGCGGTAGGGAAGGGCCTGGCGAAGGCCGATGCTGCAATTCTTGTGGCGAGCTGGATTTATGAAAATTATGGCAAAACCCAGCGCACGTTCAACTATGCCCAATCCTTCGACAAAACGGAACCGAGTTGTGCGCCACAATTTATGCGCTCGTTTCAGCATGCTGACTGGATCGATGGTGAAAGTGTGGTACAGGCCGAGCAGACTGCAGGTGAGGACGGATTCAACTTCCGTTTTCACAATATTGAGTCTGATTTCGATAGTCTGAAACAGGACGTAACCAACCTGTTCAGCTGTCTGGCGGAAATGCGTGCGGCGATTTACACTCGATTTACTGAGTTGAAAACGGAGATTAATCGTATTAACGCAGACATACACAGTTGCTGCCACTCATACCAGATACCGGGATATCAGGTCGAACCGGCATATCCGCCTTACTATGGTCTTGCCGGTTCCGGGCAATTCCTCGGAACCATCAAATATAACGATAACTATGTGAGTATGTGGAAAACCGCACAGGGGTACATGATGCTGCCATCGGTCTATACGGTCAATGAGGCACTGGTGCAAGATCCAGGTATCAAGCGGGTATCAGAGCTTGCCAAGTATGTTGCTGAGGACGCTACCATACGACGCTACTTTGCCAACCGTGCTGTCACCAAAGCCGAAATGGTAAAGAAATTTGGGGATGTGGAAGTTGGGAAAGATATGACCTTGTCCACTGCGGTCAATATTTTGCCGGATAGCGCAAAATACGAAAACCTTGATGCCATGCTCGCAGATATTGCAGAACGTGAAGCGTCCATTCTGAGAGTAAGGGCGGGAAGCGATGCCGCAATAGCCAGCAACTTTGGGGTTTCAGAAAATGAGTTGGAAAGTGTGCGCAACGCACCGATCGAGAAGTTCGATGCCATACCGGAGAACTCACGCATCGCACTGGTTCGTGCCGGGATCGATACCATGGAGAAACTGGAAAAAGCAGACTCCAAGAAAATACTGGAAGTGTTAAAGGCCGATGGTATTGAATCTGGTGCAGGAGACGTTGCTGGCTGGAAGGCCGTGGCAACCACATTGAATCGGATTCGATAGAGTAATTAGATGTAAACCTCGCATGTTCTAGTTGCGCATAATATCTATTATGTAAAGTTGTCTTCGTGTGCTATAAGTATCGCCATACATGAGGATGAGCTATGAACAGCCAACAGGACTACTCCATCGAATTCCCTCTTCGGGACGGCATCATCTACCTCAATCACGCAGCTGTGTCGCCATGGCCGTTGCGTACCGCAGATGCGGTCTACGAATTTACCAAACAGAATCTGACGCAGGGTTCACTGTTCTATCCGCAGTGGCTGGAAACGGAGGCATTGCTGCGCGAGCAGTTGCGCCAGTTACTTAATGCGCCGTCACCAGCAGACATTGCGCTGGTGAAGAATACTTCCGAGGCGCTCTCCTTTGTCGCCTACGGCCTGGAATGGCAAGCAGGCGAAAACATCGTCAGCAGTAATCAGGAGTTTCCCTCCAATCGCATCGTCTGGGAGTCCCTGGCCACCCAGGGTGTGGAACTGCGCCAGGCTGACCTGAGCGCGGCCGAAACCCCGGAAGATGCGCTGTTTGCGCTGGTCGACACCAATACCCGGCTGATTGCCATCAGTTCGGTACAGTACGCCAGCGGTCTACGCATGGATCTGGAGAAAATCGGCAACTTTTGCCGCGAACGTGGCGTTCTGTTCTGTGTCGACGCGATCCAGAGCCTGGGGGCGCTGCCTTTTGACGTGCAGGCCTGTCATGCCGATTTTGTTGCCGCCGATGGCCACAAGTGGATGATGGGCCCTGAGGGACTGGGCGTTTTCTACTGTCGCGCCGAGCTACGGGATAAGCTCAAATTGACCCAGTTCGGCTGGCATATGATCGAAGCTGCGGGAAATTTTGACCTGCAGACGTGGCAACCCGCTGCCAGTGCGCGCCGTTTCGAATGCGGCAGCCCCAATATGCTGGGGATTCATGCCCTGAGTGCCAGCCTGTCGTTACTCATGGAAACAGGCATCGACGAGGTGGCGGCACGCATTCTCGATAATAGCCGTTATTTGCTGGAGGAATTAGCCCGATTCGGTTATCTGTTGGGCACGCCACTGTACGAAAACCGACATGCAGGCATCGTCAGCTTCAGCCACCCGCAGAATGAGTCGGCGGCACTATTCGAGCACTTGCGTGAAAACGGGGTTTTTTGTGCGCTGCGCGACAACAAAATTCGCTTTTCGCCTCACTTCTACACACCTCGTCAGCATCTGGATCATTGTCTCGAATTGCTTGAGAGTTACCGCGGATAGACTGGTATACTTTGCCCTTTGCCGCGTACGGCACGAACCACAGAAGAATCGAGAATAGAGACGGTCAAGAGTGAGTACCGAGGTATTACGACAGTTTGTTCCCCTGAATGAGTTGACGCAGGAAAACCTGCGCGACATTGCGGAAAAAACGCCCATTGAAAGCCTGCCTAAAGGCAAGGCGTTGTTCCGTAAGGGCGATTCCGACAATTACTCGTACTACCTGCTGACCGGCAAGCTTGTGCTGGTCGGTGAAGATGGCCAGCAACCCTCCGCCATTGTCGGCGGTACCTCCTCTACCCGTTTTCCTGTGGATCATCACAAGCCTCACCACGTCACCGCCTTCGCCGATACCGACGTCACCTATTTCCGCATCGACAATGATCTGCTCGATATCCTGCTCACCTGGGATCAGAATGCAGGTTACATGGTTTCAGAGATCGACGAGCAGGAAGAGGAAAAGGACGGCGACTGGATGACTATGATGCTCCACTCGGAGATTTTCCATCGCATCCCACCCAGCAACATCCAACAGGTCTTCATGCGCATGGAGGCCATGCCGGTCAAAGCGGGTGAAGTGGTGATACAGCAGGACGATGAAGGCGACTATTACTATTTCATCAAGTCAGGCCGTGCCGAAGTAACCCACCAGACCAAGTCCGGCAAAAGCATCAAGCTGGCCGAACTGGAGGCGGGTACCGGCTTTGGCGAGGAAGCGCTGATCTCCGATAGCCGCCGCAATGCCAACGTCATCATGCTCACCGATGGGGGGCTGATGCGGATGGCCAAAAGCGACTTCGTCCAGCTACTTACTGCGCCGGTACTGCAGAGTGTCGATTACGCCAGGGGCAAGGATCTGGTGGCGTCGAACAAGGCCGTCTGGCTCGACGTGCGCCTGGAGAGCGAGCACAAAAATGCCTTTATCCCCAACAGCATCAACATTCCGCTCTACCTGCTGAGAATCAAGGCGCGTGGCCTGAATCAGAAACTGAAATACATCGTCTATTGCAACACTGGGCGCCGCAGTTCATCGGCCGCCTACCTGCTCAATGAGCGTGGTTTCGATGCCTGTTACCTGGAAAACGGCCTGCGCGGGCTGGAGAAGGAACAACTGGCCGAACTGCAGCGTGGTGAAAGTTAAATTACTTATAATTCAGTCTGATACAGAGAAAACTTAAAGTAAAAATCGGCACTAATTCAGGCCGAAAAGGCGGTTGAAATTGGCCGTCGTCTGCGCCGCCAACGCTTCATACGACTCATCCCTAATCTCTGCCAGCAGCGTGGCTACGTCACGCACCCAAGCGGGCTGGTTGCTCTTGCCGCGGTGCGGTACCGGGGCCAAATAAGGTGCATCGGTCTCTACCAACAGGCGCTCAGCTGGGACCCGTTTAGCCACTTCACGCAGATCCTCGGCATTGCGGAAAGTGACGATGCCAGAGAAAGAGATATAGAAACCCATCTCCAGCGCCTGCTCCGCGGTGGTCCAATCCTCGACAAAGCAGTGCATGACCCCCCCCGCCTGTTCAGCCCCCTCCTCCCGCATCATCTGGATGGTGTCTTTACGGGCGTCCCGGGAGTGGATAATTAGCGGCTTGCCGCTCTGTTTTGCCGCCTCGATATGGCTACGGAAGCGCTGTTTCTGCCACGCCTGGCCTTCGTCACTGCGGAAATAGTCCAGCCCGGTCTCACCGATGGCGATTACTCTGGGATGCTCAGCCAGCTTCAACAACTCCTCGGCGGTAACTTCCACCGGGTCGTCCTCGTTGGGATGGACGCCGACCGAGGCATAGACATTATCGAAGCGCTCGGCGATGGCGATCACGTCAGGGATATTCCCCCGGTCGATGGCGACACAGAGAATGCGCTCGACGCCGTTATCCCGGGCAGCCTGAATGGCATTGGCCAGGTCGTCGTCAAAGGAGGTCAGGTCGATACGGTCGAGGTGGCAGTGGGAATCTACAAGCATGTCGGTCAATAAAAATCAGGGGAGCGGTAAAACCGTTCCCCTGTACAAGTTGGGTAGGAGACTAACTCGTCAGGAAACCTGACACTTACATCGTGTGGGTCTGACGGTCCGATTTCAATGCCCCCGCAAGATGAGTTTCGATCTTGCTGCGGGCGGCGCCGCCGTCCTGTTCGCTGAACTGTACCCCGATCCCGGCGGCACGGTTACCCTGAGCACCTTTGGGTGTAATCCAGACGATCTTGCCGGCGACTGGCATCTTTTCCTTCTCGTCGATGAGCGTGAGGAGCATAAATACCTCATCACCGAGGTTGTAGGTTTTAGTTGTCGGGATGAAGAGACCGCCGTTCTTGACGAAGGGCATGTAGGCGGCGTACAGCGCACTCTTGTCCTTGATAGTAAGGGAAAGTATCCCCTGTCTCGGGTTGGGCGTACTCATGTTCCATTTATACCTTGCGTTGGGTCCACGCCAGGAGAAGTTCTTCCAGTATCACCTGCTGGTTGGTCTGGCCGTGTACCAGGCGCAGCCGCTGCAGGGCCTTCTCCGCCAATTGCTGAATAAAGTCCAAGTCTACCCTTTCGATTAATCCTTGCAACTGTTGCTGACGCCCCGGATTGCTCAGGTTGGCCTGTCCGGGCACCAGTTTCAGTTTCACCATGTCGGCCAACAGCAGATAGAACCAGGGCAGGACCTTACGCGTGCCCAGTTTGTGCCACTGTTCCGCCAGGTTGACCGGGCTGGCCTTGCCCTCGGCCAGGGCAGTGAAGTCGCCCAGTAACTCATCCTGCAGTGCCAGAATCCCGTCCTGCTCTAATGCCTGGGCCAGTAGCGGTGCACCGCCCGCCATCTGCAGCAGCATCTCAGCAGGCGTCGTGACACCCTGCTGTTTCAGCCAGTCGAGTGTCTGCGCATCGGTAACGGAAACGGGGCGGAAAACCACCTGCTGGCAACGGCTGCGAATGGTCGGCAGCAGCGCCATAGGCCGATCGGTGGTCAGCAGCAGGATGGTGTCGCCAGCCGGTTCTTCCAGGGTCTTAAGCAGGGCATTGGCGGAATTGGCATTCAGGGCATCGGCAGGTTGCAGCTGGATCACCCGCTGGCGACCGTATTGGCTCTTCAGCGACTGGAAACGGGCCAGCTCACGCACCGCATCGATACCGATCGCCTTACCCTCCTCTTCCGGCGCTACCAGCAGGTAGTCGGGGTGGCTACCCGCCTGCATCAGCATGCAACCACGGCAACTTCCGCAGGCGCTACCGTCTTCCAACGGCGAATCGCAGAGAATGGCGCGGCTGAAACGGGTGGCGAAATCCTGCTTGCCCAGCCCCGCCGGGCCGCTGAGCAGTAGCGCATGGGGCAGTCGCCCCTCTTTCAGGCGACCGATTAGTCCCTGCCACAGGGATTGCTGCCAGGGATAGGAACTCAGATCAGCCATTTTGTGCCTGGAGGTAATCGGATATCTGTCCGGCCAGCTGCGCCTGCACCTGCTCCAGCGGCTGGGAGGCGTCGACCAGACGGTAACGTTTTGGGTAACGTTCTACCTGGGCCAGGTAGCCATGGCGCACCCGCTCGAAGAAGTCGATCTGCTCGCGCTCGAAGCGGTCCAGTTCAGCGCGTTCGCTGGCGCGGGCCAGTCCAACGGAGACCGGTAGATCGAGGAAAAAGGTCAGGTCGGGTCGCAGATCGCCCTGTACCCACTGCTCCAACTGGGCGATGCGTGCTACGTCGATGCCACGCCCGGCGCCCTGATAGGCATAAGTGGCGTCGGTAAAACGGTCGCAAAGGACCCACTGGCCCCGTTCCAGGGCGGGCAGAATGACTTCACGAATGTGCTGGGCGCGGGCGGCAAACATCAGTAGCAGCTCGGTATCGCTGTGCATGGTGCTGTTACGGTGGTCCAGCAGCAACTCCCGAATCCGCTCGGATAGCGGTGTGCCGCCGGGTTCACGGGTCAATACGACATCAAGGCCTGCAGCCTGCAATTGCTGGTGGATGAAGGCCAGATTGGTGCTCTTGCCGCTACCTTCGCTGCCTTCCAGGGTAATAAAACGTCCGCGCATGATGACTCCACTGTTACAAGCGATGGATCGTACCATAAGAGAATGAAAACCATGGCCACGAAACCCACACCAAAAAGTCAGAGGACCACAAGTGCACAAACCATTGACATCCTTTCATTTATGTAACAGTCATGCCTGAATTAATTACCCCAGTGGAAGAATCTGGTGGTTTTGGTTCGGGTGTCTGAGTAATATTGGCGCGCTTCACCATCAGTGGTTGTTGCAACATATCAGGAAATTTTGGAATTCAAAGGAGATATACGTGGTTGCATTTCGTGCTAATTGGTTGATTGCAGGTATTTTATTATTGGCAGGCTGTGGTGGTGGCTCAAGTACTCCAGACAACGTCAATACGACTGGTGCAAGCAAGCTTTTCATTTCAGGAAAGACCAGCGGATTGAGTCCACAAATTGTATCGTACGAAAGCACCAATCTCTCAACTGGTTCCATTGATGCAACCCGTACAATTACCGGTACGAGTACATTGCTTAATAATACGCGAGGGATAGCGCTAGACCTTACTAATGACCGTTTGTATGTCGCAGATTTCGGCGGGAATTCAATTATCGTCTTCGACAATGCGAGTGCAACGACAGGAAATACCACCCCAACAAGGGTGATTACAGGAGCTAATACCGGACTGAACAGCCCCTGGGCGGTTTATTTCGACGCGACCAACGACAGGCTCTATGTCAGCAACTTCAGCAGCAGCGCACATAACGTCCTTGTCTTTGACAATGCGAGCAGTATCAACGGAGATGTCGCACCATCACGTGTGATCAGCGGTTTTACGCTTTACGCGTACAGCCAGTTATCAGGGCTATCTGTCGATGTTACCAGGGACATACTCTATGTCATGGATTTCAACGGCCAAGCCATCTACGTCATAGGTAACGCGAGTACCGCGACAGGTTCGATGGCTGCGTCCCGTGTAATCTCTGGAAATCAAACCGGGCTATCAGGAGCGCACGGCATCGAAACTGATTCCACGAATGATCAAATAATTGTCTCTGGCTACAATTCTGGAACGATATTGATCTTTGCTAGTGCAAGCAGTGCGAATGGTAACATTGCTCCAACACGCACAATCACGCCAACGGATATAACTTTCAGCCCAGTAACGACGGTACTCGACTCGGTAAACGACAAGCTATATGTGCTGAACTCTTCGGTGAGCCGTCTTGAAATCATCAATACGGCAAGTACGGCTAGTGGCTCAATAACACCCGATACTATTGTGGACCTCAATGGTGTTTCCGCACCGATGGGGTTGGCGGTTGACACACGTTGATATTGGCCGTGAAATCTGACGCCGTCATGGACGACGGCGTTAGAGGTTTAAGAGTCTTCTTTTTCTTCCAGCAGGCTCTCCAGGTTCTGGCGCAGCTGTTTAACCAGTGGTGGCGCCTCAACCTCCATCACATGCTCGATGACCCATTTATTGTCCTCGCCGCCCAACACCTCGTCGCAAAGGGAACCAAAGTAGCGCAGCATTGGGTAGCTCGGTTCACCATTGCTAGCGGCAAATTCGGAATAGCCCTCCAGGTGGTGGTTCAGCTTTTCGACGATAGCCTGACGGTAGCCGTCGGCATCCCCTTTCAGCTCTTCCACCTGATTCTCTACCACAGTACCGATCAGGTGCTTGGCCAGCGCCTGAGTAAAGCGGCCGCGCTGCTCCTCATCCAGTATTTCGTAAACTTTGCGGTCCGCAAGCTGGAAGAGAAAGATGGAAAGCTCTGCAATAAAATCAATTAGTTGCGTATTACTTTTAAAGTTAAATCCATCGTTATACATCTTGGTGGCGCTGCCCGAGGCCATCTTCCAGATGTTCATCCCCACCACGCTTGCGATGGTCTCAACGGATTTGGGGGCCGACTTGTTGTGCCAGCGGCTTCTGATTCGCGCCATGTTGTTTCCTTCTATAAGTTCAATGTTCTGGCGAGCTTGAATTCGTATTGATAGCCTAAAGATCAGATGGGTCTCTACGATGGGGCTACAGGGGTGTGAATACAAGCATGAGCATGCCGAGCGGGATACTGGCGCACAAACTGGCCGGAATGGTGCAGCACAACTGCAACATCTCCGATGCACTGCATGCGCGTAACTATTCGCTCTGCATCTATCTGCTCAAGATGCGTGAATTCTACCGTTGGGAGAAGGGCTTTGCCTACCGCGATCCACTTCCCAAAGGCCCCCTGGGTGAATGGATCAGCGAGCGTGAGCAGTTGTGGCAGACGCTGGAAGAAAAACCGTTTCGCCCTATCATGATGGCAGGCCAGCCGAATGACCCGTACCACAGCGCCACGATCAACGAACAGATTGAATCCCATGGCCTGCTCTACAGTGGCGGTTACTGTGGCGCCAAGCCCCATTTCTTCCTCGCCGAACTGGAGCAGAAGGTCGAAGAAGAAGGCACCACCATCTATATCGCTGGCCGGGAGTTTGCCCGCGAAATCACCGCCCCGCCCGCCCTCAGCCTGGGCAACACCGTCTTCCTACGCCGTGAATCCTTGAGCCGCATGATCTGGGAAAAACTGGAAGAGTGGGGTTGGCAGGACTCAGAACGAGCCATTGCCCGCGCCAGTCGCGATTACGAATTCGATCGCGCCTTCGACCAGGCGCTGGAAAAGATGACTGGCGATGAACTGCAAACACTGCTGCAACACGAACTGGGTGAAGTTGCTGTTGGACGGGAGCTTGGCTCGGATTGGGAAGCGATGCTCGTCACCCTGCCCCGCTCCCGTGCCGAATTCACGCTACGCGCCATTCGTGATCATCTGGTCGACTGCCGCCGCACGCTTCCCTGGTTACTGGATGAACAGCGTGACGCTTCGTTGCACTTTTACATGGCCAACTTCACCACCCTGCGCAAAGAGATATTCCCGGCCCTGACTAGCGCCTACATCAAGTGGCTCGGTGGCGATAAGGGTAAACAGCTGCGTGAAACCTTTAAACGCGGCGCCGATCACTGGCAGGGATTGGCCGAGCAGGCGCTGGCGCTCTATCGTCAACACGGTGACAATGTCAAAAAACTAATGAGGGAAATCGATAGTCTGGATACAAAATTCTAAAGTGAGCAGATCGGTTGTGTTTTTGTTCAGGGCTGCATCAATGGATTTACTGTCAAGGATGCTGTTCTTCTTTATATTTTTTCATTGTTTTACGTTTGTTTTCCTCAGTTTCCGCGCTGGTTTCCTGCGCCATCCTGAAAGCCGCTTTGGCAGGCGAAAACCCATGGCAGAGAAGCCTTCTGCACGGCGTTGCTTCCCCAGAAAGCCCGACTGGGTGGCTAGGGAAATCCTTCGCATGAAGGCGCTGATGCCGCATAAGGGCTGCCGTAAGCTGGCGGAGAGTTTCAATCGGCGGTTTGTGCATAAGGATATGACTGTCAGCAAGAGCTATGTCAGTGAGAAGGTTCGTCTGCATGAATATGAAATTCGGGTGCTGAGGAAGAAGCTGAAACATCGTCATCCAAAGCTGATACCACTTAACCGAGTCTGGGCGATGGATTTGACGGGCAAGCAGGATAGGCAGGGCAAAATTCATAACATCCTGGGCATCGTAGAACACGGCTCACGGGCCAATCTTTGTTTGCAAGGTTTGAAAGACAAGGCCAGTATCACCCTGCTCCGCCATCTGCTCGATGCTGTAGAGAAGTACGGAATGCCGATGTTTCTGCGCACGGACAATGAGGCGGTTTTTACCTCGCGGCTGTTTCGCTTCGGCTTGTGGCTACTGAGCATCAAGCAGCAGAAAACGGATAAAGGGTGTCCGTGGATGAATGGGAGGATCGAGCGTTTCTTCGGCACCTTGAAATCGAAACTGGATCATTGGGAGGTGGATTCTCTGGAGCAGTTGAATGGCGCACTGGGCCAATTTGGATTTTGGTATAACCACGTCAGGCCGCATTCCAATCTTGACGGCCGAACCCCGGCGGAGATGTGGGCCGGACAGGATATTTTCACAAGGACAAAGAAGAAAGAATATTGGTTTGAGGCGTGGGACGGTTTGCTGACGGGGTTTTATCTGCGGCTTTAGCCCAAGCCGAGCGGTCAACAAGTCATTTGTATCGTGGACAGGAAGCTACCTGTCCAGGGAAAGCGTTGTTTGATGGTGGAGATTCTCTGGAAAAATGTCGAAAATTCTAGTTTTCAGGGGAAAATCTCGCCGACTCTTTACAAAATTTGTGGCAGTTGCCGCATGCTGAGTAGAAAAATCGGCGAAAAAATAGCCGATTTCTGATGCGAAAGGTGTGTTGGACACTTGGACGGGACACAGGTATCAGCAAAGACAGGTTTAGTACAAGGGCTAAACCTAAGAAAAATAACGCTGACTTCCTTTTCATATATCCCTTTATTCTTTTTATCCTTACAGTTACTCAGCCAGATAACTGATAGTCTCACTTTATCCGTGGCGACAATTATCGTTTCAATACTTTTGTCACTTCGACCGTTTCCATACTTTTTTGTGGGCCTTGTGAGTCCAAACGCTGCACTCTAGATTTTGCCCCTTTTTGGCTTCTGTATATCCACACAATTTCGGGGCGAGTTTGAGTTACCGACGCTGAAGTTTCAACAACAAGACGATCTGACAGGACTTGTCGGACAGTAGTAGCAATACTCACACCGGGGACAATATCACCCACATGCACTACAGCCATCTTTCCATCAGAAAACTGCAGAACTGCGCTCCCTTCGACTGCACTGAGTGATAATACGGATATTTCATCAAGAGTTGTGGCGCATGCAATTCCACTGGGTAATAGCAAGATCGCCGTGAGCATGCACCATCTTATTCCTTGATTTCCCATCCCCCACCTCTTGTGCCTTACATGGCACTCTTCCATTCAAGGCGGACTCTAACACGGCTGTTATCGCAAATAAATAAGAAATAAATACTCCCCACAAAACCAAGCAATTCTCTGTGAATTCAATTTCAGTCCGCAAAACGGGAGATTTTCATTGCACAAAAATGGAAGTTTTTAAATAAAATAAAAAGCCCGCATTAGCGGGCTTTTTGACACCGGTTTCGCAGAAGCGATTCGATTAGTAGCCACCCTTACGACGGCTTTCAGGCAGACCACCGATTTTGCCAGCCTGCTTGGAGGGCTGCATCGGGAACAGGGTGTAGAGGTCTTTGGACTGAACCTTCTCGCCCCACTTGTCGGACATCGCTTTAACGATGTTACGGTCGTTCGGCTGGTTGCCACCGTTGTTGATGTACTCATCGCGCAGGTAGTTGATCAGGTCCCATGCCTTTTCGCTCAGCTCAACGCCTTCAGCTGCGGCGATAGCAGCAGCGACGTCTTCGTTCCAGTCATCGATGTTCAGCAGATAGCCGTTATCGTTAGCTTCGATGGTTGCTCCGTTTACTTCGTATGCCATGATTGTCTCCTGTCTAGCAAGTTCTCAGTGCAATGATAAAAAGCAATAAAAATATCAGAATATACTAAACCGTCTTATGCGGAATGAACAACCCGCAACCGAGCATTTTTAGATGGTGTGGACCCAGCCCAATCTCCTGCAGACGTACCGCGTCCGCAAGCGGCAGATCGGCAATCAGTACGCTACGGGTCAGCAGTTCGCCATCGGGTAAAACAAAACTATTTTCCTTACCGCAGACCACCTTTTTGAAGCGCAGTCCCGCCGTCTTGAGTTCAGCCACCTGCTGGGCGATGAAGGCTTCTTCGGTCTGATCCACTTCGGTAATCGCGACATATCGGGAATAAAGGGTATTCGTTGCACTCAACGGCTGTGCCTTGCCCTCACCGACTTCGATCTCGCTCTCGCCGACCTGTAACGTTTGTCCGCTCAGCGCCAGCGCATCGTCGATGCGTTCGGCAGGTAGACGCAGAACCAGCTTGGTGCGTCGCGAAGGATAGAGGGTGTCGCCAGCACCGTGCGGGCGTTCCCAACCGTTGCCGGAATCGGCCACATAGATTAAATGCAGAGCGGCCAGCTCTTCCTCGACAAACCAGGGTAAAGCTTTCTGTATCGCAGTGGAGAGTGCCCAGGCGTGGTCTACTGGCAGGGTTTTGCAACGAATGGAGAAGTGCAGATCCAGCACGTTCTCCGGCACCACAAAACGGGTGATATCGTTTTCGTCCTCGTCCTGCCAGAACACGTCGTTACTCCGGGATCTTTGCGCGCAGTTCGTCGCGATCGAACCACCACTGTTCGGCGGGGACCAGCACATCGAGGATCATCGCCAGTCGCGGCAGGAATTTGCCCGGCTCTTTCAGCTCCAGGCGGTCCATCCAGATGTCGAACAACTCCTGAGTGTCACAGGCGCCATTGGTATGACGACGCGCCACCTGGCCTAACAGCTGCCCGGTGAAGAAGCCCAGCTCATCGTGCTGCTTGCCTTCGGCACGCATATCGGCGATGTAACAGGCGGTGGCGGCGGCCACGGCGGCGCCATCGGAGTTGTCCGGGGTCTCTTCCACCAGGTGTTGCAGCATGGCGACACTCAGCTCGGGGTCGATGGGATAGGTGACACCGAGCCAGATACCATGGGTCAGCGCTGCTACCGCGTCGTCCTTCCCGGCCTGATAGATAATGTCGCAGGCCTCAACCGCCGGCTGCCACTGCTCGTTTTCAATAGCCAGACTCAGGGCCTCTTTGGCCGCCGCGTGAGCCTCGGCCTCGCGGCCAACCAGATCAAGCAGGATGTAGCCGCTATCCAGCAGCGGTTTCACCCGCTCGGTACCCTTCAGCGTTTCCAGCTCGGCCCGCAGTTCATCCAGCCGGGTGACCAGCAATTCGCTGGACTTGACGGTATCCTCAGCACACTCGGCTTCGCGATGGTGGTCGTCGATATTCAGATATTTCACGGCAGTTCCGTTCTATATATATACGTCAGGTAAAGGTGGCTTCGAGGCGATCTTCCCAGTTCTCCGGGGTATCCGGATAGGGGGGCTTAACGTCGATACGGAAGAACATCTCCGTCTTGGAGCGCTCCTTGACCACCTCCAGCAACTGTTCAAAGTTCTCCAACTGCGGATTCTGGATCAGCACTTCGCTCAGATATAACATGCGGCTTCCCTCTGGACTTGTCTAAATCAGCCACTCTCAATATGTGCCCACTCGGCACGCAACTCAAGTTCGAGCACCTTAGCGGGACGCGATAATAGCACAGCAAAAACCGACTTTTGGGATAGGGCGAAAATGTCGCTTCTGGGGGTATATCCCCAATGGTCTACAGCAAAAGCTTCAAATAGGCGCCCTAATAATATGTTTTTTCAATACTTACTATTGCAGCGGGTCAATTTGGGTGGAGTATAGCTAATGCCGCCATATATCCCTTTTTGGATATACGGTTCCCTATCCCCTCCCCCATCGGGGCGATTAATTGCCACATAAGAAACTCCTAAACTTCGTTTCCATATTGAGAGCATCTGTAACGGGCTCATCAATCCATGCAGGATATTTCAGTATCTGCAGCCTTTGGTAGGTCGGCTTGAACAAAACAAGTAGACCGTTTGCCCATAAGTCTGACGGGAGTATCGAGAGAAATGGCGAAGAAATTACACGACACACCTATGCTTGATCAGCTGGAGAGCGGTCCGTGGCCGAGCTTCATCACCGGCATCAAGCGTCTGGCGCAAGACAATGACATGATGGTTGACCTGCTGGGTCAGCTGGAGACTTCCTACAAAACCCGCAAGGGTTACTGGAAGGGCGGCACAGTAGGTGTTGTCGGTTACGGCGGTGGTGTTATCCCCCGTTTCACCGAACTGCACGACGAGAACAAGAAGCCCCTGTTCCCCGCCGCCGCTGAATTCCACACCCTCCGCATCATGCCCCCTGCTGGCAACCACTACACCACCGATGTTATGCGCAAGTTCTGCGACATCTGGGAGAAGTACGGTTCCGGCCTGATCGCTTTCCACGGTCAGTCTGGCGACATCATGTTCCAGGGCTGCACCACCGATAACGTTCAACCTGCATTCGACGAGTTCAACGAAATGGGCTTCGACCTGGGCGGTGCCGGTCCGGCTGTTCGTACTGGTATGTCCTGCGTTGGTGCCGCGCGTTGCGAACAGTCCTGCTTCGATGAGCAGCGCACTCACCGCACCCTGGTTAACGCCTTCCTCGACGACATGCACCGTCCGGCCCTGCCGTACAAAATGAAGTTCAAGGTTTCTGGCTGCGCCAACGACTGTATGAACTCCATTCACCGTGCTGACTTCGCCGTTATCGGTACCTGGCGCGACGACATGATCGTTGACCAGAACGAAGTTAAAGCATTTGTTGAAGCCAAAGGCCGCAAGTACGTTATCGACAACGTCATCACCCGCTGCCCGACCAACGCCCTGTCCCTGAACGACGACGACACCCTCGACGTCAGCAACAAGGACTGCGTACGTTGCATGCACTGCCTCAACGTTATGAACAAGGCCTTGAGCCCGGGTAACGACAAAGGCGCCTCCGTCCTCATCGGCGGTAAGCGTACCCTGAAGATCGGCGACCTGATGGGCACCGTCATCGTTCCGTTCATGAAGCTTGAGAACGACGAAGACTTCGAAGCCATCGAGGAACTGGCCGGCAACGTTATCGACTTCTTCGCTGAGAACGCGCTGGAGCACGAACGTACCGGTGAGATGATCGAGCGTATCGGTCTGGTGAACTTCCTTGAAGGTCTCGGCCTTGAAGTTGACCCGAACATGATCGCTTCTCCGCGTGCTAACTCCTACATCCGCATGGATGGCTGGGACGAAGAAGCGAAGAAGTGGGCCGAGCGCAAGGCGTAAGCTGAGCCATTGATTCCTGTATAGGCGGTGTGAATTCCCGCCTGTACAAAACCAATTAACTTAGAGTTGGAGGTAAATATGTCTGCACCTCGTATGCCTATCGAGAGCGGTGTACCGGATCCGTTTCCGTTCATGCACCCTGTGCTGAAGAAGAACTTTGGCCAGTGGAGCTACCACGATCGCCCGCGTCCCGGCGTTCTTCGTCACGTTGCCAAAGGCGGCGACCAGGTTTGGACCGTTCGCGCTGGTACCCAGCGTCAGATGGACCTGTACACCATTCGCAAACTGTGCGACATCGCCGATGAGTTTGCTGAAGGTCACGTCCGTTTCACCATGCGTTCTAACATCGAATTCATGGTTAGCGAAGAATCGAAAGTTGCCCCGCTGGTTGAGAAACTGACTGCTGAAGGTTTCCCTGTCGGTGGTACCGGTCCTTCCGTCACCATGATCTCTCACACCCAGGGTTGGCTGCACTGCGACATCCCGGGTACTGACGCATCTGGTGTTGTTAAGGCCCTGATGGACGAACTGCACGAAGAGTTCATCAAAGAAGACATGCCGAACCGCGTTCACATCACCACTTCCTGCTGCCAGATCAACTGCGGTGGCCAGGGTGATATCGCGATCAACATCCAGCACACCAAGCCGCCGAAAATTAACCACGACCTGGTTGCTAACGCCTGTGAGCGCCCGACCGTTGTTGCACGTTGCCCGGTAGCTGCGATTCGTCCGGCCATGGTTAACGGCAAGCCTTCACTGGAAGTCGACGAGAAGAAATGCGTCTGCTGCGGTGCCTGCTTCCCGCCCTGCCCGCCGATGCAAATCAACGATCCGGAATACTCCAAGCTGGCTATCTGGGTTGGTGGTAAACACTCCAACGCCCGTTCCAAGCCGATGTTCCACAAACTGGTTGCTGCTGGCCTGCCGAACAACCCGCCGCGTTGGCCGGAAGTTGCTGAGACCGTCAAGAACATCCTGGCTGTCTACAAATCCGACGCCAAAGACTGGGAACGTATCGGTGACTGGGTTGAGCGTATTGGTTGGCCGCAATTCTTCGAGAAGACCGGTCTGCCGTTCACCAAGTACCACATCGACAACTGGCGCGGTGGCCGTGTGAACCTGAACGCCTCTGCTCACATCCGCTTCTAAGAGGGGTTTGAGATAATGAAGTTTACTATTCAGGTTAACGAAGGCCCGTATCAACACCAGGCCTCCGACACTGCTTATCAGTTCACTAAAGCTGCGCTGGAGAAGGGTCACGAAATCTTTCGTGTTTTCTTCTACCACGACGGTGTGAACAACGCGACCCGCCTGACCACTCCTCCGCAGGATGACCGCAACGTCATCACTCGCTGGAGCGAGCTGGCCAAGGAACACAACCTGGATCTCGTCGTCTGTGTTGCCGCGGCTCAACGCCGCGGCATCGCCGATGCTGACGAATCCAAGCGTAACGGCAAAGATGCAGACAACCTTCAGGAAGGTTTCCGCATCTCTGGCCTGGGTCAGCTGATCGAAGGCGGCATCCAGTCTGATCGACTGGTTGTGTTCGGTGACTAAGGGGAAGATGCGATGAGTGATCAAAAGAAATTTTTGTACGTGAACCGTAAGGCTCCGTACGGCACCATCTACGCGCTTGAGTCCCTCGAAGTCGTACTGATCGGCGCTGCGTTTGAACAAGACGTACAGCTGCTGTTCATGGACGATGGTGTGTTCCAGTTGGCCAAGGGCCAGAACACCAAGGGCATCGAGATGAAAAACTTCTCACCCACCTGGTCCGCACTGGGCGACTACGACGTAACCAAGTTCTACGTCTCCAAAGAGTCGCTGGAAGAGCGTGGTCTGACTGTCGACGATCTCATGCCGATTACCTACGAAGATGAGAACGACGACTGGGCCGAGAAAGATTCCATCATTCTCGTCAGCAAAGATGAAATCGCTGCTCTGATGGAAGAGCAGGATGTTGTTCTGAGCTTCTAAGGGAGAGATGAAATGTTGCACACAGTAAACAAATCACCCTTCGAAAAGAACAGCCTCGTGTCCTGCCTGGACCATGCAGCAAAAGGCAGCGCGATTCTGCTGATTGAAGATGGTGTATACGGCGCACTGAACGGTTCTGCAGTCGCAGATAAAGTAAAGGGCGCCATGGAGAATACCACTGTTTATGCCCTGGGCTCCGATCTGGAAGCCCGTGGCATAGCCGACAAAGTAATGGACGGTATTAAGGTGGTGGATTACGCGGGCTTTGTAGACCTTGCCTGCGAAAACGACAAGGTTCAAGCCTGGCTGTAATTCAGGCCAAAGATAAACACTCTACGAGGAGATGATGAAATGGCTACTATGAATGTTAACGGACGTGAGCTGGAAGTTGATGAGGAAGGTTACCTGGTAGATCTGAGCCAGTGGGACAAAGAAGTCGGCATTGAACTTGCCAAGACCGAAAGCGTTGAAATGACCGATGCTCACTGGGAAGTTATCGACTTCCTGCGCGAATACTACGACGAATATCAAATCGCTCCTGCGGTTCGCGTTCTGACCAAAGCGATCGGCAAGAAGCTGGGCGCCGAGAAAGGCAACA
>JBNKVM010000028.1:0-74556 GCA_050299175.1 Thiohalomonadaceae bacterium
AGTACCTCTTCGATACCTTCATGACAGGAGGAGCAACCGCCGCCCGCCTTGGTGTAGTTGGTGACCTCTTCCACCGTGGTCAGGCCATTTTCGCGAATGGCCTTTTCCACCATCACTTCATCGACGGCGAAGCATTTACAGATCAGCGCGCCCTCTTCGTGGTCGTCGGACCACTCTTCGCCACGGTAGTTGGCGATGGCCGCTTCCAGTGCTTCACGACCCATCACCGAGCAGTGCATCTTTTCCGGCGGCAGGCCTTCGAGGAAATCGGCGATGTCCTGGTTGGAGACTTTCAGTGCCTCGTCGACGGTCATCCCCTTCACCATCTCGGTCAGTGCCGAGGAGGAAGCGATGGCGGAACCGCAGCCAAAGGTCTGGAAACCGGCTTCAAGAATGATGTCAGTCTCCGGGTCGACCTTCAAAGTCAGACGCAGTGCATCGCCGCAGGAGATGGAACCCACCTCGCCAATACCGTTGGCCTCATCCACCGCACCGGCGTTTTGGGGGTTGAAGAAATGCTCTTTAACCTTTTCAGAATAATCCCACATGGTCGTCTCCTTATGCTGAGAACGATTTGCCGCAGCCGCAGGAGGCGCTGGCATTCGGGTTAATGAAGGTGAAGCCGGAGCCGTCCAGGCTCTCTGCGAAATCAATGGTGACGCCGTCGAGCAGCGGAGCGCTGGCCGGGTCGAGGAAAACCTTGATCTTGCCGTGCTCGACCACGGTATCGTCGTCTGCGGCTTCGGGCTCAATAGAGAGGTTGTAGGTGTATCCTGAGCATCCGCCGCCAGTGATGGCGATACGTAGCCCACCAGTGGGGGTATCGGAGCCCTTGATAAAGAGTGATGCGGCTTTGGCGGCCTTGTCTGTCATCGTGATCATCTGCTGTGCTCCTATGTCCAGGTTTCGTTACCAGAAGTAAGAGCAAGCGTTGTGCCAGCGGTAAAGACAGACTGTTTAGCTAATGATTACAAAAACTTATAGATATTAACCGACAAATTTAGTGGGAGACTTTGCTACTCTGCCGCAACAAATTGTCGTGAATACGACAGAAGAAATCTGCCCTTATGGATGGTGGAAAACGTGTGTACCATGTGTATACTTTCGCCGTGGATAGCAGGGACGTTATCAAGCGGCTAAAAAGCGAAGGTTGGCAATTGGTCTGCACACGCGGCAGCCATCACCAATTCAAACACCCGACCAAACCGGGTCGGGTCACCGTTCCCCATCCGAAAAAGGACCTTCCAAAGGGGACATTGAAAAGCATCGCCCGTCAGGCGGGCTGGGACTGAACCATGGCGAACTATCCAGCAATTATCCACAAAGAAAACGACAGCGATTGGGGCATCAGCTTCCCCGACTTTCCCGGCTGTGTCAGTGCTGGTGAAACCATCGAAGAGGCCATGCAGATGGGGACTGAGGCGCTGCAATTCCATATCGATGGCATGGCAGAAGACAATGAAACCATCCCACTCCCAATGGATCTGGAAAGCGCCACTACGGAGGCGAAACGCAGTGAAGGTGCGCTGGTGATGATCAAAGCAGATGTGCCGGACGAACGTGTTGAGCGCGTCAACGTAACCCTGCCCCGCTCCACCCTACGTCTTATCGATTCCCTCTCCTCCAATCGCTCAGGATTTCTCAACGATGCAGTGTTGTACTACGCACGGAAAAAAGAGAAATCAAGCTCTACTACAAAACGGAAAGTAAAAATACTTCGTTGAAAGTAAAAACGACACTAAAAGAAATTAGAGCTTCAGTCAGCGCGCTGGCCGATGCGGACAGGGCGAAGCACGCGCAACGTTTCTTCAAAACCGGGCCGGGCGAATATGGTGAAGGAGATAAATTCCTTGGCCTGCGGATGCCGCAGATACGCGCGCTGGTAAAACAGTTTGGCATCGTACCGGTTAGCACCATCAAATCCCTGCTCAAGTCACGCTGGCATGAGGAACGAATGCTGGCACTGTTGCTGATGGTACATCGCTATAAAAAGAGCGACGAACCAGAACGTGAAGAACTCTATCATCTCTATCTTGACTCCACCGAGTACATCAACAACTGGGATCTGGTCGACCTCAGCGCACGGGACATTGTCGGCGCCTGGCTCTACACCCGTTCCCGCAAACCACTCTATACGCTGGCCCGTTCCGCTTCCCTGTGGGAGCGTCGCATCTCAATGCTCTCGACCTTCTACTTTATCGCCAGGAATGATTTCGATGATGCACTAAAACTCGCCCGGTTGTTGCTAAAGGATGAGCACGACCTGATGCACAAGGCGGTGGGCTGGATGTTGCGAGAGATCGGCAAGCGTGATCGAAAACGGGAAGAAGAGTTTTTGTTAAAGCACTACCGGAAAATGCCGCGCACTATGTTGCGCTACGCGATTGAGCACTTTCCGGAAAGACGGCGCAAGGCCTATCTGAACGGTACTATTACCCCAGCACCTGGCGGGAAAACTCGTTGAGCATCTGCAGCATTTCACCAGAGTAGTTTTTTGAAATTTTCTGCTGCATTACCATCATATCGCTACGCCCGACATTCAACTTGTTGCGACCCGACTCGGTCAGGTTGAGATGAAATGAACGTCGGTCTGATGGGTTTTCATCAGTAATCAACACCCCAGCCCGAATCAACTCATTCACCATCACACTGACGGTGGCGCGGGTCACATCCAGAAGATTGCTTATTTCGGTTACTGTCAACGGTCCATTTTCATCCAGCAGGGCCAGCAAGCGAAACTGCGGAATGCGCAGACCGGAATACATCAGCGATACGGCAATCCGCTTCTCCAAAACCTGCAATGCCCTGAGCAGGTCCATCATATTGAGTTCAGACATTACCTTCCCTCTTGCTCCTGGGTACCACTAAAAATCCACTCAAGCCGTGATTGCGGCGTTAAAAAGCTCCTCAAAATGCTCATTTACTCAAATGTAAACTGCGCTTTTTCGTCGCTTTTCGCCTTGCACTCATCACCTTGATTGAATTTTTAGAGGCACCCTATTGTTAGTTAGGCCAACTAACAAAATCTTTCAATTTGTTCTGGCATGTACCGTACCGTTAAATAAGCACATAAGCATACAGTAACGCAACAGGAGTCAGACATGTCACAGGCCACTCAGCTTCAGGCTGTTCCGGAAACTGATCTCGCAGTGCGCATTAGCGCCCTCGAGGATGAAATCAAGGTATTGCGCAGGAAAGTCCCTGAAGACAAGGTTTCCATCATCCTGCTCTCCGGTGATTTCGACAAGGCGATGGCGGCCTTCATGATGGCAAACGGCGCTGCAGCGATGGGCATGGAGGTGAGCATATTCTTCACCTTCTGGGGATGTAGCGTGATCAAAAAGGGGCGCAAGCTCAAAGGCAAGAAGTTCACCCACAAGCTGGTTAACCTCATGCTACCCGGCAGCCATAAGGATCTTGCACCATCAAAATTCGCCTTCGGCGGCTTTGGCCGAAAATTCTTCAACTATATGATGAAAGGGCAGATGTCACCGCTGGAAGAACAGATCGAACTGGCCGTAGAAGCAGGCGTTACCTTCCAGGTCTGCGCCCCATCATTAGGTTTGATGGGATTCGATGATGATGAATGGATTGTGCCGGTAGATGTCTGTGGCGTAGCGGCGATGTATGACGTGGCATTGAATGCGAGGACCGCCTACTTTATCTCATAAGACACCAACGTTATCAGTCGAGGATACTTATATCCGGAAGCGTCCGACCAACATTTGCAACTGCTCTGCAAGTTGAGCAAGCTGCGTTCCAGATGAAGCGGTTTGCCGTGCAGACTCAGCAGTTTGCTCACCAATATGACTGATGTTAGAAACGTTTTTATCGATCTCTGACGAAACCGCACTCTGCTCTTCAGCGGCCGTCGCAATCTGCTGGTTCATCTCGGAGATAGCGCTAACTGCCCGGGTCACTGCATCAAGGCTTTCGCTCGTCTTGGCTGCCTGCCCCACCGTTGCTTCAGCTTCTTCCTGACCGGTTTTCATCGCGGCAACGGCTTCATTTGCTGCACTTTGCAACCGCTCTATCATCTCCTGAATTTCACTCGTTGATTTCTGCGTACGTCCCGCAAGGGTGCGAACTTCATCAGCAACCACGGCAAATCCCCTACCCTGTTCCCCGGCACGCGCCGCTTCAATTGCAGCATTAAGCGCCAGCAAGTTAGTTTGCTCGGCAATACCTCGTATTACATCCAGAACGGTACCAATATTTTGACTGTCTTCTTCAAGGCGATGAATCACTTCACCTGCACGCTCCACGGCAGCAGCGAGTCGATCTATGCGTTCAATAGTTTCGGACACCATTTTGCGCCCTTCACCCGCCTGAGTATCGACTTCACGTGCGGAAACAGCAGCCTGATCCGCATTGCGTGCGACTTCCTGGATGGTTGCGGTCATTTCAGTAACAGCAGTAGCAACCTGATCGGTTTCCAGGCTTTGCTTCTGAATGTAGTCACTGGCATCTGTGGCCACAACCTGTAACTCTTCCGCGGCGGAAGCAACCTGAGAGGTGGAACCGCTGACTTCACGGATTAAATCCTGGATCTTTTCAACAAAGCTATTGAACGCCATAGCCAGCTTGCCCAATTCGTCACGCCTGCGCGCATCCAGTCTGACGGTCAGATCACCTTCACCTGATGCCATATCAATTAACCGTGCAGTTAAAAGATTAATCGGCCTGACTACCAAACGGGGAAACGCAATTGCGATTAAAAGTGAAATCAGCAAACCAAATCCAGCAAGCGACATAATCATGTAGCGACTCGTTTCAACTACCTCCTCCCCCTGCTTGGCAAGCTCCTGTGCTTTTACCAGTTCTTTTTCTGTCAACTTATCGAGGAGTTCACGAGCTGATTCAAATTTTGCATCGGCATCACCAAAACTGAGTTCGACTGCCGCATCATGGTCCGTTGCTGCCAGTTTCACCACTCGACGACTCGCATCCGCCCATAGTGCATGACGTTTTTTAAATTCTTCAACTTCAGGGTCAGCGGTGGAATTCTTTGCCAGGGTGGCAAACTTCGAGGCGCGCTGTATAGCTTGACCGATGTTCTCTTCATGAACTTTTTGCAAATCATTGAAGCGAGGTGTCCCCGCGGGGATAAACAACAGGCTTCGCTCTGCAACAACAGCCTGCTGCATATCGCGATCAGCCTCGATAACAAGATCGACACGAGGGAGGCGTACCTCAGCCACATCCAGCGCTACATTGGCAAGATGTTCATTATTGACAAGCCCGGCAATCGATACCGTCAGCAGGATCGCGATACTCACAACCATTGCCGCGATAAGTTTTGCGCGTAACGTAAATTGAATGGCCATAAGGAATCCTTCGCGAAACAAGATAAGGTATCGACAAAGATAATTTAGCGCATCGTTATACCATTACAAACAGGCATGCGTTGGCGTACCTGAAACTACTACTTATGGATAAGCTACCAGGGGACAGGTAAGAAGTTTGTCGTGACAACCCAATAAATCCAACTATTGCAGTCGGACATCACCCGATGCGTAGTTAGTGTGTTTTGAGTTTGCGGTACAGTGTCTGTCGACTAATACCGAGTTGCCGCGCTGCCTTTGAAACATTTCCTCGGCACTCTTCCAGAGTTTTATGTATCGTCACCATGGAGAGTTCCTTGAGGTTTTTCGGTACAAGATTCGCTTCTTCGTTATGACGGGGAAGTTCGGTAAGTTCCTCGGCCAGGTCTTCGGGCAGATGCTGCCAATCGATACAGAGTTCGTTCTCATCCAGCATGGCGCTGGCCGTACGTAACACATTGGCGTACTGGCGAAGGTTACCTGGCCATGGGTAACGACTGAATTCATTCAGCAGCGTGGGTGAAAGGATAACGCGATGGTTGTGGTTAATCTCGTCCAGGATACGTTCGGTCAGTATTTGCAGATCGCTACGTTCGCGCAACGCAGGTAATGTGACAGTAAGCCCGTTGATACGATAGTAGAGATCGCTACGGAAGGTTCCGTTATCGACCTCTTCGCGTAGCTTACGGTGAGAAGCACAGATTAGGGTAAAGTCCAAATCGAACGCCTTGCTGCCACCTAACGGCGTTACTTTGCGCTCTTGCAGAACTCGTAGCAGGCGCGTCTGCATCGGTAGTGGCATGTCGCCGATCTCGTCGAGGAACAGTGTACCGCCGTGTGCTTCACGCAACTTACCCTGGTAACCATCTCGTCTTGCGCCAGTGAATGCGCCAGCACAGTAACCAAACAGTTCTGCTTCGATCAGGTTTTCCGGCAGTGCAGCACAGTTGATGGCGACAAACGGTCCTTCTTTGCGCGGGCCACTCTCGTGCACCGCGCGGGCGAAGTACTCTTTACCAACACCCGATTCGCCGTGGATCAACAACGGGATCGGTTTGTCCAGAATTCGTCGCGCCTTCTCCGCCGCGGCACGCCATAACGGATCGCCGCTGTCGAGCGCAGACAACGCATCACGCGGCTCAGCTAAAGATGACGTGGCGGTAGTGGAAGTAAGAATCGACTGCTCCACATGCACTTTCGCATACAGCACGCTGCCGTCACGCAGGTGGATCTGTGTGGCGCGTTCCGGACGATGTTTGTAGTGCGATAACAGTTCTTCGAGCCGCGTATCGATAACCCGATTTAGCGGTATGACCCCCAGATCGAGTGCAGTCAGTCGTAACATGGAAAGTGCGGTGCGGTTGGCACCGATAATTCTCCCCTCTTCAGACAGGGTAATAATTCCCTCGGCGACCGTACCGATTCCTTCCGGGTAAGCATGCAGGCGCAGGCGGATGGAGTGGTGGCGATCGGCCAGCACCAGCCGGTTTTCGATCATCCGGGCGGCCATGCCGACCAGTCCCAGCGTATGTGGATGACGGCGACGGTTATCGCCTGAGACGTCGATGACACCCAGCAAAGTGCCATCTGCCGCCATGATCGGCGCCGCGGCACAGGTAAGGAATCCGTTGCGGTCCAGGAAGTGCTCCTCGCCATTGATCTCAACGCTGTTCGCCTCCTCCAGTGCGGTACCGATGGCATTGGTGCCGCGATACTTCTCCTGCCATGAAGCCCCCACGGAGAGCGCCACGCGCTCCGCCTTGGTGAGAAAGTCGACATCGCCCATGGTCTGCATCAGGGTGGCGCGCCGATCCGCCAGGATGATCATGCTGTGGCTGTGGCGCATCTGTTCGTAGAGGTATTCCATCACCGGACGGGAATGGGCCAGCAGGTCATGATTGCGTGCGAGTACCTGGCGCAGGCTATTGCCGGTGAGGTGTTCGGAATCGGAAAGCCTGCCGACCGGAGAGAGGCCCGCAGCCAGACTACGTTGCCACGAACGGGCAATGCGCTCATCGATGATATCGGTCGGACAGTCGCCATGCTCCAGCAGGTGCATGCGTGCTTTGCGTAGATCCGCCGTGGCTAGTGTGGTGCTCATATGGCACTCCTCGGCAAGGGGAATCGCCTGTTTTTCGGCCAGTATAAATAGATAGACCTCAAGCGCAACTGATCCACTGCAATCCCCTACTAACTGTCACATTATGGAACAGGTGGTAAAAACTGGAACGTTGCATGCTGTACCAACTTTGCGCGACGCCGCCGCATTCTCTAAGGAAATCAATTAATTATCTTCCCCCTTCTTTTTGGCACGGTACTTGAGATGTACCGGCCACGGCACCGCACTGACCGGGCCGAAAGGTAAAACCACCAACAGAAGAGGAGATAAACAAAATGATTTATGGAGCACCCGGCTCAGCCGACGCCAAAATTCAGTACAAAGATCACTACGACAACTTCATCGGTGGCAAGTGGGTACCGCCGTTGAAAGGCGAATACTTTGATGTCATCACCCCCGTCAACGGACAGGTCTACACCAAAACCGCCCGCTCCGGCGCAGAGGATATCGAGTTGGCGCTGGATGCCGCGCACGCCGCCGCCGATGCCTGGGGCAAAACCTCGCCCACCGACCGTTCCAACATTCTGCTCAAAATCGCCGATCGCCTGGAAGAGAATCTGGAAATCCTGGCCTACGCCGAGAGTGTCGATAACGGTAAACCGATCCGCGAAACTTTGGCAGCCGACATCCCGCTCACCGTCGATCACTTCCGCTACTTTGCAGGCGCCCTGCGCGCGCAGGAAGGCGGTATCAGCGAGCTGGATGAAACCAGCATGGCCTACCACATCCACGAACCGCTGGGCGTCGTCGGCCAGATCATCCCGTGGAACTTCCCGATCCTGATGGCGGCGTGGAAACTGGCCCCGGCCATTGGTGCAGGCAACTGCGTGGTACTGAAGCCCGCCAACGCCACCCCGATCAGCATCATGATCCTGGTCGAACTGATTGCCGACCTGCTACCGCCCGGTGTCTTGAACGTAGTCAACGGCTTTGGCCGTGAAGCGGGCATGCCACTGGCCAGCAGCAAGCGTATCGCCAAGATCGCCTTCACCGGTTCCACCAGTGTCGGCCGGGTTATCGCCCAGGCAGCGGCCAACAACCTGATCCCGGCCACATTGGAGCTGGGCGGCAAGTCACCCAACATCTTCTTCGAAGACGTGATGGATGAGGACGACGGCTTCCTCGACAAAGCCATCGAAGGTCTGGTGCTGTTTGCCTTTAACCAGGGTGAAGTCTGTACCTGCCCAAGCCGCGCCCTAATCCAGGAATCGATCTACGACAAGTTCATGGAACGTGTGCTCAAGCGCGTCGAAGCCATCAAGCAGGGCAGCCCGCTCGATACCGACACCATGATGGGTGCCCAGGCTTCGCAGGAACAACTGACCAAGATCCTCTCCTATATGGAGCTGGGCAAGGAAGAAGGTGCCGAATGTCTCATCGGTGGCGAGCAGGCCCATCTGGGCGGTGATGTGGAAGGCGGTTTCTATGTGAAACCGACCCTGTTCAAGGGCCACAACAAAATGCGCATCTTCCAGGAAGAGATCTTCGGCCCGGTACTGGCGGTCACCACCTTCAAGGACGAAGCGGAAGCACTGGAGATCGCCAACGATACTCTATATGGCCTCGGTGCCGGGGTCTGGACTCGCAACGGCAACCGCGCCTACCGCATGGGTCGTGGCATTAAGGCTGGTCGCGTCTGGACCAACTGCTACCACGCCTACCCGGCACACGCCGCTTTCGGTGGTTACAAGGAGTCGGGTATCGGTCGTGAAACCCACAAGATGATGCTGGATCACTATCAACAGACCAAGAACCTGCTGGTTAGCTATAGCGAAGAGAAACTTGGCTTCTTCTAGAAGCAGTCTCAAAAATGTCTTCGCACCCTGATCCTGTGTTGCAAAGCCTGCTCCGGTGCTCATTTACTACCGGTAAACTGCGCTCCTCGCAGGCTTTGCGCCTTGTCTCAGTGCACGAATCCAATTTTTGGGACCGCTTCTAATATGTCACAGTGTTTTACGGGGCGGGAAACCGCCCCGCTTTTTCAAGGAGTCAACGATGGTCGATAAAGTCAGAGCCACTGAGGCAGCCCTGGAACTGATTGAAGTTCTGAAGCAAAAATACGGCGATGACCTGCTCTTTCATCAATCGGGGGGATGCTGCGAAAACAGCGCAGCAAACTGTTTCCTGCCCAGCGAACTCACCATCGGCATCAACGACGAATATCTTGGTGATATCGGCGGTTGTCCCTTCTACATGAGCAAATCCCAGTACATGTACTGGAAACACACTCAGCTGATTATCGATGTCATCGACGGTGACGGCAGTACCTTTTCCCTGGAAGGGTCGTTGGGAAAGGTCTTTCACACCCGTTCACGGGTGTTCAGCGAGCATGAGATGAAGGAACTGGGATTGGATACAAGCATTAAGGCATCCTTACCTGCCTGCGCGACTTCAGGAAACGATTAATAAAAAGATCTATGCGGCGCCGCCATTACCGCCCTGTGGGCCACCGGCAGAAGACGCCTTGCTACGCTCCATTGCCTGTTGTGCCAGATAGCTTGCGCCAAAGCGTTTAACGTTCTCCCGCTCATCGTCGAACTGGCCGTAATGACGCTCTTCGTCCATGACCAGATCTTCAAACAGTTTTTTGCTGGCGGAATCTGCATGCTTTGAGCACTCTAGGGCGAACTCGTTGTACATTTTGATCGCATCCTGTTCAGACTGATCAGCCCACTCCAGCATCTCCATGACGTCCTGAATAGGCTTTACCTCCTCGGCTGCCTGCATGACAACATCGCCCTTGAGGAACAGGATTCGGTCGGCCAGACGTTCGATATGCATCATCTCTTCGATGGCGGTGCGCTTGAACAGAGCTGAGAGCAGTTCGATGCCCTGATCATCGCAGTGAAAATGGAAATACATATACTGGTGGACCGCAGAAAGTTCGTCCGCCACAGCCTTATTCAACAGTTCGACACTCTTCTCGTACATCTGGATTACACCTCGTTACACAATAGTGGTTTATCCCCCGAAGAGCGGAGAATACATCATCCATTTAAGAAATGAGAGCAATCTGGAATTTCGTCAGGATGGGCCAGATTGGCCCCTAGTTTACAGAAGAAATTGCCCCCGGTTGGTGCAATTTTGCACATATTTGGTACCGTAGAGGCATCGTCCAAGAGGAGATATTAGAGATGTGCGTGGGAATCTATGCGGCGCTGTTGGCACTACTTCTGTTCTATAGCGACTACATGCTGGAACAGTATGCGCTGTCGTCGTCCTCAGGAAACAGCGAATGGATGGTCGTTGCGTTGGGGTGGGAAATCCTGCCGACAATCTGGCCTGTCATTCTGCTGGTGATGGTCGCAGCAAGCGCCGTGACGCTCTTTGTGTCGCGCCGTCTGGGCCGTGGGGGAACAGCTAGTCAGTAAGACGGGCTTTGCAGCGGCTACGCGGCCCCCGAGACTCTGTCCATCGCTTCCAACTGCATCTGCAGGGGCTCGAGCAGTGCGCTCCAAATCCCACGGATCGCCACATCTTCAAGCGGGTCCTCATGCAGGGGGGTTGGTGAATGGACGACCGCCTTCACCTCTTCGATCTCTCGCAACAATTCAGCACGGCTGCCGTGATAAGTGTGTATCCGTTCCATGTGTTGACTCCTCCATTAATTCTTATTTTTAGTTCTCCTGCGGTCCACCGTCAATCCAGTACGAGGCCTACAGCGCTTCCCTGGCACACATGACACAACAATTATCTTAATTTTATATTAAGTTAACAAAATACACATTTACCCTTAACTCACGGCGAACGCCCTGTCCAGTCAGCCACCGTTGGTCTCAACAATGATGTAATCGTTGAGAAACTGGATAAAGGTCTTCCGCCCGAGTTTTCCTGAAGCAGGCTCAATACCTTTGCTTTTTTGATAAGCCGTCAGCAACACAGCGGCTTTGGCCGGATCCCGTACAGGCGACTCACTGGAGAAACCCAATGCACCCAGAGCATCCATGACATGTAACGCTGCGTCCTTCTTAATCTCTGGGCGCCACATGAAATTAATCGTTGGGCCATGCACTTTAAGGTCTTCCTGGATTTGCAGCATAATTGCCAATGCGCCCGAACTGGTAGTCGTGCAGTTTTTAAGCTCATCACTTGCCGCATCCAGTTTATTCGAGCAATCAGCGACTGCACTATTCAGCACTTTCGCGTTACGAATCCCCTCCTTCATCTTCTCGATGCTTTTATTCGGAGTGGCTGCCTGGTACTCCTCGGGGAGTACAGCAATGATTATCGCGTTTTCCGCGGCAAAAAAATCGGTCTCACCGAATTGGGTAATCACCGCGCCGATAAGCTCGATAAGCAGCGCACCGAATAATGCTTTGAGATAGGCCGGTTTAACGTGAATTTTTTCGGTTACCCCAAGCAAAGTAATAATTGCTGTGGCAGCGAAGATACCGATGAAGGTTAGAAACAGGATCCATTGCATACTCATGACTTTCCCTCAAGCCAGGATATAGTTAACAGAATAACAGATGTAACAAGGGTTCTGCAGTTTTCCAATAGCTAAAGGTCGCCATACAAGACAACCGATGTGCTTTCTATATCTTACTTTTTAGCTTATTTGTACATTAACTAAATAAAAAATCACATAGCCGCTTTTACATACACATCAAACCGGTGGTTCTTGCTATGGATACTCATTGTCGGATCTGTATCTGCCATATGCGGTGCAGTATCCGGACGTTTGACCACCACCCTTTTCCTGGCGATACGCAGTGCGGCGGGTAACAGTGCATCGGCATCGGGATCAACACCAAGAAATTGTTGCAACAGACGCATCTCTTTTTTTACCAGCGCGCTCTTTGTGCGATGAGGGAACATCGGATCGAGATAAACCACTTCAGGGAACTCGTTTTCATCCAGCGCATTCATCCATTCGATGGCATCGGCATGAACCAGGCGCAGGCGTTCGCCGACCCACGGTCCGATCTCTTCATCTTCCTTAGCCCGATTAAGCCCGTCTTCCAATAGTGCGGCAACGACCGGGGAGCGTTCGACCAGAGTGACTGTGCAGCCGAGTGATGCGAGAACAAAGGCGTCGCGCCCCAGACCGCCGGTAGCATCGACCACCTCGGGATTGGCGCCACCCTTCAACCCAACAGCCTTGGCGATAGGCTGCCCTCTTCCACCGCCGAAGCGGCGGCGATGGCCGACCGCACCGCCAACAAAATCGACAAACACAGCGCTGGTCCTGGGGTCTTCTCTATTGATGAGTTCCAACTGCTCGCTGGTGAGCTGGAGTTGGAACTGCGTTTCGCCGTATGTCAGTCCCCAACGTTCGGCAAGCAGCTCTGCCTCTGCTTCGCGTTGCGGATCGAGGGCAATGACGCCGACGTTTTGCTTCATCCGCGGAACTGGAACAGCAAGGTAACCGCAATCACTGCAGCGATAACGGCCACCAGATCGGCGGTGAGTGCGGTCCACAGGGCATGGCGCAGGCATTTGATCTGTACCGCGCCAAAGTAGACCGCGATGACGTAGAAGGTGGTTTCGGTCGAACCCTGCAGGGTGGAGACAAGGTAACCCGTGTAACTGTCAGGACCGATGTTGGGGTCATTGATGATCGAGGCGGCAACACCGTAGGCACCGGAACCAGAGAGCGGTCGCAGCAGCGCCATCGGCAACGCCTCGGCGGGCATACCGAGTGGTGCGGTGAGGCTGCCGATAGCGTGCACCATGATATCCAGCGCACCACTGGCACGGAACATACCCACCGCGACGAGGATGGCAACCAGATAGGGAATGATACGGATCGCCACCTGAAAGCCCTCCTTCGCCCCCTCGACGAAGATTTCATAGATCGCCACCTTGCGCCACAGGCCGAAGCTAAGGAAGCCAAGCATCAATCCGGGCAAAATCCATGGCGCTATCGCCTTGCCGTAAAGCAGGGTTACGGGCACCAGCGCGACGAGAAGTCCCAACGTCAGAAAAGATACCCAGACTGGGTACCCTTCATGGGTTTCAATGTCGCTGTTCTCGCCAGCCGCCGTTATCTCGCCGTGGGCGTTCCCAAGAGGAAAGAAACGGCGATAAAAGAAAGCCGCAGCAATAGCCACCAGGGTGGAACAGGCGGTGGCAAACAGGGTGGTAGGCAGGATACCCGCCGGGTCGGCGGAACCTGCCGAGGCCCGCAGGGCGATCATCCCAGTCGGTAACAGGGTGACGCTGGAGGTGTTAATCGCCAGAAACAGCACCATCGCGTTACTGGCAGTCCCCTTGTGGGGATTGAGCTTATCCAACTCCTGCATGGCGCGAATACCGAAGGGGGTGGCGGCGTTGCCCAAGCCAAGGGCATTGGCGGAGATGTTGAGAATCATCGCCCCCATCGCCGGATGTTCTGCGGGCACTTCGGGGAACAGGCGTACCATCAGTGGCCGAATCAGTCGCGCCAGGATGGTAAGCATGCCGCCCTCTTCCGCCACCTTCATCAGGCCGAGGAACAGCGTCATCACACCCACCAGACCAATAGCCAGCGTCACTGCACCCGAAGCTGACTCCACCATCGCCATGGAAAGTGCATCCATCGGTGAGATGTCGCCTGTGGTTCCCGCTAGCTGTTTCCAGGCGGCAACGGCAAAGGCGATAAAGACGATAGCGAAAAAGATCAGGTTCAAAAACAGACATCCTGTGGTTCAGTTGCCCGCATCCTATCACACCCGGGCATAGTGGCTATTTCCATAGAGCCGGGCTATGGTGAGTGGAGAAATAATTACTTCCAGGTTTGTATCAAGGGAGCACGCATGACAAGCCGCACAATCACACTGGATGGCAACGAAGCCGCCGCCCATATTGCCCATCTCACCAACGAAGTCGTCGCCATTTACCCCATCACCCCCGCCTCGCCGATGGGTGAATTCGCCGATGCCTGGTCGGCCCAGGGCAAGGCCAATATCTGGGGCTCGGTGCCGCAGGTGGTCGAGCTACAGAGTGAAGGTGGCGCAGCGGGCGCCATTCACGGCGCATTACAGACAGGTGCATTGACCACCACATTCACCGCCTCGCAGGGGCTGCTGTTGATGCTGCCCAATATGTACAAAATTGCCGGCGAACTGAGTCCCACCGTATTCCACATCGCCGCCCGCTCCCTGGCGGCGCAGGCACTCTCCATCTTCTGCGATCACGCCGACGTGATGGCGGCCCGCTCTACTGGCTTTGCCATGCTTGCCTCCAACTCGGTACAGGAAGTGATGGACATGGCGCTGATCGCCCAGGCCGCGACGCTGGAAGGCCGGGTACCCGTGCTGCACTTCTTCGATGGTTTCCGCACCTCTCACGAGATTGCCAAGATTGAAGATGTGGACAACAAAATCATCCGCGCCATGATTAACGACGAGTTGGTCTCTGCCCACCGTCGCCGCGCCCTCAATCCTGAGCACCCGGTGATCCGCGGTACCTCACAAAACCCGGATGTTTACTTCCAGGGACGCGAGAGCGTTAATCCTTTCTATTCCGCGATGCCGGGTATCGTCCAGGCGTGCATGGACCGTTTTGCCAAGCTGACCGGCAGGCAGTATCGCCTCTACGACTACCACGGCGCCAAAGATGCTGAGCGGGTGATTATCCTGATGGGGTCAGGCGCCGAAACTGCGCAGGAGACAGTGGACCACCTGATTGCCCAGGGCGAGAAGATCGGGTTGCTCAAGGTCCGCCTCTACCGTCCTTTCGACTCTTCGTTGTTTATCTCCGCCCTGCCCGCTTCGGTGCAATCCATCGCGGTGCTGGATCGTACCAAGGAACCCGGTAGCGATGGCGAACCGCTGTACAAAGATGTACTGGCCGCTGCCGCGCAAACCCTTGCCGACGGCAGCGCACCGTTCAAAGCCATGCCGCGTACCATCGGTGGTCGCTACGGCCTCTCCTCCAAGGAGTTCACTCCGGGTATGGTCAAGGCGGTGTTCGATGAACTAAACGCAGATAAACCGAAGAACAATTTCACTATTGGCATTCACGACGATGTCAGCCACACCAGCCTGGAGTGGGATGCCAGTTTTCGCACCGATGCTTCGAAGAAGGCGGTCAGTGCCCTCTTCTACGGCCTCGGTTCAGACGGCACGGTTAGCGCCAACAAAAACTCGATCAAGATTATCGGTGAATGCACCGATCTACATGCCCAGGGTTATTTCGTTTACGACTCGAAGAAATCCGGCGCAATCACTGTCTCCCACCTGCGTTTCGGCCCCGAGCCGATCCACTCCACCTATTTGATTGGTGATGACGAGGCACACTTCGTCGGTTGCCACCAGAGTGTGTTCCTCGAGCGTTACGACATGCTCGACAAGGCGGCGGAAAACGGCGTCTTCCTGCTCAATACTACTGCCTCACCGGACAAGGTATGGGATGCCCTGCCGCGTAAAATGCAGCAGCAGATTATCGACAAGAAACTGCGCTTCTATGTGATCGATGCCTACAAGGTTGCCGAAGAGAGCGGCATGGGCATGCGCATCAACACCATCATGCAGACCTGCTTCTTCGCCATCTCCGACATCCTGCCCCAGGCAGAAGCGCTGCGTGCGATTAAAGAGGCAGTGGATAAAACCTACGGCAAGAAAGGCAAGAAACTGGTGGAGATGAACTTCCGTGCTATCGATGCTTCGGTGGCCAACCTGCATAAGGTGGATGTTCCCGCCAAAGCCGACAGTACCTTCGAACGTCCGCCGGTAGTCCCGGCCAATGCCCCCGATTTTGTACAAAAGGTCACTGCCGAGATCATTGCCGGGCACGGCGATGCATTGCCGGTCAGTGCGCTGCCCTTCGACGGCACCTACCCCAGCGCCACCACCCAGTGGGAAAAACGCAACATCGCCCTGGAGATCCCGGAGTGGGACGAAGAGCTCTGCATCCACTGCGGCAAGTGCCCCTTCGTCTGTCCGCACGGCGTTATCCGCAGCAAGGTGTTCGACCCGGCACTGGCGAAAAAAGCACCGAAGACCTTCAAACATGTACCGGTGAAGGGCAAGGAGTTTCCCGAAGGCTGGCATATCAGCTACCAGGTCGCGCCGGAAGACTGCACCGGTTGCGCTCTCTGCGTCGATATCTGCCCGGTGAAAGATAAACAGACTCCCGGACGTCGCGCCCTTAACATGGTGCCGCAACCGCCGTTGCGTGAGCAGGAGCGAGAGAACTGGGAGTTCTTCCTTGAACTGCCCGAGTATGACCGCCGCAAGCTGCGTACCAGCGTGATCAAGGAAGCGATGATTGCCCAACCACTGTTTGAGTTTTCCGGCGCCTGTTCCGGTTGCGGTGAAACACCCTATCTGAAACTGGCGAGCCAGCTCTTCGGCGATCGCATGGTCATCGCCAACGCAACCGGCTGTTCCTCCATCTACGGCGGCAACCTGCCGACGACACCGTGGGCAAAAAATCCCGATGGCCGCGGTCCGGCCTGGAACAACTCCCTGTTCGAGGACAACGCCGAATTTGGTCTTGGCATGCGCGTCTCCATCGACAAGCAGGCGGAGTTGGCACGGGAACAGTTACTTGCGCTACGTAACGAACTGGGGACCGACAAGGTCGAAGAACTGCTCAATGCCGATCAGAGCGACGAGGCCGGTATCTATGAACAGCGCGAACGTGTTGCAGAACTGCTAAACAAACTGAAACGGGTCAAGAAACCTGAAGCACGTATGCTGGAAAGCGTTGCCGACAATCTGGTGAAGAAGAGTGTCTGGATCGTCGGTGGTGACGGCTGGGCCTACGACATCGGTTTCGGTGGCCTGGATCATGTGCTGGCCTCGGGACGTAACGTCAACATTCTGGTGCTCGACACTGAGGTCTATTCCAATACCGGCGGTCAAACCTCCAAAGCGACACCGCGTGGCGCGGTGGCCAAGTTCTCTGCAGGCGGCAAAGCGACAGCGAAAAAAGATCTGGCGATGATCGCCATGAGTTACGAAAACGTCTATGTCGCCCAGGTGGCTTATGCGGGTAAGGATATCCAGACCCTCAAGGCATTCCTGGAAGCGGAGTCTTACGAAGGTACCTCGATCATTATCGCCTACGCGCCATGCATCGCCTGGGGTAACGACATGTTGCATAACCATGAGATGCAGGACCTGGCGTTGCGCAGCGGTCACTGGCCGTTACTTCGCTACGATCCGCGACGTCTCGCCAATGGCGAAAATCCGCTGCAACTCGATTCGAAGAAACCGACCATTGGTTATCGGGATTTCGTCACCAGTGAGACCCGCTTCAACATGCTGTGGCGCAGCCACCCCGATAATGCCGAACAGTTCCTGCATGATTCGCAGGTCGAGGCGTTATCGCGCTATCACCACTACGAACAACTGGCTGCCATGAACTACGAAAAGCCCGATACCGGGGATAAGGAGTAATCGCTGTGGACTTGAGTACCCGTTATCTCGGACTGGATCTGGAAAATCCCTTCGTCCCCTCGGCTTCACCGCTAAGTCGCAGCCTCGATACGGCACGTCGACTGGAGGATGCAGGCGCCTCGGCACTGGTAATGTATTCCCTTTTCGAAGAGGAGTTACGTGGCGAAGAGAGCCCCTTTCTTAACGATCAACAGTTGGGACACAGCGAGGCAGACAGCTTTCTGCCGGTACATGCCGACTCAGGCGATGCACTGAGCAACTACCTGGAACAGATCCAGCGTCTCAAACACGCATTATCGATCCCGGTGATCGCCAGTCTCAACGGCACCTCACTCAGCGGTTGGGTGGAGAACGGCAAATTACTGCAGGAAGCCGGCGCCGATGCCATTGAGCTGAATGTCTACCGCATCGCCGCCGAGATCGGAGTAAACGCCGAAGATATGGAACTTTGCTACACCACCTTACTGAAACAGTTGCGTGCAAAGGTCTCCATTCCCATTACGGTAAAGCTTTCACCGTTCTTCAGTGCACTGGGGAATTTTGTCCTTCAGCTGGAAGAAGCTGGCGCCAATGGCGTCTCTCTGTTCAATCGGTTCTACCAACCGGATATCGATATCGACACTCTGCGTGTCGCTCCGACCCTGCACCTGTCCAAACCGCATGATTCCCTGCTGGCGATGCGTTGGCTGGGGATACTGCATGGACGCACACACCTTTCACTTGCGGCAACAGGCGGTATTCACACCGCAGAAGATGCGATCAAAATGCTGCTCGCTGGTGCTGACATCACACATCTCTGTAGCACATTGCTGTTGCATGGACCGAATCAACTTCGGCGTATTCATCAGGGCGTAGAGAAGTGGCTGGATGAAAGCCCTTACGACACTATCGATCAGATTAAAGGCGCTCTATCCCATAGCCAGATCAGCGATCCGGCCGCTTATGAGCGGGCGAGTTATGTGAGCATTTTGGGTGGATATAGCGTGAATTCTTCCGCCTGGGATTAGAACCCATCTCAGAATTGCTGTGCTTGCTGATACTGCGTTAAAAATGGATTCAAAATGCTCATTGACTACGTGTCAACTCCGCTTCTAAATCCATTTTTGCCTTGTCTCACCTGCGCTCGCTAATTCTGAGACAGATTCTAAAGTAATAACGTAACCTCGTGCTCCTCCGCGTCCTTGAGGAGGTTATTGCTTTTCGAAGCAGGCAAAAAATACTGCCGCCTTATCCATGCTCTCCTGATACTCCTGTTCGCAGTCAGAATCACGCACAATGCCACCACCTGCTGAGTAATAGAGCTTGTTGTTTTTGTGCACTGCGGTGCGAATGGCGATATTGCAATCCATATTTCCGTCAAACCCGATATAACCAATCGCTCCACAGTAAACACCGCGACGGTGTGGCTCCAGTTCTTCGATAATTTCCATTGCCCGCAGTTTCGGTGCCCCGGTAATTGAACCGCCGGGGAAACAACCTTTCAACAAATCCAGTGCGTCCTTACTTTCATCCAGTTCTCCTGTAACCGTACTGACCAGATGATGAACCGTGGCATGACTCTCCAGAGTAAATAACTCAGGCACTTTAATCGAACCGACACGACAGTTTTTACCTAAATCGTTACGCAGCAGATCGACAATCATCAGGTTCTCCGCCCTGTCTTTGCTGCTGTTCTGCAATTCATCCGCCAGTCGACGATCTTCTTCAGAATCGGAGAGACGACGGCGGGTGCCTTTAATGGGTTTACTTTCCACCCAATTGCTGGAGAGTTTCAGAAAGCGTTCGGGAGAAGTGCTCAACACCTGAAATCCCGGCATATTCAGCCATGCAGAAAATGGACCACCACCCACTTCCCGCATTTTCAGGTATCCACTCCATAGACCCCCTTCCACCGACACACTGAAGCGTTGAGCGAGATTGATCTGATAGCAATCCCCCTCTTCCAGATAGTGCTGTACTTTCTGGAAAGCGGTCGCGTAACGATCACGATCCATGTTTGAGCTAATAGCCGAGGTAGCCTGGAGAACTGAATATTCGATATTCGTCTCTTCTACCGAGAATCGCTCAATCAATGCCTGCCAACACGAATCGCTATCGATTCTGTTCGATACTAACCAACACTGTTTCTCCTGCCGGTCGCAGACCAGTGCCCAGTCGTAGATACCCACCGCCATATAGGGTAAGTCAGTATCGTCTTCAGCGTTGTTCGGTAGCTGTTCGATAAGGCGGCAGAGATCATAGCCGAAATAGCCGACAGCCCCGCCAGCAAAGGGGATTCCATCCGTGGGTGTTGCGGTACATTGAGTCAACTGCTTCTTTAACAGGGTAAACGGATCGCCATCATTGTGGCTTTGTTCGCCTGCACTTTCGATAAACGTCACACCATCGCAATGAGTCAGCAACGTAACCGATGGCTCCGCCACCATGATGTCGTAGCGCCCCTGCATCTCGCCGCTGCCACTATCGAGCCAGATCGCCCACGGCTCATTTGCCAACGGCGCAAACAGACACTCGGGCTCGCGGTAAGGAATGGCGGTTTTGAGAAGCTTTGGCATAAGGCAGGCAAGGATACAGCACCTTACTCTCTGTGTAACCTTTGCTACAGAACATCTATTTCGAAGTAGATACGCTCCTGATCATCACTTCCATAATGACCGATTCGTGAGATGAATAACGCTCCTTTTGATCTGCTGATGATTGGCCTTATCGCGGTAATGATTGCCACCTCAGGCCTGCTCTACATGGTACACACGGAACTGGGCCCCCTGGCACGGCTGGCTGGGCACAAACGCCTGCTGCTGGCTACAGCACTTGGTTCCGGTGTGCTCGCCTTTGCCCTGAAATTACTCATCATCATCGGTGTGGCGTGGTACCCACAGTATCTGATCGACCCGTTTATCGAGCGCGTTGCACTGCCGCAAGGTACCACTGTTCCCACGGCACGGACCGAGCCACCGCAATATCGTCTATTGGACTTATCCGACAGGGAAGCCACCCCTGCCAAGCCCTATTCCAACGAATCCTATCGCTGGCAAACACTACCGCAACAGGCACCAGCGCCTGCCGACAATCCCACAACAGCAGAGAAAGTGAGACTCGGAAAACGATTATTCTTTGACCAGTCACTCTCCCGTGACGGCACACTCTCCTGCGCTTCCTGCCATGGCATCAAATCCCTGGCAGGCGCCGATGGCCGCGCAACCTCGCTCGGGATAGACGGACAGGTAGGTGGGCGTAATGCGCCGACGGTATGGAACGCCGCCTTTCAGGCACGGTTGTTCTGGGATGGCCGTGCCGCCTCCCTGGAAGAACAGGCCAAGGGACCATTAATCAATCCTATAGAAATGGGGATGTCATCCTGGCAGGCGGTTGAGGAACAGGTTCGCAGCAAAGCAGATTACCGAAGTGCATTTGCCACGGTCTTCGGCGATGAAATCATTACCATTGAACGCATAGCCATGGCAATTGCTGCCTACGAACGCACGCTGATCGCAACCGACACGCCTTATGATCGTTTTGTTCGTGGTGATCTCAATGCACTGACCGCGCAACAACTGCGCGGCATGGGACTGTTTCAGTCAGTTGGCTGCATAAGCTGCCACTATGGACCGAACTTCAGTGCCGCCAGTCTTTTCGACACAACCCAACCGATGCGCCCATTCCCGGTAACGCCCGTACCTGCAACGTTACGTTACCGCCTGATGGACGATACCGGCGCGGCCCCTCGGCTCAGCGGTCGTGGCTACTGGCGTGTACCATCACTACGTAATGTCGCGCTCACTGGCCCCTGGTTACACAATGGTTCGGTAACTAAACTGGATGAGGTGGTACGCATCATGTCCGCTGCACAACGCAGCTATACGGGTCACATGCTACGCTGGTCCGATCAGGAGCCCGTTCTCTACGAACATACCCAGCGCAAACTAAGCGATGACGAAGTCAACGACATTGTCGCCTTCCTTAATGCGCTGAGCAGTGACACATTGAAACAGGCCTCCGTCAGACGTTGAATCTCATGCTACAGACGTTGGATAATCACCGCATTGATATATGTGCGGGGTACGGCGGCGTGGCCAACAAGGATATTTTAAGTGATTACCTGAAGCTTTCACCTCATGGTATGCAACTGTTACAGGAAGGGACGCAGCTGATTGAGCTGAAGAAAGCCGGTGAGATCATTCACAAGGGACAACAGGTTTCTGGCGCTTACCTGGTTACACGCGGCCAGTTGCGTGTTTTCACCTATACGCCTCAAGGTAACGAAGCCACGCTCTATTTTATCCGGCCTGGCGAAACCTGCGTACTGGCACTTAACTGTCTGTTCAACGATCTACGTTATCCGGCCTGGGTTGAGAGCGATGCTGATACAGAGGTTGCCCTGATCCCGGGCCCTCTCTATCGCCGCCTGTTCGAAGCTGAAGCAACGATACAGAATATGACGGTGCATGCCCTTTCGACGCTGGTATTCCGGTTGATGCATGAACTGGAACAGGTCCATTCATTCAACCTGGATCAACGTCTGGCAGCATTTCTGCTCAGTCACGCTAACGATGCAGGTGAGGTCCACCAAACCCAACAGGAACTGGCCGGGCATCTAGGCACCAGTCGCGAAGTGATCGCACGGGTTATGCAGGGATTTACTACTCAGGGAATGGTAGAGACCAAACGCGGCGTGGTAAAGATTCTTGATAGTGAAGGCTTGGCGGAGAGGGTCAGGCCACAGTAATAGAAAGATCCAGTAATGCCGAAGCCTGTTCACGACACAGGCGCTCGGTATCCCCAGCCAGCTTTTTCAGCCAGCGTTCGGGCACTGCGTCCAGGCCATATAGGGCACCCGCGATCATCCCGGCGATGGCACCCGTAGTATCCGCATCCCCTCCTCGATTGACCACATCGACCAGGCAATCTTCGAAGTTGTCGGTATCGAACAGCGCGCTGAACACGGCACGCAAAGTATGCACGATAAAGCCGCTGGGGTTTTCCGTACGTTTTTTGCGGCGGAAAACAAACTCAGGATGCGTCTGAAGTAGCGCCTCAACGGGCCCCTGACGCAGCGCGGCTACGCTTTCTCCCTGTATGGCCATCTGTAACATCTGCACTACGCACCATGTCCCAGCATCGGAGAGCGGATTGTTATGAGTAAGGTGGGACTGGGCCTCCACTGCAGCACGTACTACCGTTTCATCCTGCCCCAATGTTGCGATAGCCACGGGCAGCACACGCATACAGGCACCGTTACCGCCGTCATATTCGTTAGGCGGCACGCTAAGCTCACCCTTGTTACGGAAATTGAGAATGCCGCGACGTACCGTATTGCCGATATCGACCGGCTTATTGCGCATCCATTGATCGAAATGTTTGCCGATAACCTGCGCATCAACACCTTGCGCCTCGAGCAGCGCATCGCCAAGTGCCAGACTCATGGTAGTGTCATCGGTGACCATGCCAGGTTTGAGATGCAGCCAACCACCACCGACAATGTCTCTATGCACACCATGTTTGTGTTCAATTTCGCGTGGCGTCATGAATTCCACGGTGGCGCCCAGAGCATCGCCCACAGCGAGCCCCAGATAGGCTGCAACTGCCCGCTGCTCAATCTCACTCATGGTTGTCGTGTCACCTTGTACAGCCTGAATTTCTCACCCACATGTTTATGGTAATAGAGTTCACTACCATCAGGTCCGATACTTGGCCCTTCAACAAAGTCATGGTTACCGATCGCTGCAATTGGCTGTGGCATACTAAAAGCTTCCATAGTATTGCTTCGCGTAGCGCGCATGATCTGCGAATGCACCTTGCCTTTTTTCAGATCGGTCATAGAGAGACGAGTGAAAAAGAACTCCAGTCCATTTTCTGAGATGGAAGCGGCGTACTCCATATCGGGCGTGTTAATGTACTGCATCACCCGTTTCGCCTCCGCTTCATCGTAAATATATTTATCTCCCTGACGTCGACTAAAAAGGATATCAGAGTCCTCAAACGGACCAAGTGAGAAACCGCGCATCTGCCAGGTGGCTCGAGAGAAGTAGAGCGTATTACCGTCAGCACTGACCTCAACACCCATGTTTCCCTGAAAGCGCTTAAACGGTTTCACATCCCTTTCCGGCACTCCTGTTTCGTCGCGTAGAGCACCCAGCTTTCCCGTAATCGGATAGAAACGGGATTTGCGCACCATGGTTTTGGTCGACGAATCAATGTAGAAGAAGTTGTAGGCGGCATCCATGCTGGGATTGCCCTCGACCTCTTTCGCCGTGTTCACCTTGTCGTCAACTTCGCCACGATAGCGCCAACCACCCTGCTTCCATTCAGCGAAATGGAGGTCTTTGTGGTTCTCCTTATCGCCGCTATTAAAGAACAGGAAGCGACCATCCCGAGAAACAAACGGCTCTTCGGTACTGATGGGGGAACCGCCATAACCTTTTGGCAAGTTGGCAATGGTGACAGGTTGCGGATTACTAAAGATCGTGTCGCTCGCGTACGACTGGACAGAGGCTGCCATTAGTAGTGCAAGAACGATATAGCTGTAAGCTTTGGGCATCCCTGATTACCGTTTTGTTGGGAACAGGGATATTATGCAACACCGTATCAGGGTGCGAGAACCATTTTGGGCTATTCGGGACCGAAACAGTTGCTATAGTCCGCACAAACCTGGCATGAAGGAGCGCGACAGGCATAGACACCTTCACGGACACAGAGTTGTTTGTAGAAGAATTTCTTCCACTTCATATCCTGGGTATTCTTGTCCGCCAGCGGTGCAAAAGCGAAGCGAATCAATGCGGTCAGGTCTTTACGCGACCAAAGTCCAAGATCCTGCCACAGGTGATCACCTCCCATACAACCCGCCACCAGCATATCGGCGACCCATTCGGCAGTTTCGGGCGTCACACCTTCCAGGGTGTGTTCAAGGAAAAGATTGCGCAGGTCTTCATGCTCAGGACTGTGGCTCAGATCCAGTTCACCACCGTACTGCTCGAAATCGCTGCTCTCATCAAGATTGAAAAGTTGTTGTAGCAGATGGGCAAACTGAATCCGTGTCAGGCCGAGGCGTTGCGGCATATCTCCCAGACCGGCTGCCTGCGAGGCCAGCATACGTGCAACGAGATCGGCCAGATCGCTGCCATTGCTGCGCTCACTGAGTAAGGCGTAAACAGCGTCTTTATCCTGTCCGGATGTTTGCATGGCTGTGTTCCCGTTCGCTTGCATAGTAGATTATGCCTCTACCTCATCATCACATGAGTGACCGATATATCGTGGGCAACGCTCCAGTTCACCCGGTTCTGCTTCGGCAAAGTTGAGCGCCAACACCTGATTGACCTTCCCTTCTTCGAAACCGACCAGATGGTGGTTGCCGATCTGGATCAGAGGACGACGTATCAGTAGTGGCTCCTCCAGCAGTAACTCCCAGGCCCCCTCTTCATCCACCAGTTCAGGTACAATTTCACCGCTGGTGATCATCGGTGCGCTGCGATTGAACCACTGCGCCACGGGCAGACCGACAAAAAACGGCGCCAACTTCTCCCTGCTCCACGACTCGGTCAGAAGATTGCGTGCATCCACCTCATATCCGGCTTCCTGCAACAGCTTTTTCTGCTTGGTGTTATTGATACACCCCGGTTTTTCGTAGAACAGGATGGCAGTCATAATCGTTAGCGCCGGTGGGATATTTGCCGCGCAGCCACCAGCAGTGCGCTATGGCGCGACCACACATGCTCAGGAAACGGCGCATGGTATACCGGTTTAGAACTCGCCCATTTCAGTAATAGTTTCAACAGTGCCATAACTCACCTCACAGGGATGCGTGATACTGCCTCAATTTTTCCACAGGGATATTGATCAATGAGCCCAGTGGATTCACTGGCGTGCCGTCGGCGGCAAGAATCGCCTCTTCAATGGGGCAGATACTGGCGCACTGCGGCTCGGCAAAGTCACCTTCACACTCGGTGCATTTCTTTGCCTCGATCAGGAAGTGCGGCTTTGCCTCGACAATCGCTTCGCTGGGACAGACTTCCAGACAGGCGTAGCAGTTGACGCAGGGTTCGACTATTTTCAGTGACATTCGCCTATCCTCCTACGCCACGCTGGCGCCATTGTCGACGATGCTGTCGAGCTTGCCGCTTTCCAGCATCTCCTGATAAACCTTGGCTACCGATTCTTCGATCTCTTCCATAGCGTATTCGCTAATTGGCTGAATGCCTGCAGCTTCCAGCGCTTCGTAAGGTGGCAGGCCGATACGTGCACTCAGCATCACCTCGCAACCTTCGAGGGCGGCAATCACCCGATCCAGGGTGCTCTCATCTTCGTTACAGGTATCCTGGCCGACACAATACTGATCGGCACGGCGATGACCGATAAAGCGCACACCGTCGTCGGATGCTTCGTAGACCAGGAACTCGGTAGCATGGCCGAAGTGTTGATTGATAATGCCACCACCCTTGGTAGCGATAGCCATCAATACCGGACGACCGGTTTTGGCTTTTTTGCGCAGGGAATCGATGGAAACAGTCGCCACAGTGGTGCCGCTCTGTTTCGCCTGCAACTCTTCCTCAATCGCAGCATGCACCGCAGCGCGTTTAACCATCGCCGCTTCGTAATCGATCTCCATGCTTTCGATTTTGTCGAGGGTAAACTCTGCACCGCGATCTTCGCCCAGCAGACCGACCGCATCGGCACGACACTGGCGGCAATGGCGCATCATGTTCATGTCACCAGCACAGGCATCCTGCAGTTCCTGCAGCTCTTTAGCGTTGGGGCTACGCTGCTTCATGATGCCGTAGTAGGTGCCGTGCTCTTCCTCGGCAATCAGTGGCATGACATTATGCAGGAAGGCGCCCTTCTCCTTGACGATACGGCTGACCTCTTTCAGGTGTTCGTCGTTAACCCCGGGGATCATCACCGAGTTAACTTTAACCAGCACACCACGCTCGACCAGCATCTCCAGCCCCTTCTGCTGCTGCTCGATCAGGATCGCAGCGGCCTTCTCGCCACGGATGCGGCGATTTTCCCAGAAGATCCAGGGATAGATTTTTGCCCCGACCTTGGGGTCGACACAGTTGATGGTGATGGTGACGTGATCGATGTTGTGTTCGCAGATCTGGTCCACCACATTGGGCAGGTTAAGGCCGTTGGTGGAGACACAGAGTTTGATGTCCGGTGCTTTTTCGGAGAGCTGGCGGAAGGTTTCCAGGGTACGCTCGGGCTGGGCCAGCGGATCGCCGGGGCCGGCAATACCGAGGACAGTCATCTGCGGGATATTGGCCGCAACCGCCAGGGTCTTTTTCACCGCCTGGTCGGGGGTCAGAAGTTCGGAAACCACACCAGGGCGGGATTCGTTGGCGCAGTCGTATTTGCGATTACAGTAGTTGCACTGGATATTACAGGCCGGAGCCACCGCCACGTGCATGCGGGCGAAGTAGTGATGGGCCTGTTCTGAATAACAGGGGTGATTGTGAACCTTCTGCCGAATCTCTTCCGGCAGGTGGCTGAGCTGGTCATTGCTGCTACCGCATCCCGATGCTGCGCAACCCTTCTGTGGTTGCTCCCCCGCGGTTGTTTCCACTACTTTGAGGTCCATAACAATCCTCCACACCGATGTCTTTGCCTATTCTTTTGCAAAGGGTGTGCCCGTTTGGATTGTCTTTATATATCAATAAGTTATTAATTTAGCACAAGCCTGTTTGTGGTAAACGCGACAAGGGAAAAACGACAATGTGGGGGATGTGGCCGGGCACTGGATACCCGGCCACTACCCGATTAGTTCTGTCCGCTGACTTTGAACTGCCCGACCAGGTTCATCAGGTCATCACCCAGGCGGGCCAGCATCTGACTGGATACTTCGGTCTGCTCGGCACCCGTTGCAGTAGTGATCGCAACCTGGGAGATCTTTTCAACATTACGGCTGATCTCCTCGGTCACCGCGGCCTGCTCTTCACTGGCACTGGCGATCTGGGTACTCATATCCAGCAGGTTATGCATGGCGTTTTCTATTTCACTGAAAGCGTGCTGTGTCTGTTCGGAAAGCCCAACCGTGGTTTCAATATCGGCGCTGTTTTCCTGCAGCATTTGCACCGTCTGATCGCTGCGTGACTGCAACGACTCGATGATGGTACGTATCTCCTCTGTCGACTGCTGGGTTTTCATCGCCAGAGTCCTTACCTCATCGGCCACCACAGCAAAACCACGCCCCTGTTCACCAGCCCTGGCCGCTTCGATGGCAGCATTCAGCGCCAACAGATTGGTCTGCTCTGCAATGCCGCGAATCACGTCCAGTACTGTGCCAACCTTCTCGCTATCCTGTTGTAACGCTCCCACTACGGTTCGCGATTCACTGATGCGATTAGAAAGGTTTTGTACCGCCGCTACACTTTGTACCAACACATCTTTTCCTGCGTTCACCTGATTACCGACAAGGTTTGCCGCCTCGGCAGTAGCATGGGTGTTTTTCGCCACTTCATGCACCGTTGCGGTCATCTCTTCAATGGCAGTGGCCACCTGCTGAATCTCACCCTGTTGCTGTTCGACACCCTGACGGGTATCGCGAGTAATCATCGACAATTCCTCAGAGGCCGTTGCCAGTTCATTGGTGGACCCGCCAACCTTGTGCATGATGGAGTCCAGTTTTTCCACGAACTGATTAAAAGCCTGGGAAAGTTGTCCCAACTCGTCCTTTGCACTCGCATCAAGACGTACGGTGAGATCTCCTGAACCACTGGATATATCTCTCATCGAATTGACAATGCGTACAAGCGGGCGAGAAATCGAGACACTAAATACCCAGCCAAGGATTCCGCTAATCAACAGCAATATAATCGACGTACTGGTAACGATCAGAATAACGTCCCCATGCAACTGTTTTGCAGCTGAGTAAGCCTCCGACACATCCTCTTCCGCCAGAATGGCCCAACGATGACCACCAATATCCAGCGATTTGTATGCCGAAAGAACAGGGACGTCACGGTAATCGGGGAAAGTCGAGAAACCACTTTTCCCCTGCAACGCCTGCTCCGCTCCTGGCGAGCGCACCGTTTGCAAACCGATTACCGTCTGTTTGCTTTTAATTGCAGCTATCGTCTCATCATCCATACCCGCCGCTTTGACAGCAGTCAAAAAACCATTCGGGTCTTCCAACCAGAAGCGGCTCTGGCTACGCATCTTATAATCAGGACCAATGAGATAAGTTTCACCGCTATCGCCAAGGCCAACATCTTTCCACTTACCATTGCTCGTCATCACGGCATTGATTCTGTCGATTGGCAGCTGGAAAGCAATGACACCGATACGTTTACCATTTTCAAATATCGGCGCAGCAATAAAAGCTGCCGGATCCTGATATGACGGGAGATAGGGTGCAAAATCGGTCATATATGTCGCGCCCTCATCCAGACGCATCGCCGCATTGAAGGCTTCGGCAAGACCTGAATTACTATAAGGACCGTTCTTCAGCGAAGTCGCATAATCGAGCTCTTTGAACACCGTGTAAACAACATCGCCACTCTCCGCATCAATGAGGAAGATATCGTAATATCCGAACTCTTGCTGTAACTCATGGAAGGATGGGTGGTAGTGCTTGTGCAAACGTGAATACTCCGATCCATCCCGACTCTCATTCAGTTTGTCCTTTTCACCCAGTGGATTGGAATTCTCAAGAATGTAGTGCCGTTGTAAGGTAACCGCCTGTGCCCCAAGACGGCCGAAAATTCCGTCAACATCCGGACGCTTGCCTGCATTACGTCTGCCGTATTCCGCAGCAAAAGCGTTGTTGTAGTAGCCCTTCAGCTTGTTACGATCCTGCGTGCTTGCAGGAGCAATTTCACGATAGGCGGCAGACAATTCACGGGTTGCCTCGATAGCCATCAAGTCCCTGGCATAGGCGAGGGCTTGCTGGGTCATGGACTGAAAGTAGTTACTGACCTGCGCCGCTTTCTCTTCGCGCAGAGCAATCAGCCTTGCCTCAGCCTGCTCGTGCAAGGCCTCTTCAGCATGATTCGTTGCATAGAGTCCGATAAAAGTAGCTGCGATAGTTGCCGGTAGAAGTGCCAGCAGGATGCTGCCGGCCAGGAGCTTGGTTTTAATTAACATTGGTTTGCCCTCGAGCAATTTCTATGGGCAATCCCAATCCCGCTAACAGCGACCCTGCCGAGTTGAAAAATAGTTGTCACACTCGAGATGGCAAGAACGGAAATGTAAAATTTCAGCTGAAATACCTAAAAAACAGGGGAATTAATTCCAATTTGGTAGTCGATAACGATTAAAACCATTTGAGTTGTATGGATGAATCCAGCAAAACACACATCTTTCACATGGATATGTGAGGCCGGGCATGTACGCCCGGCGTGGATGGAGGTCAGATCTTACGAACCTTGATGTTGAGGGTCTGAATACGATAGGCGATCTGCCGCGGCGTCATGTTGAGCAGACGGGCTGCCTTGGCCTGCACCCAGCCCGCCTGTTCCAGCGCGGCGATCACCCGTTCGCGCTCGTCCATGTCCGGATCATCCAGATTGGCTTCCGGCACACTCTCTGCGCTGCTACTGCGTTGCGGTGATGGCGCGACATTCTCCTCGATACCACTGAGGGCGATGGCATCACGATCGATAATCCCGTCCTCGCCACTCATAATCGCGGCACGCTCCAGGGTGTTTTCCAGTTCACGCACATTGCCTGGCCAGTTGTGGCGCATCAACAGGCGCAATGCGCTTTCGGTGATCGTCAGCTCACGGCCCTGCTGTTTGGCGATTTTCTGGATCAGGAAATTAGCCAACTCCGGGATATCCTCCTTGCGGTCGCGCAAGGCCGGATTGTGGATCGGCATGACATTGAGGCGGTAGTAGAGGTCTTCACGGAAATCACCCTGCTCCACTTCCGTTTCCAGATCCTTATTGGTGGCGGCGATGATGCGCACATCCACCTTCAGGGTCTTGTTGCTACCGATACGTTCGAACTCCCCTTCCTGTAATACGCGCAACAATTTCGCCTGGAAGGTGGGAGAAATTTCACCTATCTCATCGAGGAAGATAGTGCCGCCATCAGCCTGTTCGAAACGCCCCTTGCGTTGGGTTGAAGCGCCAGTGAACGCGCCTTTTTCGTGTCCAAACAGCTCCGACTCAAGGAGATTGTCCGGCAGTGCCGCGCAGTTCAGTTTGATGAAGTTGCCACTGGCACGGGGCGAGTTGTAGTGGATCGCATTGGCGATCAACTCTTTACCGGTTCCTGATTCACCACGAATCAGCACCGTGGTATTCCACTTGGCCACCTGGCGTACCTGCTCAAAGATCCGGCGCATTGCCGGTGTGCGGCCGACCATGTTGTCGAAGCCGTAATTGGAACGTACCGCGCGACGCAGACGATCGCGCTCGTCGGCCAGGTCGCGCTTCTCTTCCGCTACCTGCCAGGAGAGGCGCACGCTCTGTGCGATCAGGTTAGCCACCATCTCCATAAAGCGGGCACGTTCGTTCAACTCTTCCATGCCGACACCAGGAGGTTGTGCCGCCAGTACACCGACAATACCCTGATCGCCGACTTTGATCGGCACACCGATAAAGGGCAGACCGGCATCGTAGATACCGAGCTTATCGAGGAAGTTGAGTTCGGTCCCCACGCAATCGGAAATAAAACGATTTCCCGTCGCGAGGATATTACCGACCAGTCCTTCGCCCGCACGATAACGCACCTTGCTCACCACTTTGGGATCGACTCCATAAAGTGCCACTACACCCTGCTCGGTGGAGTCCGGTGATTTGAGGGTCACCATGCCACGCTGCATATCGGCAAACTGGTGCAACTGCTCCAGTACACCCTGCAGGGTTTCGTGCAGATTCAGTGAACGATTCAACACCTGACTCACCCGATAAAGGGTCTCCAGCTCTGTGTTGATCAAGCAGGATTTTGGGTCGCAGCTACTCTGTTTAAATTCGGAAATACTCATTACTGTTTCCCGTAGGTATGTTCACTCGGCAGACGGATCTGAATGCAGCATCCGTTCCCATAATCGTTATCAATTTCAATCGTGCCCGCGTGTTGATTGACGATCTCCTGCGCCAGCGGCAATCCCATTCCAGCGTGTTCGCCCTTGCTGGGATTTTTGGTCGAGAAGAACGGCTCAAACACCTTGATGCGCAGCGCCTCGGGGATACCATCCCCACTGTCGCAAAGCGTCATCTTGATCCAGTCATCTTCATCTTCGGTAGTGATGTGAATTTCGCGCTTGGACGAATCGCTCTCGGTGATCGCTTCGATAGCGTTATCCAGCAGCAGCTTAATCATGTTGCGCAGCTTTCCTTCCTGACCGAGGATGTGCTGCAACGTAGCCGTGGGTTGCCAGTCGACGACGATGCCCGCGCCAAGCATGCGCTTGGTGCTAATCATCAATACGTCGTGTACCAGTTGATTGAAGTTAAGCGATACCGGTTCGACATCAATGCTGGAAGGAATCGCGCTGCGTAGATTTTCGATGGTGTTCATCCCCTGCTCACGCACTTCATTCAGTACCGCGACCAGCGAATCGTCCATATCGTGTTTGGCTGCACGACGCTGCAACATATCCAGCGCCGCGTTAAGCATGTTGAATGGGGTTTCCAGTTGATAGACCGCAGCAGTGAGTGTTTCTCGCATCCCCTGCATCAAGCCCTCTTCCGCCATCAGGGCACGCATAGCATTGCTGCGGATCTCTTCCTGTTGCCGTTTCAGTTCAGTGATCTCGTGTGCGACCAGCAACAGGTAATGCACCTTCTCTTCGCTGAAAAAGGCATCGGCCGAGGCGGGCAGTTCCATGAACCAGATCCCGGAGACGGAGAACCAGCGCTGTCCTGCCTTGCCCTTGATGCGGCAGGCCACTTCCATATCGTGGAAGGAGAGTCTTTGCGCGATGAGACTGATAAATTCGGGATCTTTTTCTGCAAGCCCATCAAGGATCATGCTGGCAGGCTCATCACCACGCATGTCGCCAGCGAGTTTTTTGTAGGCCTGATTATCGAGCACCAGATTCAGATCCGAATCGAGTACTGCCATAGCGGCGGGAGTTGAATCAACCACCGATTCGATCAAACCTTTCTGATTACTCACTTGACGTTCAAGAGCAAACATCTCGGTGATGTCACGATGGATACCGAGATAGTGAGTCGCCTCACCTGCGTCATTAAGCACCGGGGTAATCATCAGCTCAGCCAGATAGCGACTGCCATCCTTACGACGATTAACCAGTACACCGCCCCAGCCCTGTTTATTGACCAGGGATTGCCAGAGATCCTTGTAAACCTCTGGCGGGGTCGATTTGTAGGAGAGTACCGACTCGTTCTGCCCGACGATCTCTTCGCGACTGTATCCGGTCACCTGGGTAAAGGCGGCATTGGTATAGAGAATGTTGGCCTCAAGGTCGGTAATGGAGATCGCCACGGGCGACTGCTCCACCGCATTCTCCAGTGCCGGGATGGATACGTTGCTACGGCTTTTCTTGATCGCTTCAGGCATCGGGCGCCTCCAGTGGCGCTACAAACGTATTAGTGTCCCTGCAAAACGTATGCCTGCCAGACGATTTCGCGTGACTGCTACGCTACAGCCCTCGTCGTTTGTCGCCTTTATGACAAACACCGTGTCGGTATCCGACACAACCACCCCCTTTGTCGCAAAGAAATACGCACCAATGTTGTGCGCCGCACGTAAAACCGCGTATTTAGCGGGCCTTTATTGGTGCATTTGCAGCGGTTCATCTGCTGGCACGTTTGATGCAATCAGGGAGGGCAAAGGGCTGACGCAATCCCCCGAGAGGAACACGAATGAGCGAATACCTGTTGTTATTGTTGGGCACCGCCCTGGTGAACAACGTGGTGCTGGTGAAGTTTCTCGGTCTCTGCCCCTTCATGGGCGTCTCCAACAAACTCGACACCGCGGTGGGCATGGGGCTCGCCACCACCTTTGTACTGACCCTCGCTTCCGTCGCGAGTTGGGCACTGGAACATTTCGTCCTGATGCCGCTGAACATCCAGTTCCTGCGCATCCTGGCCTTCATCCTGGTGATTGCCGCGGTGGTGCAGTTCACCGAAATGGTGGTGCGCAAGACCAGTCCTCTGCTCTACCAACTGCTCGGCATCTTCCTGCCGCTGATCACCACCAACTGCGCGGTGCTCGGTGTAGCACTGCTCAACGTGCAGGAAGGCAACGGTTTTCTTGAGAGCCTGATCTACGGTCTCGGCTCTGCGCTCGGTTTCACCCTGGTGATGGTGCTGTTCGCCGGGATGCGCGAACGACTGGCTCTTGCGGGCGTACCTGCCGCTTTCGCCGGTGCCCCCATCGCCTTCATCGCCGCCGGGCTTCTGTCGCTGGCCTTTATGGGTTTCTCCGGCTTGCCGGTCAAATAATTCTGGAGGGATAAAGAATGTCTGCAATCGCCGCACTCACCATCCTGGGACTGACCCTCGGCTTCCTGCTGGGCATGGCCGCGAAGAAATTCAAAGTGGAGAGCGATCCCATTGTCGATGAGATCAGCGACATGCTCCCCGGTACCAACTGCGGCCAGTGTGGCCTGGCGGGCTGCCCGGCAGCGGCACAGGCACTGGCCGACGGTAATGCCCCGGTCAACCTCTGCCCGCCCGGTGGTAAATCACTGGCGGTCAGCCTGGCGGAAAAGCTGGGTGTCAGCTTCGATGCCTCGGCCATGGAAGATGGTCCGGCCAAACTGGCAAAGGTAAACGAAGAACTCTGCATCGGCTGCGTGAAGTGCTCCAAGGAGTGCCCCACCGACGCCATCGTCGGTGCGCCGAAGCAGATCCACACCATCCTCGACATGGCCTGCACCGGCTGCGGCAATTGTGTCGATGTCTGCCCCACTATGTGCATCGAACTGTATGTACCGAAACCCACCCTGCCTGAGTGGCGCTGGCCGAAGCCTTCCGCCACCCCGGCATTGGCGCGGGCGGCGTAGGAGTCGAATATGCGTCTGTTCAAGTTCAAGGGCGGTGTCCATCCTGACGAGCGGAAGACAACTCGTGAGCTTCCGATCTCGTCGATGCCGGTACCGAAACGTCTCTACCTGCCACTGCAGCAACACATCGGCGCTCCCGCCGAGCCAGTGGTGCAGGTTGGCGATCATGTAAAAAAAGGCCAACTGCTGGCCAGGGCCACCGCACCGGTTTCTGCGCCGGTACACGCCTCGACCTCTGGTGTGATCGTCGCTATCGACGACTGCACTGCACCGCACCCCTCAGGCCTGCCGGTCACCAGCATCATCATCGAGAGTGACGGTAAGGACGAGTGGGCGGACAGCATCGTGCCCATCGACCCGTTCAAGTTGAGTGCGGAAGAGATCGCACAGAAAGTCGGCGAGGCAGGCATCGTTGGCATGGGTGGCGCCGCCTTCCCTGCTGCGGTGAAACTGAATCTCGGTAGCAAAAAAACGATTCATACCCTGGTGATCAACGGCGGCGAGTGCGAACCCTATCTGACCTGCGATGATCGCCTGATGCAGGAGCGTCCCGGCCCGATCATCGATGGCATCCGACTGATGCTCAAGGCGCTTAACTGTAAACGTGCGTTGATCGCGGTAGAGAACAACAAGCCCCAGGCACAACAGGCACTGCGCGAAGCGGGCAGCGCCTTCCCCGAGATCGAAGTTGTCGGCGTACCGACCCGTTACCCGATGGGTTCGGAAAAACAGATGATTCAGACCCTCACCGGACTGGAAGTCCCGGCGGGTGGCCTGGGTGCCGATATCGGCGTGATGGTGCACAACGTCGCCACCGCCTACGCGGTACATCAGGCACTGCGCCACGGTCGTCCGCTGGTTTCGCGTATCGTCACGGTCAGTGGCAGCGCGGTAGCCAAGCCGGCCAATCTGGAGGTGCCGCTGGGTACCCTGGCCGAGGAACTGGTCGAATACTGCGGCGGCCTGCACAAGGAGGCCCAACGACAACTTCTGGGTGGTCCGATGATGGGCACTTCCCTGCCCCATTTCGGCGTCCCCATCGTCAAAGGCAGTAACGGCGTACTGGCCCTGGCCGACGAAGAGATGATGCTACAACCACAGGCGCAGCCCTGTATCCGTTGCGGCCGCTGCGTCGATGCCTGTCCGGTCGGCCTGATGCCGCTGGAGATGGCAGCACGGGCACGCAACGGCAAGGTGGAAGACGCGGTCGATTTCGGCCTGATGGATTGCATCGCCTGCGGCACCTGTAGCTATGTCTGTCCGGCCTCAATTCCCCTGACCCAGTACTTCAACTTCGCCAAGGGCGAGCTGGCACAGATGCGCAAAGACAAGCAGAAGACTGAACTGACCCGTGAATGGGCCAATGCACGCACCGAACGTCTGGAGCGTGAGGCGCAGGCCAAGCGCGAAGCTGCCGCCAAGCGAAAGGCGGAGCGGGAGGCAAAGAAAAAGGCCGAAGCGGAAGCGGCGGCCAAGCAACAGGAGGAACAGGCATCATGAGCCAGTATGTTCCCTCACCGTCACCCCATACCCATGCGCCGCTCAGTATCGGGCGCATCATGTTTACCGTCTGGCTGGCAATGCTGCCTGCCAGTCTCTACGGCGTCTGGCTCTACGGTTGGCCCGCACTGAATCTGCTGCTGATCACCACCGGTGCCGCGCTGGCTTCTGAGGCATTCGGCCTCTGGTTGGCAGGCAAACCGATCAGCAACGCCCTTCAGGATGGCTCCGCACTGGTCACCGCCTGGCTGCTGGCAATGACCCTGCCACCCTGGGCACCCTGGTGGATCGCCGTGGTCGGCGCCTTCTTTGCCGTGGTCGTGGGCAAGCAGGTCTTCGGCGGTATCGGTCAGAACCTGTTTAATCCGGCGATGCTCGGACGGGTGGCGTTGTTGATCGCCTTCCCGGTAGAGATGACCACCTGGGTTGCGCCGCAACCACTGTTCAGCGCTGGCACTCCCGGATTCCTTGACGGTCTGGCCGTCACCTTCGGCGGCGTCACCAACATCGACGCCATCAGCGGCGCCAGTCTGCTCGGACATATCAAAACCGAGGTCGGTCGCCAGGTGCCGCTGGCCGACGCCCTCAATGGTGCCTACTCCCTGCAACAGGCAGCGATGGGCCAGATGCGTGGCAGTCTGGGTGAAACCTCAGCGGTGCTGATCGCCGCAGGCGGCCTATTCCTGCTAGTGCGTCGCATCATTACCTGGCATGTCCCGGCAGCGATGCTGGCGACGGTCGCGGTGCTCGCCACCATCATGCATTTCATCGACCCGAGTCGTTACGCCGATGCGGGCGTGCACCTCTTCAGCGGCGGCCTGATGCTGGGGGCGTTCTTTATCGCCACCGACCCGGTTGGCTCGCCGTCGACGCCACGCGGACAGATCGTCTATGCCATCGGTTGTGGCGCATTGATTTACGTAATTCGTACCTGGGCCGGTTTCCCCGAAGGGGTCGCCTTTGCGGTGCTGTTGATGAACGCGGCAACGCCGTTAATCGATCACTACCTGCGCCCGCGCATCTACGGTCGCGAACGAACTGGCGAACCGCTCGATTACCAAAGCGGACGCTTCGCCCGTCGCCTTTCCCAACTGAAGGGAGGTGACAAATGAGCTATGTGAAGGTCGGCAAAGGGGTACTGGAACCCAGTTACCGTAAACGTACCGCCTACCAGGCCATGCTGCTCGGCGGCATGGCGACCCTGGCCAGTGCGGTACTGGTATTGGGAGATCTGGAAACCCGTGATGACATCGCTCTGCGTCAGGCAGAAGACCTGAAGGCTTCGCTGAGTCAGGTACTACCCGATGAGATTCACGACAATGATCTGCTTAGTGATGTACTGGAAATTCCAGGCGAGGGGGTAAACGGCAAGCCGTTAAAGGTTTATCGCGCCCACAAGGACGGCAAGATCAGCGCCGTAGCCTATGAGGTATCGGCCATCGGTTATGCCGGTCCAGTCACAAGCATCATGGGTATTGCAGCTGACGGCAGCGTACTCGGTGTACGCGTGTTGGCACATGCAGAGACCCCGGGATTAGGTGACAAGATCGAGGCAAATCGTGATGACTGGATCTTGTCCTTTAATGGGCACTCCCTGGAAAACACCACGGCGACCCAGTGGCAGGTAAAAAAGGATGGCGGTGACTTTGATCAGTTCACTGGCGCCACCATCACACCGCGGGCAGTGGTGAAGTCGGTCTATAGCGGCCTGCAGAAATTCGAAAGTTACCGCGGCACGCTGCTGATGCCGCCCATGACACCGGAGAGCGGTAATGAGTGATAAACCGGCAATCGACTACCGTCGCATCATGCGTGATGGTCTGTGGGACAATAACATGGTCTTCGCCCAGTTATTGGCACTCTGTCCGTTGCTGGCTGTAACCGGTACTGCCACCAATGGCCTGGGGCTGGGCCTCGCCTCTCTGGTGGTACTGGTGATCTCCAATATGGTGGTAGCACTGTTTCGCGGCATTATTACCCCGGAAGTACGTATTGCGGTATTCGTCCTGCTCATCGCAGCTATCGTGACGTTGGTGGACATGATGATGAACGCCTGGCTGCATGAACTGCACAAGGTACTCGGCCTCTTTATCCCGCTTATCGTTACCAACTGCGCGGTACTGGGCCGTGCCGAGTCGTTTGCTTCACGCCAGCCGGTACGCGCTGCGCTGGCGGACGGTTTTGCCATGGGGATCGGTTTTATCATCGCCCTCGTAGCCCTCGGCGCAACTCGCGAAATCATCGGCGCAGGTACCCTCTTCGCCAACGCCTCGCTGCTGCTGGGTGAAAGCTTCCACTTTATGGAGCTGACCATCATCCCCAACTATCGCGGTTTCCTGTTGATGGCCCTGCCCCCGGGCGGCTTTCTGATGATGGGATTCCTGCTGGCGGGTAAACGTATTCTCGACGCACGCCGCCAACGCCGTGCTGAAATGGTTTCCAGCGACGCCGAAGCGGCAAGCGCATGATCAGTTCATGGAGAAGTGTGCGATGAAAATTGCTGTTGTCTACGCCGACACCAATAACCAGAAATTCATTAATCTGGATGTACCTGAGGAAACCACCGCAGCAGAGGCGATCGAACTCTCAGGACTGCTAAAACAGTTTCCCCATATCGATCTGGAAGAGAATCGTTTTGGTGTCTTCGGCCGCGTGGTCAAGGCTGAGACACCGCTTAAAGATGGCGACCGGGTCGAGATCTATCGCCCGATTACTGCCGATCCGGAAACCGTAGAAAGAAGGGATATCGAAGAGTAGAAATCAATATTTTGAGTCTATCGCTCCCGTGTTGTATAAATATCCCATAAATAGGGAATATTAAATAACAACACGGTGACCACATGCGCTTCCTCAGAAATCTGCTGCTTTTTGTTGTCCTGGTATACGGCCTTGCCTACGGCTATCTCTGGTACGAAACCAATAATACGTTACAACGTATCACCGAAGGTGCCGCCCCGTTTGCCAAAATCGACTATGCTTCATTCTTTGTCTCTCCCCTGGCGAACGAGATCACCGTAGATAACATATCTATTGTTCCGCAGATGGCCGCGGACGAATTTCGCATCGAGCAGGCTCGCCTGTATGCGGATCAACCCGGTTTCTTCCTGCTTTCCGGCAAAGCGATGCAGGATGGCGCATTACCGGAAAAGATTGGTATTAACCTGAAAAATATCCAGGTCAATATGGATGGCAAATTCATTACCATGCTGGGAGATATGGCTCAGCAATCCCAGGAAACATCAGGACAGGCTCCCATGCCTTTCGCCAATCTCGATGCGCTAGGCTGCGGTGATATCGAGCAATTCCAACTGGTGGATTACCGCATGATGGGGATGCGGCGACTCAATCTCGATCTCAACCTTCGCCTGAGCTATGACAAAATCGGCGAAATTTTCGGGCTACAGGTCGATGCCAATACCCGTGGCGTTTACGACATCAGCGTCGCAACCGAATTCAAGGTACCCAACGGTGAAATGGGCAGCGTGACCAACACCGACAAAATCCCACCCATGCGTTTCAGTGTCAATGACACGGGTTTTTACAAAATGCGTAACCGTTACTGCGCAACCGCCAATGACAGCAGCATTGACGAGTATGTCGATCACCACATGCAGCAGATCTCCTCCACTTTTGGTGTCACGCTGCCTGAGAAGACAGCCCAGGCATATCGCGAACACATGCTGAAGGGTGGACGCATTAATATTTCAATTAAACCGCAAAATGACATTACATCGACGGAACTTGCTTATTACAAACCGTTGGAAGTCGCCGAACTCCTAGGTTTAAATATCAGCGTGGGCAATACCCGTGTCGATCTGGAACAGCTACTCAACACCAGCACGCCTGCGGTAGTTGCAAAATCGGAACAGCCCGCCAAAGCGAAACCCAGCACCCCGCCCCAACGGCCTGAACCCTCTGTAGTGAAGAAACTGGCAAAGACCCCTGCGCCATCTCGGCGGCCTACTTTCCATGTCGAGAAAGTCGATAATGCCCACAAACATATCGACAGACTCGTTGAGGTTACCCTGCCCGGCAATAAGGTGCGTCGAGGGACACTGGAACAAGTACGCAACGGTCGTCTTTATCTGGTGATGGAATTGCAGGGCGGCAGCATTACCTACCCGGTTCGAAAAACCGAAATCAGTGAATTCAGAGTGAAATACTGAATGACTAAATTCTTAGAAAAAAAGGCTGCCATTGGCAGCCTTTTTATTTGCAGTCCTGTTGACGAAACATGTTGCTAACCATTTTACGGTCGGCCGGCATCAACCGCACGGTCACCGTGCCGGTTAAACATATTTTAGTATTGAGAAAACTATTTGTTATCGAAATGATGTTGGTGCCCGGAGCCGGGGTCGAACAACCCTATATTTCAATAAGTTAGTATGCTTTGGCGCAAATATGGCGCACTAAGAAAGTACGTATAGTTACCATGCATCTACCCATGAACATCAGCTTCAAATATATCGATATTCCCACTGCATGACCAGATTAAACTTCGTTCCCGGGCATAACCGCATTCTGAATGGCCGTGACGGTGTCGCTATCGAGGTGGATATTCGGCAGTGCGGTATCGATGTTTTCTTGAGTAATCTGGTAGATGCGCTGCCCTTCCAGTTGTGCCTTGGCAAGGGCTTTTACCGCTGAGATGGCTTCTCCCGGATTTTGTGGCGTGACAAACATCTGCTCCGGGATAGAGTGCTCAAGCGTTGAACCTATCATGCCGATTTGCTGGTGGAATTGCGCGTCTTTCTGTGGGTCTGTAGTGTGTGTCCCAACATGGTTGCCAACACGTACATTCATCACCACGCCACCCGATTCGATGCTGTGCGGCAGGCCGAAGAAGTAGTTGACCTTCGGTTCGTAGCCGTAGCTGCCGTAGCCCACGGCTAAGCTATGGTTGGCGTGTTGCTGTACGGCCATGATGTGGCTCATGGCGTTGTATTCGGCGAAGTAGCCGAGTACGCCTGCATGGAACATGTCGCCCAGGATGTCTTCTCTTGTCAGGGCGGCGAGTTCAGTAGTTTCCTACAAGTCTACTTACTCTTTCTCATCTGCCCTCTCTTAGTAGAGCATCTTCCTTTTCGGCACAGCACGAAAACTGTTATCAGTGCTCCAGCCCACAACAAATAAAAGTAATCTCCCTTGATGACATAAATAAACACCCCAAAGGACAGAAGAAAAATTGCAATAATAATATGTAGCATTTTATTTCTCGCGATACTTGTAGACAACTATCACCATTTCCGCCACAACAACATATGCCAAATATGTTGTAAATAGCATAAGTGCAACCGGTGATAGCATATTCAAGATAACAGCAAATAATGATGCTGCTGCAAAGAAGCGAATAAGCTCAACATTTTGCTCATATCCAGCATAACTAGGGCCATAGTACACCGCTAACATAGCTGCAACAAAAGTTACTATCATCAGTGCTGCAAATAGATACATTGCAACGGCACCCATGGCTAAAACTGCCAACCACGTTACACCGAGAACTGCTGCGCCTGCCTCAGAAAGCATTGTATAGTAGCCACCATTCATCCCCCCCGAGATCATATACGCTCCAATCCCGGTATCCTTGTCCATAACGATATATCCTGCCCCACTCCATCCCGGAATAGATACCGGATCAGTATGGGCTGTCACTTCCTTCCCGGCCATTACCGCATTCTGGATCGCCGTTACGGTATCGCTATCGAGGTGGATATTCGGCAGTGCGGTATCGATGTTTTCTTGAGTAATCTGGTAGATGCGCTGCCCTTCCAGTTGTGCCTTGGCAAGGGCTTTCACCGCTGAGATGGCTTCGCCCGCATTTTGTGGCGTGACAAACATCTGCTCCGGAATCGCATGCTCCAGCGCCGAGCCAATCATCCCGATTTGCTGGTGGAATTGCACATCGGCCTGCTGATCTGTGGTGTGTGTCCCGACATGGTTGCCAACACGTACATTCATCACCACGCCACCCGATTCGATGCTGTGCGGCAGGCCGAAGAGGTAGTTGACCTTCGGCTCGTAGCCGTAGCTGCCGTAACCTATGGCAAAACTGTGATTGGCATGTTGTTGTACAGCTAAGATATGGCTCAAGGCGCTATACTGGGCGAAGTACCCAAGTATTCCTGAATAATACATATCACCCAAAATATCATCACGAGTTAGTGTTCCAATTTGTTCCTGGTTCTGCATCTCCAGAATAGCTTTAGTGTTATTAATACTTGCTTGTAGGTTAATGAGTTGCTGTACCCCTACGTCCTGCCCCATGGCAGCGATGGCGAGGAAGGAACCGGCGGCAACTTTGTAGGTGTAGGGGGCCTGGGTTTCTACCGGACGTGTGACCTGGTAAATAAAGTCCAGCTCATGGCCGAGGCGCATGGCGGTGCCTGTTTTGATTACCGTGCCGTTGAGTTTCAGCTCGGGAATAACGTTGATCAGATAGGCCGGGATGCTGGTCGGTAGTTGGGAAACATCGGTAATGGTTCCCTGCGGCAGCAGCGCCAGCAGGGCCGCTTCGTCATCCGCCGTGGCCGGTTTGAAGGAGAGGGTGATGCGCTGGTTGTTGAGGCTGGCCATGGGCAGGGTGATTGGGCTATCGGGCTGGCCCAGGTAGTCCTTGCCCAGGGCAAAGGTCATGCGGTTTCTCAGTCCGTCAGGCAGTTCGCCGTAACGTGTTCCGGTGACCACAATGTGGTTGGGGAGTGATGAGGGCAGTACGGGGTACTCCTGGATGATGGTTTTGCGTCCGCCGGTGATGTCGCCCACTGTCGGATCGGTCATGGTGGCGATGTGGTCCTGCATTGCCTGCTGGGCCTGGATTTGGGCGTTCTGGATAATGGTGGGATCGAAGCCCTGCACCCAGCCTTCGGTTTCATTGACGGTGCCGCTGGCGAGGAAGGTGTCGGCCAGGCTTTGGCCGTCGAGGCCGGAGATGGCCGCAATATCCAATCCTTCCTTGTATTCGTACTGTTTGTAGCTGGGGTCCATCTGCACCCAGGTATCGGCCTCTCGGTTTTTCGCGCCACGGGAGGGGAAGTAGTCGATGGCCGCCTCGACCCAGATGTGTTCCAGGCGCATCAGCTTAATCTGCCCGCCTGAAATGACGCTGATAGTCGGTATGCCCCCTACCCTGGCATAGTGTTGCGCCGCCTCGACATTGGCGAAATCACCGGTCCAGTTGGTGAACTTATCTGCCGGTAGTTCGATGGTGCCGTGGACATAACGCGCGGGAATGCCGGAGGCACGCAGCAGGGCGATGGTGAGGGAGGCTATGTCCATCGCGTTACCGCGTAGGCTGCTGAGCGTGAGGTCAGCACTCTGGTAGGCACCCCAGGTTGGCAACCATTCGATGTTATTGCGCACCCACTGGTATATCTTCACTGGGTCATAGGTCAATTCAGCGGCCTTGTCTTTGATCGCCTGGCTTAGTGTGATCTCGGCGGTCGCGGCCAGATAGGCGGGGTCGTTTGCCCCAACAAGCGTATCGTATTTGAAGTCACCCAATGCGGCGAATTTGGGATAGGGATTATCAAATAGGCTCGCGCTGGTGAACGCCTCTTTTTTCAACTTCGGGATATTCTGCGGATCGGCCTTAAATGTTGGGTTGAGGTCATTGGGGTCGAAGGGCTGGGGGGAACGTTTGAGCTGTTTCTCTTCCAGTTGTTTGCGCGCAGCCAGTACGGCAATGAGTTTGTCTTCATCCTGCTCAGCAGTCCGAATTTCCTGTAGTCTTTCCAGCAGGCTATCCATTTCGCTGCGGTAGTTTTCGACCATCTCCTCATGGCGTTGTGTGATTACCGGAGCGAGTTGACGTTGTGAAATGAAGTTCTTTGTTTCATCAAATGATGCCATGGTCTGACGGTCATATTTCTGCAACGCATCCAGAAGTTCATTCAGGCTTTTTTCTGTATTGACGGCATCTTGCTTGTTGATAAGCTCATAGGCCAGTACGTCAAGCGTATCCTGCACGTCAACAACTGTTTTGGACAAGGATGCCTGCTTACTGGGTGCCTTCTCCTGCGCCACCGTATCATGTGTTTCTTGTGACAGCCCCAGAAGGCGAGCCTTGTGCGGTGCGACACGATTCAGCTTTTCAACGACATTCTCTGCAGGAACGGCGTCTAACTTGCGCAGTGTGTAGTAGATGGAACGTTCCAGTACCACACCCAACACAGCCACAATGATGAGATAGGTGACAGAGCGGCTGAAGCCCTTTGAGGTGCGAATCGCAGTAAGCAGGTTGGTATCCATATCTTTCGTCCGACTGAGTATTTGTTATCGTTTGAATAGCTGAGATCGAACAGGATCAGCGATGATGCCTGTCGTCATGATCTTCATGGGCTGGCATCTGCTGCGCATAGGTAGCTATAGCGTTGTCGACCATGACGCGAATGCCCCCTGCCCTGTCGTGTTTCGCTCGGGCTAATGCATCGGTTGCCTTGAGCATATGATCGACGGCCTCACTGACTTTCTTGCGCTGTAGTGACCTGTCGGCGTGTTGTAGTTCTTTCAATGCCTTCCGGTATTGCCAATCCTGGCTGACTAACGAGCTCAGTTCGTTAATGGCGTCATATAAACCGGGATAAACACCAGGTCGGACAATTAGGTTAACAGTGCCATAGTCCTGCCAATCCGGTGCATGACCAGTCTGGATCGCCGCACTGAAGGTCAAGTCGGTCATGCCATCCAGGATCCGTACCCAGTAGGTAAGCATCGCCGAGACATCAGTACCCAGGTCATATGCCCAGACCAATCTTCCCTCTGTATCCATCACTGCCAGACCCGGATCGACCACCTGTACACCTTCCGGCAGGGTGACCAATACTCTTCCACTCACATCGGTACCGACATTGGTCAGGGCAAGCGTGACCGGGATGACATTGGTCTGTATCGCATCCAGAGGCTCGGGGTGGGTGTAGTTCAGCCCGGCGGCGAGGAAATCATCCAGCAGACTGGCGTTTTGCATCGCGGTAACCTGTGCCAGCAGGTCGAAACCGGCAAAGACCGAGTGTCCCTGTCCAAACTGATAGACGGTTACTGCCGCATCGCTGGGTTTATTGTGATGCCTGTCATCTTCGCGATCCTTTTCGCGATCATTATCTTTGTGATCGGATTGGCTGTTGTATTGGTCATCATGATGATCTTTACCACCCCTGAAATGGTATTTAGCTGCAGTGTCTGCGCCCTGCAGTACGACTCTCATGGCGTTTTCACGATAGGCCAGCGCCTGGTCGCCTATCAATGCCAGAGGTGAGTCCAGGAAGGTCAGTGATGTGATATTGCTATACCGTCCTTCAATCTTAATACCCAGCGCAGGTTCAAGATGGCTGTTTCGCTCGTCATGTGTACCAGATACCAGCAAGCCTTCACCACGGTAGACTCGCTCGCGCAGCTCTTGCTGCACCTGTTCATCCAGCTTTTTATCTTCACTGAGCAGTGCGTAGGCGACATAACCGTTACCACGCATTTCTCTGGCAAAGTCATCAGCGCTTGTCACGATGGTGTAGGACCAGCCGTTAGTGAACAGTCTCGATTCGAGGAATGCACGCTGTGCATCCGATGAGGGCTCATCTTTGCCTTTATATCGCTCGTTGTCGTGTTCGTTCTTGCAATGACCATCGTCGTCATGCTGTTCGGTCTTATTGTCTTTTCCTTCTTTCTCTTTGCGCTCTTTCTCTTTGTGCTGTTCAGCTTTGCACTTTGAGTAATCATCCATCAGCACCAGCAGACGTCCTCGGGTGCCTTTGGAGTACACCGATTGGATCTTTTCACCGATGGTGATGTTTTTGCTGGCGAGCACTCTCTGCTCATCACCGATGGTGGCCGACAACATAGCGATGTAGGTTGCGCCGACCGGTGCCATGGCAGGCCAATCTCTGTCCAGGCTGTACGAGGATTGCATGGCCAGTGTCCCAACGACTTCATCCCACTGCGTTACGATCTGTTGACTGACCGGATCAATGATTGCAAGGGTCAGCGGAAGATTGGTGATGCCTGCATTGCCCAGGTTTTCGATGTTAGCGGTGAGATGCAATGGCTCGGTACGCAGGACATGCCCATCCGCCGGTAGTGAGGTGATTTCACCGCTCAGGCCAATACCCGACTCGGCACTGGAGCGTACCTCAAAGGCGGTTTCGGAGAGCGCCCGCTCGATGCCATCCGCATCCTTGACCACCAACACCGCACGGTATTTTCCTGGCATGGCCTTTGAAAGTGGTACCGGATAATTTAGATCTGCCGCGCTATTGGGCAGGACCTGCGGTAATGCGCCTGACTGTGACCAGAAGGTGCTGCCATCCGGTGCGTAGACCGTGGTCGACAGGGTCATGCCATCGAGGATGGTGTTGGTTGTCGTGTTGGAAACATGATCCTGAAGGGTGGCGGCCTCGAAAGGATCGTAGAGATATTTGTCGGTAGAGACCTTCGCTGAGACCGTTATGGCAGATGAAGGTACTACGAGGAACTGTGCACTGTTATATGTGCTTACCTTGCCACTGCTATCCAACAGCTCGGCGCGGACTTCATACAGTCCCTGGTACAGGTTGCCTGTGTTGAATGTGAGGTTTGATGGGCTCCATACCCCACCGGCAGCGACATTTACATTATTCGTTTCGAGTAAGTTTGCAACAACAGCGCCCTGGCTATCATAAACGGCTATCCGAATAGCTAGCGGGTTTTCGTAGTCGCTGAGATTTTTGTATGTGGCATTGATAGCAACCGGCTCATTTGCGGTGTAGGTCGATTTGTCCGTCGCGACACCAATCTGGACGATGGAGGGCAAGACGTTGATGACGGTCTCACCCAGGCCTGAATGGACTTCGTTGCCGTTGATGTCGATGTAGTAGAGGTCCAGCTTTTGGGTAACAAGTCGCTGCTCACCCGGTATAGGATCGCGTAAGACGACTTCGTACTTGAGGTTTTCGAGTTGGTCGACACTGATAGTATCAAACTGCCATTCGATCGCGGTTTCACCATTGCTGGTTGTGATATTGGCCGGTGGGACTGAGAAGGAGCTGTTGTCCAGGTCGACCCTGTCCGACGATAGCGTGCTGACAAGCCTCACATTATGCAGGGATTGTTTGTCTGCGATACTGATTTGGCGGGTGACGGTGTTGCCGGCACCGTCTACGACAATGAGCACCCCACTTCCTGGTAACGTATTGTCTATGCGAGTAATTTCAAACTCAGTACGCGTTCTTCCTGGAATGAAGTTGTTTAGATGAATATGTAAATTGTCAGCGCCATTTTCAAGCGAAACAGAATAGATCCCTGTATCACGATCAAGAATATTATTGGAATTTAAGTCCTCTCCAAGCTCCAGTCTCCAATTGCCATTAAGGTCCTCAGTCCTACGATCGATTATGCCATTACCATTCACATCTTCTTCAGGTTCAAGTATTTCGTTTAGATTAAGATCCTCACTATCACCCGCAACGCCGGCAACAGCGTCGTTCAGCTGTACCAATTTTACATTTGGTGGGTATTGGTCGATTACCGGATATGTCACATCCAGGCCTGCACCACCAGATATGCCAAGCGATGACCACCAACCATATTGATTTACATATACAGCAAAATCACCATTTCCTTCCACATGCGGTGCAAAATATCCAACTTTAGTTATCTGGAGGCTTGCGCTGCTATATCCACTATCGCCTATAGGAGTGAAGATAGATTCATCTACGATATTGCCATCCAGTGTTATGGAGTATATATCAGCTGTCTGTGCAATGATGTTTATGTTTCCAGAAAGCAGTCTACCATTTAATACTGGACCACCACCTGTAGTCCAGTGAAAAATATCGTAGCTGTTCAGGTATTGTTCTGTTGGTACAACATACGTCATAAGAGGATCCGAGTCCCATTGTTCTCCTGCAGTATACTGTGCTACCAGCACTGGTGCTGAAGACTCAATTTGCGAAACTCCTCCAAGAGTCACTTCATAATATTCACCACGCATCAGGGTTAAGGTCGTAGCAATATCGCTATTTATCCTTACAATTGTATTATCCTCAGATGCTAGGATACGAAACATATCGAGATCGTTTCCCTGCAATAATTGTACAGTGAGAAAATGTCTTCCCCACGAGGTGACTGGTGGCAGCATTTCAACAATATGATCACATGCATATATGTCAATTGGCACATTTGCACATTGAACCCCGTTTAATACAGCAACTGGAGATGAAGATCTTATAACTGTTCCGGTGATATCGACATCACTTGTTAAATAATATGTTTCATTTCTATTTAACCTTATTGAGTAGGGCGTTCCAGCGGGGTGTCCATACGAGTCGTTTGATGGTGTAATTTCAATATCGGTATTATCATTCGTAGCAATTATTGATAGTTGAGACGGGTATATTATCGTCTCTTCACCATGCACGGCATGGAGCGCATCATAGCTAAGTGCAATATATTCGGTACCAAGCGTATCAACCGGATATGCCAAATATGCACCGATCGAGAAGTTGGAACTGCTAACTCCATATACCGTTATTTCATGTTCAGAAATAATTTCTACATAACTATAGTTAGTGACAGCATCTACATCTCTAACAAGTGCTGCGGCATCAAATGCTAACCATGCTCCAACGCCAGCTTTCACATCTAACTGTTGAACTGGATAGTTCCTTCTCAACACTTCCACATGCGTGTCAGTATCGCATTCAATAAATATTAACCGCTCATTTGGCTCCGACACGGATATGTTTGGCAAAAATGTTAATAAAAAGTGTGTGCCTTTATTATCAATTGCAGGAAAAGCAGTCGCAGAGAAGGTAACGACAGCTACAAAAAACAATACAAATAGAGCTTTTTTCATAATTAGCGATATCATTTCACATCCACTCCCCTAAGCTGGATATTCACCGTTATCCGCTTGTCGCCATCAGGCGTTACCACGTTGGGAGTAATATCTTGTGTTGCCTCCAGTCTTGTTGAGGGAGCGACTGAAATCGGTATCGCTTCTAACTGCGCAGGCTCTGCGCCACTGACCACATATACGGCAAGTGGGTAGGTACCGCTCTCTGCAAAGGTGTGTTGCACGTTATCGATGGTGAATTTCTTCGTAACATCGGTGATGCCAATATTCAGTGTCTTGCTGCCTGAGTGGATGATGGTGCCACTGGGGCTAGAAAGCTCGTAGGAGAGGGTGGTGGCATGGTCGACATTCGATTTGTTGGTGATGTCGGCACTGAATGTGATCTGCGCGATCTCATCTACCACAGCATATTGTGGGTCGGTTTTCAGGGTCAGCTTTTCCAGGTTTTGCGTCGCCTGCACCGTTCCGACAATCAGCTTCTCAGCAAGCAATTGACTCGTATACTTGTCGAATAGCTGACAATGAATGGTGTAGTCACCGGGTGGAAGTTGGCCGGTGTACCAGTTGGCACTCTTGTTCAGTGTGCCGCCCGGCATCACAATGCTGGAGTTATCCCCTCCTCCCGTCGGATCGGCATCCGTAAACACCAGTTGCCGTACCCGTTGGCCGCTACCATCCAGTAACTCCAGTTTGGGGATTATCGTTTGCGAATAGGAGCCACCGTTACTTACCACAAGCGATATCGTTGCGTTTTGGTAGGCCCCATACGCAGCCAGATCGGTTGTCAGGCTGTCAATGGAGATGCCACCCGCACTGGCAGTTACGAGTGCAAAGTCCGCATTGACGGTGGTTGGGGTGGCGATATTGATGGTAGAGAAACTACTCAAATAGCCCGTTGCACTGACAAATACCGAGAAATTGGTCTGGGTGATCCCGGCGAGCTCATACTGGCCGTTTGTATCTGTCGTCACCGAAGCGCCGTCGACGGAGATGGAAGCACCACTAATGGGCGACCCCGTCGCGTTGTCAGTGACGGTGCCGGTTAGTGTCGTCGTCGCTGACAACTCCGTGGGCATCATATAGATCGTCCCCAACTCAACCTTGTTACCCGGTACGATAACCGCGGTCAGGACGGTATCTTTATAACCGGCCGCGGTGATCTGGATACTCAACTGGCCTGCCGCGATACCGGTGCTACTGAATTTGCCATTGGTATCGGTGATGGCCTGGTGCGTTGTGGAACCGCTTATCAGGACATACGCCCCAACCAGTGGGGCACCGCTCTCGAAGTCAACGACGGTGCCGGAGATATCGACCGTATCCGTCGTGTTGGTGCCGTTTGTCGGAACCAAGGCGGGTGAGAAGTTTATGGTTTGATTGGCAGTGAGTGTCGCAGTGGCCGCAATCGCCTGATAGCCACTGGCGGTCACATTGAGCGTGACGATGCCTGGGGCAACAACGACACGGTATGCCCCGGATGTGTCGGTTTGCACCGTTGCAGTGGGGGCACCGGTGATACTGATGCTCGCACCGCTAACTGGCGCGCCGGTATCGATGTCGGTGACGACACCTTGCAGTATGGCGGCATTGGGGAGTGCGGTGAGTCGGATCAGCCCAAGGTTACTTTGCTGCCCTGCCAGCACCGATGCGGTCTGTGTCGCTGGCAGGTAACCTGGGATTGAGAATGAAATTTCATAGTCGCCTGGCGTGGCACTCGGCAGAAGGAATTTACCGTCGCTGCCCGTCGTGGCCGTATAGGATTCCGTCGTCACGACCTGACTGACGGTAACGACGACACCACTCAGTGGAGTTTCTGTTTGGGCATCAACAATTCTTCCCGTAAGGGTACCGTTTGTAGGATCGGCTGGAAGCTGTACCGTCGCTACAGCACTCAGTGCCTGGACGGCCAATGCGGTGACGTAGATATCGTCATTCCATGAGCCATTTGTCAGCTGCGAGGCTGACAGGGTATCGATGGCACTTTTGTAGAGTGTGGCATCCGTTGTGATGGCGGATATGGCCATCAGCGAAACCGCTGTTTCCCAGTCTGTTTCCCAACCGGCACCGCTGATCTTTTTGCTGAGGATGAAGTCCCCGGCTCTTTGCACGCTGTCGGCGATATTGTAGGTGAGCAGATATCTCTGCATCGCCATGGCGACGATGGCGGTGTTGTAGACAACCGATTCGTTGGGCTGTTTGAGTGGAAAGCCACCATCGGCCTGTTGTTGTTGCATTAGAAAGCCCAGCGCATCGCCGATCACATTGGCGTCGCTGTACCCTGCCTTGTTGAGTGCCAGCAGGGCAAAGGCGGTATCGAGTGCGGTGTTGTCGTAGCCGGCCAGTTCGCCGAAACCACCGTCTGGATTTTGGAACTGAACGAGCGCTGTGACGAGAGGTGTGACGTTTCCACCGGTTGATTTGAGGGCGATGATCTTGCGTGACAGGTATTCACTACTGGCGTAACTGTCGGTGCTCAGGTATTGGATCGTGGTGGTGTTGTCGGTGGTCGGTGATGCCTTGATCAGGGCATTCACTGCTTCACTGGTCGATTGGAATGGAGTGGCGATGTCAGTTGCTAGCCAATAGCTACCATCCTGATTGGTATTGGCCTGGAGCCAGTTTATCGCTGCTGGATTGGCGTAGGCTGCGTTTAATCCCAGATAACACAGTGTGAAGAACGCAAATATCCATGATACGGCTTTTCGCCATAGCGTTTTACTGGGAAGCATGTTCCACGTTCCTTCTGTTTCCACCCTCAGGTGGTGTCGTTTAAACAGTAGTCTCGCAAGACGGAATTGTGTGGTACGTGGTAGGGAATATAATCCTGACTATTACTAACCAGGATGAGGGATAGATAACTCGAATATCATGACTTCCCTATCGACGATAACCACTCACAATATTTTGTGACTTGACTCGCAAACTAACACCGGTGGATTTTTGAAATCAACTGAGTATTTAAATCAAGATTCATAACCCAATTCAAATGTTTGCACAGTGTAACCAACAGGTCAGGCATGGATGGCCTGCATCAGCCGCACGGTCACCGTGCCGGTTAAACTTTTCAGTATAGAGTGAATTATTCGGTATCGAATTGAAAATGGTGCCCGGGGCCGGGGTCGAACCGGCACGGTGTCGCCACCGAGGGATTTTCTTACCCACTACAGCTTTCGCTGCGGTGCCGTGTATGGCACATTTGGGGTCTGGACTTTCTCTTTACCCTATTCTTTTAATAGAACGTAGGCAGGAGCCGTCAAGTCTCTACACTTTCCCTGAGCAATGAAGCTATTCAAGTACACGGAAGAACAGTTACGGGATGCAGTGAAAAAATCTACATCCTTTCGCCAGGTACTTCTGTGTCTTGGTGTCGCTCCCTATGGCGGAAATTATGCGGTTTTGCATAAAGCAATCGAGTATTTTCAACTCAACACCGCACACTTTAGCGGCCAAGCCTGGAATAAAGGTAAAAAACTGGCGAGCAAAAAGTCGCTTAATGATTACCTTGAAAACAGGGTTGCGATTCAATCATACAAACTGAAAAACAGACTTCTCAAAGAAGGTGTTTTCAAACATCAATGTATGAATTGTCATCGCACCAAGTGGAATGGGCAATCCATTCCGCTCGAACTTGACCACATTGATGGCAATAACAAGAACAACCGGTTGGAAAACCTGCGTCTGTTATGCCCCAACTGCCACGCTTTAACTCCTACATACAGGAGTAAAAATCGCTCTCGGGCTTAGCTCGGGATTGCCACCACCTTAACGTGCTGAGGTTTCCCCGAGTTTGACTCCATTCACACCGAGCGTTTCCGCATCGGGTGCTCAAATATTTAAGTCCCTTGCGTCTACCAATTTCGCCACCCGGGCAGGGTGAGAAGGTCGCTATTCTTACAGATCATTGTGTGTATTGGAAGAAGATGGAGGCCAGGCCCGGAATCGAACCGAGGTACACGGATTTGCAATCCGCTGCATAGCCACTCTGCCACCTAGCCATCGTGCACCCTGGAAGAAAAAAGACCTCGGTCGGGTACCGAACCGAGGTCTTTGGAATTTTGGAGCGGGAAACGAGACTCGAACTCGCGACCCCAACCTTGGCAAGGTTGTGCTCTACCAACTGAGCTATTCCCGCCTCACAGAAGCGCACATTGTAATGAGTGAAATCTTGATGTCAAGCGCCTGTAACAAGTTAATCATCAGGGCCGGTTGAGTATGGGCCAGGCAGCTTTCAAATAGAGCAACATTGACCAGAGTGTCAGCACAGCGGCGACATAGAGCAGCGTCAGTCCGACTTCCACTGTGGGGAAGAGACCGATAGGACTTTTGTAAACCAACAGCACCAGCGCCATCATCTGCGCAGTGGTTTTCACTTTGCCCAGCATGCTTACCGCCACCGTGGCTGAGGAGCCAACTTCCGCCATCCACTCACGCAGGGCGGAGATGGTGATCTCACGGCCGATGATGACCAGTGCCGGGAAGGCGAGCCAGATCCCCGGATAAGGGGTCGGGTTGCTGTCGACAATCAGCACCAGCGTGACGGCCACCATCAGTTTGTCGGCCACCGGGTCGAGAAAGGCGCCAAAGGCGGAGGTCACCTGCCAACGGCGCGCCAGATAACCATCCAGCCAGTCGGTGAAACCCGCCAGGGCGAATACCACCGTGGCGATCACATTGGCGTTCTGCAGTGGCAGATAATAGCAGAGCACAAACACCGGGATCAGTGCGATACGCAGGAGTGTCAGGGTGTTGGGAATACTGTATTTCATTACGCTGCGTCGTTGCCCTTATTGCTTATTCGGTATGGAAGGCGTCATAAATCGCCTGCGCCAACTGGCGGCTGATACCCTTTACGGTAGATAAATCCTCGACCCCGGCCCGGGCAACCTCCTGCAGGCCACCAAATTGGCGCAGCAGCAGTTGGCGCCGTTTCGGTCCCAGACCCGGGACATCCTCCAGTGGCGAAGTACGACGCGCCTTGGCGCGGCGCTGACGGTGTCCACTGATAGCAAAACGGTGTGCCTCATCGCGTACCTGCTGGATCAGGTGACGGGCCGGCGAATCAGGCGGCAGTATAATGGGCTGCTCCTGACCCGACAATAATAGCTGCTCCACACCCGGCTTGCGGGTCGGCCCCTTGGCCACCCCGATCAGGATCACCCCGATCACCTGCAGTTCCTCCAGTACCTGCTCTGCCTGGCTCAGCTGTCCTTTACCGCCATCGATGAGCAGAATATCGGGGAATTTACCCTCCCCCTCCTTGAGGCGCTTGAAACGGCGGGTGAGCGCCTGGTGCATGGCGGCATAGTCGTCACCCAGGGTAATTCCCTCGATGTTGTAGCGGCGATAGTCGCTCTTCAGCGGACCATTGACATCAAACACCACACAGGAGGCTACCGTCGCCTCGCCCATGGTATGGCTGATATCGAAACATTCGATGCGCTGCGGCAGATCGTCCAGTTGCAACGCCTCCTGCAACGCCTCAAAGCGGCTCATGATATTGAGCTTGTTGGTGAGATGGGCCGACAGCGCCTGCTCGGCATTGGTCATGGCCAGTTGCAGCCAGCGGGAGCGTTCGCCGCGCAGACGGTGTGAAATCACCACCTTGCGCCCAGCCTGTTCTGAAAGGACACCTTCCAGTAAATCCCGATCCGTCAAAGGATGGTTGACCAGCAGCTCTGGCGGGATCGGACGCTCCTGGGAGCCCCCACCGAGGTAATACTGGGGCAGAAAGGCCGCCAGCAGTTCGCTTTCGTCGCTGTCGGCAGTGTGACGCGGAAACCAGGTCTTGTTGCCCAGATTACGGCCGTTGCGGATGAAGAAGACCTGCACACAACCGACCCCGTTACGCGCTACCGCAGCGATCACATCCAGATCGCCACTGCCGCTACCCATCACATATTGTTTCTCCTGCACCCGACGCAGATTGGCGATCTGATCGCGATAATGGGCCGCCTGTTCGAACGCCAGTGATTCGGATGCCTGTTCCATCCGCCGAACCAGTTCATTGATAATGGCGTTGTTCTTGCCCTCCAGGAACATCACCGCATGGCGGACATCTTCGCCATACTGCTCCTCGGTAACGTAATCGACACACGGCGCACTGCAACGTTTGATCTGGTATTGCAGACACGGTCGTGAACGGCTGCGATAGAAACTGTCTTCGCATTGGCGTACCGGAAAAAGCTTTTGCAGTAAATTGAGGCTCTCGCGCACCGCCGAAGCGCTGGGGAACGGACCGAAGAAACGCCCGGGTTTGTCGCGGCGACCACGGTGAAAACTTAGACGAGGAAAAGCTTCATCGGAAAGATAGATGTAAGGATAACCTTTATCGTCACGCAGCAGAATATTGTAGCGAGGCTTATGTTCTTTTATCAGTGTGTTCTCAAGGATAAGTGCCTCATTCTCCGTGTGAGTGATCGTCACCTCGATCCCACAGATTTGAGACACCAGGGCATGGGTTTTGGCACCCTTGTCCTTGCTACTGAAATAACTCGACACACGGCGTTTGAGATTTTTCGCCTTGCCGACATAAATCACCTGTCCCTCCGCATCCAGCATCCGATAGACGCCTGGAAGAGAGGTCAGGTTTTTAAGAAAAGCCTTGCTATCAAATGGCTCGCTGTTTGCCACATTCATAATCAATAAATAGGGGTGGTACTGATAAATATCAGCCTAACAGGAGCGGAACAGCGAGGGTAGTCTATCAGCCGTTATCGAGCAGGCCATGACGCATGGCCAGTCGAGTCAGATCGGCATCGTTACGCACTTTCAGTTTATCGAACAAACGATAGCGGTAGGTGCTAACCGTCTTGGGGCTTAGGTGAAGTTGCTCAGAGATGTCCTGAACCTTTTGTCCCTGCACCAGCATCAACATGACCTGCATCTCACGTTGTGAGAGAGATTCAAACGGTGAAGCCTCGTGGCCAGGCAGGAGCGCCAGCGCAAGATTCTGTGCAATGGCAGAACAGATATAACGTTTGCCGACATGTACATCCCGGATGGCCTGCACAATCTCGTCAATCTTGCAGCTCTTGTGCAAATAACCCGATGCACCGGCCTTCAACATGCTACTGGGAAAAGGATCGTCGGTGTGTACGGTAAGAATGATAATGGGAAGTTCCGGGGCAAACTGTTTCAGTTTGCGCGTCGTTTCAAGACCACCGATCCCGGGCATGCTGACATCCATCAACACCACGTCCGGGCGTCTTTCACGCACTGACACCAGTGCCTGTTCACCACTGTTCGCTTCGGCAATAACCTTGACACCAGAGACATCATCCAGCAAACGCCGGATACCCGTTCTTACAAGATCATGATCGTCTACCAAAAGGACATTGATCATAGATACCGAACCGGAACCTCACCCATAAAACATGCCCAACTGTACAAGAAACAAGGATTTAATCAAACACTGTTACAAAGAATTTTACTTATGTAATAAATGCCGCTTACTGCTCAGAAGGAAGCGGCTTACCGTAAAGACTTTCATGCAGTTGTTGTGCTCTGTTCTGATCCAGTTTGGCAACGATATTCATCACATGCCATGCTGCCTGCGGATAACCGGCTTTACCCAGCAATAATGCGGCCTGTGCATACGCATCAACAGCAGCATCGGTATCACCCATCTGCAACAGGACATTCCCCATCTCGCCGTATGCGTCGTAGTTTTCCGGCTGCAACGCAATCAGTGCACGGTAGTTTTCAACTGAGGCATCACTATTGCCATCCCACGCGGCACGGCGTGCGGACTGCCATACTGCAAGTGCATCTGCCTCATCATCTTTATTACCCGCTATCGTCTGAGGCTTTTCGATAGTTTCATTCTTTACTGTCTCGTATGGCGACATTTCGTTGGTACGCATGGGCAACGATTCATGCCCGGAAGGCGCGACCACCGACTTTTCTTCTTTTTCACTCTTCTGCATATCGTCAACGACAGCGTCAACTTTGCCCATCAATTGTTTGACTTCGGTCGACTCAGTGGCTTCAGGAAACAATGAGTGACGAAACAGGATCAGCGCCAATAAGGCAGCTACGACCAGCATATTCGTTGGATTGAAGAAGCTTTTATATGAACTCACTGTCGTGCTCCTGTGACGGCTACCACTGCCACGCACCCTGAGGCTCAGCATCTGATTGCCGCTGAGATTCAGGTGCGAGGCCCTGAATAGTAACCCTGTTTTTTGTATGAAATTGTGATTGGTTTGGATATCGTGACCCCGACTGGTCCTTCGAATCCGCTACAGATCTCGCCCGGAGGTCGAGTAATGCGGGCAATGGGTGAAGACTGATATAGGGCCCTGGCGGTGGAGGTGCTTGACGAGCTACCACAACGTTGGGAAACAAAAGGCACAGCAGCGGCAAAAGTAACGCCTTCGTAAATATGCCTCTGTGCTTTGTTTTCACAACCATGGCGCCATTATGCGGTTGATATCGAAGCATGCCAACCAGTAGAAAACATAAAGGGCTCGCAAGGAGCCCTTTCATTTATTTGGCGGAGAGGGTGGGATTCGAACCCACGGAAGGTCACCCTTCAACGGTTTTCAAGACCGTCGCTTTCGACCACTCAGCCACCTCTCCAAATTCGATTTGTCAGTACTTATTCGATCACCCAGTTTCCCGATGATCGCGACGGTACCCGTCGCTCTGCTCCGTACCTCCATGTACTCCGCCCCTTCGGGGCCATGCTGCGCATGTCCCATTTCGTTCCCGACGAAATGGTCGACCACTCAGCCACCTCTCCAGAATCAGATTGGCAGAACTTTTTCCCGGCGAACCCATCCAACAGCAAAGGTTTCAGCCAGAACGGCCATTTTGGGAAGAGCGAAGGATACCGGAATTGATCCCCCTTTTCCAGCGCGAGTTCCAGGGGCTTTGCGGTTTGAATCCGCTTGAATTTGTGCCATATTGGCACCAGATAATTGAACGCTCAGGATGACAATACGAGGAGTTAACGATGAGCAGTTTTGAGACGGTTTCAACCCGTTCCAACGAAGCGGTATTGGCGACCAACAAGCTGATCCGTAATACCTATACCCTGCTTTCCATGACCCTGCTGTTCAGCGCAGTGACCGCAGGACTGTCGATGTACATGAGCATGGGACCGATGACCTATCTGGTTAGCATCGGCGTTGCCATGTTGCTGTCCTTCTTCGTCTTGCCGCGCACGGCCAACTCTGCTGCAGGTATCGGTGTGGTCTTTGCCATCACAGGCCTGTTCGGTTTCGCCCTGGGCCCGATCCTCAATATGTATCTGGCTCTGTCTAACGGTTCCGAGCTGATCGGTATGGCAATGGGCGGTACCGGGGTTATCTTCCTGACCCTCTCCGGTTATGCCCTGACTACCCGTAAGAACTTCAGCTTCATGGGCGGTTTCCTGATCACAGGCCTGATTGTCGCGATCATCGCCTCACTGGCCAACATCTTCCTGGCCATCCCGGCGCTGTCACTGGCGGTCTCCGCTGCAGTCATCATGCTGATGAGCGGATTCATCCTTTACGACACCAGCCGCATGATCCACGAGCCCAATGGCAACTACCTGTTCATGACAGTGAATCTGTACCTGAACATCTTCAACATCTTCATCAACCTGCTGAACCTGCTTGCTGCCCTCTCTGGCCGCGACTAACAGCAGAGCTGACGAAACCAGAAACCCCGCCTTGCGCGGGGTTTTTATATTCAGGACGAATGGTATGCCGCGGGCACAGGGACGTGCAGGAGCGGCGCATGTTCAGGACGAATGATATGCCGCGAACACGTCTGGGCGCGGCGCTTACGAGGTATGTAAAATGGATATGTGGTTGAAGATCGGTTCAGCCATGCTGCTGGTGATGATGCTGGTCATGCTCTGGCCCAGCGCCAAACGCATGATGAAAGAGAGTCCCAAGGGCAGCGCAGAGGACTGGAAAGGCGCCCTCATCCCGCTGGCACTGGTCGCACTGTTTATTGTGCTGCTGGTAATGGCCGTTTAAGTAGAACTCTTATTGCTGGGGAGCAGAGGTGTAGCCTTCCCGTTTGCGGCCACTGCGTTGGTATTTGGTCACCGCACGATTGTGCTCCTCCACCGTCGCGGAAAAGTGGTGACTCCCATCGCCCTTGGCGACAAAAAAGAGATTATCACTGTCGTCAGGGTGCATCACCGCACGAATCGCATCGGCGCCCGGCATGGCGATCGGTGTCGGCGGCAGACCTCGACGGGTGTAACTGTTATAGGGGCCATCGGTTTTCAGATCCCGACGCCGCAGGTTGCCATCGAAATCGGGACCCAGACCATAGATGATGGTCGGGTCGGTCTGTAGCCGCATCCGCTTTTCCAACCGACGGATAAATACCCCGGCAATCGCCGGACGCTCGCTGGCAAGCCCAGTCTCCTTCTCCACAATCGACGCCAGAATCAGCGCTTCATAGGGTGTCTTCAACGGCAGCCCCACATCCCGTGACTGCCATGCCTCATCAAGCTCACGACTCAATGCATCGTAGGCACGCTTCAGAAACTCCTCATCACTCAGGCCACGGGGAAAATAATAGGTCTCAGGCAGGAAGCGCCCTTCAGGGTGTTCGTCGGGATGACCGATACGCGCCATGATTTCATCATCGCTCAGCCCGTTCAGTGTGTGTTTCAGATTAGGCTCGGCATTGATCAGCTGCATCATCTCACGGAAGGTCTGCCCCTCAATCATGGTCAGGGAAAACTGACGCACCTTACCCTGCACCATGTTCTGCAGCAGTTGTCCCGGAGTCATCCCTTCAGTCAACAGATACTCCCCGGCCTGGATACGCTGCGCTTCACCGCTAAACTTCACCATCCAGCGAAACAGCCGACCGCTATCGATCAATCCCTGCTGCTGCAGTGACGCAGCTATCTTACCCACGCTATCGCCAGAGGCCACCGTAAAATACTGTTCGGGTTGCTTCAGTGTCATCGGCCCATCAACAAAAGACTGATAACTCATCCAGGCCCAGCCGAGGGTAAAACTCCCCAGTAGCACGGCCGCGCCCAGCAGTTTAAATAGCCGCTCCTTCACACCTCTTCCTCCAACACAGCTTGCAGTGCCTGCATCAGTTTTTTAGTCACTGGGTTTTCGCCGTAGCTCGTCTGTTCAAAGCGGGCCACCGGACGAATGCCGAGAATACTGTTAGTCATGAACACCTCATCCATCTGCAGCATCTCATCACAGTGAATAGTGGTGATCTCTGACGCAATCCCCAGTTCAGCCGCCAACGCCAGCACCTTTTCACGCATTAGCCCGGCCACACCACAGCACTTCACTTCGGGTGTCAGCAGCTTGCCATTACGCGCAGCAAACAGATTGCTGGAGATACCTTCGATCACGTTGCCGTAACTATCCGTCATCACCCCTTCCTGGATCGACTCGTCATTCCACTCCTGGCGCGCCAACACCTGCTCCAGTCGGTTGAGATGTTTAATCCCGGCCAGTGCCGGGTTGCATCCCAGTGTGGTGCGACAGCGACGCAGAGTGAATGGCGTCACATCATCGGCCAGTGCAGGCCAGGAGTGAAGCTGTAACATGCGTGTTGGCTGTGAGACTTCAGGTACACGATAGCCACGGCCACCGGAACCACGGGTGATGATAATTTTCAGTACAGCCTTATCAGCATCGGCACAGAGTTGTGCCGCCTCTTCGGCAAGCAGTGATAGATCCGGTTGTGCAATACCAAGACGCGAACACCCTTCCGCCAGGCGTGCCATATGCGCCGACCATAACTGTGTTTTACCGTTGTGTACGGCGATGGTCTCGAACAGACCGTCGCCGTAGTGCAAACCGCGATCGGTAGCATCGATTTGATTGCCTGGTTGTCCGTTTACAAGCATCACGCGTCGGGATATTCCAGTCAGGTTAAAGAGTGATTCTAGCGTGTTGTTTTATGTCGCTACACAAAAAAAGACCGGGCACTGGGCCCGGTCGTTTTTGCCTGAATACGGCTTACTGCAGTTTTGCCAACACCAGGGTGGCGTTGGTACCGCCGAAACCGAAGGAGTTGGAGAGCGCGTAGTTGATCTCCATCTCGCGTGCGGTGTTCGCCACGTAGTCGAGATCGCACTCCGGGTCCGGGGTAATGATGTTAATCGTCGGCGGTGCAACTTGATCGTGGATCGCCAGAGCGGTAAAGATCGCCTCGACACCGCCAGCCGCACCTAACAGATGGCCAGTCATCGATTTGGTGGAACTCATCGCCAGTTTATAGGCGTGATCACCAAAGGTACCCTTGGCCGCATCGGTCTCCGCCTTATCGCCTGCCGGGGTGGAAGTACCGTGGGCGTTAATGTAGTTGATCTGGTCCGGGTTAACACCGGCATTACGCATGGCGTTCTTCATGCAGCGGCCTGCACCTTCACCCCCTGCCGCAGGCAGGGTCATGTGGTAAGCATCACCGCTCATGCCGTAGCCAATGACTTCGGCATAGATCTTCGCGCCGCGAGCCTTGGCGTGTTCATACTCTTCCAGCACCATCACGCCGGCACCATCGCTGAGGACAAAGCCATCGCGATCTGCATCCCAGGGACGGCTTGCAGTCTCCGGATCGTCATTGCGGGTAGAGAGCGCACGGGCCGCACCGAAGCCACCCAGACCACAGGGAGAGGTCGCCATCTCGGCACCACCGGCAATCATCACATCCGCATCGCCGTATTCGATCAGACGCGCTGCATCACCGATGCTGTGCGTACCGGTCGCACAGGCGGTAACCAGTGCGATATTCGGACCTTTCAGGCCGTACATAATCGAGACGTGGCCGGAGATCATGTTGATGATGTTACTCGGTACGAAGAACGGTGAAATCTTGCGCGCACCGCCATTCATGAAGGCTTCGTGGCCTTTCTCGATACCTGGCAGACCACCGATACCAGAACCCACCGCAACACCGATGCGCTCGGCGTTGGCTTCGGTTACTTCCAGACCTGAATCCTTGATCGCTTCCATGGAAGCAGCGATGCCATAGTGGATGAACGGGTCCATCTTCTTGGCATCTTTGGGTGACAGGTAGTTGGTAACATCAAAGTCCTTCACCGAACCGCCAAAGGTGGTGGAGAATCCGGTGGTATCGAAATGGGTGATAGGCGCAATACCGCTTTTGCCCGCCAGAATGTTTTCCCAGGATTCCTTAACGCTCAAACCCACGGGGGAAACCATCCCCATACCGGTAATGACAACGCGACGCTTAGACGAGGGACAACCCTCTCACTTCATCAATCTCATACAAATAGAAAGGGCCGCGGCCACCAGTGTGGTCGCGGCCCCGGCAATACGATCAGCGATTAACCCTGATGGGCATTGACGTAGTCAATGGCCTGCTGAACGGTGGTGATTTTTTCCGCTTCTTCATCGGGGATTTCGGTCTCGAACTCTTCTTCCAGAGCCATTACCAGTTCCACGGTGTCGAGCGAATCGGCGCCAAGGTCATCGACAAAGGAAGCTGCATTGGTGACTTCGTCTTCCTTCACACCAAGTTGCTCTACAACGATCTTCTTGACGCGCTCTTCAACACTGCTCATGACGGATGTTTCCTCCCAAGAGAATAATGAAATCTTTTTTTCTGCCGCGGTATTGTAGTGAAAACCGCTGACAGATGCCACACATATACCCAGCAAAGCTAACCAACTGTTTTTACTGGATTTTATCAACCCATGTACATGCCGCCGTTGACACTGATGGTCTCACCGGTGATGTATCCGGCCTGGGGCGATGCCAGAAATGCGACCGCTGCCGCAATCTCTTCCGGGTCGCCCAGACGGCCAAGCGGGATCTGACCCAGCAGCATCTGCTTCTGCTCATCAGACAGGCCACGGGTCATATCGGTATCGATAAAGCCAGGGGCCACGGCGTTAACGGTAATACCACGTGGACCGACTTCACGGGCCAGTGCCTTGGTGAAGCCGAGAATACCCGCCTTGGCAGCGGCGTAGTTGGTCTGCCCGGCGTTACCCATCAGGCCGACCACGGAAGCGATGCTGATGATACGACCCTTGCGCGCCTTGGTCATGGCACGGACGCAGGCTTTTGACATACGGAAGACCGACTTGAGGTTGGTCTCCATGATCGCATCCCACTCTTCGTCCTTCATCCGCATCAATAGATTGTCGCGGGTGATACCGGCGTTGTTCACCAGGATGCCCGGTGCGGCAAATTGCTCGGTAATGCTATCCAGCACCAGATCGACCTCGGCCTGGTGGGTCACATCCAGCTTGACGCCCATGCCCTTGATACCGTTCTCTTTCAGGTAGGCACTGATCGCCTCAGCGCCGCTATCGGAGGTGGCGGTACCGACAACGGTCGCACCCGCAGCACCCAGCGCCAACGCACACGCCTTACCAATCCCCCGGCTGGCGCCGGTAATCAGTGCAACTTCGTTTTCCAGTGACATGTTTCTGCTCCTGAATTCTGTGTTTTAGGCCAACGCACTCTCGAAGCCTGCTGGATCAAACAGGGCGACAGTATTCATCTCTTTGACGATGCGCTTGTTCAGACCGACCAGCACCTTGCCAGGACCGCATTCTATCAGGGTATCAATCCCCTCGCCCGCCATTGCCTGAATAGTCTCGACCCAGCGTACCGGGCTATAGAGCTGGCGAACCAGGGCATCGCGGATCGCATCGGCGTCACTCGCCTTGCTGACATCGGCGTTGTTGATCACCGGGATCTGCGGGGCAGAAACATTGATGGTGGCCAGACGCTCCGCCAGCTTCTCCGCAGCGGGTTTCATCAGTTCGCAGTGAGACGGGACGCTCACCGGTAAAATCACCGCACGCTTGGCACCGGCCTCTTTCGCCAGCTCCACCGCCCGTTCAACCGCAGCAACATGACCGGCAATAACCACCTGGCCGTTGGCGTTGAAGTTCACTGCTGAAACCACCTCGCCAACTGCAGCGTGGGCGCAGACATCGACGACTTTGTCGTCATCCAGCCCCAGGATCGCCGCCATGGAACCGGTCCCGGTCGGAACGGCTTCCTGCATCAGCTTGCCCCGCTCCGCAACCAGCGCAACCGCATCGGCAAAACCGATGGCGCCCGCCGCAACCAGCGCGGTGTATTCGCCCAGGCTGTGACCGGCCATGACTGCAGGGGTAGCACCGCCCTTCTCCTGCCAGATGCGCCATACGGCAATCCCGGCGCTAAGCATGGCGGGTTGGGTAATGTGAGTCTGGTTTAGCTCTTCGGCCGGACCCTCGGCAACGATCTTCCACAGGTCATAACCCAGCGCTTCGGAAGCCTCGGCAAAGGTCGCTTCGACCTGTGATTCAGCCACTGCCAGTTCGGCCAGCATACCTACGGACTGGGAACCCTGTCCCGGAAATACGAGTGCAAGAGACACGCTACATCTCCTTTATTTACAATTTGTTATGACTAAAACATCACAAATAACATTAAGTGATGTTTACGCCTTCAGTAGTGAAATTGGTTAGAACTTGATGAGTGCCGAGCCCCAGGTGAAGCCGCCACCGAAGGCTTCCAGCAACAGGGTGTCGCCGCGCTTGATGCGACCGTCGCGGACCGCTTCGTCGAAGGCCAGCGGTACCGAAGCACCGGAGGTGTTGCCATGGCGATCCACGGTAACCACCACGTTATCCAGCGACATGCTCAGCTTCTTCGCGGTGGCGTTGATAATGCGGATGTTGGCCTGGTGAGGGATCAACCAATCGATGTCGCTCTTTTGCAACGCATTGGCCTCGAGGGTCTCATCGACGATGCGGCCGAGGGTGTTGACCGCCACCTTGAACACCTCGTTACCGCGCATCTGCATGAAAGCCGTGCCGTCCTGCAGCTTGCTGAAGTCGTTGGATACACCCGCATCGACCTTGAGCAACTCTTTATATTGACCGTCGGCGTGCAGGTGGGTGGAGAGAATACCCGGCTCATCGCTGGCCTGAATCACAACCGCCCCTGCCCCGTCACCAAAGAGGATACAGGTGCCACGATCGCTCCAGTCGGTAATGCGCGACATGGTCTCGGCGCCGACCACCAGCGCGGTTTTATGCGTCCCGCTCTTGATGAATTTGTCGGCGACACCGAGTGCGTAAACAAAGCCGGTGCAGACTGCCTGCACATCGAAAGCCGTGGCGCCGTGATTATCCAGACGATCCTGCAACAGGCAGGCGGTGCTGGGGAAAACCTGATCCGGAGTGGTGGTGGCAACGACGATCAGATCGATATCGTCCTTGCTGATACCGGCCATCTCGATGGCACGACGTGCCGCCTGTTCCGCCAGGTCGCAGGTGTTTTCGCCTTCGGCGGCGATATGCCGCTCCTTGATCCCGGTACGCTCGGTGATCCAGGCGTCCGTGGTGTCGACCATCTTCTCCAGGTCGGCGTTGGTCAGAACCTTCTCCGGCAAATAACCGCCGGTTCCAAGAATACGTGAATAGATCAAACTGCCTGCCTCGCTTCGATTAGTTCGCCCAGCTTCTGCTGGATTTTTTCGGGCACGTTTTTCTCCACCTCCAACATCGCTTCCCCGATGGCGGTGGCGAATGAGAGCGCATCAGCGCTGCCATGACTCTTTATAACAATACCACGCAGTCCGACCAGACTGGCGCCGTTGTACTCACGCGGGTCGATACGGCGACGCAACGCGCGCAGCACCGGCAAGGCGATCAAACCAGCGAGCATGGTGAAGATATTGCGTTTGAATTCCTGCTTCATGAAGTGGCCGATCATCTTCGCCACCCCTTCGCTCGACTTGAGCGCAACGTTGCCGGGGAAACCATCGGCCACCACTACATCGGTGGTGCCCTTCCAGATGTCGTCACCCTCGACGAAACCGACATAGTTGAGGTCACTGGACTGCAGCATCTGCGAGGCAACCTTAATCACCTCATTGCCCTTGATCTCCTCCTCACCGATATTGAGCAGACCGATGGTGGGCGAAGGATTGTTGTCCACCTCGCTGGTCAGTACCGAACCCATCAGCGCGAACTGGTAGAGCACCTCGGCGGAGGAATCGATATTGGCGCCCAGATCGAGTACGTGTGTGTGACCGCTGATGGTCGGCAATGCGGTGATGATGGCGGGACGGTCGATGCCGTCCAGGGTCTTGAGCACGAAACGGCCGGTGGCCATCAGCGCGCCGGTATTACCTGCGCTGACACAGGCATTGGCCTCGCCCTCTTTCACCAGATTAATGGCGACGCGCATGGATGAATCTTTCTTGCCACGCAGTGCCGAGGACGGCAGTTCGTCCATTGCCACCACCTGTGAAGCGTGGTGAATGCGCAGCCTTTCGGAAGGTTTGCCGCCGTGCTGGGCAATTTCCTGTTGTAACAACTCTTCATCGCCGACCAGGATCAGGCGCAACCGCGAATGCTGTTTCAGTGCACGCAGTGATGCGGGCACTGTGGCATTCGGGCCGTTGTCGCCGCTCATGGCGTCAATGGCGATAACGATGTCGGTCATATTCGTCCCCCAAACGAAATACCGGCCCGTGATACAGGATCACGGGCCGGCAGATGTGCGACAACGCAATGCGGCAAGGGTTATTCGCCCTTGACGTTAACTACCTTGCGGCCACGGTAGAAACCATCGGGGCTGACGTGATGACGCAGGTGAGTTTCACCAGTAGTCGGTTCCACGGACAGCGCGGAGGCTGTCAGTGCGTCGTGGGAACGGCGCATGCCACGCTTGGATGGGGTCTTTCTGTTTTGCTGTACAGCCATGGTCTAAAACCTCGGTTCAATGTTTTCGATCAGTCTTCAATCCAGCCAGGCTGGCAAACGGGTTATCCCGCTCACTGCCTTCCTGTTCCGTTTCCGCCTCGCCGCTTTCCAGGCGGGCGTCGCACTCATCCGCGGGATGGCGCGGCACGATGGGCAGGGCAAGCAACATCTCGTCCTCAATCACATCGCGCAAAAAAAGCGGTTTACCATCGAGCAACAACGGCTCGTAGTGGGACGGCAATGCGTCCGCTTCGGTTTCGCTGCGCACCAGACCGAGTGCAAACTCGTTGTCGATGTGCTGGCGCATCGTATCCAGGCAGCGCTGGCAGAGCAGACTGACATCCGCCTCTATTCGCCCGCGCATCACCCGAATCCCCTCGGCATCGGTGCCGAATTCAAGGGAAACCGTGACGCTTCCGTCACTGTCCTGGAGCGCTTCAGCAAGTCGTGGCATCTCTGCCAGTGGCACCTCGCCCTGAAACAAACGCCTCGTCTCCGCCATGCGGATAGGGTCGATGTGAACAGGAAGGCGCTCCCCAGACATAGGCGCGCAATCATACCCGCGAGTGCCCGACCTGTCAAAGAAATCTCCAGTAAAATCGGGCTGTTCCGTCACATTTCGGGGTTTCCCAGAAACCTTGTCAGAAAACGGTTTATCTTGACAAATGGGCTGCTTGGCATTTAGCTACACACCCTACCGACTCATTGCGGGTCCCAAAACGCGGTTCCCGCACCTCAAAAAGCAAGACAGGCCAAGGTAAATGATTAAAAAGATTCTCATCGCCAACCGCGGCGAGATCGCGGTGCGTATCGTACGCGCCTGCCACGAGATGGGGATACGCTCGGTGGCGGTCTATTCCGAGGCCGACCGACATGGATTGCACGTCAAAAAGGCCGATGAGGCCTACAGCCTCGGACCGGAAACCGTCACCGGCTACCTCAACGCCCACCGTCTGGTAAACCTGGCGGTGGCCACCGGTTGCGATGCCCTCCACCCCGGTTACGGCTTCCTCTCCGAAAGCCCAGAACTGGCGGCGATCTGCCAGCGTCGCGGCATCCGTTTCATCGGCCCATCCTCCGAGGTCATTCGCCGCATGGGCGACAAGACCGCGGCACGTTCGGCGATGATCGAAGCAGGAGTGCCCGTTACCCCGGGTAGCGAAGGCAGCCTGAAAGACCTCAACGAGGCGATCAAAGTGGCTGCCAAGATCGGCTATCCGATCATGCTCAAGGCCACCTCCGGCGGTGGCGGTCGCGGTATTCGACGCTGCGCCAACGAGGCCGAACTGCGCAAGAACTACGAACGGGTGATATCCGAGGCGACCAAGGCCTTCGGCAGCGCCGAAGTGTTCATGGAGAAGTGCATCGACAACCCGCGCCATATTGAGGTGCAGGTGCTGGCCGACAGCCACGGCAACGTCATCCACCTCAACGAGCGCGACTGCTCCATCCAGCGTCGTCACCAGAAGCTGATCGAGATCGCCCCATCGCCGCAGCTGACCCAGCCGCAGCGCGAGTACATCGGTAACCTTGCGGTCAAGGCTGCTGCCGCGGTCGGTTACGAAAACGCGGGCACCGTCGAATTCCTGCTCGACCATGACGACACCGTCTACTTCATGGAGATGAATACCCGCCTTCAGGTGGAACACCCGATCTCCGAGGAGACCACCGGGGTAGACATCGTACAGGAGCAGATCCGCATCGCCGCGGGGGAGCAGCTCTCTATCTCCGGTCGCAATCTCGCTCCACGCGGTTTCGCTATGGAGTTCCGCATTAACGCCGAGGACCCGCAGAACGGTTTCCTCCCCAGCTTTGGCCGTATTACCCGCTATTACGCGCCGGGCGGTCCGGGGGTACGCACCGACGGGGCGATCTACACCGGTTATGAGATCCCGCCCTACTACGACTCCATGTGTGCCAAACTGATCGTCTGGGCGCCCACCTGGGAAGGCCTGCTGGCCCGCGCTTCACGCGCACTGGACGACATCAGCGTCAACGGGATCAAGACTACCATCCCGTACTACAAGGAGATCCTCAAATCCGAGGAATTCCGCAAGGGACGCTTTGATACCAGTTTCGTCGACCAACACCCTGAACTGGTGCAGTACCACCTGCGCCGCTCAACCAGCGAACTGGCCGCCGTGATCGGCGCTGCCATCGCTGCCTCCATGGGAATGTAAAGGAACAAGCAATGCCGAAGGTAAACATTACAGAAACCGTACTGCGTGATGGCCACCAGTCTCTCATCGCCACCCGCATGCGCACCGAAGATATGCTGCCGATCTGCGACAAGCTGGACGCTATCGGCTACTGGTCGCTGGAAGTCTGGGGCGGCGCCACCTTCGACTCCTGTATCCGCTTTTTGAAGGAAGATCCGTGGGAGCGTCTGCGCCAACTGCGCAAGGCCCTGCCCAACACCCGCCTGCAGATGCTGATGCGCGGCCAGAACCTGCTTGGCTATCGCCACTACTCCGATGACGTGGTACGCGCCGTCGTACAGAAGGCTGCTGACAACGGCATCGACGTATTCCGCATCTTCGATGCCCTCAACGACATCCGTAACCTGGAAACCTCCATCGAGGCGGTCAAGGCAGCGGGCAAACATGCCCAGGGCGCTATCAGCTACACCACCAGTCCGGTCCACAGCACCGAAACCTTCGTCACCATGGCGAAGCAGTTCGAGGAGATGGGTTGCGAGAGCGTGGTGGTCAAGGACATGGCAGGCCTGCTCACCCCTTACGCGGCGGCCGAGCTGTTCCGTGGCCTGAGTCAGGCGGTTTCCATTCCGCTGCACCTGCATAGCCACGCCACCTCCGGCCTCTCCGAAATGTGCTTCCTCAAGGCAGTAGAAAACGGCTGTAGCGGTTTCGATACCGCCATCTCCGCCTTCGCTGGCGGCACCAGCCACCCGGCCACCGAGAGTATCGTCGCCGCCTTCAAAGGCACCCATAACGATACCGACCTCGACCTGGCCAAGTTGCAGGAAGTCGGTTTCTACTTCAACGAAGTGCGCAAGAAATACCACCAGTTCGAGAGCGACTACACCGGCGTCGATACCCGTGTGCAGCTCAATCAGGTACCGGGCGGCATGATCTCCAACCTGGCCAACCAGCTGCGTGAACAGGGTGCGCTGAAACGTATTAATGAAGTGCTGGAAGAGATCCCGCGCGTACGTGAAGACCTCGGCTATCCGCCGCTGGTCACCCCCACCTCGCAGATCGTCGGCACCCAGGCGGTACTCAACGTGATCACTGGTACCCGTTACCAGAGCATCACCAACGAAGTGAAGTTCTACCTGCAGGGTCGTTACGGTCAGGCACCGGGTGAGGTCAACGCACTGGTACGACAAAAGGCGATCGGCAACGAAGATGTCATCACTCAACGTCCGGCGGATCTGCTGCCCGACGAAATGCACCGCCTGCAAACCGAGATCGGTGAACTGGCCAAAAGCGATGAAGATGTTCTGACTTACGCCATGTTCCCGGAAGTGGGTCGCGAATATCTGCAGGCCCGCGCCGACGGCAATCTGGTTCCCGAACCGCTGGAACCGATCCCGACCGAGAACGCCAAGATCGAAGGAACACCGACCGAGTTCAAGGTCACCCTGCACGGCGACACCTACCACATCAAGGTCACCGGCAGTGGCCATAAAGATCAACACAGCCGTCCGTTCTACGTCACCGTCGACGGTGTACCGGAAGAAGTCGGCATCGAAGTGCTGCAGGAACTCTACACCGAGCACGACAAAAACGGCGGCTCACGTCCGGTACCGTCTGAAAGCCAGCGTCCGCGTGCCAGCAAACAGGGACACGTCACCACCTCCATGCCCGCCAGCGTCGTCGAAGTACTGGTGGAAGAAGGTCAGACCGTCGAAGCTGGTGCGCCACTGTTGGTGACCGAAGCGATGAAAATGGAAGCAGAAATCCAGGCACCGATCGCCGGCACCATCAAAGCGATCCACGTTGCCAAAGGCGACCGGGTTAACCCTGACGAAGCGTTGATTGAAATCGAATAAAACCGGATTCACCGCAAAGGCGTATTCTGCGTCTTTGCGGTGAAATCAAAACGGATATCACCATGCCTACACTGGTACTCGCCTCCACCTCCCCCTTCCGCAAGGCCCTGCTGGAAAAACTCCACCTGGAATTCGTTACCGATTCACCGGACATCGACGAATCCCGCCACGAAGGCGAAACCCCGGAACAACTAGTCGCCCGCCTCGCCAGCGAAAAAGCCAGAGCGGTTGCAGCGCGTCACCCAAACAGTTTGATCATCGGCTCCGATCAGGTTGCGGTAAACGGCGAAGCCATTCTCGGCAAACCGGGCAACCACGAAAACGCCATGCAACAACTGCGTAACGCCTCTGGCAAACGCATCACCTTCTACACCGGCCTCTGCCTCTACAACAGCGAAACCGGAAACGAACAAACCATCGTCGAACCGTTCCATGTCTACTTCCGTCAACTCACCGATGAACAGATCGACAACTACCTGAAGGCAGAACAACCCTACAACTGCGCAGGCAGCTTCAAGTCCGAAGCACTGGGGATTGCATTATTTGAGAAACTGGAAGGCGACGATCCCAATTCACTGATTGGGTTGCCGTTGATACGATTGACTCAGATGTTGGAAAACGAAGGTGTGAATATCATTTAACTACACCAGCACACTAGTCTTTTTAGTGTCGCTTCGCGACGGATAACGGCATTTGAAAGCGGGGTCTCGCCCCCGCGGGCGAGGTACTTTCTTATGGCGATAAGAAAGTACCCAAAGAAACGCTCCCGAAATTCTCGCCCCTTCTGGGTTCCCTGCGTTGCTCATTCCGGTCGGGCGTTGCAGACAGGCCGTCCATGGCCTGACTGCAACGTTGCGTACTTCCTGTGCGCAACCCTAAAGGGCTATTCCTCCCTCCACTGCGCTACTCGGCGGAATTGACGGACCTGAAAACCGCTTCGTTGTAACGAATAGCGAATTCCCACAATTGAGCCCTCCTCACTCACGTGCTATAACCGCAAAACACAACAGGGAGAATGACTATGAACAATGGAATCTGCCCACATAACCGGAAATGCCATGCACTAGGGATTCCGCCCACCACATTCTCTTTGATATCCATCCAACATACTGTTAACACGCAAAGATGAAGCCCAGCTCTTTTGAATTGGTCTTTAGAGACGGAGAAACCTATTACTCCGGTGGCACCATTCGAACATCACAGAGCAAAATCGAGCTGTTCTTTCACTATCCGTGGGGAAGTCGAACACCAGCACAAAAGTACTCACCCGCCCATGAAATGAGGGAGCCTGTTTATCTCCCTGATCACATTTCCTTCCACAAGGATGGAACGGTGCACGAAACAAGCAAGGATGGACAGAAAAGACGTCAGCACGAAAACAAACTTGCGTTGCAAGAAAACCCCTTCAATCTCCAGAGAGGCGAATTCATGCCTCTATATCTCGAAAGCATCGACATTCGCAGAGGGGTTTCGGATGGATGTAGGCTTCACAGGATTGAGGAAACAAGCGACCGACAACGCGAGAGATGTTGGGACGTATCTAGCCTAAATCATTTCAGTATCATCCTACTAAGTAAGTGCACGCGAATTCACCCAGGTAGGCTACTATCAGACCATGGGTTTCAATTATTAACCACCATTGGTCCTCCCATAATTCTCAAGGATGTATTTCGTGCGCAGGAAAAGGATTTGTTACCCGGTGGTTCTAGATCTGAGTTTGGCACTGATATCTTGGTTATGGCAGTGGAAGAGAGCTGGCCAGAGCGCCCACCACTGCGCTCACAAGCAAACTCCGAGGCAACGCTGATCTCTTCTACGGTATGGTGTCCACCAATTGATGGCTTTTCGAAGATGATTAACCTAAATGTGAGGCGCTAACCAATTATTTCAGGTGATACCGAGAAGCTTTGGCGCATTTTCATACATTCAGGCACGATGCGCCTGAGCAAGTCGTTAGGACTACTACGAGACCACCATCAATGGCACTAGTCAATCATTACACAAGCAACTCTGCTGCCTTTGCGCTACTTCTTTCTCCGAAAAAGAAGATACATGAAAAAATCCTTGGAGAAATCAATGGACTAATCGCTAGCAGCGGCATGACCCCGACCCTTCAAATCAAAGATCACGGATACAACACTCTATTCGGAAAAATTCGGAAGGCTGATACTACATCTGAAGTTCTTGATTTGCGTTTTAGTTCGATCAATAAATTGAATGACACTTCTGAATTTGAGTACGGGCGTGGGCTGGTTAAACGCTACTTGAAGAAGATGAGAGCACCATCAGACAAAATTCGAAAGTGGCGTGATTTTGCCATTGAAATGATTTCGTCTGATGAAATCATGTCAGTACTAAGGGGAAACACCTATGTATTCTCAATGTCAATTTTAGCTAATGACCTGAATCAATGGAGGCTTTATGGGGAAGATGGAGCGGGTGTAGGTCTCTCATTTGACAAAAACAAAATATCGCAGCTCTACAAGACACTCATCTATTCGAGTTATGAGGCGGTCAAATATTCAAAAAAGGAGATAGCCATCGCGTTGAAAGCCATGCTGACTGAACCGTTCGATGTTCCTGAAGGATTCAAATATTCTCCAGACATTCAACACCTGATTCCAAACAACGAAGAAATGAGCAAAAGCCTACTTTTATTTAAGGTTATTTGTACAATATTAAGCCTCAAACACGAAGCGTTCGCACCAGAAAAAGAAGTTAGACTGATATACGCGCCTATATTCTGTAACTATATCGAAAACTGTCGAAGAAATAGGTCAATAACATTCCAAGAGTATCTTCTTAGTTTTTTTGACGACGTTCGGCAGTTCGATATCCACAGAAATGTGATCTACCATTACAAAGTTATGCCTGTGCCGATGGATTCGGTGAGAGAGATATGGCTCGGGCCAAAAAACCCAAACACTGTGGAAGTATATAAAGACTATTTACGGTTTAACGGGTGTTCCGACATTACAGTTGAGAAATCCAGTCTTCCTTACAAATGATCCGCTGTTGCGAATTTCTACACTTCTGTCGCGATGTTCAACATAGGGAAGACATTTAGTGTCAGTAAATAACAGCGATCTCAACGCACCACTTTGTCGGAATTCATATTTAATATTTGTTTTCATTTCCCCCGCATTTTTCCCTTGACTCCCCCTCCCTTTCTCCATAACTTGAACAGTGCAACACCGCTCAAAACAAAGCGCCGGACGACGGATGTACCACCATCCCCCGCCCGGCTAACCCTAAGACTGCTTACGCCAGACCTTAGGGCTGCATGGAGTATACAACATACCCGGCGATGATCATTATCGCCCGTTGTGTGACAAGCGGCCCTTCTGTCTCAACGACATCGGGGCCGCTTTGCGTTGAGCTTCCATCCACCCGGCAATAACGCCGGAACGACAAGGAGCAAAAACAATGTCACACGCAAACACCAATGTTATCTATCCCCAATCCACCGCCCGTACCGCCTCCTGGCAAGTCCGCGAAGACGGTGACGATTACGACAAAGGCAACAACGTCCAGACTGTCTCCCTGCTCGATCTACATGTTCGTATCATCGATCGGCTAGACCGAGCCAAAGCCATGGCCTGCCTGCTGCAAACTGCTGACACTAAAATGGACGACACTATCTCGATGACTGCCGCCATGCTTGAGGAGCTTATTGAACAAGCCCAGAGCGACAGTAGACGGATGTTGAAGTACATACAGCGCGAGAAAAAACACGGTAGTAGTCGTTAGAGTTTTATTCTCATAGCCAACAGTGCCGGAGTCGCTTGCGACTCCGGCACTGTCGTTCTTGGCTTCTGAATTCCATCCCCACCGAAATAACCGAAGTAAAGACACCGACTTACTCAAACG
>JBNKVM010000029.1:0-3330 GCA_050299175.1 Thiohalomonadaceae bacterium
GTGAGACCTTCTCCTCAGTCTGTTGGTAGGATTTCCAATGCCGTACATCACGTGGGATCACTTTGGAGATGGAAAAGGGTTCGTGATACGTTTGCTCAACCCATTCCACAAAATGCTGCATGCCCCGTCGATAAGCAGCAATAGTGCGAGGGCTTTTCCCCTGCTGATCCAGATAATCTATCCAGGCAGTCAAGTTGGTGTTAGTTGCTGATGGCTGTGGCATAGGTTCTGCTCTAATTATTATGTTGCGTAGATATATGGGCTTAGACCCAATACGGTTCGGTTAAGCAAAAAGATGATCTGTGTGGCATGCTTATGTTGCCAAACAAAAAAGCAAACACACAGGTCATCCAATGGGATACAGAATACGACAAATCGAGCCGGACAGCCAATTTTGTGACGAGGTCACGGTTGAAGTCATCACCGACCACGTTCCAATAGAAACAATAGAAGAGGTTATTGAGAAATGCAAGGTCAGAGAAACACGCAAGCGCAAATTGCCTGCTGTGCTGGTAGTGTTGTTGTGCATCGGGATGAACCTGTTGTGTCAGATGAGCTTGCATTATGTGCTGGTCAAATTGGTGCAAGGGTGGCGACTGCTGCACGCAGTGGGAGTGGATGAGGTGGCGGTCAAGAGTTCTATCAGCGAGGCACGCTACAAACTGGGAGCTAAACCGCTGGAGCTGTTGTTCAAGCGCATCTGCCGCCCGCTGGCAACGCCCGACACGCCCGGTGCCTTTGTCTTTGGACTGCGGCTGGTGGCGCTGGATGGCACGACAGAGACTCTGCCCGATACGCCGGAAAACAGCCGTTACTTTGGCCGGGCAAAGGGTGACCGGGGCGACAGCGCGTTTCCGCAGACGCAGGGTGTGTATCTGTGCGAATGCGGTACCCATGCCATTTTCGATGCGGGCTTCTGGCCATATGCCGTATCTGAGCGTGTCGGCGGGTTCCGACTGCTGCGCTCGGTGGAAGCCGATATGCTGGTGATGTGGGACCGTGGGTTTCATGATTTTGACATGTTTCTGGGTGTGATGGAGCGGGAAGCACAGGTGTTGTCCCGACTGCCTGCCCATGTGAAGCCACAGCGGTTGTTGACCCTGCCGGATGGCTCGTGGCTGGCGCATATCACTCCCAGCACCTACCAGCGGCGCAAAACCGGAGAACGGCTGCTGGTTCGTATTATCGAATACAAACTGGATGACCCCAACCGCCCCGGTTATGGTGAACATCACCGCCTGATTACCACGCTGCTGCATCCTGACCTGTACCCGGTGCTGGACCTGGTTTGCCTGTACCATGAGCGGTGGGAAGTCGAAATCGCGATTGATGAAATCGATACCCATCAACGACTGGTTAATCACCCGCTGCGCTCTCTCAAACCCCTTGGCATCATCCAGGAGTTGTATGCCTTGCTGCTCGCTCATTTTGTTGTCCGGTCCATTATGCATGAAGCCGCGCTCACTCACGAGCTCGACCCGGACAGGCTCAGCTTCATTAATTCGGTCCGCCTGATTTGTGATACCTTGATCGAATTCCAACTGGTTGATCCTGTTGACCATCCACTGCTCTGGAACCGCTTACTGCATGACATCGCTCAATTTCAACTACCTGAGCGTGAAAACCGTTCTAATCCGAGAGTGGTCAAACGAAAAATGTCGAACTTCAAACTCAAACGTCCGGAGCACTGGCATCCACCTCTGCCTACCAAATCATTCCGAGAGGCTGTTGTTTTATGGACTGACCCGGTGCCCATTTGACCCTTAACCGAACCGTATTGATTCTAGGATAATCCCAAATTCAGTACCTAATTTTCGCCCAAAATAAGGGACAAATCATCCGAGGCGAACGTCTGGGCGAGATAAGTCGCGAACGGATGTCGACGAGATAGAACAATCTGGAGGATGTGTCCTTGCTCGTCCAATTCAATGAGACCGGGAATATGCAGCAAGTCACGGATCAGGCGCATTGCTCCATACGACCGGAAACGCTGTGAGACAGTAGACAGAGAGACATGAAACCAGGTCAGGATATTGTAGGCCAACTGAGCCAACAGGATCAGCATTTGCTGGGCGGTGAACTTACGCTTGTTGCGGCGAGTGAAGCCCAGCCCCTGTTTGCTGTTCTTGTAGCTGATTTCAATGCCGCCATTACGCAGATCATAGGCAGCGAGCACGGTAAAAAGGAGTTGGTCAGTGGTGGGCTGGGAGAGAACCGGCTGGCGAGCCAGCCAGAAGAGCTGTTCATCAGTGAGGGTAAAGACCAGGGCATGATAACCCCACTCACCATCCTTTTTCAGGTTGCGGATCGCCAGTTGGCGCGTTGGTTGGTCAAAGGCATAAGGAACTTCAATCCAACCGACTTCTCGGCCCGCAATCTTTGGGTCAGGGTACCAGACAGACACCGAGTGGGCGAGCTTGGCGGCCTGTTTCCAGTGTTTGACCTTTGCCAGCAACTGGTAGCCCTCATTCAACAACCAGTTGATATTCTCCACTGTCCCGCCGCCAGCATCAAGCCGCACAATACAGCGTGTCCGTCGCTCACCATCCAGATGCAGTGTAGCCGCAGCCGCCTTAACCAGATCAATCAGACTTTTATCCAACTGGCGCTTGCCGCTGTAAAGTTGTTCTTCCACGATTTCATCATACAGCGTGGCGATTACACGTCCCAACTGGCGACCACGTTTGTTCTTAGTGCCGGGAAAATAGCCTTTGGTCACTGCTTCGCCCTGCCTGCCCGCTGGCATCCCGCTGGTATCCACATCCAGCACCAGACACTGCGCCCGGTAGTCATGCCGAAACGCCCGGCTGTGCTGCTCAAAAATGCTCTGCATCGCCTGATGCATCTGTTCAACCGTTTCTGCCTCACAGCAGTTCAGCGTTTCGCTGATCACCGACTGTTCTGCGCATCGTTTCCGTCCGAAGGCACGTTGCAATCCCTCATCCGGCCTGACACGGATGTTGACTTCCACATTTCCCTGCCCACCCGCCAGTATATTGATGAACGCATCCAGCAGCTTTTCGAGCGGCGTATCCTTGATGACTTTCTGCTTGATTTCAACCGCTTCTTCAACCACTTTCCAGATACCCTTTTGCCTGATCCACAGGCCGAGTGCAGCCAGCCCAGCACGGGCCGAGATTCGAGTATACTTTGTCATGGCGACAGTTCTCCTTTGCAAGCCTTAGGTTTGGGTACCTTTAATCTTGCTCAGGAAACTGTCGCTTGTCATGTGTCTTTTGTAAATGTGCCCTATTTTGGGCGAAAATTAGGTACTGAAATTAGTCTATTCTAGGGAATGACCTCGATCTCACCCACAACAACATAATCTGG
>JBNKVM010000030.1:0-195513 GCA_050299175.1 Thiohalomonadaceae bacterium
AGACGATCTCCAGCAACGGGGTACCGGCACGGTTGAGGTCGATGCCGGTCATGCCATGGAAATCCTCGTGCAATGATTTGCCCGCATCCTCTTCCAGATGAGCACGGGTAATACCAACGGTTTGGTGACACCGTCTTCCAGTTCTATCTCCAGATGCCCCTTGCCAACGATAGGCAGCTCAAACTGGGAAATCTGATAGCCCTTGGGCAAATCGGGGTAGAAATAGTTTTTACGTGCAAAGACAGAACGCTTGCCGATCTCGGCGTCCACCGCCAGGCCGAACATTACCGCCATACGCACCGCCTCCTTATTCAATACCGGCAGCACACCGGGCAGCCCGAGGTCAACGGCGCAGGCCTGGGTATTCGGTTCCGCACCGTAGGCGGTGGCAGCACCGGAAAAGATCTTTGAGTTGGTGGCGAGTTGGGTATGGATCTCACAACCGATGACAACTTCCCATTCCATCGCTTAAAACCCCTCCGGTGATTTGCTGTGCCAGTCAGTCGCCTGCTGGTATTTGTGCGCCACGTTCAACAAGCGTGCTTCGTCGAAATAGTTGCCGATGATCTGCAGACCAACCGGTCGCTTGCCGACAAAACCGCAGGGCACCGACATGCCGGGCAGCCCGGCGAGGTTGACCGCGATGGTGTAGATATCGGCCAGATACATGGCCACCGGATCGTCGCTCTTCTCACCCAGGTTGAAGGCAGTGGTCGGCGAGGTCGGGCCCATGATTACATCGACCTGTTCGAAGGCCTTCTTGAAATCGTCGGAGATCAGGTGGCGCAACTGCTGCGCTTTCAGATAGTAGGCGTCGTAGTAACCGGAAGAGAGCGCATAGGTGCCGACCATAATGCGACGCTTCACCTCAGGACCGAAGCCTTCGCCGCGGGAACGTTTGTAGAGGTCTTCCAAATCCTTTGGATCATCACAGCGATGACCAAAACGCACCCCGTCCATCCGCGAGAGGTTGGAGGAACACTCTGCCGGAGCAACGACGTAGTAGGTCGGTACCGCCAGATTGGTATTAGGCAGCGAAATCTCCACCACCTCGGCACCGAGCTTTTTGTACTCCTCAATAGCGGTGTCGATCGCTTTGGCGACGTCCACATCGAGACCCTCGCCGAAGTACTCCTTCGGCAGACCGATCTTCAAACCTTTTAGATCGTTATTCAGTCCGGCGCTGTAATCGGGCACATCACGATCGACACAGGTGGAATCGCGCTGATCGAAACCGGCCATGGCGCCGAGCATCAACGCGCAGTCTTCGGCGGTACGTGCCATTGGTCCCGCCTGATCCAGCGAAGAGGCAAAGGCGATCATGCCGTAGCGGGAGACCCGACCGTAGGTCGGTTTCAATCCGGTGATACCGCAAAGCGCCGCAGGCTGACGGATGGAACCGCCGGTGTCTGTACCGGTCGCACCGGGCGCCAGGCGCGCCGCCACCGCCGCCGCGGAACCGCCGGAAGAGCCGCCGGGTACCGCAGCGGTGTCCCACGGATTTTTCACCGGGCCATAGAAACTGGTTTCATTGGAGGAGCCCATGGCAAACTCATCCATATTGGTCTTGCCCAGCATCACCGCACCGGCACTCTGGAAACGGCTGATCACCGTCGCATCATAGGGTGCGATAAATGGATCGAGCATCTTCGAAGCGCAGGAGGTGCGTACTCCGTTAGTGCAGAAGATGTCCTTGTGAGCGAGGGGTACGCCGGTCAGCGGCGCGGTATCACCCGCCGCAATACGCTGATCTGCGGCCTTCGCCTGCTGCAGGGCGATCTCGTCAGTCACGGTGATAAAACTGTTCAGTTCGCCGTTGTGGCTTTCGATGCGCGAAAGAAAGGCGCGGGTCAGTTCCTCACTGGAGAAGTCACCGCTTTTCAGTCCGGCGGCCAGTTCGGCAATGGTTTTGTTGTGCATGCTATTTCCCTGAATTCGAGCGAAGCTGGATTATTCGATGACCTTGGGTACCAGGAACAGGCCGTTCTCCACCGCTGGCGCGTGGGCCTGGAAATGGTCGCGCTGGTTTTCCTCGGTAACCGCATCCTCACGCAGGCGCTGAGCCATCTCCAGAGGGTGCGCCATCGGGGTCACGCCGGAGGTATCCACCGCGTTCATCTGCTCCACCAGGGAGAGAATATTGGAGAGATTTTCGGCATAGAGGGGAACGTCTGCCTCGCTGATCTTGAGACGCGCCAGGTGCGCAATGTTCTCCACATCGCTTCTATCGAGTGCCATCGGGATGCTCCAGATTAGGGGTATTGCGTAAAAAGAGGAAACTTATCACATATATGTCCTTGCCCAAAGACCCGGCAGATTGCTAAATTAGTGCGTTCTTTCCTGATGTAGTACATCTGACAACAGACATAACGGCGGAAATCTATGGGTATTTTGGGGCGTTTTAAGGGGATGTTCTCGTACGACATCTCTATCGATCTCGGTACGGCAAACACTCTGGTCTATGTGCGTGGCGAAGGAATCGTTCTCAACGAACCTTCGGTGGTCGCCATTCGTCAGGAAGCCGGTCCCAATAATCCCAAACGGATCGCCGCTGTCGGCGTTGAGGCCAAGGCGATGCTGGGACGCACACCCGGCAACATCATCGCCATCCGCCCGATGAAAGACGGCGTTATCGCCGACTTCACCGTCACCGAAAAAATGCTGCAGCACTTTATCCGCAAGGTGCACGAAAACAAGTTCAAAGCCTTCAAACCCAGTCCCCGTGTTCTGATCTGTGTTCCCTGCGGTGCCACCCAGGTCGAACGCCGTGCGATCAAGGAATCTGCCGCCGGGGCGGGCGCACGCGAAGTCTACCTCATTGAAGAGCCGATGGCCGCCGCCATTGGCGCCGGTATGCCCATCTCCGAGGCCAGCGGTTCCATGGTGCTAGATATCGGCGGTGGTACTACCGAGATCGCGGTACTCTCCCTCAACGGCATCGTCTACTCCAACTCCGTGCGTATCGGTGGCGACCGTTTCGACGAGGCGATTATCAGCTATGTCCGCCGTAACTACGGCACCCTGATCGGCGAATCGACTGCCGAACGAATCAAACACGAAATCGGCACTGCCTACCCCACCACCGAGGTACGTGAGGCAGAGGTCCGTGGACGTAACCTGGCGGAAGGCATCCCGCGCAGTTTCAACCTCAACTCCAACGAGATCCTCGAGGCGCTGCAGGAACCCCTCGCCGGGATCGTCAGTGCGGTCAAAACCGCTCTGGAGCAGACCCCGCCGGAACTGGGCGCCGACATCGCCGAGCGCGGTATGGTGCTGACCGGTGGTGGTGCACTACTGCACGATCTGGATCGCCTGTTGATGGAAGAGACCGGCCTGCCGGTCATCATTGCTGAAGATCCGCTGACCTGCGTTGCCCGTGGCGGCGGCCGCGCCCTTGAGCTAATGGACGAGCACGGCGGCGATATTTTCGCGCTGGAGTAGCCCGCGCCGGGCGGCGAACAGCGCCGCCCCATCCATAACAATTCAGACTTCCTGCAGAAGGGGGGTGCGCCATCAAACTGCTGTTTGCCCGTGGTCCGTCGATCAGCGTACGTGTCGCTGCCCTGGTGCTCGCCTCTATTGCCCTGATGACCCTGGATCACCGCCAGCATGCACTGGAGGGCATCCGCTCCAGCATCTCCGTGGTGCTCTACCCGATCCAGTATCTGGTCAACATGCCCTTCTCCTTCACCGACTGGGCCGACGAAACATTCACCAGCCACGAAACCCTGCTTAAACAGAACAGCGAACTGCGTGCCAAGCAACTGGAGCTGGAATTCCGGCTACAGCGGATGGAAGCGCTGGAGACCGAAAACGAACGCTTGCGCGCCCTGTTGCAATCTTCCGACCGACGCTGGGAACGAGTGCTGATTGCCGAACTGCTGTCCGTCGATTTCGATCCGTTTCGCCATCAGCTCCTGCTCAACAAAGGCAGTAACGATGGCGTCTTCGAAGGCCATCCGCTGCTCGATGCCCAAGGAGTGATGGGCCAGGTCATTCACGTTTCACCCTTCAGCAGCACCGCGATGCTGATCACCGATCCCAACCACGCCATCCCGGTACAGGTGAACCGTAACGGCCTGCGCTCCATCGCCCTGGGCACGGGTGAATCGGATCGGCTCGATGTACCCCACCTGCCGAATAATGCCGATATCCGCGAAGGCGACCTGTTGGTCACCTCAGGCCTCGGCCTGCGCTTCCCGCCAGGTTACCCGGTGGCTACCGTTGCCAGCATCACCCGTGACCCGAGCCAGCCCTACGCCCGCATCACCGCCACACCGCTGGCTCACCTGGGCCGCGCCCGTGAGGTACTGCTGGTCTGGCCGGAAAAGAACGGAAAGGAGGCACAATAATGGGCCCGACCCACAACGGCGGCTGGATTATTGCCCTCAGCTTTGTCATCGCGCTGATGCTGACGATGGTGCCACTACCCGGCTGGGGCGAATACCTGCGCCCGGAATGGGTCACCATGGTCCTCATCTACTGGTGTATGGCACTGCCGGATCGGGTGGGTATCGGTTTTGCCTGGATCGCCGGGCTGCTGCTTGATGTGATTCACGGCGCGGTACTTGGCCAGTTCGCGATGGCTCTGGCGATAATCGCCTACGTCACACTGCACCTGCATCAACGCATGCGGGTCTACCCGCTGGCACAGCAGGCGTTGATCGTGTTGATGCTGCTGCTATTGCAACAGTTACTGGTAGTATGGATCAATGGCTTCCTCGGTGAGGCACCGCGGGGACTGCAGCACTGGCTACCTGCCTTTATCAGCATGCTGCTGTGGCCGTGGCTGTTCCTGATCCTGAGGGATATCCGCCGCAAATTCCGGGTAAGCTAGAGTGCGTGCAAGACACACACTGATAAAAGATCCCTACCGGGAGCGCCAACTCTTTCTTAACCGTGCCATCCTCGGTGCCGTTTTTACCGTTGCTCTGGTTATCGTGCTCATCACGCGCATGTTCTACCTCCAGGTAATGCGTCACGAACATTTCACCACCCTCTCCACCAACAACCGCGTCTCGCTACAACCTATCGCCCCCACTCGCGGACTGATCTACGACCGCAACGGTGTACTGCTTGCGCAGAACCTGCCCACCTTCAGCCTGGAGATCGTGCAGGAACGGGTGGAGGATATGGATGCGACTCTCAAGCATGTCGCTGACCTGATCGAGGTCAGCGATGAAGACATCAGCCGTTTCCGCGATGAACTGAAACGCAGCCGTCGCTTCGAGGCGGTGCCGCTACGCTTCCGCCTCAGCGACGAAGAGGTGGCGCTGATCGCGGTCAACAACCACCGCCTGCCAGGGGTGGAGATTAACTCGACTCTCACCCGCCACTACCCGCTAGGGCACCTTACCGCCCACTCGGTCGGTTACGTTGGCCGGATCAACGAACAGGAACTGCGCAAGCTCGACCCAACCAACTACGCCGCCACCAACTACATCGGCAAGATCGGCGTGGAAAAAAGCTACGAGGCTCTGCTTCACGGTAACGTCGGCTTCCAGCAGGTTGAGACCAACGCCCGTGGCCGGGTGCTACGGGTACTGGAATACACCCCACCGACGCCGGGACAGAACCTCTACCTCAACCTCGATATCGAGCTGCAGCGGGCTGCAGAGCAGGCCTTCGGTGAAGAGCGTGGCGCACTGGTCGCCATCGAACCCGGCACCGGTGCGGTGCTCAGCCTGGTCAGCGTCCCCAGCTATGACCCCAACCTGTTCGTTAATGGCATCCCGCTAGCCGCCTACCAGTTGCTCAGCACCTCACGCGACCAGCCGCTGTTCAACCGTGCCCTGCGCGGCCAATATCCACCTGGCTCCACCACCAAGCCCTTTGTCGGCCTGGCGGGGCTGGAACTGGGCACCGTCACCACCCTGGATACGGTCAACTGCACCGGCTACTACCTGCTGAAAAACGACGAGCGCCACTATCGCGACTGGAAAAAAGAGGGCCACGGCGTAATCGGCCTGACCCGTGCCATTGTCGAATCCTGCGACGTCTACTTCTACGATCTGGCGCTGAATCTGGGCATCGACAATATCTCCAGTTACCTGGCCAACTTCGGCTTTGGTACGGAGACGCGTATCGATATCGGTGGCGATGCCGACGGCCTGTTGCCGTCGCGGGAATGGAAACGACGGGCACGTCGCGAACCGTGGTTTCCCGGCGAGACTCTGATCACAGGTATCGGGCAGGGCTTCTTCCTTGCCACCCCACTGCAACTGGCCAACGCCACCGCCACCCTCGCCTCACGTGGCAAACTGATGAAACCGACCGTGGTCAGTGGTATTGAAAACCCGGCCACACATACCCTCAACTCAATGCCGCCGACGCTGTTCAACGAGGTACCGATCAACGAAGCAGGCAACTGGTGGCGTATCGAACGCGCCATGTCCAAGGTGGTACACAGCCCCACGGGCACTGCACGACGCATCGGCTATGGCATCGACTACGAAATCGCAGGCAAAACCGGCACTGCCCAGGTCTTCGGCATTAAGCAAGACGAGGAGTACGTAGCTGAAGACATTGAAAAACACCTGCGTGACCACGCCCTGTTCATCGCTTTTGCCCCGGTCGATGATCCAAAAATCGCCGTCGCACTAATTGTGGAGAATGGCGGCAGTGGTGGTGCAGTAGCCGCACCCATCGCTGGCAAGGTCATCGCACGCTACATGAAAGAAATTCGCACTTTGGGAGAGAACAGCCATGCTGCTCAGTGACGCTTCGGCCAGTCATAGCATCTTCCGCCGCTTCCACCTCGACCCGCCTCTGCTGATGGCGCTGTTACTACTGGCCGGGATCGGCCTGGTGATCCTGTTCAGTGCCACGGGACAGAACGAAACCCAGATGTGGCGCCAGGTCACCCGCCTGGTGATCTCCTTTGGCACCATGTTACTGCTGGCTCAGGTCTCACCAGATACCCTGCTGCGCTGGACCCACTGGATCTTCGGCCTAGGGCTGATCATGCTGATCGCGGTACTTATTTTGGGTGAGGTCGGTAAGGGTGCGCAGCGCTGGCTCGGTTTCGGCGGCATCCGCTTCCAACCGTCAGAGTTGATGAAGCTGGCGGTGCCGATGATGGTGGCCTGGTATTTTGCGGAAAAGAGCCTGCCGCCCCGATTTCCCCAGATATTAACCGCACTAACCATATTCATGGTCCCTGCGCTGCTGATCGCCAAACAACCCGATCTGGGCACCGCACTGCTGATCGCCAGCTCCGGCTTTTTCGTCCTCCTGTTTGCCGGACTGAGCTGGCGCTTTATGGGTATCGCCTCGCTGCTAGCCATGCCGCTGGCCTGGGTGTTATGGCAATTCGGGATGCACGACTACCAGCGCCGTCGGGTACTTACTTTCCTTAACCCCGAAAGTGATCCGCTCGGTGCCGGCTATCACATCATCCAGTCAAAGATTGCCATCGGCTCCGGCGGCATCTACGGCAAGGGCTGGCTCAACGGTACCCAGTCACACCTGGAGTTTCTGCCCGAGCGCCATACCGATTTTATCTTCGCCGTGTTCAGCGAGGAGTTCGGTTTGATGGGGGCACTGCTGCTGCTTGCCGTCTATCTGTTTATCGTGCTGCGCTGCCTGATCATCGCCACCCAGGCCCAGGATACCTATTCGCGCCTCCTCGCTGGTGGCCTGACGATGACCTTCATGGTTTACTTCTTCGTCAATATCGGCATGGTCAGCGGCTTATTGCCAGTGGTCGGCGTCCCCCTGCCCCTGATCAGTTTTGGCGGCAGTTCCATGGTGACCTTGATGGCCTCTTTCGGTATCCTCATGTCTATCCACACTCATCGAAAATTATTGAAGAACTAATTGTTGTGAAACGTTTTTTTCTCCTGCTTCTCGTCACTATCAGTGCCACGGCCCAGGCCCGTGATTTCATCGACCGTTTCCCGGAGAGCCGCAGCTTCATCCAGGAGATGGCCAAGAAACACAAATTCAAACCGAAAGAACTGGAAAAGCTGTTCGCAGGCGTCGAACACAAGCCGACTATCATTGAGGCGATCAGCCGCCCGGCAGAGAGCAAACCCTGGTACCAGTACCGCCCAATCTTTGTCACCGCTGACCGGATTCGCGAAGGGGTAAAGTTCTGGAACCGCCACGAAAAACTGCTGGCCCGTGCCGAGAAGCAGTATGGTGTACCGCCACAGATTATCGTCGCCATCATCGGTGTGGAGACTCGCTTCGGTCGTCACAGCGGCAACTACCGCGTACTCGACGCCCTCAGCACCCTGGCCTTCGATTATCCGCCAAGGGCATCCTTCTTCCGTCAGGAGCTGGAGAACTTCCTGCTGATGACCCGCGAAGAGAAACGCGACCCATTACAGTTCACCGGCTCTTACGCCGGGGCGATGGGTATGCCGCAGTTCATGCCCAGCAGTTTCCTTAGCTACGCGGTCGATTTCGACACAGACGGCCAGCGCGATCTATGGGATAACACCAGCGACGTCATCGGCAGCGTAGCTAACTATTTTGACCGCCATCACTGGCATAAGGGCGAACCGATCGCCAGTCGCGCCACCCTTAACGGCACTCCGCCGCAGACGCTGCTCGACGAGGGATACAAACCCTCGGTGCCGTTCAGCAAACTGAAAACATTGGGGGTAAAAGCCCAGAACAACTACACTGATGATAGTGAAGTGGCGCTGATTGCCCTCGAGAGCAGCCCAGGCCAACAGCAATACTGGGTAACGCTGCACAACTTCTACGTCATCACCCGGTATAATCACAGTCCACTGTATGCCATGGCGGTGTATCAACTGGGCGAGGCAATCCGCACCACCCGCGCCGCGGCAAAACGCACCACGGGGGCAGTGCCGATTAGTGATGCCAACAGTTAAGCCACAACTGACCGTACGCCTTGTTTTCACTGCAACATTAGCCTGTACCCTTGCAGCGTGCAGCTTTGGTCGTGATAGCGGCCCCAGCAAGCCGGTCGACGTCTCACACATACCCGATGCGGTACCCAAGCACGAACAGCGCACCCGTGCTGGCAATCCCACCAGCTATGTGGTGTTGGGCAAACGCTACCATGTACTAAAAAGCAGCACGGGCTTCATCGAGCGCGGCATCGCCTCCTGGTATGGCAACAAATTCCACGGCAAAAAGACCTCCAACGGCGAAACCTACAACATGTACGCCATGACCGCGGCACATAAAACCCTGCCTATCCCCTGCTATGTTCAGGTCACAAACCTGCAAAACGGCAGACAGGTCACGGTACGTGTCAACGACCGGGGGCCGTTTCATGAAAACCGCATCATCGATCTCTCCTATACCGCGGCAAAAAAGCTGGGCATCACCGCCAACGGTACCGGGCTGGTAGAGATCCGCACCGTCGAACCGGGACAGCCAACGATCCCAGCCACCCGCGTTGCCTCAGACCGGGCTCCGGTGACCCATGTTGCGGTAAGTACCCCCCACCTTTATCTGCAGCTCGGTTCCTTTATCGAACTAAACAACGCTGAATCGCTGCGTGCGCAACTGCTGTTGAATAACGTCAATGCCGCCGCCATACAACGTACCACCGTGGATCGACGTGACATCTACCGGGTGCGCATCGGCCCGCTCAAGACCGTGGATGAGGCGGATCGCATCGCCGCGCAGATTAACGATCTGGGGATTGGCGTGCCGACTATCGTCATCGACTGACCAGCGGACTACATTTCCCCGGCCCAAGCCGTTAAAATACCGCTGTTTTTCCTCCTTTTTGCAACGACTGACACCAGCATCATGCGCCTATTGAGCAAACTCACAGCCCTGTTCCTGTTAATCGCCGCCAGCATGGCGACGGCTGCACCTTCCCTGATCCCCTCTCCGCCGCGCCTCGCCGCCAGCGGCTTTGTGCTGATGGATTACCACAGCGGGCAGATCCTCGCCTCCAGCAATGCGGAGCAGCGCCTGGAGCCAGCCAGCTTGACCAAGCTGATGACCGCCTATGTGGTATTCCACGAGATTGAAACCGGGCATATCGGCCTTGACGATATGGTGCGAATCAGCGAAAAGGCATGGCGCATGCCTGGCTCAAGGATGTTCATCGAGGTGGGCAAGGAGGTCAGCGTACGTGACCTGTTGCATGGCATGATTATCCAGTCGGGCAACGATGCCAGTGTGGCGCTGGCCGAATTCGTCGCAGGCAGTGAAGACAACTTCGTGCCGTTGATGAACGCCCATGCGAAAAACCTCGGTCTCGGCGGCACCCACTTCATCAACAGCACGGGTCTGCCCCATGCGGATCACTACACCACGCCGACCGATATGGCGAAGCTGGCAGCTGCGTTGATCCGGGACTTCCCGGAATACTACAAGTGGTATTCGATCAAACAGTACACCTTCAACAATATCACCCAGCGCAACCGCAACCTGCTGCTGGATCGTGACGAGAGCGTCGATGGCCTGAAGACTGGTCACACCGAGTCAGCCGGCTTCTGCCTGGTCGCCTCAGCCAGGCGTGACGAGATGCGTCTGATCTCGGTCGTCATGGGTACCAACAGCGAAAAAGCCCGTGCTCAGGAGAGCCAGAAGCTGCTCAACTACGGTTTCCGTTTCTACGAAACACACCGCCTTTACGCTGCCAATACCCCGCTGAAAGAGATGCGCATCTACAAGGGCGAGAGCGAAAACCTGCCGCTTGGCCTTTCCAGCGATCTCTATGTCACCGTCCCCCGCGGACAATACAAATCGCTCAACGCATCGCTCAGCATCAGCAAGACCCTGATCGCCCCGATCAGCGCCGGACAACAGTTGGGCAATGTTAGCGTTACGCTGGGCGACGATGCTATCGTCGAACGTCCGTTGGTGGCGTTGCAGCAGGTTGCCGAGGGCGGCCTGTGGCAAAGCCTCAAGGACAACACCATCCTGCTGTTCCAGTAAGCCATGTCAGAACAGGAAACCCTGCTGGAATTCCCCTGCCATTTCCCGATCAAGGCGATGGGTATCGACGATGGCGCCTTCGAAACCCTGGTGGTGGAACTGGTACGCAAACACGCCCCCGATCTGGCTGAAAGTGCAGTCGCAAGCCGCGCCAGTCAGGGCGGCAAATATCTCGCGGTGACCGTGACCGTCACCGCCACCAGCCGTGATCAGCTCGACAACATCTACCGCGAACTGACAGCCTGCGAACAGGTATTGATGGCGCTCTAAAGGCGTCACCCCGATGCTGCCCATACACTTTCGCCATCTCGGCCTGGTCGACTACCAGGAAACCTTCGACGCCATGCGCCGCTTTACCGCCGAGCGCAACGAGGAAACCAACGACGAAATCTGGCTGCTGCAACATCCGCCGGTGTTTACTCAGGGAAGGAACGGCAAGACAGAGCATCTGCTGAATCCCGGCGACATTCCACTGACACAGACTGATCGCGGCGGCCAGGTGACCTACCACGGCCCCGGACAGTTAATCGTGTATCTGCTGATCGATCTGCGCCGCCGCCAGCTAGGGGTCAAACAGCTGGTCTCACTGATCGAACAGACCGTCATCGACCTGCTACAGGAATACGGCATCAAGGCAACCCGCCGTAACGCGGCACCAGGCGTCTACGTCAATGGCGACAAGATCGCCGCCCTGGGGCTGCGGATAAAGCGTAACGGCAGCTACCACGGTCTTAGCCTTAACGTCGACATGGACCTGGAACCGTTCAGCCGAATCAATCCCTGTGGCTACAGCGGCCTGGGCGTGACCTCGTTAAAGCAGCTGGACGTTCACGAGTCCATCGAATCCGTAGCGGGAAAATTAAGCCGTTTATTGGAAAAACAACTGGGGAGTTGGCATCCACAATAACTCGTGTATTCTTGTGCCGGGGGAATAGGGGGGAACCAATTTGCTAGACGCCACACAGGAAGAACTTATAACAATAATCGAACAAATCGATAACGCCATCAGCTTCCATCAACATTGGCACGAAGACCTGCAACGCACCATGCTCTGTCAGCTGGAGCATGATTCCGCAGACTTGAACGATGATGCCCATCGTCACTGTCAGTTTGGTCAGTGGCTTTATCACGGCAACGCGGGAAAATTACGCCAGCATCATACCTTCGAAAGTATCGAACGCAACCACCACAGGATGCACAGTGCGGCAACGGCTTTGCTGCAGAACATCGCCCGTGAAGGCAAGGCTTCGCCGGAACAATACGACTGTTTCGCTGACGCGCTCAAACAGATGCGAACCGAACTGGATGTAGTAAAGCAGGAGTTACAGTGCCAACTGTTCAATCTCGATCATCTCACTGGCGCCAATAATCGTGTCGGTATGTACCGTCACCTGAGTGCGCAACACTGGCAGGTGGCACGTGACCATACCACCAACAGTGTGGCAATGATGGATCTGGATCATTTCAAAGCGATCAATGATCGCTTTGGTCATCAGATAGGCGACCGCGTTCTCAAACAGATTGCGCAACACATCCGCAATAACCTCCGTCCTGGCGATCAACTGTTTCGCTATGGCGGCGAAGAGTTCCTCATCAGTATGTCGCAGACGGATATCCAGCATGCGGTAATGGCTATGGAGCGTCTGCGCCACAGTATCGAACAGCTCGATTTCGGTGAGGAGGCAGGGCAATCGATCAAAATCAGCACCTCCATCGGAGTGGCCGCTCATCGGCCTGAAGCGACTGTCGATATGGTCATCGAATGGGCAGATCAGGCGCTCTATCAGGCCAAGCGGGAAGGGCGTAACCGGGTCTGCCTGTGGGATGTTTCGCTGGAGGGGGATAACAATACAGTGGGATAGGTTAGTGGCCGCCTTCGTATAAGACCTGCCACCGCCCATCTTCCTTAACCAGATAGAGGGTCTTGTTCATCTCGCTGTTGTAGTTGTTGGAGTCGTAGCGCTGATGGAACTGCGCCACCACCATCTCCCTCTCTCGACTCGCGGTCTGTGGATAGGCGAAGAAAGAGAGTTCGGAAATATCCACCTTCTGCCACTGCTTGCCCGCAGCGACACGTCGCTTGTGCACCTTCCATGCAGCCAGATCCTGTCGTCCGCTCCAGAAGTCAGGCGCATAGTGGTTTAAGTACTGCTCCACATCGGCCCCGACCCAGTCGCTGCGCCACGACTCGATGGCCTGCGCCAATTCGTCGCGCAGATCCATCCATGCCTCGCGCTCCAACCACAGCACCCGTTCAGCGACGATAATCGGTGTCACGCCCGGGCGTAGATACTGCTCGACGTTTTGCAGGTCCAAATTAGGCAACACCACACAGCCTTCGCTATCCAGCGGCGGCCGACTATAGAAAGCGTTTTCGGTACCGTGCAACCAGATACCGTAGCCGGTCTTACCCTGGTGGCGGTCCCACTCATTGGGATAGTTCATCGGATAGGCACCGATACCGTAGAGGTCCGGCAACTTCTCGTCCGGGATATGACTGGTAATGAAATAGACCCCCTCCGGGGTGCGCAGATCGCCGCTGCTACGCTTGTTGCCGTCCAGCTTGCCGGTACTGACATAGTAGTCGTGCAGCAATTGCGGTACGCCATTGTCGCCGCGACGATATACGTAGAGACGGTGTCCGGTCTTATCCACCACCAGCGCAGTATCAATCCGTTGGTCCAGCCATAGCAGAGGCCGCGGCAAACGCCCCTGGGGAAGGGTATCCAGATAGGCACGAAGACGCGCCTCCGCCTCCTCCCGCAGTTGCGAGATTTCATCACTGGCGGCGCTGCCCTCACCCAGTACCGGGGCGCTGCCGATGTCACTGACCACCCGTGCCTGGGCCAGCAGCATGTCGCCTTCAATCAGGTGCGCCAGGTGGAATTTAGGTTCACGCCGGGTTAGTTCGCGCATGCCCGTCAGGGCGCCGTCCAGATCGCCGGACTTAAACCGCAACAGGGCGATTAACAGGCTCGCCTCATAATCGGATGGATAGGTCTGCAGACGCTGCTCCAGCCGCTGCATTGCCTGGGCGAAGAGCTGTTGACGCGAACCGATCTCCTGCAAGGCCTCGGCAGGCGGGGCAATGCCGTCCCCAATCCCACCCTGCTGCACCGCGTATATCGCCAGCGGCAGCGCCAGCAGCGCTACGGAGAGAAGTTGTACCAGAGTCTGCCGCCGCCTCAATTAGAGTACCTCGATAGTCTTTTCTGTCAGGATCTTCCAGCCATCCGGGGTGCGAATCAGCTGAAAGCGCTTACGCACCGTATCACTGTACCGATCCGAGCGGTAGTACTGCACCACGATCACGCGCACCCGGTCACTTCCGCTAAATTGCACCTCGAAGTCCCCCAGCAACACCTCGATGGATTCCGGGCGGGAAAGCCGTTTGCGCCGCTGCGCCTGCCACTGCTGATAGCTTAGCCCCTGACCCGGCTGGAAATCATCGGCATAGGCGGCCAGGTAGGCATCCACCCGCTGCCCCATCCAGTCCGCAGCCCAGCCATTAAGCATGGCAATCACCTCATCTTCACTTGGCGCGGGGAGTGGCTCAACCGCTGCAGTGGGAGCGGGTTCCGGGGTGGGGAGTTGCTTAGCCGCTGCAGTTGGAACGGGCTCCGGAGCAGGCAGCGGTGGCTCGGCCACCCCGTCGACCGCAACCAGAGCAACATTAACCACCTCGGGCGGCGCCACTTCAGCGTTTTCGGCAGGGGCTACCGGCTCTGGCGGTTCTTCGGCCACGGCAACCTGCTGCTCTGCCGCCGCAACAACGGTCTTCGGCGGCGGTGGGCTGACTACGCCGAGAATAGGGCGCAGGGCAGGGCCATCACCATCCTTGCGCTGCTCCATCTGCAGGGCTCGGGCATAGGCACTACGCGACATTTCATAGTAGATACTGCGTAGATTGGCGTAGACCGTGGCATAGCTGCTATTGGTCTTCATCGCCTGCTCCAGCAACTCCATCGCTTCGTCCAGCTTACCCTGACGGGCATAGAGAGCTGCCAGATTATTGTAGGGCTCGGGCTGTTGCGGATTTTGCTCTATCAATGCCCGATATCGCTCCTCCGCCTGCTGCAGATCGCCAGTGCCCGCTTCGGCGGCAGCATAGAGTAGCTGCCATTGAGGATTCGCCCGCTGTTCGTCAGGGATTTCCTCCAGACGTTGCAGTGCCGCGGCATAGTCGTTCGCCGCCAGTGCCTCTGTGGCCTCATCCAGTGCAGCGAACCCGTTCCCTGAAACAATCAGAAACAGGACCGCCCATCGGGATATGTTGAATCGTTGATTCATCATCTAGACTTTGTAGTTGTGCTGAAATTATCTGTCCGATTATATAGAGTGTCAGTAACAGCATAAACCAATAGCCACATGCTTTTTTTGTGATGCGGGTTAACAACCCCCTTTTGCATCCAGTGGCATAGTGGATGACTCACAGCACCATCGGAGATAAGAATGTCTGGCAGTAACGCTTTGCTGAACCGGATCGAAAAGCTGACGGAGATCGGCATCGCCCTGTCCGCGGAGAAGGACACCCAGAGCCTGCTGGAGATGATCCTGCTGGGTGCCAAGACATTGACCAACGCCGACGGCGGTACCCTCTACTCTGTACTGGAAGACAACACAGTGAAGATGGAGATCGTACGTACCGACTCCCTCGACTTCGCCATGGGTGGCACCACCGGGGTTGAGATACCTTTCGCCCCGATCCCGTTGTACGACAGACGCGGCAAACCCAACCTGAAAATGGTGGTCACCAACGCGGTGATTAACGGTGTCACCATCAACATCCCCGACGCCTACAATGCCCGCGGTTTCGATTTTTCCGGCACCAAGGAGTTCGATGCCAGCACCGGCTACCGCTCCACCTCGTTTCTTGCTGTCCCGTTGAAGAACCACGAGGGCGATATCATCGCCGTCCTGCAACTGCTCAACGCCCGTGACGATGCGAGCGGTGAGATCATTCCTTTCAGTATTGAGGCGCAGCACCTGTCAGAATCCCTCGCTTCCCAGGCAGCCATCGCCCTGACCAACCGCCGCCTGATCGACGATCTGAAAACCCTGCTGGAATCCCTGGTACAGCTGGTGGCGACCGCCATCGATGAAAAATCGCCCTATACCGGTGGTCACTGTAAGCGAGTTCCCGTACTGACCATGATGCTGGCTGAAGCGGCGAACAGCTCAGAAGAGGATGCGTTCAGGGAATTCTGCATGAACGCAGACGATCGCTATGAACTGGAGATCGCGGCCTGGTTGCATGATTGCGGCAAGATCACCACTCCCGAATATGTCATCGACAAGGCGACCAAACTGCAAACCATCTACGACCGTATCGCCACCATCGATGCCCGCTTCGAGGCGCTGAAGCGTGATGCGGAAATCTCTATGCTGAAGAAAAAAGTCGCGGCGCTAGAGAAAGGTGAGAGCGTCGATGAAATCACCTTGCAACAGGAATACCGCGATACCGTTGCACAACTGGAAAGCGATCTGGCTTTCCTCTATCACAGCAACACCGGCGGCGAACAGATGTCCGAAGCGGATCGCAAACGCATCATCGAAATCGGCAAGCGCCACTGGAACTTCCACGGCAAGGATATCCCGCTGCTGGACGATAACGAGACCTACAACCTGATCGTGGAAAAAGGCACCCTGACTCCCGAAGAGCGCGACGTCATCAACAACCACATCGTAGCCACGGTGAAGATGCTGGAGGCACTACCTTTCCCCAAACATCTTAAACATGTCCCCGAGTATGCAGGCGGTCACCACGAAAAGATCGACGGCACCGGTTACCCGCGTGGCCTGACGGGTGAGCAGATGTCAGTGCAGGCACGGATCATGGCCATCGCCGACATATTTGAGGCACTAACTGCCAAGGACCGTCCCTACAAGGAGGGAATGAAACTCTCCCAGGCGCTGCATATCCTGCGTGGCATGAAAGAGCGAAACCACATCGATCCCGACCTGTTCGACCTGTTCATCCGGGAACGTCTCTATGATCGTTATGCCGAACAGTTCCTCGACGACAATCAGATCGACGAAGTGGACCCGACCAAGCTGGTCGGTTGAGCGATGCAGATATGGGTCGATGCCGATGCCTGCCCCGTAGTGGTCAAGGAAATCCTTTACCGTGCCGCGGAACGCAAGCAGATCCCGCTGGTGCTGATCGCCAATCAGCCGTTAAGTACACCCCGTTCTCCCTATATCTCCAGCCGTCGCGTCGAATCGGGTTTCGATGTCGCCGACAACTACATCGTCGCTCAGGTACAACCGGGGGATCTCGTGATCACCGCCGACATCCCGCTTGCTGCAGAGGTACTGGAGAAAGGAGGCCATGCCATCAACCCGCGTGGCGAACGCTACAGTCACGATACCATTCGCCAGAAACTGACGATGCGTGATTTCATGGACACGATGCGTGCCAGCGGCATCCAGGGTGGCGGACCACCGCCATTAAGCCAGACCGATCGCCGCAACTTCGCCAATGAACTGGATCGGCTGCTGGCACAGGCAGGAAAGTAAAAGGCAAAAGAAACGGGAGCGACTTCATGCCGCTCCCGTAACGTGATTACCGCCAGCGACGGCGCAGACCCAGGCCAATAAAACCCAGCAACAAACCCACCCAACCCAAAGCACCTGTAACCGGTGCAGCACCACTGGAAGCGGTGCTGGTCACGGTCTTCGATGCCGTGTCGTTAGCATTGTTGATGTCACCACTGGTAGTTGCAGTGGCGCTATTGGTCAGTGAGGTCGAACTGGCCCCGGTAGCGTCCACCTTGATAGTTACCGTACTGTTGGCACCAGCAGCCAGGCTGGCGAGGTCACAGGTCACCTTGCCGCCGGAGGGTGTGCCGCAATTCCAGCCGGAACCGCTGGCCGAGATGAGACTGGTCCCACCAGGCAGGGTATCGAGCACACTTACCGCACCCGAGGCGGTATCGCCGTAATTAGTTGCCGTGACGTTGTAGGTAACGGTATTGCCGGAAGAACCGGCACTCATGCTCAGTCCCACGTCGATACCGGCGACCAGGGCCATAGCACTGACGACACCCGCCGCACGCGGCGATGCCCCGGCAGCAATCATGGTGCCGGCACTCAGTGCGTCACCATCGGCGGCGAAGCGCTGCATCTGCACCGCACCGTTGGCATCGCTCCAGCTAACATTGAAGCTACCGTTATCGGCCATCGCTACCGACGGATGACTACCGTCGCCGCTGATCAGGAGTGCGTCAGTCAACGCGTTACCATCAGCCAGATAGACTCGCGCCATAATCCCCATGCTGCCGTTACCCGCCAGCGCATCTTCCCAGGCCACCACATAATCACCGGCGGCACTCATCGCCACTGTCGGGTTTTGTTGCACGCCGCTGGCAATGGAGTTAACGCGAAACTCACTGCCGATGGCCGTACCGTCAACCGCATAACGCTGCGCATAGATCCCACTGTCACCGCCTTCGTCGGTACTCTGCCAGACCACAATCGATTCACCGTTGGCGGCCATCGCCGAAACCGGCGACTGCTGCGCACCGGCGGTGGTGGTGTTGACCTGAAATGCCACTGCGGTTGCGGGCATACCCTTTACATCGTAGCGGCGAGCAAAGATGCCGGACGCATCGCCATCCGCACCGCTGTTATCCTGCCAGGCAACGACACTGTTACCCGCTGCGTCCATGGCAACCGCGGTGGCATCACCAACGGTCACGCTGTTTGCGCCACCGGCAAGCACCAGCATAATCGCGGTGCCCAGCGGTTTGCGTATGGGTGAATGGTGCATGTTCCCTCCTGATATGTGGATGAATTGTTGTTTTTATCCGCAACGAATGGCTATTTATTCGCCGCGTCTTTATATTATTTTTACTTTTTTATACAAGCAGTTACGTGCTCAGCGAGAATGTGCTCGCAAGGTTAATCCAGACTTAAAAACAGAATCCGCCGCGATAATTTTTGACCTTGCTTGTGGTCGCCATCACGCTGGTGAACAATAACGGCAATGAAAACGATAAATACCGTTGCTGTTGTCCCCGTACGTGGTCCGCTTTTTCGCGGTGAACGTCGTCTTCGCATTGCGCTGGTGGGTATGCCAAGTAGCGGCAAGAGCACCCTGTTCCAGGCGGTATCGAGTACCTCAATCCATGTCGGTGAACTTGCCGGCACTCATCAGTCCTATCGAGAATGTATCGTGCAGATCGGTCTCGACGAGGCGAGTCTGGTAGACCTGCCCAGCCTCCACTCGATGCATCATCTGCAACGGGAAGACCTCGGCGCACTCAAATACCTGCTATGGGGCGATCAACGCCCGCCGGTTTCGAGTCATGAAGCGGAAGGTCCGGCGGCACCTTTTTCGCCACCCGATGTGATCATTCAGGTTGCCGATGCCACCGCGCTGGAGCGCCACCTGGAACTGACCCTGGAACTCTGCCAGCTTGGCCGTCCGGTGGTACTGGCGCTGAACATGATGGATGCGGCGCGCAACAAGGGCTTGCACATCAACACCCGCACCCTGAGCAAGGTGCTGGGCATCCCGGTTGTCCCAACCATCGCCATGATGGGTCATGGACTCAGCAAACTGTTTAGCACCGCAGTGGAAAGCATGCGGATCAAAACCTGTCCGCTGCCACAACCACCGAGCAAACATATTCACGATGCGCTGCTGCCGTTGAGCGAAGAGCTGCGCTGTCCCGCGATTAACGACGCCTTTGATGTTTCGCAGGCATTCCTGCTGTCGCAGATCGCCGAGGGCAACCAGTATTTTCTTGATGAGATCGCACAACACTTTCCCGAACTGCTGCCGAAGTTATTGCATCTGCGTGAACAGGCGGAAGAGAGCATGCCGCGCTCATTGGCTGAGGAGATCCATGCGGATCGCCACTATCGCGCCGCCAACATCTTCGAAGAAGTCACCCGTATCGGCGGACCGTACAAGGCAAAGAGTTGGCGTTACTGGCTCGATGAACTCTTCCTGCATCCGCAGTGGGGGTTGATCGGCAGCCTGGCAGTGTTCGCGATGATCCTGTTCATCGTCTTCGAGGTCAGTGCGTGGCTTGATAGTCTCACCGCAGCCCGTCTGGTCGAATGGGTCTCCGCCTGGCAACCGCAAAGCACCATTGGCGTGATCGGTCGTGCGATTACCGATGGCCTGATCGGACTGATCGGTATCGTCGTCCCTTACATGATCCCGCTGGTGATGTTGCTGGTGGCGCTGGAAGAAGCAGGGGTGATGCAGCGTATCGCCTTCGTCGTGGATCGCGGTTTCCACCACCTCGGCCTGCACGGCGGTGTCGCGGTGCCGTTTCTACTCGGCTTTGGTTGCAATGTCCCGGCGATCTCCGCCGCCGCCGAAGCCAGCCACGGACGCGAGCGTGTGGTCTCCGCGCTGTTGATCACCTTCGTGCCCTGCTCAGCCCGCTCGGCGATCATCCTCGCCCTGGCGGGAAAATATCTCGGCGGTTTCGGCGTACTCGCCATCTTTCTCACCACCGCACTGGTGATCGCCATCGTCGGCAAGCTACTCACCCGCCGTTATCCAGAAACCACACCGGGACAGGTACAGGAGATACCACCCTATGCCCTGCCATCGTGGCGAGCTTTATTGCGCAGCACCGCAAGCCGTACCAGTGACATCATCACCATCGTTACGCCACTGCTGATCGGTGGCAGCATTTTGCTGGCAATGCTTTCGCATTTTGGTGCCGATCAGGCGATCAACACCGTACTGACCCCGATCACTCACTGGTGGCTCGGCCTGCCGGTGGTGCTCGGTGTGCCGATCCTGTTCGGTATCCTGCGTAAAGAGCTGTCGCTGCTGATGATCTACCAGGCCCTCGGTAGTTTCGAGATCGGCCACTACATGGACTGGATTCAGATCACCACCTTCCTGCTGTTCCTCACCTTCTACATCCCCTGTGTCTCCACCTTTGCGGTGATGCTGAAAAAGATCGGCGCCCGCGAGGCCTTCTATTCGATCTTCCTCTCGGTCTCGGTGGCGCTGCTGGTTAGTGGTGTGATCCGTTTTGCGCTGGAACTGATTCGCTTCGCCAGCGCATAAATGCATGAGGCCCCTCGCGGGGCCTCATACAACAACATAACTTCCTGTCACGTCTTACTTCATCGGTACAATCCGCGTCTCGGTCAGATAGGCCTCTTCCGCCTGGGTCAGATCCACCTCATCGTAACCGGTCACCATCGGTTTGACGTGAGCGACAAACGAATGGCCGGTGGTCAGCAGATAGATGTGCACAATCACGAAAGAGAGGATCGCGTAGGCAGCACCGACGTGTACAAACACGATCGGCTCAAGCAATACACGCCCGGTGGTTTCATGCCACAGACCATAGAGCAGATAGGGAATGCCGGTGATCCAGATCGCCGGGAACAGCACCACCTTCAGCAGCATGTAGGCAATCGCCTGTAACGGATTGTGCTTGCGCCAGAACAACTTGCGATACGGATGTTCTTCACCGTGGAAAATACCCCAGGCGTAATAGCGTGTCACCGCCTGTAGACCTTCAAGCTTCGGCAGGTAGTGACGCCAGTCACCAGTGGTAAACAGCCAGAAGGTGGCGAATAACCACAACACCATCAAACTGATCGCCGCCACGGTATGCAACATCACCGCGCTTCTGAAATCGATCAACTGGTGAATACCACGCACGGCAAAGCCACTGAACAGCAGCGTCATAATCAACAACATCTGGGTCCAGTGCCAGATCCGCTCAAAGCGTTTGTAAACCATTACTGTCCGGGTAACCATCAGGCATGCCCTCCTTTCTTCTTGCGGCAGCAGAACCGGATAAACGCGTGTCCGGAGACGCCGAATACCGAACCAATCACCATCAACAGACCGAGGGTATCGAGCCAGTTATGGCTGTCGTAACCGGGCAGATAGATACCTTTAATGCCCGCGAGGCGACTATCCTCGCTATGACACTCGGCACAATGCAGCGCATCGTGTTTAGGCGCCACCATGTGATTGATTGGCCAGTAGGAGTAAGTTTCGATGAAACCATACTCACCGCTATAGGGCAGCTTGTACTCATCCATCGCATGTTTGATCGCCTTGCCGAAATCGTAGTTGCCCCAGTAGGCGTCGGTATCGTCACCCCACAGATAGGTATACACCAGCGTGTTATTCACCTTGTCGTAGGGCTGGATGGTGTGCATCCGCTTGAATGGCCAGATACGTGAATTGGAATCGTCGGCAGAACCATTGATCGCATTCACTTCGATCGGCGCGGTTGCCGGATCGAACTTCATATCGATGGTGGTGTAGTTCATCACTCCATCGAACCAGGCGTAGTAAGGCTTGATGTTCTCACCCCACTCAAAGTTGCCCTTGATCGAACGATAGGTGTGGCGATGTTCGCCGTTACCCTGTACATAGCCCTCTTCGGAGAAACCGGCACCGTCACGGGTTTTGCCTGCAGTACGCCAGTCCCAGTCGACCTTGGTGGCGACACCGCCACGGGCGAAGGTGGGGATATGGCAGGTCTCGCAGGCAACCTTTGCAACGTGATCGTTGAGTTTGATTCCTAGCAATTCGTCACCCTCGTGTGGCGAATTGCCGTGGCACACTTCGCAACTTGCTGCGTGACGCTGCTCGCCGGGCTTGCCGATACCTTTGGTATCACGCGCCAGCATATCGTAGTGACTGCCAGCAATCTCGTGTGCTTTGGTGCGGTGACACTCGGTACAGGTGAAATCGAGCCCCTGTTCATTCATGTGCACGTCGAGCTTCTTGTCCGGGTGTAACAGCGATGAATCAAGATCGCCGTGTTTCACGCCATCGCCACCACCGCCGTAGAAGTGGCAGACACCGCAATCCTGGCGGTTGGGCATGCCCACATGCTTTGCCACATCGGCAAAGTCGATAGGCTTGAGCCCTTCGAACATTACGGCACAGGCTTTGTTGCCGGTGGAGTTGGGTGTTTTGTAGTAACCGCCGGTACCGTCGTGACAGACCAGACAGTCAACGTTGTCCTGATTACTGAAATCGAAACTCTCGTCCTTCCAGCCATACCCGGCGTGACACTGAGCGCACATCCCCTCGTTACCGCGGGCATTGGTGCAGAAAGTATTCACCAGATGTTTCTTGCCGAGTTGCTGACCGGTCTTGGGATTGGTGTACTCCCAGGTCCAGTGGATCGACTTCATTACCTGCTTACCCGCCTCGGTATGGCAGGAGAGACACGCCTTGGTGACCTCCGAACCATTGGCAAAGGGGCCTTGCAGCTCCTTGAATTGGGTATGGTCGGCGGTTGAGTCGGAGTTGAGTTTGGCAGCAACGCTTTTGGGCGCTGCCTCGGTGGATTCGCCTCCCGTAGAGGCCTGGGCAGCTACTGCACACACCAGAAATCCGGCGGCCAGCAACCAGCGCCAAGGGCGGCGCTCAGGGTAAAGGGACATCTAAAATCACTCCTGCCACAAACATTCACCAGAGCCGTGCAGACGGTTCGGGTGTGATCGTAGGCTGATTGAGAGTTTGGCAAATTCGAGGCGCAAAAAAAGGGACAAACAGTTGCCCCCTCCTTATTGTCTCGTCCTTTCCCCCCCTATCCCTGCGCGCATTTAACCAGCATTCATGACAAATGGCAATATTTGCTGAAGAGACAGAAATAAGCGTCACTAATGGAGAATGGCGTCACAACCCAAAACGAAAATGGCCTGCAAGCAGGCCAGTACAAGAAACTACAGGAAAAGAATATTACATATCGGGTGGTGCAACCGGCTCGAGACCGAGGATAAAATCCGCCAACTCTTCACGCTGCGCCTCGGTGGTTTGCGCCTTCATCGGCGGCATAACGATACCACCGGTATACTTGGTCCAACGTCCCCTGCCACCATTGGCGATCTGATCCATGATCTCCTTCTTGCCGGTCTCTTTGTCATCCTTGTATTTATAGGCGACCCAGGTCCAGGCGGGGCCGATAAGTTTCCTGTCGATTGCGTGGCAGGTGATACACGCAGCCTTGGTCGCCACCTCCGGCATCGGCTGTGCGACGGCAGTAGAAAGCGATACCAGCAATACCGGGCTACTCAACCAAAGCAGATGATATCTGTGCATACCGACTCCTCCCCGTTGGTTTACATTACAAGAAAGATAGTCAGCTACAGGAGGATCGCAACCATCACCACAGATAGTAAGTAAATGACTAGGGAACTGACCGTGGTTTATCTCGATTAACTCGAGCCACTTTAAAAAAAGTAGGCTATGGGGCCTGCATGAATCCCAGATCAGCAGGAAGGACGCCCAAATTTGGGAACGTGGTTGTGATGTCACCATCCGCCGCAATCAGGCCAAACCATGTTGCCAGCGTCGAAGCATATTGATCGGTTGTAATAGTTGGAATCGTTCTGCCTGATCCGACATCGAGTGGATTGTCGACACCGACACTGGTGGGCGGGAAGGTGCCGTAGATATCCCCACCGTTGACCGCACCACCTGTAACAATGTGGTGCCCACCCCAACCGTGATCGGTACCACTGCCGTTACTGGCCAGTGTCCGACCAAATTCCGAGGTGGTAAAGGTCGTAACATTGGCACTCATGTCGCCGACGCCGTTAGGCAAGCTGGCCATCGCTGTATCGAAATACTCCATCGCGTGAGCCAGTTGTGCCATCAGATTACCGTGGCTCGGTAACTGTCCATTATGCGTATCGAAGCCACCGACATTGAGATAGAAAATCTGCCGCTTAACCCCCAGTGCATTCTGACAGGCGATAATTCGCGCCACGGTTTGCAGCTGTCGTGCGATGGGATTGGTACTCTCGCCACCGTAGTAATTAATATACGGCGTGAGCGGGACCAGCGATGAAGTGGGTGTTGCCTCCAGCGCGCCATTAAGCGTAGCCTGCGCGTCGATAGCGCGTTGCACCACCGCGGCATGATCCTGTTCCAGTAGATTGCTGGCAGCGGCGTTGGTAATAATATCCTGCAGCGGGTTGTAGCTTGCGCCGAACAGATTCGACAGGCCTCTAATCGTTACCGCACTACCATTGGAATTGACCTGGTACTGGTGAATGGTATCGCCAGCCAGAAAGATACAGTTACCCGACAAAGAGATGTTAGTGAAATTAGGCTGGCTATTGCTGGTGCTAAGTATATCGCTCGTCCGTCCGCCCCAACCGGATAGGGGATTCGATGGGTTAGCAGATTGCCATTGTTCCGTCTGATCGCTATGGGAAAACAGGTTCTCCGGTTTAATCGTCGCACCTGACTGATACTCGGTCTTGTCTGCAATCGGGTCGATCAATGTACCGACGTTTGCCACGATCGCGGCACGCCCGCTGTTAAACATACTCTGCAACGGCCCCATGCCAGGATGCAGTGCAAAAGCACGAGTACCTACCGCGTCTATCTTGGGTGTGGCTGGTACGATAGGCAGCAAATCTGCCTGTGGTATAGCAATAGAACCACCACGTGCCGCCTGATAACCGGCCCACGAAGGCGTGTCGGTCGCGATCACCATATTGGCACTATCGTTTCCTCCCGCCAGGTTAATGCAAACCAGCGCCTTGTAATCGGCATAGATGGGCGCAGCAAAAGCCCGCTTTGCTCCAAGCAGGTTCAACGCAAAAGAGGCACCAAAAGAGCTGGCAACCGAAAGTGCAGAAACTTTTCGCAGAAATTCACGGCGCGATGTATCGAAGGATTTGCTCATAGTGTGCCTCGGCTATTTCTGCACGATATATTCGGGCGATGCCATGGTCAGGAAGATCGCGATATAAACCCGATTCAGATTCGAATTATTGGGGTTTGAATTCATCGCAGTGAGAATCTGGCTACGCAGGGTGGACGACATCTGGTTCTGCATCAGTAGCAGATTGATATGGTCCACTAACACCCCGGGGGAGTTCACCAGTGCCAGCTCGTCTGAATAATCGGCGGTAATGTCGTCTGAGCGACCGGTACCGTTCTGGATCGCATCACGCATGAAATTCAGGTAACCGGTTACGGAGGTCTCATCGGTGATCTGCATCTCCGGCGCGACTAGATTGGCCACAGCGATCGCCGAACCGGGCGGTACAAATTCTGGACGGAAAAAGTTGAATACGGAGGGCGAACGCATTGGTGTCTGTGCAAGCCCCCAAAGCGGATCGTCCATGCTTCCCATATCGAAATATCCCGATGCCGAGCGGGCATGGAAGGCACGCATCCAGTTGGCCAGACGCAGAACGGGCTCGCGCACTTTACCGGCGTTAGGCGATGTCGGTGTTGTCATTGCCTCTGTGTCCAGTAACACCGCCAGAATCACCGCCTTCATATCACCGCGCACGCCCTGCCCATTGTCATTGAATGCCGCTGCAACACGGCCGATGTATTCCGGGCTGGGATTGCTGGTCACCAGGCGTTGAATCAGTTGGCGACCGATAAAGGGACCGACGTTCGGATGATTGAACAGGGTATCCAGGGCGATCCTCAGACTCTCTTCGCCTGAGGTGTAGGCAGGGATGGTAACGCCAAGGAAGGTCTTCTCCAGCGTTTCATGAAACTGGGGATACATCTGCATCGGTAACCAGTCGCGATTATGGTCCCGAGTCCCCCAGCCATAAAACCGACTATCACTTAGATCCTCGCCAGCCCAGCTCCAGCCAGTGAACACCTTCGCCAACCCGGTAATATCATCGTTGGTATAGGTGGAGGCAGCAGGCAGAACATCGCTACCACCCTGATTGAGTTGACGTAGACCAATGGTGAACAGCTGCATGATCTCACGGGCATAGTTCTCGTTCGGTACACGGGTACCTTCGGTTTTGCGGTTACCCAGCGCATCCAGGTAGAGCCCCATCATTGGATGCAGCGTCACCTGCTCAAGCAGATCGCGGAAATTACCGAATGCGTGCGCTGCCAACATATCGTAGTAGTGGGCGACACCGCGGGCATTATATTCCAGCGTGCTGTCCTGATAGGAGATCACAAATATCTGCGACAGGGCAAAGGCAACGCGCTGGCGTAACTGATCTTCGCCGTTAACCACCTGAGACCAGAAAGAGGCAAAGAAATGGTCCTGGCGCAAACGCTCGTCTGCGGCCAGATCTCTTTGTGCTTCGTTCATGAAGAAAAGATGCAGCGTTTGCGGTTTGGCAAACTGTTCGTTAAACCAGGCACCCACACCGATATCGACTAAATGATTAATATCTTCCTTATTTGCTCCGAAGGTCGCCTGGGAGAGCAGGCGCGATGCCTCAACGGCAGAGGGATGCACCACATCGGATTTGGTGGTGGTCGTCGTTTCATCAAGATTGCAGGCCGCAAGCAGAATGGTACACAGGACGATGACGCCTGCAAATAGTGCTGATCGGTATTTAGCTGCGTACATCATCCTTACTCCGCTCACTCGCTCCCGATCAGAATTTATAGATTGCAGTGATGAAAACCGTGTGGTCACTACCGACGGCATTCACACCAATCCGTCCGCTCATGTCTGCACTTAAATCAAACTGTGCGCCCGCCCCAACCACCGTTCGCCTTCTCTCTTTGGTGGTAATCGTGGTCGTCGGGTCATAGATGCCAGGAATACCGGGATCGTAAGTGGTCGTCTCTGTCGTAGTCTGTTCGTAACCCGCCTTCATAAACAGATTAATTGGAGACATCTTGCCGAACTTAACCGGATACATACCGATGAGGGTTAATCCGACACAATACTCATCAATGGTGGTATTAAGCTGGTTCTCGGTGTCGATATAGTCGTAACGTGCCTCGACGGAGAAAGTCTTATTGATCTGCAAGCCCAGGATCCCGCCGACGGCCAAGTCGCCCAACTGTGCACCGACATAAAGGCGGGTAGCATCTGCTGAGGCGGCATTCGCACTCGGCATCCACAACACAGGCGCAGCAAGGAAAAGCAGCAAAGTAAAAAATCGATGTCGTTTCATTTGATTTCAAAGCATCCGTATAGCCATCTCAGAATTTGTACATGGCAGCAAGATAGATCGATCTGTCCGTGCCGTGGAAATCGAGCCCCGCACGCCCTGTCACGTTTTTGCTAAATTCATACTCCGCCCCACCACCGAGAATCAGTCGGTTCTCGTTACTGGTCTTTGTATCTTCATAGGGAAGTGTGAGCGTCACCGAAGAGGGAATTGAGTAATCCTCGGTATTGGTCACATGCTCGTAGCCCGCTTTAACGAACAGAGAATAGGGCATCGTTTTACGCAGCTTCATTCTGAAGCGAGCTACACCGACAATACCGACAGCGGACGACTTGGTGTCTATGACAATACCTGCATGGGTGACATTGGTATTCGCCTCCACATATTGGAGTTCGACCGCATAGGTCTTGTCGATCTGGTAGCCAAACAAAATGCCAGCCGCTGTATCGTCAAGCTGCACACCGGTATAGATCGGTGCAGCGAGGGCGGAAGTGGGAATAACGCCATACAAAAGCACGGCAGCCAGAGTTCGTTTCATAGACTTTCCGAATAGTTGATCGAGACAGGAGATGAAGGTTTCAGGCCATCACAACCTGCCTGGATTTTGTGACTGGAGCGAACAGCAACCTTTTTAGACAGGGGGGATACCAACAGCCCATCCGAAATCAGAACCGTTGACCATAAATGGTGCAAAAGCTCGATACTCAGGCTCTCTCACACCATCAGCACAGGGCGGATATCGAACCAAAAACATCCAGATATCCTGCCAGCCAACTGTAGGTCGAAACTACGGTAATTTAAGGAAGAAGGTGTTGCCTTGGGTCACAGTTTTAACGTGCGTTGAATCAAGAAGGCGCAACCGCGCATGGAACGGCGCTGTTCTCTTGCCAAATATCAATAGCGCTATGAGAGTCCCATCAAGTTTCCCCCTTCCCCTCCCCACCCCGATTCGATAGGATTGACCCATCTCAGGCGGCTGAGGCGCCCGGCGATTCGGTTCGGGCGAGGGCGTAATAGAAGACCCAAAAGGGAAACAGGCCTGCCGCACCTGATGGACGAAGTACGCACCCGGTAAACCAGAGATGGCGAGCCACGCGTACACGGAACGACTATCAGGAGATGAAAAATGGACAAGAAACATACCCCCGACCGCCATGGCTCGGACCCGTTTGGCGCACGCCCGCTCTACTATCACGAAAACGGGCAGCCGATTGTACAACCCTATGAGGAAATGCAGGGACTGCCGTCCTGGTACAAAATGAATACGCGCCCCAAACACCTCCCGCAGAGAAAGCAACAAGAGCTGAGTGGCATCGTCGAGACCATACGCGCCCACCACAACGTGGAGATGATCATCCTCTTCGGCTCCTACGCTCGCGGCGACTGGGTGGAAGACGAATACGAAGAAAAAGGCATCACCTACTCATACCGCTCCGACTACGACATCCTCATCGTCACCGCCAACAAAAGCGATGAGCGCGACGTGGAACATGACAACGCCATGCGCGAAGCGCTGGAACCGGAACAGGGCGGCACCAAGGTAAGCTACATCGTCCACACCATCCAGCACGTCAACCAGATGCTCGCCGAACGGCGCTTCTTCTTCATGGACATCCTCAAAGAAGGCTACATGCTTCACGACTCCAAACGCTTCATGCTGGCAAGGCCGCCGAAGGAACTGGAGCCCGACGTCATGCTGCGGATATCGGAAGAGTATTTTGCAGATTGGATGGATAGAGGAGATCGCCGTTTCAAAGGCGCCCAATTTCAACTCTCCGATGGTGGTTTAAATGACGCCGCTTTTGATCTCCACCAAGCCGCTGAACGCTACATCACCTGCCTGCTACTGGTCGAAACCGGCTACCGTCCCAAAGAACACGACATGGAGCGCCTGCTTAAACAGGCCGCAGGCTTCGACAAGGAATTCAACGCGATCTTCCCACGCAACAACAAAGAAGAGAGACGCCTCTTCGACCTCCTGCGCCGCGCCTACGTCGACGCCCGCTACAACAAAACCTACAGCATCACCGAAGAAGAACTGAACATCCTCAGCGACCGGGTACAACAACTGAAAAAGATCGCTGCACGGGTGTGCAGAGAAAGGATTGAGGAACTTCGGAAGATAGTGAGTAGAAACAGCGAGTGATTAACACTTGGGTAAGAGGCCGAGCGAGTAGCGAGGTCCCAGTGAGCGAGAACGAACGTTCTTGACCCAGTTGTTATGCATCTTTTCCAAATAGCGCACGGTTCTTTACCAAAACGACTACACCAAAAACAAGAAAACCTACACCTAGAACAAATGGTAAATCTGTAACCCCGCCTTTTGACGAATACCCAAAACCTGCAAACACCAACCCCATAAAGATATAGAATATTGGTGCGAGCATAGTGTTTTTGGGAGCCGATGAGTATATTTCTTTGCTCTTTGAAATGATCATATTAAGGCCTTCCACTTCTTCCTTGTGTACGCTTTTGCATACAAGACCATGGCCCTAAGTCTGTAACACACTCACTACAGAGACCTTTGCTGCATGCTTTACACGTTCCCACAGCAGGCCGTTCTGGATGATTAAAGCAATTCATATTATTTCCTTATTGTATACCGCTGAGTTAAAGGGCGCCAATGGAGCGCAGCGGAGAAAAATTTCCGTGTTTAAACATTTGTTAGCGAAAAAAGAGCTTTGTATTGAAATAACGACTAACTTTGGATCGATACTGCAAATAATAACTTCCGTATGTTTGAGTTAAAAAACGCTCTTCTTGGAGAATTTGAATATGTAGTGATACTGCAATTATCACGAACAACAACAAGAATACAAAACGACCCTGCAATAAGAAAGTGCCAGCCACCAATAAATCAAGACTGACATAAATTGGATTTCTTGAATATTTGAAAATTCCGTTTGTAATCAATTGCCCTGGTTTTTCTCTGTCAATTCCAATTCTCCAAGAATTGCGGAAAGAATGCAGAGCTGTAGCATAAATGATCAAACCAAAGACTAAAATAATGACCCCAGCGATTTTGAAACCTGTATGCTGTATTGTTAGTAAATCTGAAATTGACAATAGAATATGGAAGTTTAAGGATAATGAATATGAAATTGATTCAAAAATCCAAATAAAAAAGCAGATGACAAATATAATTCCATTAATGTATTGGGTTTTAGTTATTTTGGAATCAAGGACAAATACTTGAATATTTTTTGATTTTAAACTAATTACACGACCAACCCCTATAGCTGCTAAGAGGCTGAGAGTAGCAAGTTGTATTGTGTCTTGAATCTCAAGAATCATTTCGAATTAGAAAAAACATCCTACAGTTTTAGTCGCTAACGTTTCGCGTAACCGGACGCACAAAGGTGCAGAGCGAAGCGGCGCAGCTTTGTGCGATCCGAGTTTGCGCGATTGTTATCAGTGATTTGCAATAACGTCTCTTAATGCCTGGGCAATTTGTTCATACGTAAGAGATTCTATTAGTTCATCTTTCCTTACAGAATCACCATTACTTCCGTTTCTATGAATGAACATATTTCCAAGACTCACCAAGCATAAATGTAGTCCGATTGGTGAATTAGATTTTGAATTAATATTCCAAGCTAATGCAGAAATGGCATCAATGAGATGGAATTTTTCCCAATACCCTAAAGTATCTTTTCTTTCATCTAGAAGCTTACGGATTAAATTGAATATATCCTCTCGAATACCTTCTATTGAGACGTCTGTTTTCAATTTCCGAAATATTGCCTCAATTTCATCCATATGTTTCCTCCGTTTTTACTGATAACTATAAGTAGACACCCTAAAAGCTCCGTTACAAACGGAGCTTTTAGAGTATATAAAAATCTGGCTTATTGAAAAACAATGAGTTAGCTCCGTACTACGGAGCCTAAAAGGAATTGCTAACGGAGTTGGAAATATCGACATATAGCACTCCCTCGCTTGTGGTTGTTTCTATCCTTTTACTGCAATAGTAGACAAGAAGGCAAGCCTGAATGCTTGTCATTCACCTAAATTTAGATGGTTACACCCTCTCCCGTTCTGCCATCACCCGCTCGACGGTATCGACGATTGCCTGGGTTTGCGGGTCGATTTCGATGTTAATGCGGTCACCGATCTGGCGTGTACCGATGTTGGTACGTTGCAACGTTTCGGGGATGAGGTTGACGTTAAACTCATCACCTTCGACATCGCCGATGGTGAGGCTGATACCATCGATACCGATATAGCCTTTTGTGAAGATGTAACGCATCCACTGCTGCGGTGCGCGGAACCAGACCTGATGGTTGTTTTCTGACGGAATCACACGACTGACTGTGGCGGTACCGAGGATGTGGCCAGACATGGCGTGGCCGCCGATATCATCACCGAAGCGGGCGGCACGTTCGACGTTTACCCGATCACCGACTTTGAGTTCACCGAGGTTGGTGACCTTGAGGGTCTCCTGCATCAGGTCGAAGGAGACCTTGTCGCCATCGATGGAAGTCACGGTGAGACAGCAGCCGTTATGCGCCACTGAGGCGCCCGGTTCAAGACCGGGCAACAGTGCTTCAGGCAGGCGCAGCACGTGGGTGCGGAAATTGGTTTTCTCGGTAATGGCAACGACTTCTGCGGTGCCCTGTACGATTCCGGTAAACATCTCCGCCCCCTCCAGGCTCAGAATTCTGAACCGAACTCCTGTTTATACTTCGCCTTGAACTCATCCAGCGTAAAACTGTGGTTCTGGGTCCCCGCGTGGGCGATCTTGATCGCGCCAAGCAATGAAGCGATACGTCCGGTGGTTTCCCAATCCAGCTTGTTCATCAAACCGTAAAGCAGTCCGGCACGGTAGGCATCACCGCAACCTGTCGGGTCGGCAACCTGCTCAGGTTTTGCGGTCGGAATATCGAGCTGTTTACCGTCGGTATAGATGGTGGAACCTTTCGCGCCACGGGTCACGATCAGTGCCTCGACCATGCCTGCGATCTCTTCTGCCGATTTACCAGTGCGCTGTGCCAACATCTCGGATTCATAGTCATTCACTGCCACCCAGGTAGCCTGCTCGATAAAGCGCAGCAGATCGTCGCCATCGAACATGGGCAGGCCCTGGCCCGGATCGAAGATGAAGGGAATCCCCGCTTCAACAAACTGAGTGGCGTGTTCGATCATGCCGTCGCGGCCATCGGGTGCGACGATACCCACGGTAACGCCTTTGGCATCGCTGATTTTGTTTTCGTGCGCAAGACTCATTGCGCCGGGGTGGAAGGCGGTGATCTGGTTGTCGTCCTGATCGGTGGTGATGAACGCCTGTGCGGTATAGGTATCGTCGATCACACGAATGTGTTGCATGTCGATGTCGCACTTTTTCAACCACTCGGCATAGGGCGCGAAGTCCTGACCCACGGTGGCCATGATCTTCGGCTCGCCGCCGAGCAGCTTCAGGTTATAACCGATGTTGCCGGCACAACCGCCGGTCTCGCGGCGCATTTCCGGCACCAGGAAGGAGACATTCAGCATGTGCACCTTGTCGGGCAGGATGTGGTTTTTGAAGTGATCGTTAAACACCATGATGGTGTCGTAGGCGATGGAACCGCAAATCAAAGCAGTCAATGTTTTCTCCTTATCTTTTTCGAAGCGGCCTCAAAATTATCTTCGCACCCTGATCCTGTGTTGCAAAACCTGTTCCGGTACTCATTTACTACCGGTAAACTGCGTTCCTCACAGGCTTTGCGCCTTGTCTCAGGGCACGAATCTCAATTTTGAGAAACCACTTCGGTTTATCCAGCGAGACGGCTGTAGAGGATGAAACCCCAAATTACCGCAACGTTTATGAGTGTCAGCATCACCGCAGCCGAACCGATATCTTTGGCTCGCCCGGATAATTCATGATGTTCGATGCTCACCCGATCAACAATCGCTTCAATCGCCGAGTTAATCAGTTCAACGATCAAAACCAGTAACAGGCAGCCAATTAACATGGCGTACTCTCTCGGACTACGGCCCAGCACAAATGCCAGAGGTAACATAATCACTACCGCGATTAACTCGAGGCGAAACGCCTCTTCGTAGGTGATCGCGGCCTTCAGCCCTTTGAGTGAATAACCGAAGGCATCGAAGATGTGCTTGATGCCACGGGTGTCGGGTTTATTAATCTCCGCCATTATTCCGCCTTTTCTCTCCAAATCAGGTCGAGTTCCCGTGCCGCCTTCACATCGTCCAGTCGTTTCACCGGCAGCGTATGTGGCGCACCCTTGACCACTTCCGGGTTCTGCTCCGCCTCTTCGCGAATGGCGATCATGGCGTTAACAAAATGGTCTAGCGTTTCGCGATCTTCCGTCTCAGTCGGTTCGATGAGGAAACACTCCGGCACCAGCAACGGGAAGTAAGTGGTCGGTGCGTGCATGCCATGATCCAGCAGACGCTTGGCGAAGTCCATCGCACTGGTGCCGTAGGCCTTGGCCTCTTTACGCAGGGTAAGGATAAATTCGTGGGTGGCGCGACGTTCAGGGAAGGCCACCTCGAAGTTGGCCTTCTTCAGCTCGGCCAACATGTAGTTGGCATTCAGGGTGGCGAACTCGGCAACCCGTTCCATCCCTTCCGCACCGAGCATGCGTGCATAGATATAGGCACGTAACAAAATGCCTGCATTGCCTGCATGGGCCGAGAGGCGACCAATGGATTGCGGCAGGTCGGCCTCTTCCAGCCAGCGGTATTCACCATTCTCTTCACCGACGACCGGCAACGGCAGGAACGGAAGCAACCGCTCACCCACGACCACCGGACCGGCACCCGGACCACCACCGCCGTGCGGGGTGGAGAAGGTTTTGTGCAGGTTGAGGTGCACCACGTCGAAGCCCATGTCACCCGGTTTGACCTTACCGAGGATCGCGTTGAGGTTGGCGCCGTCGTAGTAGAGCAGGCCGCCCGCCTTGTGCACGATTTCGGCGATCTCTTTAATGCGTCGTTCGAACACGCCGAGGGTGGACGGATTGGTGAGCATGATACCCGCGGTCTGTGGCCCAACCGCCGCCTTGAGTTGCTCCAGATCCACATCGCCGTTTTCGTCGGTGGGGATCTCTTTGACCTTGTAGCCACACATCACTGCAGTGGCCGGGTTAGTACCGTGTGCTGCATCGGGCACCAGAATCTCACTACGCCCTTCGTCATTACGTGCATCGTGATAGGCACGGATCATCGCCACCCCGGCGAACTCACCCTGCGCACCGGCCATCGGTGTCAGCGAGCAACCCTTCATCCCGGTGACTTCTTTCAGGATTTCCTGCAGGTCATAAAGGCAGGCGAGAAAACCCTGACCATGGGTCGCCGTCGGCGCCTTGGGATGACGACCGAGGAAACCGGGCAACATCGCCAACGCATTCGAACCACGCGGGTTGTATTTCATGGTGCAGGAACCGAGTGGATAGAAGTGGGTATCGATGGAGAAGTTCTTCTGCGACAGGCGAGTGTAATGACGTACCACCTGCATCTCCGATACCTCGGGCAGGCCAGTCGCCGATTTGCGACGGAACTGTGCCGGGATATCGGAAACATCCGCAGCAACAGGAGACTGTGCCTTGTTGAGGCGGCCCGGTTTGGATTGTTCAAAGATCAACATCGATTCATGATCCTGGTTAGTTTTAATAAGTTAATCGTCAAGCACAGCCATTTTGAGGAGCTTCTAAAAGAGTGACGCTTCTACCTGTAGATAGACATGCGACACCGATTCACCCAGGCGGTCATAGAGACCCGGGTACTCATCCTCAAAGCGCTTCATCTGCTCTTTCACTGTGGGCGCTATTTCGTAATCCATTTTGCCTTCGTCGTAACCCTCGGCAACGAGACTCCAGAGAGTATCGAAGTAATCGCGCAGACTGGTGACCGCCGCCACATCGGCGACTGGACCATGGCCTGGCACAACGACTTCTGGCTCCAGTTGTTCCAGTTCACCGAGAAACGCGATCCACTGTTTGACGTTGGCATCGAAGGTTGCTGGCGGGCGTTTGGTGTACATGGTGTCGCCGGTCAGCAAAACTTTTTTTTGTGGCAGCCAGAAAACAATATCGCCCGGTGAGTGGCTGTTACCGGAAAAGAGGATCTGCACCTCAACTCCGCCGAACTCGCGAGTCATGGCTTTAACCACTGCATCTTTCGCCGGAACCGGAGTGAAGTTGCCGGTGGCGCCGCCGCTCATATTGTTAAAACGGTCGACCCACTCAAAACCATTTTTATTCATCAGGTCGATGGCTACATCGGAGGCGATCATCTCCTGCGGTTTTTCCGCTTTAAACGCACCGTTGCCGAGCCAGTGGTCGCCATGGGAGTGAGAGTTAATCACCCACTTGATCGGCGCCTTGCTCACGCTGCGGATGGTTTTCAGCAGCGCCTTACCGATGGTCTCGGAAGAACCGGTATCGAACACCAGCAGACCTTCGTCGGTGACGACAAAGGCGCTGTTGGAATTCCAGCCCAGATTTTCCTCACTGGGAAAATCCTTGGCGGGCGAGACGATGGCGTAAACGTCATCGGCGATCTTCTCCGCCTTCATCGGGTAATCACCCACCTGCGCCGCCGCAGAGACAACGCCGGTAAAGCAGAACAGCAACAACAGACCTGTTAGCCTTTTCATCACACTCCTCCTTACAGCAACGTTGTTATTGGGTTTTGCTGCATCTCGGTTTGTCGCGCTAGCGGCTGAGAACCTCCGCCAGTTGCGCTGCATAGGTGTCGATGTCGTCTTCGCTGCGCGTTTCGGTGGCGCAGACCAGCACGCAGTTTTCCAGTTCCGGATAGTCGCGCACCAGCGCGTAACCACCGAGCAGCTCCTGTTCCGCCAGCGTATTCAATGCCGCATCGGCATCGGTGGGCAGGCGCAGTACCGCTTCGTGGAAGACTGGACGATTAAAGACCTGCTCCACGCCGTCGATGGCGGTTAGTTTTTCCACCAGCTTGCGGGTATTGGCGTGACAGGCAGTGGCGACGCGCTCCAGTCCTCCTGCGCCAACGGTCGCCATGTAGACCGTCGCAGCGGTCGCCATCAGGCCCTGATTGGAACAGATGTTGGAGGTCGCCTTGGCGCGGCGGATGTGCTGCTCACGCGCCTGCAGGGTAAGGGTAAATCCGGGCTTGCCGTCGAGGTCCACGGTACGCCCGACGATACGCCCCGGCATCTGCCGGACGTGTTGCTGCTTACAGGCCATGAAGCCGAAGTAGGGACCACCGGAGGAGAGCGGCGAGCCGAGCGGCTGGCCATCACCACAGGCGATATCGGCACCGTTTTCACCCCACTCACCGGGAGGCGTCAGTAGTGCCATCGCGGTCGGGTTAACCAGACCGATCGCCAGCATGTTGTTGGCGTGGGCCCAGTCGGTCAGCGCATCGACATCTTCCAGCACACCAAAGAAGTTGGGTTGCGGAATCACCAGCGCGGCGAAGTCTTCGCCCTCGTAGTGCTTCAGTGATCCGACCAGGGTATTACCGCCTTCGGTACAATAAGGTAGTTCCACCAGTTCAATACCCTGATTGTGCACGATAGCACGCACCACCTTACGATAGATCGGGTTAACCGTGGCGGGCATCAGGATACGCTTCGACTTTGATTTGCGATTGGCGCGCACCGCCATCAACACCGCTTCGGCAAGACCTGAGGCGCCGTCATAGAGTGAGGCATTGGCGACTTCCAGACCGGTCAGTCCGGCGATCATGCTCTGGAACTCGTAGATCACCTGCAAGGTGCCCTGACTCGCTTCAGCCTGATAGGGCGTATAAGCGCTGTAGAATTCGCCACGGGTCGCGATCTCCCATACCGCCGCCGGGATGTGGTGCTCATAAGCACCAGCACCGATGAAACAGAGCGGCTGACCATCGGCTGCGGCACGCTGCTGCATCAGGCGGCCGACCGCCGCTTCGTTGAGCGCGGGCGGCACCGACTGCAAACCTTTGGCACGGAGTGCTGCAGGGATCTCGTCGAACAGCGACTCGATGCTGTCGGCACCGATAGACGCCAGCATCGCCTTGATATCGTCTTCGGTATGGGGAATGAATGGCATAGTCTCTAACTCAGTGCTCTTCGGCGGCAACGGCCTGGTAAGCATCGGCGTCCATCAAACCGTCGATCTCGCTATCGTCAGCAGGCTTCATCTTGAATAGCCAGCCATCACCGTAGGGATCCTTGTTGACGATCTCGGGGCTGTCTTCCAACGCACTGTTTGCTTCGGTCACGTCACCGGCGATGGGCGCATAAACGTCGGAAGCCGCCTTCACCGATTCGACCACGGCGCAATCCTCTTCGGCGGCCAGGGCACGACCTGCTTCAGGCAGCTCAACAAAAACCATATCGCCAAGTAGTTCCTGAGCGTGGTCGGTGATACCGATGGTGACAGTACCGTCCGCTTCGCGACGGACCCATTCGTGGGATTTGGTGTACTTCAATTCTGCTGGAACGTTGCTCATAACTTTTTCTCCTGGTGAGTAAATTTTTCGACCACGGGCGCAAGGCCCGTGATGCAGTGCTCTATTCAATTACCGCCTTGCCTTCGCGCACGAAGGGCGGCTTGACGATATGTGCTTTCAATACCTTGTTGCGGATCTCGACACCCACATCGGCACTGTCACCGACTGGTACCCGCGCCAGGGCGATTGCCTTGCCCAGGGTCGGGGAGAAGCTGCCGCTGGTGGTCTCGCCATCGCCAAGACCTTCCAGCACCACCTTCTGGTGCGAACGCAATACACCCTTATCATCCAGCACCAGCCCGACCAACTGTTGTGCCGGGCCGCTGCTGCGCTCTGCCTCGATCACATCGCGGCCGATGAAGTTGCGGTCCCGTGGCTCCCAACCGATGGTCCAACCAAGGCCGGAGGTCAGTGGCGAGGTATCCTCATTCATATCCTGACCGTAGAGGTTCATCCCCGCCTCCAGGCGCAGGGTATCGCGCGCACCAAGACCGCAGGGCACGACACCCGCGTCCAGCAACGAATGCCACATATCCTCGGCGTCTTCCGCAGGGACCATGATCTCATAACCATCCTCGCCCGTGTATCCAGTGCGGGCAACAAACAGGTTGCCAGTCTCGGCCGCGGCAAAGCGCCCCAATGCGGAAACATCGGCAGCACGATCACCGAGTACCTTATGCACCGCGTCGCGTGCTGTCGGCCCCTGTACCGCGATCATCGCCAGATCGTCGCGCACCTCTACCTCGACATCAAAAGATGGCGCATGGCGCTGCATCCAGGCGATATCCTTGTCACGGGTCCCGGCATTGACCACCACCCGATACCAGACGTTACTCATGTGGTAGATGATCAGGTCGTCGATCACCCCGCCACGCGGATTGAGCATGCAACTGTAGAGCGCCTTACCCGGCTGACCATCGAGCTTAGCCACATCGTTAGCCATCAGGTAGCGGAGAAAATCACGGGTCTTGGCACCGCTCAGATCGACCACGCACATGTGCGAGACATCGAACATCCCGGCGGCACGGCGTACCTGATGGTGTTCTTCAATCTGCGAGCCGTAGTGGATCGGCATCTCCCAACCGGCGAAATCGACGATCTTGGCGCCGTGGGCGACGTGGGCATCATACAGGGGGGTTTTCTTTCCCAACTTGCTCTCTCCTGATATCAAAAGATTATTCTTCGGCGTGGTAGGAACTACGCACCATCGGCCCGGCCATCACCCAGGCAAAGCCCAGCTCACGGGCCACCTGCTCATATTCGGCAAATCCCGCTGGCGAGACATACTCCTGCACCGGCAGGTGGTAACGGCTGGGACGCAGGTACTGGCCAAGGACCAGTCGCTCGGTGCCAACCTCACGCAGATCGCGCATCACCGCCACCACTTCATCGAAACTCTCGCCTAACCCCAGCATCAGCGCCGACTTGGCCTGCATATTCGTCTCGGTCGCGGCCAGTTCCAGTAGACGCAGGGAGCGTTCATATTTGGCCCCCTTACGCACGCTCTTATAGAGCGATGGCACAGTCTCCACGTTGTGGCCGAAGACCAGCTGGCCGTCGCTCCCAATCGCCTCACGCAGGGCGGCAATCGCCTGCTCCTGGCAGTTGCGGAAATCGGGGGTCAGCACTTCCAAACCGAGATTGGGTAACCGCTCACGCAGACCACGCAGGGTGGCGGCAAAGATCCCGGCACCGCCGTCGGGCAGTTCATCGCGATTAACCGAGGTCAACACCACGTAGTCGAGACCCATCTGTGCGATCGCCTCAACCACACGACGTGGCTCGTCCTCATCCAACGACGCCGGTTGGCCAGTCTTCACTGCACAAAAACCGCAAGCACGGGTGCAGGTGTCGCCCAGCAGCATGAAAGTGGCGGTACCACGGCCCCAGCACTCGCCTCGATTAGGACAACGTGCCTCCTCACAAACGGTGGTCAGGCGATTGCCATGCACCACCTCGGCCGTGGCGTTGAAGCCGTCGCCACCCAGCGGTTGGCGGATCCACGACGGCATGCGCGTCGCGTTGGGCCGCGCCGAGTAGTCGAAGACCGGGATGTCGATTGCTTTCGCCATGCTTTACTCCGCCAAAAAGAAAAAGGGGCGACGAAAAGCCATTAGACCTTTCGTCGCCCCTCTGTCCTGGCACCTGAGAGCTTAGCCCCTTCGGTGGGTCGCGATACGACCTCTCTCCAGAGTCAACCGGTTGTAGTGGTCCTTTTGCCTGAGCGTTTCCGGGCGGGTTGCGCCTTCGGCGGCGGCTTCCACACCGTGGTGCCGCTCTCTCCCACTACTGCCTTGGTCGAGGGTGAACTATACCTCCTGACCGTGGCCTTGTCACCGCTCTTTAAGCTATCTCAAAACCGCAGGCTACCAGAGCATATTGAGATGGCTCTACTCGAAAAGCTGGAACAGAGGTATCGGCTTCTCCACCCCAAAGCCCTGTACGTAGTCGAGACCGATGTCGTGTAGCAGTTGGAAAGCAAACTCGTCCTCCACGCCCTCTGCAACGGTCTGTTTACCCATGACGTGGCCGATCTCGTTTATCGACTTCACCACCGCGTAGTCGTTGGTATTGTTGGCAATATCCTTGACGAAGGCACCATCGATCTTGACGTAGTCGATGGGCAGTGAGCGCAGATAGGCGTAGGAAGAGGTGCCACTGCCGAAATCATCGAGAGCAAAGCGACAGCCGGTCTCCTTGAGTTTCTTCATGAAACGCGCGGCCATTTCAAGATTGTTCATCGCCGCCGTTTCGGTCACTTCGAAACAAATTTTGTTAGCCGGGAAGCCGGGCTTGGAGAGACGCTGGTAGACCTCATCCATAAAGTGCGGGTTACCCAGTGAACTACCGGAGAGGTTAACCGACAGATTGCTGATCTTGTCCAGCTTGGACTTGCGCTCTTCGGCCCAATTGAAAATGTAATTCATTACCCAAGTGTCGATGTCGAGGATACGATTGTACCGTTCGGCAGCAACGATAAACTCTTCCAGCGGTACCTTGTTGCCCTCTTCGTCGTGAACATCGAGCAGAATTTCGTAGTGCGGCATCGAATTGATGGTGCGATGTACCGGCGCGATCTTCTGGCAGCGGAACTGGATAAGATTTTTCTCGAACAGCACGTTGATACGACCGACCCAGTCGAGGATGTGGCGGCGACTGGAGATCCGCTCGTTCTCCACGTTATGGATCTGGATGTTGTCGCGACCGTTGTCCTTGGCGGTAAAGGTGGCGGAATCGACCGCGCTGAGCAGATGACCGTAGCTTTCGCTGTCCTGGTTGACCTCGGTAACCCCCATACTGCAGGTCACCTTAAACTCGTTATTACCGCAGGCAAAACGGATACCGCGAATATTATCGTGCACCTCGGTGAGCAGTTTGAGACCGTGGGTACGGCTGGACTTGGTCACTAGGATACCGAACTCATCGCCGCCTAGACGGGAGATAATCGCCTTGTCCTTGAGAGTCTCGCGTAATACATCGGCCACCTTGACAAGTAGCTTGTCACCATCCGCATGGCCACAGGTAGTATTGATGATGTTGAAGCGGTCCAGGTCGAAATAGCCGAGAACGTGGGTAACCGTGCCACTACGAGCATCGGCGATCTGCTTATCCAGTTCGTTCTCGAAAGACTTGCGATTGAGTAGTCCGGTGAGCTCGTCGTGATTGGCCTGGAAGGCGATCTGTTTGTGCATACTCTGCAGGAAGCTGTAGATCGCCCGTTCAGTAACCGACAGCTCCTTTTCATTAAGCCGTACCAGTATCTTGTGGTAGATGTTGGACGCCACCTCACCCAGATCGACATCCAGAGTACGATTGCCCAGATTGTCGGCAAAGACGAAACGCTTGTTTTCGTCACGCCAGATCAGATTGATGTGGCTCGGTTTGCCCCCCTTGGGCTTGAGCTGGAAGGCCTCGCGGTCTTCCATGTAACGTGCATCCTCCAGCATCAACTGCCAGATTTCTTCTGAGACATCGTCAGGTTTGACCGAACTATGCCGGTCCTTGTTTTTGGCGATCAGCGTCTGGACATACTTGGTTTCCGGCAACGTAGTCGACTTGCCAGTCAGATCCTTGGCCAGTTCACGCAAGATCAAGTTATTCTTCTGCTCATTGTTGGAAACCATGGAAAGCATGCGCGAAGACCATTCGACAAGATTTTCATCCGTCATTTTGGCATCTTCCAGGTGGGGCTTGCCGCCTGTCAGGCGCGCGGTGAGCATGTCCACCACATTAAGATAGGTCTTGAATGCCGCACTGCCTGCACCGCTCTTCATCAACGTACGCAACAGCAGGTTTTTCCAGCCTGAATCGAGCAGGTGCAGCACCACCACCGGGACATCGCGTTGCCCCAGGCGCTTGTTCAATTCGTTGAGGATGATCTCTCGCGCATCGTCGATCTCCTTCTCCTGCTCACACTGCTGGATCAGCTTCTTGATCTTCTCCTCGTAGCCTTCTTCAACCTTTTCCTGAACCTCTTCCAGCTCGCTCAACGCCTCAGCAAAAACTTCCGGATCATCCTCCACCTTTTCGTCGATCTTGCGCAGGACCTTTTCGACCTTGTTCTTTGCCTCCTGGGCAAGCGGCGATTCATCGTTTTCCAGCAGATCACCGATATCTTCCAGGCGATTCAATAATTCGCGCGCCGGATGACTATCATCGTCGAGCAGTGATGGATCAAGAATGCCCGCTTTGAGCAGCGGCACCTCGAGGCGCGAAAACCAGGGGCGCGCCTGGTCGGCAAGCAGATGATCCTGACTAATGGAACCAAACAGGCCACCGACATAGGTCACCGCCTCCTGATCCGTGGTACTCATCGCCTTGCCGGCTTCGCCCACGGTTTCGGACACCGCATTGGCCAGGTAGTTAATGTGCTCCATGCTATCCATGCCTCGGCCACCAAGACCGCTGATCGCCTGGGAGAGCTGATCCAACGCCTGTACCACCTGGCCACTACTGAAGTAACCCTGCGGTGCAGTCTCGACGCCTTGCTCATTGGCCGGGTATTGCATACGCATCAATTCCTGAACGGCATGGCTATAGCCACCAGCCAATGGCGTAGCAGTCGCTGTCGGTGCCACGGGCATAGGTGCGGCAGCAGTGCTGCTACTAGCGCTACCGGCAGAGGAAGGACGGGTATAGCTGATTGGATTGATGCCGGTGGGCGCGCTACGTGTCATCCGTTGCTGCCCTGAGGGCATATGCTGGGCTGCGGCCTGTTGCATACCTGCGGGTGGCGAATAACCATCGCCCGCTGGCGGTGGTTGAAATCCGCCACCGGGTGGACGCTGGGGAGGTTGAGATGTGCGGGGAGCACTGCCAAATGGCACCGCAGGACGCTGACCGCTGCGTTTCCCCGATCCAGGCGACGGAACCTCGTCCTGAGGCTCGTCATCTTCATCGTAATAGTCACCTTCAGCGCGCACCACTTCCATCTGCTTTTGCAGGATCGGCAGCACACCATGGGCAATCAGCAACTCGTTGAGTTCGTCGTAGAGCTCTTTTAGCTTGGCGCTCAATACCTTTTCCATTACCCCGTAAAGGAACTTCCGCGGCCCCTCTTCCAGTACGATCTTTCCCAGCATCTCGCGGAAAACAGATGAGATAACGAAGGGGCCGGCAGGATTGTTTTCCAGGGTGATCGGATTGGCAGAGACCTCTTCAAAGCGGGTTTCAAGCGCCTCCAGAGTTTCTCCCATGCGTTCTTCCAGTTTGGCCGACATGGCACGTACTGCCAGCCAGTTATCCAGCTCATCGCTCTCCATAATGGAAAGACCGCCCTGAGCCGTCGCTTCCTGTGCATAACGGTTGCGGTAACCAGGCGTGGTAAGAATGTCGAACTGCTGCTCAAGGCTGTCGAGAAACCCCTGACTTAGATTATCGCGCCCCTTGCGCAGTTCATTCATCGCGCCAAAGAAAGCAGATTGATCAACGTTACTGCCAGACTGACCGGCAGCATCGAACAAGTCGTTTTTAGCCCGCTCGAAAAAGTTGTGCAGAATATCTTTAATGTGATCCAGGCTCTTTTCACTAATCGCCTTAATCGTCTTATCGACATTCTCCTGGCCGTAGGTCTCTGCAGCGACCACCGAACCACCTACCCCGGCACCACCTGCAGCCTGGCTGGCCGCCAGTTGGGAAAGGGCAATAATTGCCTGTGGATTGACGTCGGTAAAGGAAATCCCCATGCCGTGGGAGTCGAAACGGGTAATGCGCCCTTCCAGATGATGTGCATTGGAGCGAGGATTGAGGGGATCGGCAAATTCCACTATCAGCTCACCACCGACTCGTGCATCGGCCTTTTGCACCTTGCTGCGATCACAAAGCAGGTACATACCGCCAGAACAGTAATCCCTGACAACACAGGCCTGTGCGGGTTGCCCCGAATAACTTGCCATGACCTCTAAATTCACCGGGAAACGTGGTGCGGAACGCTTGTTCACATCAATACTCCATCATCGTTGGCAACTTTTATAATGGGTTCTGCAAATTCAGAGTCTAGTGTGCGGCACCCACTCTTTACAGGCTGCGTCGGCGAGAAGTCGTAGGGGTAGCGATACCTCATAGCGACAGGTCACGCGCAATGCAATGATTTGGTTGCACATTCTTATAGCGTAGTGACGAAACCGTTCGTCACAACCCCCCACTGCATACTAACGACGGCGAAATAGACCACCCTATACCACTTTGGTATAGGACACAGAGAATAATAGGCAAAGTCTCCAGAAAATAAAAAGAGCCAATTGAAATAACGCGACTACCAGAGAAATGAAATCCCCGCGTAATTAATGGCTATTACAGAAGTAACCTGTTTCAGGCTTTACTATAGAACCGAATCAGACGACCGATGCTAAGCCCCTGAACAACAATGGAGAAGACCACCACCAGATAGGTCACTGCGACGATAAGATCGCGCTCACTCCCTGCAGGTAGTGACAATGCCAGTGCCACCGAGATACCACCACGCAGGCCACCCCAGGTGATGATCTTGATGGCATGTGGTGTGAAACTACGGCGGCTACGCAACAGGGAAATCGGTATCCCGACACAGACAAAGCGGGCAAGCAGGACGACAGGGATCAATACCAGACCAACCGTAAACCATGCACCCTGGAAGTCCAGCGCCAGTACTTCAAGACCGATCAGCACGAACAACACCGCGTTGAGGATCTCATCGACCAGTTCCCAGAAAGTATCCAGATGCTCACGAGTACGATTGGACATAGCGAATATCCGCCCATGATTACCAATCAACAGACCCGCAACAACAATGGCAATCGGCCCGGAGACATGGATTGCACCGGCCAGGGTATAGCCCCCCATCACCAACGCCAGAGTAATTAGAATTTCAACCTGATAATTATCGACACTGGCCAACATACGGTAGGCCACCCAACCGATAAACAGACCAAATAAGGCGCCACCCACTGCCTCCTCGACAAACAGCAGTGCCACTTCGCCAGCACCCATCTCGCCCCGGGTGGCGATACCTAACAACACCAGAAAGATCACCACGCCGACACCATCGTTGAACAACGATTCGCCTGCGATCTTGGTCTCCAGGCTTTTGGTCACTCCGGCGGTCTTTAGGATACCGAGTACCGCAATGGGATCGGTCGGCGAGATCAACGCGCCAAACAGCAGGCAGTAGATAAACGGAATAGGGATATCGAGCAGATTCAGTAGCCACCAGCCCAAACCACCGATGATAAAGGTGGAACCCAGCACACCGACACTGGCAAGAATGGCGATCACCCACTTCTGCTGCGCCAGATCATCAAGATTAACGTGTAGCGCACCGGCAAATAACAGGAAGCTAAGCATGCCGTGCAACAGCGTAACATTGAAATCGATGTCGTCGATCAGGCCACGTGCCCACTCGACCGGAAAGGCGATCCCCATTTTGGAAAGGGCAAGAATGGCCAGAGAACTCAGTAGAGCAATCAACATCAGACCGATGGTGGTCGGCAGACGTACAAATCGATGGTTAACGTAGCTGAAAACTGCCGCCAGGCTCAGCAGCAGAGCAATGATATCCAGGAGTTCCAATGCAACGGTCCTTTTTTATATTTTTAAACCGCGGGAGAGTCGTGGCAGATCACCACTCAATCCCATGGCGCGTTTGATCATCAGATTCTTTGCCGGACCGGAGCGGTCGGCGATATTCAGGCCCACATTACGTAGCAGGCTGAGTAGCGGATTGTCGTTACTGAACAGTCTTTTGAAACCATCCATCGCCGCCATCACCGCCACATTATCAGCCTTGCGCCAGCGCTCATAGCGACGCAGCAGTGAGGTCTCACCGATATCTTGCTTCTCTACCTGTGCCTGCAACAGCAGTTCGGCAAGTGCCGCCACATCAGAGACACCGATGTTCAGGCCCTGCCCTGCCAGCGGATGGATCGCATGGGCGGAGTTACCCACCAGCACCAGGCGCTTGTCGGTGTAACGGTTGGCGTGGCGCAACATCAGCGGGAATGCACCGCGTGGGCCTGCCTCTTCCATCGTTCCCAACTGGTCGCCGAAGGCGTGTTGCAGCTCGCGCAAAAACTCGGCTTCATCCAACGCCATCAATTCCGTAGCCCGCTCCGGCGGCACCGACCAGACGATGGCACTGTAGTAGGAAGAGAGCGGCAGGAAGGCCAGCGGCCCGGAAGGCATAAAACGCTGCCAACAGGTCTGCTGATGATCGAACGAAGTACGGATGGTGGCGACCACCGCGGTCTGATCGTAACTCCAGCCGGTAGTATCGATCCCCGCCTGTTGCCGTACCCAGGAGTTGGCGCCATCGGCACCGACGATCAATTTACCCTGCAGGGTACGGCCATCTTCCAGAGTAAGCTGTACCGCCTTGTCGTCACGGCTAAGGCTCTGCACTTTGGCTGGACAGAGCAGATCGACGTTGTCGAACTGCACCATCCGCTCCAGCAGTGCGGCGAGGATCACCCGGTTTTCCAGAATCAGTCCCAGGTCCGGCTCGCCGATCTCGGCGGCATCGAAGTCGATACTGCCGGAACCGGTGGCGTCCCAAACGTGCATGTGGCGATAGGCGTAGGCGCGCAGCTTAACCATGCCGTCCCAGGCGCCGACCGCGTCGAAAACCCGCTGGGTGGCGCGAGTGATGGCGCTGACCCGATTCTCGAAACCCTCTTCCGGCAAACCGCTGGGGGCGACGAAGCTCTCCACCACGGCAATGCGCAGCGGCGTATCGCCCAGGGCACAGGCAAGGGTGGCGCCGACCATGCCACCACCAACGATGAGCAGGTCGTATTCGTTACTGTTGTTCTTCATTGAGCGGTAGTCCCAGAGCGAGCCGTGGCTGGCGGCCGTTGACGCCCATCGCCTGACGGGTGAAGAGACGGCGTAGTGGCGGCAGCAGGTCCATGGCGATCATGCCGAGGCTGCGCGCCACCACCAGCGGACGGAAATCGGTGGAGAAGATGCGGGTCAGACTGTCGGTAAAACCGGCGACACGAATGTAGTCGGCGCGACGCCAACGGGCGTAACCGTCGAGGGTCTCCAGCGTGCCGGGGTCACGTCCGTCACGGGCCGCCTGCACCAAGACCTCGGCCAGTACCGCGACATCGCGCAGACCGAGGTTCAAGCCCTGCCCACCGACCGGATGGATCAGGTGCGCTGCATTGCCGATAAAGACCAGACGGTGACGCACATGGTCGCGCACGAACTGTAGTTTCAGCGGGTAGGCGGCACGCGGTGTGACCGAGAGGATCTTCCCGGCCCGTTGACCGAAGCGCGCCTGCAGGCGGGCGTTAAAGGTTTCGTCGTCCAGCGACAGGTGCTCATCCACTTCATGGTTGTGCACGGTCCAGACCACCGACCAGCGCCGTTCGCCCGCCTCGCTCCCGTCCATCCACTCCGGTGCGGTGTTGGGCAACAGCGCCAGCGGGCCGCTGTTGGTGAAGCGTTCGAAGGCAATATGGTCGTGAGGACGGTCAGTCACCGCATTGGCAATCACCGCGGTCTGGTTGTAACCGAGATCAAAGGTGCGGGCACCGAGCTGCTCGCGCACTGAGGAACGACCGCCATCGGCGGCCACCAGCAGGCGGGCGGTCACTTCACGCGCCTCACCGTTGTGTTGAATCACGGCACGGGCGCAGTCCGCTTCGATAGTTACCGATTCCAGGGTGGCTGGGCAAAAGAGTTCCACATCGGGCAGTTGGGCCAGATCGCTGGCCAGAGCACGACCGATCACTGCTGCTTCGGCCACATAACCGAGCGCCTCGACGCCCTCCTCTTCGGCATTCATCCGTACCGCACCGAAGTGACCGCGGTCAGAAACGCGAATGCGCTGGATCGGCGTGACCGTCTCCCGCTCCATCGCGCCCCACATGCCCATGCCCTCGAAGATACGTCGCGAACCCCAGGAGAGGGCGATGGCCCGGCTGTCGAAACTGGGTTGCTTGGGATCGTGCAGCGCCACCGCCTCGATCATGCCGATACGCAGGCCGCTACCGCGCAGGGCGTGGACCAGACTGGCGCCGACCATGCCGCCGCCGACAATCAGCAGATCGAAATCGGTTTTCATGCCCGCCTTTTCCTCACCGTCTTACCCGCCATCAGTGCCTCGATCTCATCGGGCTCTTTAATCGCATCACGGCTCAACACTTCATGCCCGTCGCGAGTCACCAGCACATCGTCTTCAATGCGAATACCGATATTCCACCACTTCTTCGCCACACCCTTGCTACCCGGGGCGATATAGAGTCCCGGCTCGATGGTCAGCACCATGCCCGGCTCCAGCACCCGCCACTCTTCACCAACCTTGTAGTCGCCCACATCATGCACATCCATTCCCAGCCAGTGGCCGGTACGGTGCATGTAGAACTCACGATAGGCGTCGTTCTTGATCAGGGTGGCAAGACGACCCTTGAGCAGGCCGAGCTTGATCAAACCTTTGGTTAACACCTTCACCGCCGCCTCGTGTGGATGGTTCCAGTGGTTGCCGGGCAGCACTTCATCGATCGCCGCGTACTGCGCCTCCAGCACCACCTCATACAGTTCCCGCTGCGCCTTGCTGAAACGACCGTTTACAGGGAAAGTGCGGGTGATATCCGAGGCGTAGAATTCATACTCACAACCGGCATCGATCAGCACCAGATCGCCGTCGCGCAGCGCGGCATCGTTTTCGGTGTAGTGCAGGATACAGCCGTTTTCCCCACCACCGACAATCGGCGAATAGGCCTGGAAGCGGGCGCCGTGCTGACTGCACTCGTGCACGATCTCCGACTCCAGTTGATACTCCATCATGCCGGGATGGCAGGTCTGCATGGCGCGTGCGTGGGCCCTGGCTGAGATCTGCGCAGCAGTACGCATCGCCTTGACCTCGGCCGCGCTCTTATACAGGCGCATATCGTGCAACTGGTGATCGAGATCGATGAATTCACCCGGCGTATGCACGCCGGCACGGGACTGCTTGCGCAGCAGGTTAATCCACTCCATTACCTGGCGATCGAAGTCCTGGTTGCAGCCCATGGCGTAATAGACCCGCTCGCGGTTCTCCAACAGACCGGGCAGGATCTCGTCGATGTCACTGATGGGAAAGGCATCATCAGCACCGTGCTCTTCCACCGCACCGTCAAGCCCGGCACGTCGTCCGTTCCAGGTCTCCATCTTCGCATCACGCTCGCGACAGAAGAGGATGTACTCGCCGTGCTCACGCCCCGGCACCAGAACGGCCACAGCCTCCTGCTCAGGAAACCCGGTGATGTAATAGAAATCGCTGTCGGAGCGATAGGGATACTCTACATCGCGGTTGCGCAGGCGCACCGGGGAGCTGGGCAGGATAGCAATGCCATCCCGCCCCATGGCCTGCATCAGGCGTTTACGACGTTTGGCAAATTCGTTCTTGTTCATACGGCGATTATGGCAGATAGGTTCTCAATGCAGGGTAACGTCGTCTCTCGGTGGAGCCTTGGTTGGGTTCAATTCCTCGTTCAATAGCAACACCCCGGTACGCACATATTCGAGCAGTTGCTGGTAGGACTCTTCATCCTCTTCGTCACCGTCCAGGTCCAGCCCACTGAGGCGGGATATCTCCAGCATGTCGCGCAGGATCTCACCGCTGTCGTCAGGCATCTTCTCCATCTCCACCTTGCCGGTACTCAGCCCCAGCAGAAAACCCTGACACCACTCTCCCAACGCCTCGACCCGTTCTGCGACGATAATATCGTCATCGGGTAGCAGCGGATGAAAATCAAGCACGCTGTCGTTAAGTTGCTCACGGGTCACCGTATAGAGCACCCGCAGGGTTTCCCGCGTCTCCGGCGACAATTCGGTTCCCTGTGCCTCGATACTCGTCAGCCATTCGTCCAATTGCAGGGCGCTGTTGGCACAGAACATTCCGGTTAAAGTGCCGTGGCACTCTTCCGCGCCATAGCTGGCCGCCACCTGCTCCAGCGCACCGTTCAGTCGTTCGATCAATTCGTTAGCCTGGGTCATCTACCTGTCCCGGCGCGAGGCGCCGTTGAATCAAAGCGGGCATCCTAGCATTGCCGACCCCGACCACCCAACAAAGGCGGATTGACCGGCTTTGCTGCGCGCTCTATAGTGTCTCAAGAATCGATTCCAATACATTGATTTTGAAGCTATCTCAAAATTAGGGCTCGTACCCGGAGACAAGGCGCAAAGACCGCGAGGAGTGGAGTTTACCGATAGTAAACGAGCACCGGAGCGAGCTTTGCAACGCAGGATCAGGGTACGAGAACAATTTTCAGATAGTTTCTAGCTTGGGTTGAGTAAAAGATGGACGATAAGGTGCTGAAACATCTGGAACATCGCGTCGACGAATTGCTGCAACGGCTCGATTCGCTGAACGACGAAAACCGTTCCCTGCGCGAGAGTCAGACGGCTCTGGTCAATGAGCGCGCACGCCTTATTGAGAAAACCGAACTGGCGCGTACCCGGGTCGAAGCGATGATCTCACGCCTCAGGGCGATGGAGAGCGAGTCATGAGCAAGGAGATCCAGCAGGAGACAATCCACCTGCTCGACAAAGAGTACACCGTCGCCTGTCCCGAAGAGGAGCGCGACGGACTGCTTGAATCAGCCCGTCTGCTCGATGCCAAGATGCGTGAAATTCGTACCCGCGGCAAAATCGTCGGCAATGAACGCATCGTGGTCATGGCCGCCCTCAACCTGATTTTCGATCTGCTGCAACAGAACGGTGGTAAAGCCCCAGCAGCGGATCCGGAACTGTCATTGCGTCTACGTTTGCTGACCGACAAACTCGATTCTGCATTAGAGCGGGAAGAGCGTCAGCTAACGTTGTAGAATAGTCTCGGGTATCCCCTGCGCTGTTCGCTCTGTGTGCTGGGTATTTTCTTGAGCCTAATAACTGCCCCGGGGTCGAATAGATTGCGGCCGTGTGCATGTCCGGGTTCCGGAAAGCCTTAAGCTGTGGTTGACGGCCCCACTTGAACCGTTGGTTCAAGGACGAAGGCATCGGCGGCAGTTGTGGGGGATCCCTTTCTTCTTTTCCGCGATAAAGCACGGTTACTCTTTTGGAAGCGAACCGCACCGATCTCCGCCGCCAGATGCGCCACCAGCGCCGCAGCCTGAGTGCCCAACAGCGTCACCGCGCGGCTGTCTCGCTGGAACGTAATCTGGCCTGCCTGCCACTGTTCCTGCATAGCCGTCACATCGCTTTCTATCTACCGAACGATGGTGAAATTGATCTGACACCGTTAATTCAGCGCGCCTGGCAAATGGGCAAGCGCTGTTACCTGCCGAACCTCAGTCCGCTCTATCACAACCGCCTCTGGTTCGCGCCGTTCACTCATGACTCGACATTGATATTGAACCGCTTCGGCATCCCCGAACCTGCGTGCAATTGGCGAGAGATGCGAAATGTACGCAGTCTGGATCTGATCATCGCACCGCTGGTGGCCTTCGATGATCAGGGCAACCGACTCGGTATGGGAGGAGGCTTCTATGATCGCACCCTCGCCTACCTTGCTCATCGAACTGCCTGGCATAAACCGCGCCTGTTCGGTGCGGCGTATGCTTTTCAACAGGTGACTGAACTGCCACATCAGCCCTGGGATGTGCCGCTGGAAGGAATCGTGACGGATAACGGGACTATCTTTCGCCGTTGAAAATGCCCTCAAATCGATGGGGAATTTTCGACACAAAAAAACCCGCCAGAGGCGGGCTTTTTCGTCACAGGTCAAAACAGTTAATAACGGCTTTGCACCTGTGCAGGACGTTCCTGCGCTGCCATGCTGTTAGACGTCAATTCGGTAATCAAAACCCCCAAACCGATCAGGACCGCCAGCGTCACAATAATGTCAGGCTTTTTACTCATTTTCTCAATCCTCCCAACCCCCCTTGAAACCAGACCCCGGGGGAGCCATACGTTCACCTGCATGAAGACAAACAAAGACGGATTCAGGCGAACGATAATCTACACACAATGACTGTGGGAATTCCTTGATCTGTATCACATAAAGGTTATGTTATGGCGTACTGGCTAATGAAATCGGAACCTGATGTCTTCGGTATCGACCATCTGGAAAAGATGCCGAAGAAAACCGAGCACTGGGATGGGGTGCGCAACTATCAGGCACGAAACTTTATGCGCGACCAGATGAAAAAAGGTGACCGGGTGTTTTTCTACCACTCCAATACCGACGAACCGGGCATCGTCGGCATCGCCGAAGTAGTGCGTGAAGGCTACCCTGATCACACCGCCCTCGATCCGAAGGGCAAGTATTACGATCCCACCAGTACCCCGGACAACCCACGCTGGTATATGGTCGACGTGAAATTCGTGCGCCACCTCAAGCGCAATATTTCACTCAAAGAGCTAAAGCAACATGTGCTGGAATTGCCGGATTTTCCCCTGCTAATGCGCGGTAACCGACTCTCGGTGATGCCGGTCAGCGAAGCGGCGTGGGATTACATTCTGGGACTGGAATAGCGAGATCTAGATCTTCAGACGCTCGACCACTTTGCCGTTGACCAAGTGGCTATCGATGATCTCGTCGATATCCTCACGATCGACATAGGTGTACCAGATATCTTCCGGGTAGACGACGATCACCGGGCCCTCTTCGCAGCGATTGAGGCACCCCGCATTGTTGATACGCACATTACCCGGCTCGTGTATGCCCAATTTCTTGCAACGCTTCTTGGCATAGTCGCGCATCTCGCTGGCGTTGAAATTCTGGCAGCACTTGCCACCATCCTCGCGCTGGTTGGTACAGAAAAAGACATGGTAACGGTAGAAGGACATGGTCTGGGTGTTATGTGACAGCGGCGTTTCCGCTAGAATCGACATTCTAGTCAACCGTACTCCGTACCGCTACCAGACCAAACCGACCCTTGTCCGAAATCGATCCCATCCTGCAACTGGCCGACCGCTGTGTCATGTGCGGTCTCTGCCTGCCTCACTGCCCCACCTATCGTCTGTTACGCAGTGAGGCCGATTCGCCGCGTGGACGTATCTCCCTGATGCAGGCCGTGGCACGGCAACAACTATCGCCGTCATCGTCCCTGTTGCAACACCTGGATCGCTGTCTGGTCTGCCGCGCCTGCGAGCGAATGTGCCCATCGAAGGTGGAATACGGAAAACTGATCAACACCACCCGCGATCGACTGAAAGCAGAAAAACCGACCCGCCTCCGACTGATGCTGGAAAATGTCGCCGACCCGCATAAATTACAGACTGGCGCGACAGCGCTGCGCACCTATCAACGTAGTGGCCTACAGTGGCTGGCGCGCAAGAGCGGCATCCTCAAGGGACTCGACATGGAAGCGCTGGAAGGCCTGCTGCCCAAACTGCCTGAACGTATCGAACTACAGGCCCTCTACCCTGCTGGGGGGAAATCACGCGGCGACGTGGGCCTGTTTGTCGGCTGCATCGGTAGCCTGATGGAAGGCGAGCTGCATCTGGCGACCATCCGACTACTCAACCACATCGGATTCAATGTCCATGTACCCGCACAGCAGAGTTGCTGCGGCTCGCTGCACCAGCACAGCGGTGAGCACGCCAAAGCCGCACAATTAGCCGAGCAGAATCGGCACGCCTTCGCCGCAATGAAACTCGATGCCATCGTCAGCACCGCCAGCGGTTGTGCTGCGCAACTGTTCGAGTATGCGGAGGTATTCGACAACGCATTGCCCGCACCGCTGTACGAAATCTGCGACTTTCTGGTGCAACAGTGGCCGGAAAGTGGCCTGCCGCTGAAACCGCAAGCACGACATGTAGCGCTGCACCTGCCCTGCACTCAACGCAACGTCATCCGTAAACCCGCTGCAGCACAGCAGCTCCTGGAAAAGATTCCGCAACTGGAAATACAGCCCCTCCCAGGCAACGATCAGTGCTGTGGTGCCGCAGGTAGTTACATGCTTACCCAACCTGAACTGGCAGCGCGCCTGCGCCGACAGAAACTGGATGCGTTGCGCGAGACGTCTACTAAGCTGTTGGTTAGTAACAATCTCGGCTGCGCCCTACATATCGCTAACGGTATGGAACAGCAGGGAAGGAAGGTCGAAATCGTCCACCCTATACTGCTACTGGTGCAGAGCCTGTGAAATAGCCATCTCTCCCCTTCGTGGTAAACTTACACCACAACAGAGGACATCCGACCATGCGCCACTACTCGCCCCTCGACAAACTGTTCATCAACCTCGACACCGCGCTGCGTACTGTGGCAGGAAAGCCGATCCTCACCGAACGCCCTAATCCGGCAGAAGGCATCGCCGAGGCGCCGCTATCCGATGAGGAACGGGAACTGGCCGGACGGCTGATGCGCATCAACCACGCAGGTGAGGTCTCCGCCCAGGGCCTCTATCAGGGCCAGGCGTTGACCGCTAAACTCCCCGAGGTACGGGAGAAGATGGCGCGTGCCGCACTGGAGGAGAACGATCACCTGGAGTGGTGCGAACGCCGCGCCAAAGAGCTAGGCACCCACGTCAGCTACCTCAATCCGTTCTGGTATATCGGCTCAGTCGCCATTGGCGCACTGGCAGGCGCGATCGGCGATAAATGGAGCCTCGGCTTTGTCGTCGAAACCGAACACCAGGTCTGTCGTCATCTCGATTCACACATGGCGCAACTCTCACCTGAAGACCAGAAGACCCACACCATCCTGCAACAGATGCACGAAGACGAAGCGCGTCACGCCGATATGGCCCAGGCCGCTGGTGGTGCTCCGTTCCCGGCACCGATCAAACTGGTGATGAAAACGGTTTCCAAGGTGATGACCAAAACCGCCTATTGGATTTGAGATCTATTACACACAAATAAAAACGGGGCCGATGGCCCCGTTTTTTATTCTGCCAACTACGGTGTTTAAATATTGCGACCGTAGAAGATCTCGCGAATCTCTCGCTCTACCAAACGACGAATCTTCTTTGCTTCCGCGGCACCCAACTCATCGACACCACTGCCAAAAAGGTAGGTATCGAGATCCAGATCCTTAAGCATCATCTTGGTATGAAAGATGTTCTCCTGATAAACATTCACATCAATCATCTCGTAACGCGCCTTGGCATCCTTGGCGATAAAGTTCTGGATCGAATTGATCTTGTGATCGATAAAATGCTTTTTACCGCGCACGTCACGGGTAAAACCGCGCACCCGATAATCCATGGTCACGATATCCGACTCGAAACTGTGAATCAGGTAATTCAATGCCTTTAGTGGCGAAATACGACCACAGGTAGAAACGTCGATATCGACGCGGAAGGTGGCGATGCCCTCCTGCGGATGAACCTCGGGGTAGGTATGTACCGTCAGATGGCTCTTGTCCAGGTGACCGACCACTGATTCAGGCAAGGGACCGGGCGCTTCGCTATTGGAGAGTTGCTCGGCAACCACAGGCTCTTCGGAGATGAGGATGGTGACACTGGCACCCTGCGGCTCGTAATCCTGACGCGCGATATTCAGTACGTTGGCACCGATGATGTCGGTCACATCGGTGAGAATATTGGTCAGGCGCTCAGCGTTGTACTCTTCATCGATATAAGCGATGTAGTCCTGTTGTTGGCTATCGGTCTGCGTATAGCAGATATCATAGATATTGAAGCTCAGCGTCTTGGTCAGGTTGTTAAAACCATGCAGCTTCAGTTTCTTCGATTGCACCACTAACTCATCTCTCCAAAATCCGGGGGCAACAGGCCCATATCCACAATGCGCGCATTATCCACATTTCCCGGCAAAAGGGCGACGAAAAATCACATCCGCAGACTATTCTTCAACAATTTCAAAGTCATGACTAATATCAACACCCGCCTGACCGAGCATGATCGAGGCAGAACAGTACTTCTCGGCAGACAACTCCACCGCCTTGCGTACCTTGGCTTCCTTAAGCCCCTTGCCCTTGACGATGAAATGGACGTGAATACGAGTAAACACCTTGGGTTCGCTTTCAGCCCGCTCGGCACTCAATTCCGCCTCGCAGTCGGTCACCGGCTCGCGGGACTTTTTCAGGATATGCACCACGTCAAAGGTAGTACACCCCCCCATGCCGATCAGCATCATCTCCATCGGCCGTGGCCCCAGATTACGTCCACCCGATTCAGGGGGGCCATCCATAATCACCGCGTGACCGCTTCCAGACTCAGCGAGAAAGGTCGCGTTCTCCACCCATTTAATACGTGTCTTCATTCACAATATCCTCAGACTTGTTGCCAACTTATGCGCCAAAGTCGTTGATCTTGCTTGCTTAAGCGCCTTATGACTGGTATATCTATGCCGAAATTCTATAAAGAAAAGGAATCGGCATTATGGCTCTGGTACCAAGAACCCTAAGCCCGGCGGTGGAACGCTTTCTTGAACACTGCCACCGTCGCCGCTATCCGCCAAAGAGCACCATCATTTGCGCCGGCGACAAACCCGACGTTCTCTATTACATCATAAAAGGCTCCGTCACCGTTCTCATCGAAGATGACGACGGCCATGAAATCGTTCTTGCCTATCTCAACAACGGTGATTTCTTCGGCGAGATGGGCCTGTTCGATGACACTCAGGGCCGTAGTGCCTGGGTACGCGCCCGCACCGAGTGCGAGGTCGCGGAGATCAGTTACGCCCGCTTCCGTCAGCTGGCTGAGAAAGATCCGGAGATCCTGTTCCACCTCTCAACCCAGATGGCGATGCGTCTGCGCAAGACCAGCCGCAAGGTGAGCGATCTGGCCTTCCTCGACGTTACCGGTCGTATCGCCCGCACCCTGCTGGATCTGGCAAAAAGTCCCGACGCGATCACCCACCCGGACGGTATGCAGATCAAAATCACCCGCCAGGAACTGGGGCGCATCGTCGGCTGTTCCCGTGAAATGGCTGGACGGGTTCTCAAGGCACTGGAAGAGCAGGATCTGATCAGCGCCAAGGGCAAGACCATCGTCGTCTTCGGCACCCGCTAAAGAAATCTAAACGCAGCAGGGTGAAGGAACCACCCTGTAAGCACTCTGTACAAATCTACGCAAACAACTCCGCCAGTTTTTCACCCGGCTCCGCTGCACGCATAAATGCTTCTCCGACCAGGAAGGCGTTAACACCATGGGCGCGCATCAGCGCCACATCCTGCTGGGTATGAATACCACTCTCAGTCACAACAATTCGTCCATCGGGAATATCGCCCAACAGATCCAGCGTGTTTTCGATATGGGTTTCAAAACTACGCAAATCGCGATTGTTGATCCCCACCATCGTTAGCCCCAACGGCAAAGTACGCATCAACTCGATATCATCATGTACCTCTACCAGCACATCCATACCCAGTTCTTTTGCCAACACACTCAACTCGCTTAGCTTGTCGTCATCGAGACAGGCGGCGATCAACAGGATGCAGTCAGCACCGAGGGCACGCGCCTCGTAGACCTGGTAAGAGTCGATGATGAAATCCTTGCGCAACACCGGAAGTTTGCAGGCCTCGCGTGCCTGTTGCAGGTACTCGTCGCTACCCTGGAAGAAATCGATATCGGTCAACACCGAAAGACAGGCGGCACCGCCCACTTCGTAGCTACGGGCGATCTGCTCGGGATGAAAATCTTCGCGCATCACTCCTTTGCTTGGTGATGCCTTCTTGACCTCGGCAATCACCGCCGCCTCGCCCGCATCGATCTTTGCCTGCAGGGCGGCGACAAAACCACGTGGCGGCGAAGCGCTGGCAAGACGTTGCTTCAGTTCATCGACAGAGCAATTTGCCTGTCGCTCCCGAACTTCCTGCTCCTTGCGCTCAACGATCTTCTTCAGGATATCGGGGGTATCTGCTTTCATCGGATAACAACTCTGGTTTAGAAACTGTTGGAAAGGGCCACCAGGGCTTCGAGTTTTGCCGCGGCCTCACCGCTGTCGATCACCTCAGCGGCGCGCTTCACACCCGCCTCCAGCGAGTCGGCCAGATCCGCAGCATAGATGGCGGCACCGGCGTTCATCAACACAATATCTCGTGCCTCGCCTTTTTCACCTGACAGTACCTTCTTCACCATCACCAACGACTCCTGCGCATCGTCTACCTGAATGTCGCTAGGGTCATCACGGTGCAGACCGAAATCCTCGGGTTGGATCATGTAGGAATCAATCTCACCGTTCTTCAGTTCGGCCACCAGCGTCGGTGCACCGATACTGATCTCATCCATGCCATCAAGAGAATGAACGACCAGCACGTGTTTGCTGCCCAACTGCTGCATCACCTGCGCCAGCGGCTCGACCAGTTGATCACTGTAGACGCCCAGCAACTGATGCTTTGCCCCGGCAGGATTGGTCAACGGACCGAGCACATTGAAAATGGTGCGCACCCCCATCTCTTTACGTGGACCGATGGCATGTTTCATTGCGCTGTGGTGTTTCGGCGCGAACATAAAACCGACACCCACCTGCTCAATACACTGTGCCACCTGCTCGGGTGTGATCTCCAGATTGACACCTGCCGCCTCCAGCAGGTCTGCCGCACCGGATTTGGAAGAGACAGAGCGATTGCCATGCTTGGCCACCTTACCGCCAGCTGCTGCGACCACGAAGGAACTGGTGGTAGAAATATTAAAAGTACCGGAACCGTCACCACCGGTACCGACCACGTCGACCAGATGTTCGTCGTTCACCTTGACCGGCGTCACCAGCTCACGCATCACTCGCGCTGCGGCCGCGATCTCATCCACCGTCTCCCCTTTCATACGCAGGCCGACGAGAAAACCGCCGATTTGTGCGTCGGTCGCACCACCGGTCATGATGATGCGCATCACCGCTTCCATCTGTTCACCAGTGAGATTCTCTTGCTCGTTTACCGCACGAATTGCCGCTTGCATATCCATAGTGTTTGCCACTTTATGTTGGTTATTCGAGTTTACCTTCGGTTTAGAGGGATTTTGCGGTCCCCTCCCCTAAGGGTCAAGGCACTGGTGTGTGACCGGACTCCCAGTCGTGTCGTTTCAACCACTGCCAAAGAAGGAAGCCTACCAGACTCAATCCCAGCATCGTCGCTGCCATGGTCGGCAGATTTATGGTCACTACAGGCACCAGCACACCCACTACCAGCGAGGTGAATGCCATCTGCACAAAACTCTGCATCGCCGAGGCCATGCCACGATTGTGCGGAAAACAGTCCAGCGCCATCAGATTAATGTTGGGCATCGTCAGCGCCATGCCGAGCACATAGAGCGCCACCGGTGCGACAACACTCCAGGGCGTCGGCGGCAATAACAACGCCTGTCCCAGGTTGAACAGAGCGGCGATAACCATCAGGCCGAAACCGACGCTCACGGTACGTTGCGGTGTGCTTCGACCAGCCAACCAGCCTGCAATCTGCGAGCCAAGCATAATCGCCGCCACGCTGGGCACAAACAGTATCCAGAAATCGTTCACCCCGAGGCCAAGAAATTCATAGATCACCGTTGGTGCCCCGGCCACGTAGGTGAAGAAGGCGCCGAACATCAGGGCAAAGCAGAACACCAACGCCATAAAGTGGCCGTTGCGCAGCGCCATGCCGTAGGCTCGTCCTACCGCCACAGGATGGATAGAGTGGCGCCGCGATCGTGGTAGAGTTTCGTGGCTACCGAACAGCACCATCGTCAACAACAACAGCGCCACCAGCGCGAGAAAAATGAATACCGAACGCCAGCCGAACATATCGTGCAACCAGCCGCCGATGATCGGCGCAAAGGCCGGTGCGATCCCGAACAGTAACATCACCCGCGCCATCACCCGCTGTGCATCGGCGCCGTGGAAAACATCGCGAATCATCGCCCGACCAATCACCATGCCCGCACTGGCCGACAGTCCCTGGCCAATACGCAGCAGGATCAACTCGTGGATGCTGACGGCAAAGGCACAACCGATGGAGGCCACGGTATAGAGTCCGAGCGCCAGCATAATCACCCGGCGTCGACCGAAACTGTCGGAGAGCGGCCCGTAGATCAGCGTCGACAACGCAGCCGCCAACATATAGAGACTCAAGGTCTGCTGTATCTGCCCGTGACTGGCCGACAGATCGATCGCGATATCCGGGAAGGAAGGCAGGTAAGTATCGATGGTAAACGGCGCCAGTGTTGCCAGCGCCGCCACCAACAGAGACATCGGCAGCCTGGGAACGTACTGCTGGCTCACGTCCTCAGGCCACCACTCATGGCCAGAAAATTACTCAGCTGCTGATGACCGTGCTGGGTGAGGATCGATTCGGGATGGTACTGCACCCCTTCGATCTGAAACTCGCGGTGGCGTACTCCCATGATCTCATCCCGTGAGCCATCGCTGTTCTGGGTCCAGGCGGTCACCTCCAGACAATCGGGAATCGTCGCCTGCTCGATCACCAGCGAATGATAGCGGATCACTTCAAAGGGATTTTCCAGTCCCTTAAATACACCGACATCGCTGTGATAAACCATTGAGGCCTTGCCGTGCATGATCTCACGGGCGTGTACAATCTTGCCGCCAAAAGCCTGACCGATGGACTGGTGGCCGAGACAGACACCGAGAATCGGCAGCTTACCGGCAAAGTGTTTGATCGCTTCGACAGAAATCCCTGCTTCGGTCGGCGTACAGGGACCGGGGGAGATCACCAGATGATCCGGCTTCAACGCCTCGATCTCCTCAACGGAAACCTGATCGTTGCGGAAAACCTTAACCTCCTCACCCAACTCACCGAAGTATTGCACCAGGTTGTAGGTAAAAGAGTCGTAATTGTCGATCATCAGGAGCATGGCTCAACCAACCTTTTTGGATCATCGAGGGAAGCGGCCCGTAGACGCCATCCCTGCGACGAATTTACTGCTGCAGGCTGATGGCCCAGGAGGGATACATCCGATTAATCTGGATGGCAAAGTATACCCGGTCGGAGCCGGGCACGGCAGGGGGCTGGACGAAAAACACTACCACTAGACCGATTAATGCGATCATGGGGAAACAGGGGCGACCACCTGGCCGCCCCTGCGCAGACTACACGGTATTATCTCTGGAGGTGCTGTCGCCTAGCGTGACAGGCCCACATCGAAATTAACGACCAGCCCCACAGAGAGGACGTTCGGATCATCGCCGGCAACCGGGGTCACCGCATCGCCATGCCCCCAGTTGTTGGCGGTGAAGGTCGCATTAGCCTCATTGGTTGTAGCGGCATAAGCCACATAGACCGTCGCATACTTGTTCAGGGAGTGATCATAGCCGATAGCGAGCTGGCTGGCATCGTTATCCACACCGTCGGCACTACTGTTGGCAATCTGTGCCTTCAATGTGCTATTGCCACCGACCTTCATGCTCGCACCCAGGGTATAGCTACTGCGATCGGCACCGGAGACACCGGCCATGTTGGATTCCGTCTGCAAGCCGCCGCCAACGGTGAACTTGCCGAAATCGTAGCTGGCTGTTAACGCATTCACCGACCAGTCTTCCGCTGCCGTCTTGATCGTGGCAAGCGCACCGCCGATCTTGAGCGCACCGCCCACGTAATCCACCTTCACCACGGTAGCATCCTGTGTGACAGCGGTATTCTCATCCGGCACATAAGAGAGGCCCACGGAGATGCCGTTAAAATCCGGGGTACGATAATGCAGCGCACTGGTGACACGCCCCGGCAGACCGCTACCGCCCCAGATGTTACCCAGGTCGCCAACCTGATCGCCGAACAGGTTGTAATCGTAAAGCCACTGATTAAGGCCACCCAGCTTGCCTGCAAGCACGGTGCCGAAACCACCACCGAGCCCCACATAGGAGTCACGCGCATCGGTGAACACACCGGAAGTGGTACCACCGCCGTTACCATCGTTGCTACCCTGACCGGTCAGATCCGCACCGGACTCCAGCTGGAACAGCACCTTCATGCCGTCACCGATATCCTGATTGCCGCGAAAGCCCAGACGTGAGGAGTTGCTGGTAACGTGTATGGCGCTGTCTGCACCATCGTTGACGTTATCCGCTGACAGATGGCCCACTCCGTAGACATTCAACTCCAGTGCCTGAACAGGCATCGCCAGCGTGGCCGCACCGGCCAATGTGGTAATGACGAACCACTTTTTATTGCAGTGTTTACTATTGTGCTTTTTCACGGTCACACTCTCCCTTGATGGTAGTAATTGGACATGCCGAGTCAGTGGTGGAAATTTCCATCACAACGTTACTGACCTGAAACAGCACAAAGCCAATTACGTGCCAACAGTTGTAAAAACAGGAGAATCTCGTGAAACGCTGCTGTGATGCGAAAACAGGTTTTCGTAGCGAAAGCGTTTGTTACCTGTCGGTAATGTGCAAGGTAAAAAAAGATTACCGTCCGGTTACAGCAAAACAAAAATAGTGAGACATCTATGAAGCCGAAACCGCCTCAGCGGCATGGCTTCTCGCGGTACGCTCCACCGCCTGTTCCACAGTCATGCCATGCTCCACGCCATCCATAATGTCGCGTTGCAGGATCGCACCCAACATGGTGATGTTGTCGCGCATGTGTTCCTTTATCGCCTGCAGTACATGTGCTTCCAACGGTGCGTCATCATCGAGCGTGGCAGCAAAATCGGAGAACTCTCGCCCGGTGCTCATCCAGTAGCAAAGGTCGTAGATCAGATCGAAACACTGCTGCACGAACAGATCGTCGTCACTATCGAGATTGGCGGCCACCTCCTTGCGCAGATCGCAACGAAATGCCTTCAGGTTGTAATCAACCTCGCCACGCACCACTTCATCCGGAGTAAAATCCCACTGCATACAACCTCCCCGCCCGCTAAGAGCTGTTCATAACCCACTGCTATACCTCTTCGTCTTTCCTGCCGGTAATCATGGCGAGCGGCATGTTTTCACGTAGCAATACGCTGCACACCAACACACAGACGACATGCACCAGCGCCAACAACAGGGTGAGATTGACGATAAAGCCGTGCACCTCACGCCAGTAGAATTTACTCTGCGCCTGTTCGCCGATCACCCCGACGACACCTGCCTGGAAGGAGACAAACGGTCCCGAATGCTCCTCCACCGCATACAGTTCCAGACCGGTCACCGTGACGGCACTCAGTGCGACTAACAGGATCACCACCATCGCACCGCCTGCAGGACTATGTCCGATATAGCGCACCGGATGTCCGGAGAGAAAGGCCTTGAGATCGTTGAACACCGCCCTCGGACCAAACACAAAATCGCTGAAACGCGCATGCTCGGTGCCGACAAATCCCCATAACAGACGAAACAGGATCAAGCCGGTAACGAAGAATCCTGACCAGACATGCAGATCGAACCAGTCCGGTTCCGATACATAGGCGACGACGATGGTCGCAAACAGCGACCAGTGAAACAGTCGCACCAGCGGGTCCCAAACCTTGCGCATCTTGGTACTGCCCATCGCTATCGCCTCACATAAAGTAGAGAGCACCTCTAGAACCATTCTCCTGTTGCCTGGCTGTTTGTGCATCAGCCGAAGATGGCATCAAAGCTATCCTGATCGTCCAGGCACACCGGGCAACTCTCCGCCGCCAGTCCGACGAAATAGCGACCGCACACCTGACAGCGGTAACGGTGTAATTCGTGCAACACAATCGGCTGCTCATCCTCCGCTCGCCAGCGTGACTGCATAGAGAGCGCACCGGCGCCGCACGCTTCGATACAGACACCGCAACCGACACACTGTCCCACCTGAAACTGCAAGGCCCATTGCATCTCCACCTCGGAGACTTTTAGCGCACCGGTTGGACAGACGCGGGCGCAAGCATCGCAGCCCGTACATTGACCGTTAACCGCTTCGATGTCGGCAACCGCAAACAGTGTCGGCAACAATGCGTCCTCCGTCGGCGGCGAAAAGCGCTGCAGCAAACTCTCTGCCAGACGCCGTCGAGGTGGAATGAAATGCGCCACGGCACGAATCGCACTCTCCGGCACGCTAACCAGACCTTCAACGCGACGAATGCTTTCAACCGCACGATTGGTGAAACGTCTGAACAACTGACGACGCTCCGCACTGTGCTGCGATTTTTTCGAACCACTCTCCAGCAACGGGGCGATCCATTTTTCCGGCGCGGTTTCCGCCAGTTCACCCATCACCGCCATTAAAGCCTCGACACGTGCGCCGCCCTGTGGCGCATTGGCGCAAGCGGAACATCGATCCGCACCATATAACGTGACCGCAACACCCTGTTGCGCCAGCGCTCCTAACAACGTCGGTTCCAGATCGCCAAGACAGGGAACGCGCACCGCCTCTTCAAACTGTGCTGGTGCGCAGGTTATCGCCAGTTTTTTATCCTGGGGCTTGCTCAATTCGGAGGTTGGGAACGCAGGAAAATGGAATACCGCGGTGCGGCATGCGACCGCACACAGACCACAACCATTGCAGCGTGTAGCGTCGATCGCTACGCCCTTGTCGTCGAGGGTAACGGCAGCGGCAGGACATCCTTTTGCACAATCATCACAGGCGCTGTAACGGAAACGGTAACGAACACAGCGTGTGTTACGAATCTCCGGCAGGCTTTCCAGTGATACACCCATGGTGGTTATTTACCGTCGCCGAAGGTCTGTAGCGGTTCACCTGTCTCGCAGGTGTCGCTGGGAATATTGTAGGTCGATGGCATATTGTCATCGCCAAGGGTTTGCAACAGATCCTGCCGGATCAGTTTCAGTGACTCGATCCCGCCAAGCACAGCATAGGCTTTTACTCCGGGGTAACGTCTTTCGAGTGCAACTGCACTAGTCTGCGCCTCGTCGTCACTCGATGCGATCACCAGAATCGATCCCGACAATTCGAGTTCCGTACGTTCGTCTAAGGCTCCGGGGACAGGTGCACGGCTACGATCGGCAAGCTCTCTGGCATCCACCACCGGCCACGCTGCTGCGTCTTTCAGTTTAACCAGCTCGGCACCGCCAACCAACGTTTCGGCAACGGCGTTGCATCCCAGAAAAACAAACAACACTAACGTCAGCCTGAACATTGCCTCGCCACGTCCTGCGCCAATCGGAGTTCAAGCGCCACACGCACCGCCTTTGCGTCGCTACCGGTTGGTAACACCAGTCGGGAAACCTGTCCATAGCGCCGCCAGAAGCGCAACTCTTCCACATCATCTGAAGCTGCATCGAGCCAGAGGCGATCGCCCAGGCGCTCCACCATTTCAGCACAGGCCAGCAGATCGTCATCTTCCGGCTGCGCTACCGAGACCAGTACCGTAGAGCAACCCGCCTCCGTCATCTGCTCCGCCCACCAGATCGCATCAACATCGGTGGCACTGCCATCCGCCGCCAGCACAATCCAGCGCGGCATGGGATTGGTCACCGCCACCACACTGAAATCGGCATTACTCGTCGTATCCAGTCCCCAGCTGGTTTGCGCACGCTGTACCGGCAACCAGATACCAATGCGATCCTCACCATGCGCGGCTAATGTGGTTTTTACCAGCGACTCATCGCGCAACGCGCTATCGCCCAATAAAACCTGCGCGGCGCCAGCAGAGAGTAACGCTTCAATGCGCTCGCTATCCGCCTGCGGCGAAACAACGAACTGTCCGCTTACCGCTTCACACTCTTCGCTATCCATGACAAAGCAGCAGGCACTGCCTGCATCCTTCGTCGTTTCATTCCAGCAACCCAAAGTGAAATCCATCGTTACACCTTTAGTGAAGAAAAGCGCAGCGCCCGAACACCGGAGGTTCCAGGAGGGAGGAGTAGGTCCGTGTCGGACGCCGGCATGGCATCACGAAGCTCGGCCAATGCATCGATCAAGGGAGTTATCTCGATGCCTGCATAGACCGGCGCATACCGTGACAAAACGATGAGGCCATCTTCAGTGAAGATACCTGCACTTTCAAAGTTGCGTTCAGCGACGAAATGAAAAGCGAGCGCGGCAAAGGCGAGTCCCTGCAGGAATTGCACGAACGGATCGTCGGCCCCCTGCGGTGACTCCTGCATCGACCGTGCCCAACGCTCATTCAACCAGTCGTGAACACCGCGAAAATCCCCCGCATGCCAGAGTGCCGTGAGTTCATCCCACAACAGCAAACTCATGAGGATGCCGCGCCTCCGCACTGCATCGGCTGGGTCACCGCTTCGGGCTTGGGCGCACGCCAGCGACCGCCATCCAGATCCGGAATTTCCAGCCCCATCATTTCCAGTTCAGCAGCGGCAAAGGCGTCCAGCAGTCGCGCCATCTCACGGTAGAAGCTGTGCGCAGCGGCCTCTTCCACCAGTCCGGCGTAACCGCGTACCCAGCGACCGAGATGTTTGCTCCAGAAACGCTTTATCGATTTTTCCAGACGCTGCGCCTCATCGGCATTGTTGCTTTCCAGCGCCTCTGCCTGACGCTGTAACAGCGCGGCGACAAACTGCATCTCCACCGCCAGGTGATCGTCAAAGGCGGCAAAGCGACCGGACTGCATCACAAAGCCTTCGGCAGCATAGGCATCGCGCGCCTCGTTGATCGCGCTCTGCTGCAAGCCACCCTGCAGACGCACCGATTCCATCGGCGGGAAACCGCCCGGCGCGACGAACAGCATGGTGTATTCGGCGGCCAGCTCTTCCAGCAGTGCCTCCTCCGGCGCGGCCAGAAAATCGTCGCCGAAATTCACACCCAGTTCCGCCAGGGACGCCAGACAAACCTCGGAACGCAGTTCGCGAATAAACGCCGCCTGCGGTTCCTCGGCAAACACACCGGCAAGCAGACGATACCAACTGGCACGCCCGTGCAGGTTCTCAATCATTGTCGTTGCATCATTCATTACTTCCGTCATAACCACCTCTCGTGTAATGAAGGACGATCCCGCTCACGCGGGATCGTCTCTGTGGCCATCAATGACCGCCGCCAGACTTCCTGTGCTTGACGCTATCCGGACCGGCCCATGCGGACATCTCCGGATGCTGCTTGCGGTGCTGATCGCCAACATAGGTGTAGCTCATGGTCTTATTGAACCACTCCACGTGCTTCTCCCATGAAGCCTCGATGTCACCGTACTTGTCGCCCGGCTGCGCTTTGGTCACCTTCACCACGGTGTCGTACCAGCCTGCCGAACCGCCAATGGGGTCGGCCACCGCAGGGATGATGGCGTTGGGATGGACACCCTTGTCTTCCCACCAGACGTTTTTCAGATCCGGATCGTCCTGCGCACCGAACTCACCCGCCTTGTCTTTCAGCTTGAGTTGCGCCAGTCGGCCGTAACCCCAGTGACCGCAGGCGGTGGAGATGGCGATAACCTTCGGGTGTTGCCCTTCGGTAACGTAGGCCTTGGTGACCAGGTGACCCACCGGGCTCTCCACGCGGATCAGATCGCCGGTCTTCACCCCGAGACGTTTGGCGGTCTCGGTGTTGATCGGCGCCCAGTTGGAGTGAACGATCTCGTTCAGCCATTTGACCGACGCGGTACGCGACTGCACGTGAACGTTGTACTTGTAGGTGGTCAGGATCATCTCATCGTCTTTGAGATTCTCATGCCACGGTACACGCTTGAAGGTCGGCATCGGATTGAAACCGTACTCGGCCCACTCGTCGATACGCACATTGATCAGGCGGCTACCGCTGGGGAAACCGACATAGTTCTTGCCGTTGCGTTTCACCCCGATCGCCTTGCCGTTCTTGTGGATGATCCCCTTGGCATCGACCGTTGCACCGGTCATGTCGGCAGCGGAAAGCTCCTTCATATGCAGACCGAACTCCGCTTTGATCTCACGACCGGTTTTGTCGCTGATCTTGCCGGTGTCGGGATTGAGCTTGCCGTAGACCGGCCAGACACCATGCTTTTTCAACCAGTCCAGACCACCGACATCTTTCAGCCCGGGCACGTTCTGGAACTGCTGACGCATGTAATCTTCCGAGTCCTTGAAGTTCCAGTATTGCTTCATGCCGCGCGAACCGTTCGGATCGAGGCGATGGATGATCTCCTGCATGTAGACGCGATGCTCACGGCTCTCACCCATCGGCGGAATCACCGGCTGGCGAATACCGACCCAGGGCCACAGCGAGTTGGGCATCGACTCTGGTTCCCAGCGCTCAAGATACGGCGGTTCCGGCAGGATGATGTCGGCCAGTTGCGCCTCTTCGCCCATGAACGGAGTCAGGCAGACGTAGAAGGGGATCAACGATTCATCCCGATAGAGTTTGCCCCACACCACGTCGGCACCAGGATTGGTGTAGACCGCGTTGTCCATGTAGGAGAAGAGCACCTTGATCTTCTGCCGACCCTCGTTGATCCAGAACGGCGTCAGGTGACTGACATGGTGCGACGCGAACGGAAACTCCGGCGGGTTCTTCAGGATCGAACTGTGCTTCGGCTTGGGCGGTTGCGGTTGCGGCTGGTCGTAACCCATACCGCGAGGCAGACAGTAACCGCCGCGCTTCTCCACATTACCGGTGATGATGGAAAGCATCATGCAGGCCTTTTCGTTATAGGCACCGTAAAGATGCTTGGCCGGTCCTCGGTAAGTGTAGGTGGTGGCCGGTTTCGCATGAGCGAACTCACGCGCGATACGCTCGATGGTCTCTGCGGGTACGCCGGAGAGCTCCGCCGCCCATTCGGGAGTGAACTGCTTATAGTGTTTCTTCAGTTCTCTAACGCTGACGTTGGTCCAGTCGCGGATGAAGTCACTGTCCTGCAGATCTTCACGCAGAATCACGTGACCGATCGCCAGTGCCACCGCGCCGTCGGTACCTGGGAACACCGGGATCCACTCATCGGAGAAACCGGCGGTGTTGGAGAGGCGCACGTCAAAGGTGACGATCTTGGCGTTGCTGTCCACGCGCCCTTCGGTGATCCGCTGTGAATAGGGGTTGTGGAAATAGGCCGCTTCCAGAATGTTGGAACCGAAGTTGAGAATGTAACGGGTATTGGCAAAGTCCGGGGTTTCGATATCCGGACCCCAGGTCGGCTCCATCCCAACCTTCTTCGATGATTCACACACCGAGGTATGGTTGATGATGGTGTCGGAGCCCAGTGTAGCCATAAAGCGGCTCAATACACCGCCGGTGCGGTTACGTCCCCACTTCATCATAATCTCATTGGGTTCGCCGTTTTTCAGCACATCGTCGAGACGTGCAACCACCTCGCTCAGTGCTTCGTCCCAGGTGATACGTTTCCACTTGCCTTCACCGCGCTTGCCGACCCGCTTGAGCGGATACATGATGCGATCCGGATCGTAGCTGTACCACATACCGGCATTACCCTTGGCGCAGAGACGGCCGCGGGTGGAGACGTGGTTGGGGTTACCCTCCAGTTTGACCACGCGACCATCTTCCACATAGGCGATGGCGCCGTCCTGGATATTACAGACGTGGCAGTTGGTCGGAATGGCCTTGCGCTCCTTGAGCGTCTCGGGACTGAAATCCCGTCCCCCCAGATCGTTCTCCATCGCCTTCAACATCGATGGTGCTGCCAGCGCTGCGGCGGTGGTGCCTGCGGTGGCTTTGATAAAGTTTCTACGTGTTATTTCCAACATGGTTTTGACTCCTCCGTATACACCGCAGATTTAGTAGTAGGTGTGAACGATTTGCGGACCGATGAGAATGGCGTAGCGCAGTGCGATCCCCCCCACCAGCAACAATGCACCGGCAGTCATTACGCCCAGCGGTTGACGCCCCACCGGTGCCAGCAGCAACGCGAGCGGCACTGCCAGCCCGAGCAACATGCCAAGACCGATGAAGATCATTCCCATCGCCCCGGAGGTCATGAACATAAAGGTAAGTTCTGAGGCCGAGCCGCCATAGGCGGTGGTGCCCAGCAGCGATACAAGCATCGCAATGGTGGCGCCGCCCGACCAGAGCATGAAGCGACGCAACATGCACATCAGTTTCTCGTTACCCTTGGCCATGAACGAGGCCACTGCGGCACCGGAGACCAGTGACAGCGCAACGAACAACACCGGCATTAACGGCGTGTTCCACACTGCACGGTGCTGATGCACGGTCAGGTCGAAACCGGTGTAGATCGGCAAACCTAAACCTAGTAGCGCACCGGCAACCGCCAGCTTCTTCGCCATAACCTCGTCGCCCTTGTTCATCATCACGAAATAGACGACGGAGACCAGGCCGAACGACATCAGGTTGAGACTGCCCCACGCCAACGGTGAATCGAAATTCAGATAGGCGGGATTGAGTATGTTGAGAAAACGCACTGGCTGTGACAGGTCACTGATCAGTAACAGTCCGCCGAGTGCCAGCAACACAAACGAAAGCACAAAGGCGCTAAGCCGCAACGGCTGAAACTCTTCGCGATACCAGGAGAGGGCCGAGAAGAAAAACAGCGCCACGGAGATGCCGATGACAAAGAAGTACCAGGCATACGGTCCGGGCCAGGCAATGGTGTGATAAACGGTAAAGTCAAACATCGGCGGCCTCCCTATATACGATGATTGCGGTTGAATACAGCGCGTTCGTCTTCCAGCGCGTCATTGGCGTTGTAGACGTCGCGGCCATACTCGAGCAGATTGCGATCGGCGCCGATGTAGAACACCTGCGGCTTGGTACCCTGTTCCGGACGCAGCGTCTGTGTTGAGTGACGTGCGACCAGTCTGGAAACTTCGCTATTGGGATCGTTCATGTCGCCGAACACGCGTGCACGACCGACACAGGTCTGCACACAGGCGGGTACCAGTCCCTGCACCACGCGGTGATAACAGAAGGTACATTTGTCGACCACGCTGGTAATGTTGGTCCGGGTACGATGCTCCGGCAGCATGAAGCGTGCGTTGTAGGGGCACGACGCCATACACGCCTTGCAACCGATACAACGGTCGTAGTGTTGCAGTACGAAACCACCGTCATCCACCTTGAAGGTGGCGCCCACCGGACAGGCACGTACACACGGTGGATCATCGCAGTGGTTACACAGGCGCGGCAGGAACTGCTTTTTCACCGTCGGGTATTTGCCCACGACACGGTAAGGCACCCAGGTGCGGAACACACCCAGTGGTACATCGTATTCGGCCTTGCAGGCGACCATGCAGGCATCGCAACCGATGCAGCGGCGCAAGTCGATGACCATCCCGAAACGGCGAAGTCCCGGCTTACCCCGGGTTTCTCGCGCCGACAATCTCAGCTCTTCGCTCATCCCGAACTCCTCCTGATATGTGCTAGGTTCGATTCACTGACGAGGAAGCCAATCGCAATATGCGCGCCAACTTCGGTTGCGGAAGGAAAAGAGCCGTAGAGTCCCTGATAGATCGCGGTCTGCAGGCCATTTGCTGTAGCAGCGGAGAGATGAGAACAACAGACGGCGTTACCAAACAGTGACGCCGTAATGCGGCGCGGAGAGAAGCGACGTTACGACACCGTAACGACAAAAATACTCAGTTAATGCATAGAGAGATCTATGCCTCAGGAAGCATCGGAATGGCTGTTGTCGCGCAGCGGCAATGATGCACTGTTTTTCTCATCACCAACCGTTTTATCCTTTACCGCATGACGAAAACCTTTAATGGCCTCGCCCATATCACTACCGGCGGAGCGAAGTTTTTTGGTACCGAAGAGAAGTAGCACAATCGCCAGAAGAATAAGTATCTGCCAGACACTGATGCCCATGTTGAATGACCTCGAATGGTGGTTAAAAAGCTAACTTGCTAGTCGTCACATCAGCAACGCATCAAAGGGCTGCACCGTCACCATGCTATTCGCTGCTACGTTGCCCTGCTCCGCCTCAAGCAGGATAAAACAGTTTGCCCTGCTCATGGCGCCTAGCAGGTGCGAGCCCTGCAACCCTGAAGGAAGCACCACCGTTTCACCGTGCTCATCCGTTTGCAAAATACCGCGCTGGAACTCCATCCTCCCCGGTGCCTTTTTCAGTGGTTCCACACAACGCAATCGCAATGGCGGTATCGCTTCCGGGATCTGTCCCGCCAGCCTTTCCAGTGCAGGCCTGACCACCTGGGTAAAGGTGACCAGCGCCGAAACCGGATTACCGGGCAGACCAAAGAACCAGGCATCATCCAGTTTGCCAAAGGCGAGAGGTTTTCCCGGTTTGATGGCGATTTTCCAGAAGCCGATCTGCCCCATGCGTTCCAGTATCTCTTTAACGTAATCGGCATCGCCGACGGAGACGCCGCCGCTGGTAATGATCGCATCCGCCTTACGTGCCGCTTTTTCAAACGCGGTGGCGATCATTTCGCGACAATCGGGGATCACACCAAGATCGATCACTTCGACCCCCATACGCATCAGCGCACCGCGCAGGATAAAGCGATTGCTGTCGTAGATTTGCCCCGCTTCCAATACTTCACCGGGGGAACGCAATTCATCACCGGTAGAAAAGAGCGTAACTCTCGGTCGGCGCATCACTGTCACCTCAGCAATGCCCACGGCGGCCAACAGTCCGAGATCGGCTGCACGCAGACGTCGCCCCGCAGGCAGAACCGCCTGCCCAGAGGCAATGTCTTCACCGGGGTAACGGACGTTCTCACCTTCCTGATGTTTACTACCAATGCTGATCCGCTCTCCCTCACGCCGCGTATGCTCCTGCATGACAACCGTATCGGCGCCTTCGGGAACAACAGCGCCGGTCATAATGCGCACCGCCTGTCCTGCCATCACGCTTCCCTGCCAGGGTCTGCCTGCATAGGCGATCCCGACCACATCTAGCGACGTTTCGCCGTCCGGTGCCAGATCAGCGTGGCGTACCACGTAGCCATCCATCGCTGAATTACGGTGTGCAGGCACATCCAGCAGCGACTTCACCTCATAGGCCAACACTCTTCCTAGCGCGCTATGCAAGCCAACTTGCTCAATCTCCGGGAGCGGTTCGAGGATTTCGTTAATTCGTGCGACGGCCTGCGCCAACGACATATGGATAGTGTTATTCATGCTCAGCCTTGCGTTTCGACATGGGTCAACACAAGCAATTGACAGGCCACGGCCGCATCCTCGCTGCCATCACGCAACAGGCGTCACGGACGTTACCGTCACGTAACAACCACCTCGTCATACGACGTCTACGCGTTACGTATCGGTAACAGCCATACACCGTCTGGCGTGTGTGATGCCGCGTCGAATGGCACGCGGCCCGCCGATACGCGCCAACGGAGGATTGGCCCGATTTGTGCTCCAAACCCAGACTAGTTGAACAGGCGGAGGAGAACAGGCGTGGCATTGCACAACGGTGGCTTGTACGACGGGCATGGTCGCCTGACCAACTATCTGCGTCTCTCGGTAACGGCCCGCTGCAACCTGCGCTGCCGCTACTGCCTACCGGACGGCGCACCGCCCGAACCACCGGAGCTTCTCAACTATGAAGAGCTGACCCGCCTGGCGGGCGTCTTCACTTCGCTCGGCGTCAGCCGCATCCGGCTGACCGGCGGCGAACCGCTGGTACGGCGCAACCTGCCCGATCTGGTGACCTCGCTCTCCGCCCTGCCGGGTATCGAAGATATCTCCATGACCACCAACGGCGTGCTACTGGAACGTCACGCCGAGGTGCTCAAGGCTGCCGGGCTTCGTCGTATCAACGTCAGTCTCGACAGCCTGGACGGTTCGCGTATTCACCACCTAGCCGGTGCCGACGTATTGCAGCGTGTGGTTACCGGTCTCGATGCGGCGGATGCGGTCGGGCTTGGCCCGATCAAACTCTACATGGTGGTGATGGAATCTATTAATGATGGTGATGTGGAAGCGATGGCTGAATTCTGCGCCGAACGCGGTTACATCCTTCGCCTGATCGAACCGATGCCGATGGGAGATATCTACTCCCGCCCCGCCGATATGGCCGCTATCCTGTCGCGCCTGACAGCACGCTTCAACCTCATTGAAACCCGGCTGGAAGGCGGCGGCCCGGCGCGCTATTGGCAAAGCCGTGACGGACGCTTGCGTCTTGGACTGATCACACCGTTGTCGCAGCACTTTTGCGGTAACTGCAACCGGGTGCGGCTGACCGCAACAGGCACCCTCTATACCTGTCTGGACGGTAACGATGGGGTAGAGCTGGGCACGCTGCTGCGCGAAGGCGCAACTGACCATGAACTGCGTGAGACGATTATCGATGCAGTAGAGCACAAACCCGGCCACCACACCTTTATTCTGCAACCCGAACGGGGCCGACGCCTGATGTCCATTACCGGGGGCTAAGTCACACTCCCACGCCCATAGTTTGAACACGGACGTTGAAACCTGCCGCGGAAATGGGTATTACTCACTGTCCGTGGCGTTGGAACAGAATCAATGTTGAATCGCCGTCAAATGCTTACATGGTTGGCCGCCACCGGACTTGCCCGCGCCAGTGAAGTACGCGCGGAACAGTATCCGGTGAGGATCGGTATTACCCCCGTTTTCCTCACCGAACTCACCTCGCTGCTGCGCGACTGGCGCGACTACCTGGAACAACATCTCGACCGGCCGGTCCGCTTCGAACAGAGCAACACCTACCGCGACATCGTCAACAACCTGTTGGCACAACGGCTCGATTTCGCCTGGATCTGCGGCTTCCCCTACATCGTCAACCGTTCACGTCTGCAGTTGACCGCGGTACCGAACTACAAAGGCAAACCGCTCTACCAGTCCTATCTCATCGTGCGTGCCGGAGACGAACAATCGAAAAGCCTGCTCGATCTGAAGAGCAAGATATTTGCCTATACCGATCCAGACTCCAATTCCGGATTTCTCTTCCCGCGCTACGAACTGTTACGCCATGGTTATAACCCTGAAGATTTTTTCCGCAAAACCTTTTTTACCAACGGCCATCGTAATGCCATTGAGGCGGTCAGTGCCGGGCTGGCCGACGGTGCCCACGTAGACGGTTACATCTGGGATACGGTGGAGCGCTTCAATCCGGAAGTCACCCGCGGCACACGCGTCATCGCACGCAGCAAGCCATTCGGCTTCCCGCCTTTCGTTGCCGGTCCATCGGTCACCCTGGCAATGAATAAACGCATGAGCGACGTATTGATCGACATGAGCGATATGCCTATCCCCATGCGCCTGCTGGATCGCCTGAACCTTTACGGTTTTACCCGCGGCAAGGTCGAGGATTACCTGGAGATTGAAGAGATGGCACGATACGTGGGAAAGGCTTCCCATGTTTCGTAACCTCAGTTTTCGCTACAAAATTCCTCTTCGTGGTACCGCCCTGATCCTGATCACCTCCATTGCTATCACCGGTGCACTGATCTTCCGTGCCTACGACGATCTGAAACAGGACCTGCTGGCGAACGCGGAAGGAATTGCCAACGTCATGGCCCTGACCCTGGTTCCGGCCATGCTCAAGGATGATGTGTGGCAGGTATTTGAAATTGTACGCACACCTTTTTCCGCCGAATTGGCAGAACACCCCTCGTTGCGAGCAGAAAGTATCCTGGTACTCAACAGTGCTTTCCAGGTTTATGTTTCATCTGACCCTGCGCAGTACAAAATGTACACGCCGATCACCACCGTGATACCTGAACTTGCCTCGCTGGAACAGCAGTTACAAAAAAGCGCATTCAACGAAACACAGATACTGGACCTGCCGCGCACCGAATATCTCTATGTCACAACGCCTATCATTTCCGACAATGTCCGCCTCGGCACCCTGATCCTCAACTACCCACGTGAAAGTTTCACTCCCCGCTTCGTCCGCTTTGCCGAGCGCGCCGCTGTCGCCACACTGATTGTGCTGGCGACACTGTTGCCCCTGAGCTGGTATTGGGGCGCGCGCCTTGCCGCACCATTGATAAAGCTGGCATTTTGCATGGGCCGTATCGGCCGCGAAGCGCCCGAGAATTTGCACTGCGATCTATACGAATCGAAAGACGAGATCGGTCAGGTGGGAACCCGTTTTAAGGAGATGCTGGGTGAACTGAAAATCAAACAGGAACTGGAGCGTCAGGTAATCGCCGCCGAACGCCTGGCCGCTGTGGGACAACTGACTTCATCCATCGCCCATGAGATCAATAACCCGCTAGGTGGTATGCTCAACGCTATCAGTACCCAGAAGCGCTATGGCCACAACGACACTATGTCGGAAAAGACCCTCTCCCTGCTGGAGCGAGGCCTGCTGCAGATCAAGGACACGGTCTCGGCGTTATTGGTGGAGGCACGACAGAGCAGTCGGGATTTGAGCCGTGAGGATATGGATGATATCCGTACCCTGATCACACCCGACATTCACAACCATCACGCCACGCTTGAATGGGATATACGTGTAAACAACGCGCCGATCTCCGCCTCGCTGATTCGCCAGATCCTCATCAACCTGCTACTCAATGCGGTCAAGGCAGTACCACCCCAGGGCAACGTCTCATGCCGGGTAAACAACGAGCCAGGCATCCTGACCTTGACCGTATGCAATAGCGGACCAGCCATACCGGAAGCACAGATGGCACATCTGTTTGAACCTTTCATGCACTACCGTGCGGACGGCAACGGTCTCGGTCTGTGGGTCTGCTACCAGATCGCCAGTCAGCTTGGCGGTACCATTGAGGCCAGCAGCCGTGACAATGAAACCTGTTTTATCACCCGGATACCTCTACCGTCATGACAACCGAAGCACCGCTGAAGCTCTGCCTGATTGAGGATGACCCGATTATGGGTGAATCCATCAGCCACCGTTTTGAGCTGGAGAATTTTGACTGCGACTGGTTCAAAACCGCCCTCGCCGCCCAGCCGCATATCGGCAAAACCGACTACGCGGTAGTGATCAGTGACATCCGTCTGCCTGACATGAGTGGTGCGGAACTCTACACACAATTGCGCGATGAGGGACGTACCTTGCCGCCGACAATCTTCGTCACCGGTTTTGGCAACATCAGCGATGCCGTCGAGTTACTTAAACAGGGTGCAACCGACTACATCACCAAACCTTTCGATCTCGATGTGCTGGTAGAGAAGGTACGGGCAATCTGTCGCCATCAGGTAACCGTCTCTGAAGAAACACCACCGGTACTCGGCATCTCCTCGGTAATGCGCTCGATCGAGCACACCCTGTGCCGTGTTGCCACACGTGAGACCACCGTATTGATCACCGGTGAATCCGGGGTCGGTAAGGAACACGCTGCACGCTTTCTACACGAATGCGCTTTCGGCGACATGGAAAAACCGTTTATCGCCGTCAACTGTGGCGCTATCCCCGAAGGTTTGATGGAGGCCGAGCTTTTCGGTTATGAAAAAGGCGCATTCACCGGCGCACTACGCATGCGCCGCGGCGTTTTTGAACAGGCCAACGGCGGTACCCTGTTTCTCGATGAGATCGGCGACATGCCGCCCAATATGCAGGTACGACTGCTACGAGTCATTCAGGAACGACGGGTAACCCGGATCGGCGGCGAAACAGCTATTCCTCTCGATCTGCGACTGGTCTGCGCCACCCATCGCGATCTCAAGCAGATGGTTGCTGACGGCGATTTCCGCGAAGACCTCTACTACCGCATCAATGTCGTACACATCCACATACCACCGCTGCGTGAGCGGCGCGAAGATATTCTCTGGTTTACACGCATCTTCCTCGACGAAATCGAGGCGGAGAACAGCGACCGCTACCTTCTCCCCTCTGCCGAGCAACAACTACTGCAGTACGACTGGCCCGGTAACCTGCGCGAATTACGCCACAGTATTGAGCGTGCAAGTATTCTTAACACCGAACCGGCCATCGGTGCTGCGGCCTTTGATACCGATGGCAGTGTGGATGAAATAGACATGGGTAGCCACCTGCGGGAACGTGTCTCGCGCTACGAGTATCAGGTTATACTCGAATCGCTACGGCGCCACGATTTTCAGATGAGCGAAACCGCACAGGAGCTTGGCATCAGCCGCAAGAACCTGTGGGAAAAAATGAAGAAGCTGGGCATCGAACGGGATTGATACAGCGCATCAATCCCACAGCGCGATCAAACTAGAAGCCGTCTCAAAATTAGGGCTCGCGCCCAAAGGCAAGGCGCAAAGTCTCTGAGGAGCGCAGTTTACTGGAGTAAATGAGCACCGGAAGAGGCTTTGCAACACCGCATATGGGTGCGAGAACAATTTTGAGATGGCTTCTAGCGATGCAGTGAATTGTCGAGACCGGCCGCGGCCAGTGCGGCGGCACGGAATACCGCGCGGCCCTTGTTCATGGTCTCGTTCCACTCGTTGCGCGGTACCGAGTCGTAAACGATCCCGGCGCCCGCCTGAATGTGCAGCGTGTCATCCTTAATCACTGCGGTGCGGATGGCGATGGCGGTATCCATGTTGCCGCTCCAACCGAGATAACCGACCGCTCCGGCGTAGACGCCACGCTTCACCGGTTCCAGTTCGTCGATGATCTCCATCGCCCGAATCTTCGGTGCACCGGAGACGGTGCCGGCAGGGAAGGTAGCGCGCAGTGCATCCATCGCGCTCATGCCCTCTTTCAGTTGGCCTTCCACGTTGGAGACGATGTGCATCACGTGGGAGTAACGTTCGATCACCATCTTGTCGGTCAGTTCGACACTACCGGTCTCGGCGATGCGTCCGACGTCGTTACGCCCCAGATCGATCAGCATCAGGTGTTCGGCCAGTTCTTTCGGGTCGGCCAGCAGGTCTTCTTCCAGTGCCTTGTCTTCATGTTCGTCCTTACCGCGCGGACGGGTACCGGCGATAGGACGCACGGTCACTTTGTTGTCCTCGTAGCGCACCAGGATCTCCGGCGAGGAACCGACCACGAAAAAATCTTCCAGGTTAAGGAAGAACATATAAGGCGAAGGATTGAGGCAACGCAGCGCGCGATAGAGATCGACCGGCGGCGCAGCAAACGGGATCGACATACGCTGCGACAGCACCACCTGCATGATGTCACCGGCGGTAATGTATTCACGCGCCTTCTCCACCGCCGATTCGAAACCGTCCTGGGTGAAACCGGAGACGAAGTCTTCCTCTTTCACCTCTGCCGGAACGGTATAGGCATCGCGCTTCACTGGCTGTTGCAGCAGTTGCACCAGTTGATTGAGACGGGTCTCGCCCTGCTCCAGCGCCTTCGCCTCTGCCGGGTCGACATGGATCACGATGAACAGCTTGCCGCTGAGGTTGTCGAACACCACCACCTCGTCGGAGAGCATCAGCAGGATGTCCGGGGTGTTCATCAGATCGGGATTGGGGCATTCACCGAGACGCGGCTCGATGTAGCGCACCGTGTCGTAACCGAAGTAGCCGACCAGGCCGCCGGTGAACTTCGGCAGTCCTGCGATCTCCGGCACCTTGTAACGTGCCTGGAACGATTCGATGAAGGCGAGCGGATCGTCGACCGTCTCCTGCTCCACCACTTCGTGATTGGTGGTCACGGTCACCTGATGACCGCGCACGCTGATCACGGTACGGGCGGGCAGGCCGATGATGGAGTAACGGCCCCACTTCTCACCGCCCTGCACCGACTCGAACAGATAAGTGTAAGGCACCGCCGAAAGTTTGAGATAGGTGGAGAGAGGGGTGTCGAGGTCGGCCAGCACCTCGCGCATCAGGGGGATGCGGTTATAGCCGTGCCCGGCCAGGGATTGGAAATGTTCTGGTGTCATGAGTCATTACCCATCAGTAAAAACGAAACGAAAAGAGTCAAACGCGTGCGTCAATCAGCCGCGCCATCGTTTGATTTGTTGTCCTCTTTTTGTCATCTCGTTTTCCCAATGAGTAACCGCAGGCTAGGCCGCGCTTTCGAGTAGTGTACCCAATTCTGCCATGGAGTCGAGTACCGCGTCGGGATTGGCCTCGCGAATATCGATGCCGTGGTTGTAGCCGTAACTCATGCAGACCACGTTGAACCCAGCGGCACGGGCAGCTTTCACGTCGCTCATGGAATCGCCGAGCATCAGGGCATTGGCCGGTTCGACGCCGAAGAACTTCGCCGCATGCAGCAACGGCAGCGGGTGCGGTTTCTTCTCCGCCAGGGTGTCGCCGCTGACGACGATGGCGAAGTAATCGCGAATCCCCATATCCGCCAGCAACGGCAGGGTGAACTGCTCCGCCTTGTTGGTGACACAGCCGAGCTTGAAACCGGCGCCGCGCAAATAGTCGAGCCCCTCGCGCACGCCGGGGTAAAGCCGCGAACGGCCCGAGGTGTTCTCCGCGTAGAGACGCAGGAAGATCGGGTAGGCGCGCTGGAACAGTTCTTCGTCCGGCTCGCCGTCGAGGCTGTCGGTCAGGGCGCGGCGTACCAGACGCTCCACCCCGTTACCGACCCAGGTACGCACCCGAGCCTCGCCGCGGACTGGCAACCCCAGTTTCTGCATCATCTCGTCGACGCAAAAGGTCAGGTCCGGCACGCTGTCCACCAGCGTACCGTCGAGATCGATGAGGACCATCTCGGGCCGTTTCATCGCGGAGTTACTTGCCGACCTTGGCCAGCTCGGCGCGCATCTCACCGATGATGGTGTTGTAGTGGTTTTTGTCCGCGTCGTTGCGCTTGCCGAAAACGGCGGAACCGGCAACGAAGGTATCGACACCTGCCTCGGCAACCTCTTTGATGTTGGCCGGACCGACGCCACCGTCGATCTCCAGACGGCAGTCGTAACCGCCTTCCTTGATCATCGCGCTGACCTTGCGTGCCTTATCCAGCACGTAGGGGATGAACTTCTGTCCGCCGAAGCCGGGGTTAACCGACATCAGCAGCACCATGTCCAGCTTGGGCAGGGTGTACTCAAGGATGTCCAGCGGGGTCGCCGGGTTGAATACCAGACCCGCCTTGCAGCCGCTCTCCTTGATCAGGCCGATGGTACGGTCGATGTGCTCGGAGGCCTCCGGGTGGAAAGTAATGTAGGTCGCACCCGCCTTGGCAAAATCGGGAATGATGCGGTCTACCGGCTTGACCATCAGGTGCACATCGATAGGTGCGGTGACGCCGTGTTTGCGCAGTGCCTCGCACACCAGCGGGCCGATGGTCAGGTTGGGGACGTAATGGTTGTCCATCACGTCGAAGTGAACGATGTCTGCGCCGGAAGCGAGAACGTTGGTAACCTCTTCACCCAGACGGGCGAAGTCGGCTGAAAGAATGGAAGGGGCAATCTGGTAATCCGACATTGGTCTGTGCCTCTGAAATATTTGTATACGCCTCGTACCGCCGATACCCTGGCGGCCACCCAAAAAGAACCGCAAATACTACCCGTTCACCGGCCAATTTGCGACTGCGGCGCCCCGTCAGGGCTTGCCCCAAGCACCACAAGCCCCATATCTAGGGGCTGTGTCGCTATAAGCAACCCCGGACGTGGGGTGGAAATAACCATAATCGTGGAGTCGAAAGATGAGTATTGCCGTATCCCTGCACCTGATCGCCGCCGTTATCTGGGTCGGCGGGATGTTCTTCGCCCACCAGATGCTGCGCCCTGTCGCCGCCGATCTGCTGGAACCATCGCTGCGTCAGCCGCTGTGGGTCGGCGTCTTTGGCCGCTTTTTCTTCTGGGTCTGGCTGGCAATCCTGATCATCCCGGCCACCGGCTACTGGATGCTGTTTAGCCTGTTTGGCGGTTTTGTCGGAGCGGGACTCTACATCCACATCATGCACGCCCTCGGCCTGCTGATGATCGGCATCTATCTCCACGTCTTTTTCGGCCCCTACCGCAAACTGAGCCAGGCGGTGGCGGAACAGGCATGGCCCGCAGGCAAGACGCAACTGGATCGCATCCGCACCCTGGTCGGGATCAACATGACCATCGGCCTGATCACCCTGGCCGTCGGTGCAGGTGGACGTTATTTCGGCTAGCGGATCTCGTCCAGACTCTGGGTCCGCTCCAGCACCTGCGGCGTGATCAATGCATAGCCCTGCATCTGCCAGTAGACCAGCTCAGGGAAGGCCGAGGGCACCACGTCGATAAAGTCCTGAAAATCATCGACCGTATAGCCGTAGTCCGTGGCCGCCAGATTGCAGACCTTGAACTCAACACCAAGCGCGGCGTAGTAGCGCATGCGGTCAACTGCGTTTTTGTATTTGGCGTAGTTCTTCTTCGCCACGGTAACGATCTCGGTACCGTGCAGGACAACCTTGATCTCCATCATCTCGGGAGCAAACGAATAGGGCGGTTCGCTTAGCGGATTGATCAGGGAACGTACCCAGTAGAGCGCGGCATCGATCTTCTGTGGGTGATCCAGATAAAACTCGTAGACCACCTTCGGCTCTTCATACGGCGTATGCACAAAGCGCGGACCGTCTGCGGCGAAGGCAAGCTGTGTGGCAAGGAAGAGCAGTACACTGCAAAGTGTGCGTGACATGGCAACCTCCTGACGTGTGGTGGATACACCAAGTCTAGAAGTTGCCGGGTATTCCTTCCGCAATAACCCTTGTTTCTGTCAGGCTGCTAGAACTGCTCTGCCTGTGAGAAATTACCGCTGCCCAGCAGAATCGTTTCGATCTCGTCGGTGATCTCCTCCTGGCGCAGGGCGCGGGCACGCCCACCCAGGATATCGATGCGCTCTTCCAGTCGGGTAATCGCTCCTTCCAGATGCTGTACCCGCGAATGATTCTCAGCCAGCAGCGAAGCGGTGAAAAGTTCGGTGAGGGTGAGATAGAGATAGCGGGGTAACAGGCTGCTGAAGAAACTCTCTTCGCTCATCTGCAACATCGGTGCGGTCTCTCCAATCTTTACCTCCGGGCTTTTGTCCAGCGGCAACAGGCGACGGGTATAGACCTCACCCGGTTCCTCGCCATGACAGATCAAATGCAACGAGGTGGCCTTCTGTTTGACCAGTTGATCCCGTGTCTCCCTTACCAGCGACTCCAGGGTTGCAGTCAACTCATCACTGATACTGGTGCCGGTGAGCGATATAAAACCGGGCACCACTTCATCCAGACGCAACCAGAGTTTGCGGCCAACCGCGAGCACCTGCTGCGGCCGCTCGCGACATTCGGGGAATGCCTGTTGCAGCTGGCGAATCAGTACATTGTTGAAGTCACCACAGAAACCGCGCTCGGAACCGACCAGCAACCACAGTGCCTTGCCTTCCCGTTTGTCTTTCGGTCGCGGGTAGAAATGGAGAAACTCACTGACCACCTGGCCCAGCACCCGACCCATGGCACGCCGAGGTTGCACCACCGCATTCAGTTTGTGCAGCTCCAGTTGCGCCAGGGTTTTCATCGAATTGATGATCCCGTGCAGCTCCTGCAACTGGTTGCGTAGCTGCTCAACCTTGCGATAGCGCGCCATCGTTTTCCTCTTCCTCACCGAGCCAGCGTTGTATGGCACTGAGCCACTGCTCGCGCTTGTCTTCCAGGGTCAGTCCGCTCTGCACCACCTGCGGTAACAACTCGGCCAACAGGTGACCGATCCTCTCCGTCTCCACTTCATCGAACAGGCCGGCATTGAACGCCACCAGCCAGGCCATCTGGAACTCCACCGGCAACGGACTCAGGCGATCCTGTTTGAGAATCTCGCGCAACACCTTGCCGCGACGGATCGCCTTTCCATCGAGGCTTCGAGACGCGCACCGAAGCGGGTAAACACCTCCAGTTCAAGGAACTGCAGGAAGTCGAGTTTCATCCGCCCCGCCTCGGCCTTGATCTGCGGATGCTGCGCCTGACCACCGATGCGCGATACGGAACGGGCAATATCGATCGCCGGACGAAAACCGCCGGAGAAAAGATTCTGATCGAGATAGACCTGACCATCGGTGATCGAGATCAGATTGGTTGGGATGTAACTGGCGATCTCCCCTTCCAGGGTTTCGACGATGGGTAGTGCCGTCATCGAGCCACCACCGTGTTCGGCATTGAGTGCGGTACTGCGTTCCAGCAATCGTGCATGTACCGAAAAGATATCGCCGGGATAGGCCTCGCGTCCGGGCGGACGACGTAGTAACAATGAAAGTTCGCGGTAAAGTTTGGCGTGGGTACTCAGATCATCGTAGATGATCAACGTATCGCGACCACTATCCATCCACGCCTCGGCCATGGCACAGCCGGTAAAGGGTGCCAGATACTGCATTCCCGGCAGGGTACTCGCTTCCGCTACCACAACAGTGGTGTAGTCGAGCGCACCGTGCTCGCGCAGCGTTTCGATGGTACTGACCACGGTAGAGCGTTTCTGCCCGAGCAACACGTAGATACAGAGCACATTCTTGTCATGCTGATTGAGGATGGTGTCGATGGCGATCGAGGTCCGACCCAAACCTTCGTCACCGATGATCAGTTGCCGCTGTCCCTTGCCGATCGGTACCAATGTATCGATCAGTTTGATCCCGGTGTAGAGCGGACGATTGACGAAATCGCGGGAGATAATTGCCGGCGACCCCTGCTCCACTCGACGTTCGGTAACATCGGTCACCCGTCCAAGTCCGTCGAGCGAACGGCCTAACGGATCGACGACACGACCAATCAAGCCATCACCGCAGGGGACACTTAACTGCTCATGGGCAAGATAGACGACCGTGCCGGATGCCAGTTCATTGCCCTCATGCAGCATCACCGCACCGACCAGATCCTTGCCGAGGTCGAACACCATCGCCCGACTACCATCGGCAAACACCAGCAGTCCGTCCATCTGTGCCGAGGGCAACCCCGAGATCCAGGCGATACCGTCGCCGACCGATTCCACTCGGCCCTGCTGGGTCACGCGCATGCCGAATCGGTAACCCGCCAGCCACTCCGCCTGTTTTTCCAGCAGACTGTCAGCGCTCATAGGCAATCGCCGCGAAGGTTTTGAGTTCGTCGTTCAAATTGGCGTGCACCACCCAGGGACCGATGCTGACACGCACGCCTGCGATCAAAGCCAAGTCTTCCTGGAACTCATAGGGCAACGAATGCAGCGCCCAGGGTTCGATACGTTCTTTCAGCTGCTGTTGCTGTTTCTTGTGCAGGGGAAACGCACTGGTCACCAACACCTTGTCCGGCTTGCTGCTCTCCATCGCCGCCTGCAACTCATCGCGCTGCGATTGCGGCAGTTGCTCCAGTTCCTGTAGCAAGTGGTCGAACAGTTTTTCCTGCAGCTCTGCCGAAGCGGCGTTTTGCAACAACCGAGAGGCGAAACGCGCTCCCAGTTCCAGTGCTCGCACTTCGGCCTGGCGTTGCTGTTCCATCAGCTGCCTTTCAGCCAGCACTTCGGCACGTTTGCGCTCAGCTTCGATCTCCTCCTGCAGGGCGCGTTTCATTCGCTGCCGCTCCTCCTCGATGTCACGCCGCAACGCCGCGCGTGCTTTTTCCCGTTCGTCTTCCCAATCGGAGACACGATTCTCGTAACGCACGCGCAGGGTATCGGCCTCCTTGCGCGTCTCTTCCGCCTGTTCGATCTGCTCTTCCACATCCTGCTTGCGGCGATCGATCACAACCTTCACCGGTCGATAGAAGAAGTGCTTCAACAACCAGACCAGCACCAGGAAGTTGATCATTTCCAGGATAAAGGTCGTCCAGTTTATTTCCACGGCACGTTCTCCGTTTTATGAACCGACAAAGAGATCCAGTAGCGGGTTGCGGAACATCACCATCAGTACGATAACCAGCACATAGATGACCAGTGATTCGATCATCGCCAGACCGATAAACAGCGTGCGCATGATCAGTTTTTCCGCTTCAGGCTGCCGCGACAACGCGTCCAGCGCGCTGGCGATCGCCTTGCCCATGGCCAGTGCCGGCAGTTGCACGCCAATGGCGATGCCGAGCACAACGCCCACCGTCGAGGCCAGTACGATCCAGTTTATATCAGTCATGCAGTGCTCCTTGGCTTACGTTATGGGTACCCCTAAGAAATCCACTCAAGCCGCGATTGCTGCGTTGGAAAGCGCCTCAAAATGCTCATTTACTTCATGTAAACTCCGCTTTTTCGTTGCTTTCCGCCTTGCACTCATCGACTTGATTGAATTTTTAGAGGCACCCTTATTCATTGGTAGAAATCTCTTCCCGGAATTGCAACCCGCCGGCGATATAGATCAGCGCCAGCATGCCGAAGATATAGGCCTGCACCAGTGCCTCGATCACATGTAGTAAGAGGATCGGCACCGGCACCAGAAAACCGGCCAGCGCCAGCACCACCAGCGCGGTCAGTTCCAGACTCATCATGTTGCCGAACAGGCGCACCGCCAGTGCCAGCGTGCGCGTGATCTCGCTAACGATATGAAACGGCAACAGTAGCGGCGACGGCTTCATGTAGTGACGAAAATAGTTGCCCACACCCTGCGAGGTAATACCGAACCAGTGCACCGAGAAAAACACCAGGATTGCCAGAGCTGCGGTCACCGACAGATCGCGGGTCGGGGTATGAAAGCCCGGAACAAGACCCAGCAGATTGGCCACGATCAGGAACAACCAGAGGCTGGCAATCAACGGCATGATGCGCTCGGTGTATTTGCCTGCCACATCGCGCACACCGTTTTCCATTGCCATCACAACCCCTTCCAGCATCACCTGCATACCGTTTGGCAGTCGCTGCAAATGGCGAGTGAGCAAACCAAATAACGCACCGAGAAAAATGGTCAAACCGATACAGGTCAGCAGGCTGATACTGAAGTTCAGCGGGCCGAGACTGAAAATCGTTTCGACGTTAATGTTGACCTGATCCATCAGTGTCTCCTGATCAGCAGCCAAACGTTCACGGCGCCAATAACAATGCCGAGAAACAGCAGATTCAATGTCCAGTGGATCGAATAACCCGACATCAGTTCATCCAGCCAACGACCGAGATAGGCGCCGACCACGATAGGTAATACGAACACCAGACCGAGGGTGCCGAGAAAAACCGATTGCGCCAGCACGGTGCTGCGGTCCTTCTCTGCCTGCTTCATCCGCTCCACCTGATGCTCCACCTCGTGGCGCAATTTTTCCCGTTCGTCTTCCACTACAGATGCACCCCTCTCTGTCCCAGCTCCCACATCTGTTTCAACATCGCCTCTTCCATTTGCTCCAGACTTTCGTGCAGTTCACGCAATTCCTGCTCTTCCGTCAGCAACTCTTCTTCAATGCGATGAGAAATGCGCTCATAGTTTTCGTCGCGCAAATAGTGGCGGCAGCAGATGCTCAAAGTGTTGTCGCTAAACCAGAGCACCGCCCCCGGCATCGCCAGGTATTGCCACACCCCTTTTTTACCCACGCGATAACGCGCCAAACCATAAACCAGCGTGGTCATCATCCGCGCATGGTTGGCGAGGATGCCGAAACTGCCGCTGCTATCTTCGCCGACAAAGGAGAGTACCCCTTCGATGCGTTCGCTCTGCTGACTGTCGTGCAGTTCCAGGGTAAAGCTGTTCACATCAGCTTCTCCTTCATCGTGCCGCGCATGTAGCAATGTTCCTCAGGCACGTCGTCGTATTCGCCGCGCAGGAAGGCTTCGCAGTCATCGATGGTGTCGGAGAGTTTGACCGACTGTCCCTTCATCCCGGTATACGCCGCGGTGACCTGGAACGGCTGGGTGAGATAGCGCTGCAGTTTGCGCGCGCGCATGACTGTCAGACGATCGGCGGGCGACAACTCCTCAATACCGAGCATGGCGATGATGTTTTCCAGTTCGGCGTAACGGGCCAGCGCCTCGCGCACCCCTTCGGCAACCACGTAGTGGCGTTCACCGAGGGTATGACGATCCATCTGCTTGCTGCTGGAGCGCAATGGATCGACCGCCGGATAGATCCCCTTTGCTGCCTGACTACGGGCGAGAATTACGGTGGTGTCGAGGTGATTGAGGATGGCGTTCACCGCCGGGTCGCTCATGTCGTCCGCTGGCACATAAACCGCCTGCACCGAAGTGACACCGCCGCGCTTGGTGGAAAGAATACGGTCCTGCAACTCCGCCACTTCAGTACGCAGGGTCGGCTGGTAGCCGACGGTGGCGGGCATGCGCCCGAGCAGGCTGGAGATCTCGCTGCCCGCCTGAACGAAGCGGAAGATGTTGTCGACCACGAACAGCACCTCTTTCTGCATCGTGTCGCGCAGATACTCCGCATAGGTCAGGGCGGAGAGGCCGACGCGGAAACGCACCCCCGGCGATTCGTCCATCTGGCCGAACAGCATCAGGGTATGGGGCATCACCCCCGCCTTCTGCATCTCATGCCACAACTCGTGGCCCTCACGGATACGCTCACCTACCCCGGCGAAGACCGACACCCCCTGGTGGATGGTGGCGATGGCGTGCATAAACTCCATCACCAGCACGGTCTTGCCGACACCCGCGCCACCAAACAATCCGGTCTTGCCGCCGTCGACGAATGGGCAGAGTAGATCGATTACCTTGATCCCGGTCTCGAGGAGATCACCGACACCGAGCGCCTCGTGCAAACCCGGCGGTTTAGCATGGATTTTTTTATGCTCATCTGCAGCCAGCGGCTCGCCGCCATCGAGCGGTTCGCCGAAGGCGTTGACCAATCGCCCCAGGCACTCTGGCGTGACCGGTACACGCAACGGGCCGCCGGTATCGTAGACCGACATGCCGCGATGCAGACCGCCGCTGCGGTGCAGGGTGATAGCGCGGATATGGTGGTTGTCGATGTGCTGATGCACCTCGAAAAGGAAGGTCTCGCCCTCCAGTTCGGCGGTCAACGCCTGGTGGAGTGGCGGCAACTGGTGGCAGTGGACCACCACCACAGGGCCATGAACTTCGGTAATGGTGCCAATGGCCTCACTCGGCGGCGCTGGCTTGACGGCACTATCCATATTCGAGTGATTTCCCCAATGCTTGTGGCGCTTTATTGGTTATGTCCGCGCGGCCATATGGCCGCACGTCACTCAAGCATAGCAAAGGGAAAAATTTTGTTTGCGCGAGGGAAAGAAAATTTGCCCGCGCTTTAATCCGATAACCAGAACCACCAGACGATCAAAACGATCAGCAGCAATCCCGCGAGGTTTATCCAGATCATTTCCCACCTCCGGTTTTAAACAAGCGCAGGCGGTTGGCGTTGCTCACCACGGTGAATGAGGAGAGTGCCATCGCCGCACCGGCGATCATCGGGTTGAGCAACATACCGATGAAGGGATAGAGAATCCCGGCGGCAACCGGAATACCGAGAGTGTTATAGACAAAGGCACCGAACAGGTTCTGTTTGATGTTGCGTATCGTCGCCTGCGAGATGGCGATGGTATCGGCCACCCCGTGCAGCGAACCGCGCATCAGGGTAATGTCCGCGCTTTCGATGGCAACATCGGTACCAGTGCCGATGGCAAAACCGGCATCGGCTCGCGCCAGTGCCGGGGCATCGTTAATCCCGTCGCCTACCATCGCCACACGAAAGCCCTGCTGTTGCAGTCGCTCGATGTGCTTGTCTTTCTCTTCCGGCAACACCTCGGCGATCACCGCATCGATACCCACCTGCTTTGCCACCGCTTCCGCAGTCGCCTTGTGGTCACCGGTGAGCATGACCACCTTCAATCCCTCTTTGTGCAGACGCGCAACCGCCGCCGCGGAATCGGCCTTGATCGGATCGGCCACCGCCAGCACTGCCGCGCCGGTCTCGTTGAGCGCCATGTAGATTGGGGTCTTGCCCTCGGCGGCGAGACGTTCACCCTCCGCCTGCAGATGACCGAGAAAAACATTGTTCTCCTGCATCAGTTTGATCGTACCGAGACGCACGGTCTGCTGGTTCATCATCGCCTGCACACCGCGACCGCTGATCGCCGCAAACGAATGCATCTCCAGCGGTTCCAGTTCCTTCGCCTTCGCCGCAGCGACAATCGCCGTCGCCAGCGGATGTTCGGAGCCCGCCTCCACCGCGGAGGCAATGGCCAACAGGTGATCGCCATCGGCACCCTGGAAGGGAATCACATCGGTAAGTCGCGGTTTGCCCTCAGTGACGGTGCCGGTCTTGTCCAGCACCACCAGATTCAGTTTGCCCGCCTGCTGCAACGCCTCGCCGTTACGAATGAGAATGCCGTACTCCGCCGCCTTGCCCACGCCGACCATGATCGAGATCGGTGTCGCCAGACCCAATGCGCAGGGACAGGCGATGATCAGCACGGTCATGGTGGCGACGATGGCGTAACTGATGCCGGGACCGAAATTGAACCAGGCAAGGAAGGTGAGTACGGCGATGATCAGCACTGAGGGGACGAAGATCCCCGCCACCTTGTCGGCCAGTCGCCCGATGGACGGCTTGCTCGCCTGGGCGGTGCGCACCATTTCGATGATCCGCGCCAGCACGGTGTCCTTGCCGATACGTTTGGCCTGATAGAGGAAGGTGCCGGAGCTGTTGATAGTGCCGCCGATCACCTCGTCGCCCACATGCTTGCCCACCGGCAGCGGCTCGCCGCTGATCATCGACTCATCCACATAGGAATCGCCGTCGATGATCACCCCGTCCACCGGGATGCGCTCACCGGGACGTACCCGCAGGGTTTCGTCCAGCCCCACCTCAAGGATCGGCACGTCCAGTTCCTTGCCGTCACGCACTACCCGCGCGGTACGCGGTTGCAGCCCAACCAGCCGCCGAATCGCCTCGGAGGTCTTGCCGCGGGCGCGCATCTCCAGCGCCGAACCGAAGTTGATCAGGGCGATGATGATGGTCGCCGCCTCGAAATAGGCGTGCTGTGCCAGGCTCGGCACACTGTCGGGAAAGAGGGTAATCGCCATCGAATAGACCCAGGCGGAGCCGGTGCCCATGGCGATGAGGGTGTCCATATTGGCGTTATGGTGACGGAACTGCTTCCAGGCGCCGACGAAGAAGTGGCGACCGGCGTAGAGCATCGCCGCCAGGGTCACGACGCCGACACCGAGCCAGAAGCCCTGCCCCTCGGCCAGCGCGGGCAGCAGCCCGGCCATCCCGGCGGCCATCAGCGGGAAACCGATCACCGCCGCCGCGGCAGACTGTTTCAGCAACCTGCGGTATTCGGCCTGCTCGCGCAGTTCGCGCTCGCTCTGCTCCTCCTCCAGGCTCTTCAGCTCCGCCGCGTCGTAGCCCGCGTCCTTCACCGCCTGGATCAGGGTGGCGCTGTCGTCCACGCCATGCACCTGCGCCGTATGCTCGGCGAAGTTAACGCTCGCTTCGTCCACACCCGGCACAGCGCGTAGCGCCTTCTCCACCGCCGCCACGCAGCCGGCGCAGCTCATACCACCAATCGACAGTCGGACAACCTGCTCTTCAGCCATCTTCGGCCCCCTGATAACGAATATCCGCCAAGGCTAACGGCTCACTGCAATAAATGCCAATGCCATCCCCAATAAATGGCATCGAACACTACCAAACCCAACACATTGACATAAGTCAATGTTTCGAGCGGTTCACTTTTGTCATAATCTGGCGGCCTGACGAGAGGAAAACCCGATGCAACCACCACTCAAACCGATCTCCCTGATGCTGCGCGCCGTCCCCGACGCGGTACACAGCGAACTGTTCAGCCGCCTGTTCAACCACCTGTTGAAAGGGCAACCGATCAGCGAACAACTGGAAGACCTGGAAGGGAAGAAACTGGTGATTAACATCAGCGACAGCCGTAGCGAACTGGCTTTCCTCATCCGCGACCGCAAACTGCACCGCACCCCCATCAGCGACTGGAACGTGCGCATCAGCGGCAAACTGGAACACTTCTGGCTACTCGCCAGCCGCGCCGAAGATCCGGACACCCTGTTCTTCAACCGCACTCTGGCGCTGGAAGGGGAAACCGAAGCGGGACTCTATCTAAAGAACATGCTCGACAGCATGGAGTTCGACAGTCGCGCCCACTTCGACGCGGTGTTCGGTGCACGCATTGGCGGGATTCTGGAGAAGGTGGCTAGCCGGGCAAGTCGGTTGCCGATGCCGAAGTTGGGGTAGCGCACCTGAAAAGGTTTATCAAGCCTCATCAATTACATCAAAGCTCAACAGGCGACATCTGCTTTACATCATGATTCGCATCCATCAGCTTATGGATGTAGCGGATATTAAAAAGATACGCCTTTGAGAGAAGCTCCTGGACACCTCTGCGCATCATGTCGTCATCTGACTCTTCTCTGTGCTCACTACCATGTTTATCTTTATGTGAAGAGAGATGTGATTTAGCTAAACCGAGATTATGCAACACTCCGGATTTATTACCGTTTGACTCTGCATCAGCGGCCGATTGCAAATAGCGGACAAGTGTCTGTGCATATAGAGTGTCCATCAGCCCGTCCGCTACCAGCGCCTCAACATGAGCTATCATTCTTAGCAATACATTTCGCACATTAGGCTTGGCGCTGAGAACGATGGCTGGAGCGACAGTATACCTATGTACTGAATTTCTTTCCGGCATCATCAATTCATCTAACTCGGCTTGAATCTTTGGGCCAACACCGTAGCCATGGAATTTTAATATAGCGGACGCCCCCTGAAAGGTAACACGACCAATTCCAGCAAGATTATGGCTATTAACCGTAAATGCCAGCTTGCCCCCAGGTGCAATACCACCATCATCTTCACCCCAATAAACCAGTCCAACTTTTGTAGTAGAGTTTACACCAGACAAAAGTGCGTCATGCTTCCAATTTGACGAGCCCAACACAAGACTATCAATGCCCGTGGCATCAAAAATAATGGTTTCGATAGATTGCTCACTGTCTTTCAAATTTTTTACAACATAGTCATACCTAAGCTCCACAGTATTTGTGTGTACCTTTGTTACAATCGTTGGATTCACTTTTGTGGCGGGAACAAAGATCGCTGGTTCGAGCACGCCATTCACATCCTCCCATATCACATAGTTACCTGTAGAATTATCGAACTCAATCCGCTCTTCAATCCCAAGCGCGGGAACAGGCAAAACAAGGATTAACATCTGTAGAACATAACGCCTCGTCATTAGATTCATAACATCACCGTATAATCAGTAGAAACTAAGATGAAAATGCTGATTAGGAGTATCACCACTATGAATAGCGGCGCTGCCACCGGCCATCATCACAAGACGTCGGAACCGACCAAAATTTCGTTCTGGAATAGATGTGTCTGCGTTGTAATCAGGATTTGCTCTCACATCAATATTTTCGCCTAAGCGATGCAATTTATGAGGAGGCGCCCACCGGTGCTCTGAGGATATATCAAAGAGACCACCATACTGTAGGCTAGCATCATTCAAGTGCAATACTGGGTTTTTGGGGAAGAATCGCTGATATAACTTGGCTATATATAATATTTGCGCCTGAACTGTTTCTGTAACCCAGTGATTTGAGACATGTGAACTGTTTTTACCAACAAGCACATAAGAACCATCTTGCGCGGGAGGTAACGCAATCATATTATCGAGCCCCACATGAATCCGATTAGCCCCCACATGCTCACACTCTTCAGTCAAACATTTTGCTCCGAATTTGTGTTCGCCAGCCATTTCTGGTGGAGTAAAACTGAAGACAAAACCATAGTCACCGGTATTACCAGTCACTGAACTAAATGGGGATCTGCCACTTATTCTTCCTGAGTGCGACTCATGCCTCACTTCATCGTCATGGTTATGGCCTCCGCTATAGGGCACAACATCAACCACAATCTCGACATTTACATTTGGCACAAGCTCATCATTGTCATTATAAACGCGCGCAATAAGGAGAACAGAATCCGGATAATCACCCTGTGTGTATACTGGCCGAACACTTGCAATTACTGAGTCACTTTCGGAAGAGCCCTCAAATGGCTCAACCTTTATTTTGTATTTTTCAAGAGGAATCGACTGCCAAATATTGGCAATGCTGTTACATCCTGGTGATACGAGCAAACAAGCCGGATGCGATGCATTCAACACCTCGCCGTCTCCGCACAGATTAAATGACATATCGATATCTTGGTAAATTCCACCATATGATACACGTGTATCTGGAACCTCCAGTATATGCTTTACGAATTCAATACATGCTGTCTCTGGAGTATCTCCATATCCATATTTAAAATCACGATTCCATGGCATACCTACAATATAATCTGCGTAAACATACGTCGAAACAATAATAATAGATATGGCGCTTAGTAAAAACGACAGCATCTTTAGCACAATCACTCCCTTACATTTACACCATTCAGAGTCAGACACATAATCATAGCGATATATTTTAATACTTAAATACAGAAAATATTTAGCGCAAAGCTTATTTGCTTGTAGGGATTTTGCGGTATCTGTTATAGGTTTTACATAAAGACCAAGCCATCATAATTAACCTACTGCATCCGTAGAGAACTGAAAAACTTCTAGCTGCTAGACAGTCGCGCCCACTTCGACGCGGTGTTCGGTGCACGCATTGGCGGGATTCTGGAGAAGGTGGCTAGCCGGGCAAGTCGGTTGCCGATGCCGAAGTTGGGATAAGACTAACTGGGTTCCCCACTGACCCAATCCCCACGCGACAAACACCTGATCTCTGCAACCTCCGCATCACTCAACCCGAGTGAGCGTAGAAACACCTCATGCGCCTCTGGCGCATCACGCTCAAAGGCCATGTGCCAATGTCGACGAGCGTTCTCATCCATTCCTGCTTCTTCAAGCATCTTTACCCATTGAATAACATCCACGCCTGACTGGCGTGGATGTCGTCCCCTGCGTTGCAGCAGTTTCACCACCAGTTGCTGCTGCGCCTTTAGTTCAGCCATCTCCCTGTTGAGACAGGCCAGTCGCTGCTCAAGCGCTATCTCGACACCATCGTCTGCGCCGGTCTCCTCCATGATTTCCCTGATTGCCTTAAGAGGAAGGCCCGCCTTGCGGAAGGTATCGATACGCTGCATCCGCTCGGCATCCACCTCACTATAGAGACGGTAGCCCGCGTCACTCTGCCCACTGGGCTTGAGCAGACCGATACGGTCGTAATAGAGCAACGTCGAACGCGACAGGTTGAAGCGCTTGGCGAATGCGGTGATGGTCAGTGGCTTCACAGGAGCAATTTACTTTATGCGTTCAGCGGCAGTCGATCCGGCAACACCCATCCGGTACGGGCTGCATCGCTATTTAACAGCTCGTCGCTGTAATGGCGAGCCAGTACGCCAACGCAATCATCGACAAGATCGGCGTTGGCCTGCAGGAAGGCATCGAAATCCTTTGCTCCTTCACCTTGCATACGCCCGGCCATAATACGCATCAGCGCTTCGCTCAGGGTGTGATTAAACTTCTCCGGTACACCAAACTTTGTCGCCAGATCCCGGATACCGTCACAGACTCGCTGACTGGCTTCATTCACATCGTAGCGGGCAAGGTGCACCCACGCCATCCACAGGTGACCGCGGTGGTCGAAAGATTCCGGACCCAGCTCGCGGGCGGCGAATCGCTCCAGATACTCATCGTCGGTAAATTGCATCGGTACTCTCCTCGGTTAGGTGAAGCCGGGGAGCTTGCAGTGTGAAGCTATAGACGGGTCAAGGGCGTCTTTGCATAGCACTGGATGGAGGAACCGAAGCTGGGCTAGGTTTCATAGTCATAAAACTCGGTTTTCTATATCCTTTATATCAGTGCCTTTTTTTAAAGAATTCTTCATTCGGATGTGGTTTACGCTCAGCCATCTCTGCCATATGTGACAATTGCTCATTTTTTTCCAAGCGTTTTTTACGTCGACAAGACCGACAGCGAACAGCGATCGCATTAATATTCCCAAGCACGACCTCATACCACCATTTTTGCTGTTTAGCAGTCCATATCTCTTTGCTACCGCAGTCGCGACAGATGTAGGATTGGTCAACATAATACTGTGGCAAACCGTATGAATTATTGTGCTTAGCAAGTAGTTCCACATTTGCCGCAACGGCTCCCACAGGGAGTGGTTCAACTTTTATAGTTGTATCCAACGCCTGCATTTCTTTTGCTTTATGCAGACGCTTTTCTTTAATTTCTTTACGCCGTTGCTTGCCACTTTTCATTACAGTCGTCCCTATGCAAAACGAACCCGGTAGCCAGTTTACCCAATATAGGTCCACAGATTCTTACGCAGGCTTAATCCGAAAATCCACCACACCCCACAGGAATCCCAACAGCCCAAGGATAAACGAATAGATATCCTTGAAGCGGAAGTAGAACTTGTCGGTCAGGGTAACCCGCCGGTTGCGCGGCGTGACCCGCTCCATCCAGCCGTATTCACCCGGTGCAATCAGCACCTTGTTCCAGGTACCGCCGTTAACAGTTTGCACGTCGGAGAGTAGCAGCAGGTCGTCCGTATTAGTGAGTTGCAACACTTTCGCTTCAATTTTCGGACTCTGGTAGATCGGTGCCTTGTCTTCCTGGACCTGCACAAATAGATGCTTCGATTCATGTAAGATTTCGTTCCACTGTTTGTCCCAATCGAAGTCGATAAAGTGGATCGGCAGCCACGCCAGCATGAACGCCACGGCAAAACCAAAACCGCCCTTAATCAGGTGCAACAGAAATCCGGGAATGGAGCGCGAGATAAACAGCAGGATCAGTATCAGCAACCCAGTACCGATGACACTACCCAATAGAATCGGGTCCTGGGTCAGCAACAATTTCGGATTAAGGGTGATCAGTGCCGCCTCTTCATCGTCGGCGATAAAAAACCGCAATGTGTTGAGGTAGATGAAATACAGCACTGCGGAAAATGAGAGCAGGTAGATCAGAATTTCCCGCTTCTGCTTCGGCACCAGCGGCAGCCAGCCATGGTAGCGGATGTCACGGGTGAGATCGTTAAACTCGCGCCAGTTACATTTATAGACAGTCAGCTCGGTACTTCTGCCCTTGAGCATCACCTTGCCGACCTTGACCAGGCTGTAACGTTTGGCGTGCAGTGCCGAAGCGGTGTTGTAGGAAAGCAGGATTTCATTGCCTTTACCCTTGCCTTCCAGGCGCGCGGCGGTATTTACGACATTGCCGAACACATCGCCGTCTTCGACAATCGCTTCACCGGTGTGAATACCGATACGCACTCGAAGCTGGAACTCTGCATCTTCCTTGCGTCGTTTGCTCAGGGTTTGCTGGATCGCCACCGCCGCCTTGACCGCATCATCGGGATACTTAAAGGAGGCCATGATGGAGTCACCGATGGTTTTTATCACCCTGCCCTTGAAGTGGCGCACGATGGGAAAGGCAAGACGATTGTGGATATTCACCATCATCCGGCCCTTCACATCGCCATGTTCATCCCAGTAGCGGGTCGATTGCTCAATATCGGTAAACAGAATCGTCACTTTCTTGCGAGAGCGATGGATCTGTTTGGTGATACTGTTAGTGAGCTTGTCGAATGACTCCATGAAACTACCTGATAGTGAATTCGTGTCATGCAGCGGGATAAATATATTGCTGCATCTCTCTGATTATTTTTTTATCCAGACGATATATCGAATCACGAGATAAGCGACAACCAGCCAGAAGACCACTGCCAGCAACCATCCGAAAAGTGTTGGTTCGCACCATCCCCAACCACAGAGCCCATTCTGTTCAAGCAACCAGGGAATACCCATGTTGTCGAGCAGATAAACAACAACCAGTAACGGCATACCTGCTATTAGCAATGACGCTCCGTATTCTTCTGGCAACAAATATCCCAGTGCAAGCAACGCAGCGTAGCCTGCCAGGATGACTACCACAATCTTCAATGTTTTTGAGTCGGGCATGACTGGTGCCTATAGAACCTGAATCTGGCAACGTACCCAGAATATCCGCGGCATTTCAAGCGGCTGTTTTACTGAACTGCCGACAATCGATCCATTCCCGCCTGACCATGCCAGAAGCCGTTACTGATCTCTCCGACAGCGATGTTTTCCATGGTCGACATTCCATCGGCCGTATCGAGTTGATCGTTTCGTGCATCGTTGAACAGTTGCACTACACGATCCATATCGTGTGACTGGGGAGAGAGGCGCAGCATTTCTACGCCCATGGTTTCGAGTTGTGGCACTTCCGCAAGCAGTGAAGTCGTCGTAGCTGCCTGGGTTTGAATACCGTTCATGGCGAGGAACTGTTTGCGGTCTTGCGATTCGAGCAGCAAACCATCGCTGTATTCGAGACAGCGAAGCTGGCAGTTGTCCTTGGGCAGATCCGCGGCGCGGGCAACGAAGCAGCGTGCAGAGAAAGCCAACGGCATACGGCCAAAGGCGAAGACCTCGGTCTCCATCCCCTCGGGCAAACCCGCCATGATCGCCTGCAGGGTTTCCTGCGAAAGTTCTACCGGCATCACCCAACGTTTCGCGCCCAGACTGTGCAGCAGTTTCAGAGTTTCGTGGTTATAGACATTGAGATGTGGCCCGGCAACAAAGGGTACCTTGCCTGCTACCGCGTGCACTGCCGCCATGTCGTTGGCCTCGACCAGGAAGCGACCATTGTCGGCGATGCGGCGCATGCGTTTAAGTTCGGAGTCGGCTTCCATCAGCGCCAGGGTGGAGAGCACCACCTCTTTGCCTGCATTGCTGAGCTCTTCGGCCAGTTGCAGCCAGTCTTCCAGCCGTAAGGCATTGCGCCGGGAACAGACCACTTCGCCGAGGTAGATGGTATCGACCGGCCATTCGGCGGCCTGACGATAAAAATCGAAGACCTGCTCGCGCGGCCAAAAATAGAGAATCGGTCCGAGGGAGAGTTTCATTGCCATTGCCTTTCTAACGCACCGAGGGTGTGAGTACTACCCTCAGCGACTTTGTCCAGTTGCGCTACCCAGTCGTTGCGCGGTGTATAGCTGTCAGGATTGGCCTGCGCGGCATCGAGTGCCTGACGCAGTACACGAGTCACCTGCCCCACATAGGCGGGACTGCGCTGTCGGCCTTCCACTTTAATCGCGGAGATACCTGCCTCGATAAGTTGCGGCAGGATGTCGAGCACGGAGAGCGAGGTCGGTTCTTCGATGGCGTAATCGAGTTTGCCGTTAACAAAAAAACGGCCTTTGCAGATCACCGGATAACCGGCGCTTTCGTTTTCCTTGTAGCTGTCGATCAACACGCCACCGAGATGCACCTGCCGACCACGTGAGGTTTCCGACCAGCGCACCGCATGGGCCGGGGAACAGGCGCCCTTGGTGTTGGGCGATTCGCCGGTGACATAGGAAGAGAGGTAGCAGCGCCCTTCGACCATCACGCAGAGCGAACCAAAGCCGAAGACTTCCACTTCGACGTCGGTGTCGTTGATCACCCGTTTGACCTGGGAGAGGGAGAGCACCCGCGGCAAGACCACGCGCTGGATGTTGAACTGTTCTTTGTAGAAGGCGATGGCCTCGCCGCTGGTGGCGGAGCCCTGCACCGAGAGATGCAGACGCAGATTGGGGTGGGTTTCGGTGGCGTAACGCATCAGGCCGACATCGGCGAGGATCAGCGCATCGACACCCAGTTCGGCGGCCATATCCACCGCCTTGGTCCAGATGGGCCAGCTTTGCGGTTGCGGATAGGTGTTGAGTGCCAGCAGTACCTTGCGGCCACGGCTGTGAGCGTATTCGATACCCTGGCGGGCGGCCTTCTCATCGAAGTTGAGACCAGGGAAGTTGCGCGCGTTGGTGGCGTCGCGGAAACCCATGTAGACCGCGTCGGCACCGTTATCCACCGCCTGCTTCAGCGCGGGCAGCGAGCCTGCCGGGCAGACCAGTTCGACCTTTCTTGCCATTGTTCAATCCCCAAGAATCCCTTCGCATGAAATAGACGAAGGGTATTTATCATTCGCGGAATTTCCGGGCGGGGGTTGGCAGTCTTCAGGCCTTGGCAGCCCGCTCGGTGCCGACGACGCCCGGCATGCCCTGACGGCTGCCGCGGCGGGCCAGTTCGCGTTCGATGGCGTTGAGTACCCGCCACTTCCAGTTGCACCAGCCCGGGGCGAGAAGGATATCATCCCCGGCGGTTCCCGTCAGGCGGTGATAGAGAACTTCAGGCGGGGTTCGCTCGACCATGTCGGCCACGGTCTGTACGTACTCCTGCATGCTCCAGGGCTGGTATTCGCCGCGCCGCCACTGGTTGGCCAGCATGGTGCCTTTGACCACATGCAGCGGATGGAGCTTGAGGCCTTCCACGCCCAGTTCCAGTACCCGCTCCAGCGAGATCAGGTTGTGTGCCTTCTCTTCACCCGGCAGGCCGACGATGAGGTGGGTACAGACCGGCAGGCCGCGCTGGTGCGCCGCCGCTACCGCCTCACGGTATTCGTCGAAGGTGTGACCACGATTGACCTTCTCCAGGGTGCGGTCGAAACAGGATTGCAGGCCCAGTTCGAGGATCACCTCATGGCCCTGGTCCCGGTAACCGGCCAGTAGATCGAGCACCGCGGGCGGCACACAGTCGGGGCGGGTGCCGATGGAGAGGCCGACCACGTCCGGCTCGGCCAGGGCGCTGTCGTAGAGCTGCTTCAGTCGCGCCGGGTCGTCGTAGGTGTTGGTGTAGGCCTGGAAATAGGCGAGAAACTTCTTCGCCCCGGTGCGCTTGGCCAGCACCTTGCGCCCGGCGTCGAGCTGGGCCACCACGTTGGGGTCCTGCCGCGCATTGGGGCTGAAAGAGCTGTTGTTGCAGAAGGTACAGCCGCCCACTGCCTTGGTGCCGTCGCGGTTGGGGCAGGTGAATCCGGCATGAATGGAGAGCTTGTGCACCCGCTCGCCGTAGCGCTGTAGCAGGTCCTGACCGAAGGTGTTGATGTAATCGCTTAAGGCCACGGCGTTACCCCACGTTATCCAGTACACGGCGACGAAAACCGACGCCGAGGGATTTGGCGATCGCCTCGCAGGCGTCGATATCGACACCCTCCAGGCCGTCGATGGCGGTCAGGCTGACCTCGATACCGCGCTCATGGGCGAGGCGGGCGAATTCCAGCATCGCCGCGTAGGCGCCCTCTTTCTTGGGCCGGGTGTGTTTGATGTAGAGCTCCTCATTCTGCGCATTCATCGAAATGGAGAGACTATCCACCACCTCGGCCAGCTCCGTGGTCACATCGCGCCCCTCGCGCAAATTGGCCAGGCCGTCGGTATTCACCCGAATGCGTGAGCCCTGCTGCTTCAGTTGACGGGCGATCGCCAGCAATGCGTCGAGGCGCACGGTCGGCTCACCCAGACCGCAGAAAACAATTTCCTTGTATTGCGCTGGGTCACCTATCGCCGCAAGCACCTCTTCCACCGTCGGTTCACGGTGCAGGCGCAGGTCGTAGCTCTGTACCTCCCAGCTACGGTTGTATTTTGGGCAAAAGGCACAACGTAGGGTGCATTGGCTGGTAAGATTCAGATAGCAATTGCCGTGCAGAGTGTAGGCGATGATATCGGCGAATTTTTCGTCAGTGGTCGCGGCAGACTGCATGGTGTTTCCTGTTTCTGTACTTTGTCGTTATGGTGGCGGCGCCTGCATCATTATGATGCAGATTAAAGCGCCAGCTTCCTGTATGATACGCGACTTTGCGCGTCAAATAATCCGTAGGTGAAGAATGATTAAAACCCCACTGCCGCTACTGAAACTCCGCGACCGCGAGGTGCTGCCCATTATTCAGGGAGGTATGGGGGTTGGAGTCTCTGCACACAAGCTTGCCGGTACGGTTGCCAAAGAGGGCGCCATCGGCACCATCGCCAGCATCGACCTGCGTGTGCACCACCCGGATCTGATGGAAAAGACCTACCGCACCAAGGATCGCAAACTCATCGACGACGCCAACCTGGAAGCGCTGGATCGCGAGATTAAATCGGCCCGCGAGATCGCCGGTCCCGGTGGCTACCTCGCGGTCAACGTGATGCGCGCGGTCGACCGCTTCCCGGAGATGGTAAAGCAGGCCTGCGCCAGTGGCGCCAACGCCATCATCATGGGTGCCGGGCTGCCCTTCGAACTACCCGAACTGACCAAAGAGTATCCCGACGTCCACCTGCTGCCGATCCTCTCCGAGGAGCGCGGTGTCCGTGCCGTGCTCAAGCGCTGGCTACGCAAGGGCGTACTGCCCGACGCCATTGTGCTGGAGCACCCGCGCTATGCAGGCGGCCACCTTGGTGCGCCGAATCCGCAGGACATCAATAACGAACGTTTCGACTTCAAACGTATCCTGGCGGAGATCCCCAAGGTATTCGAACAACTCAAGCTCGACCCAATCCCGCTGATCCCGGCCGGTGGTATCAACTCCTTCGCCAAGATTAAGGAGCTGTTTGGTATGGGTGCGTCGGGCGTCCAGATCGGCACCCCCTTCGCCGTCACCGAAGAGGGCGATGCTCACCCCAATTTTAAGAAGGTGCTGCTGGAAGCCAAGCCGGAAGACATCGTCACCTTCATGAGCACCGCCGGACTGCCTGCCCGCGCCGTGCTGACCCCATGGCTGAAAAAGTATCTGGAACGTGAGGAGCGGGTGCGCTCCCGCGCCACCCCGGAGAAGGGTACCTGCGCCGTCTCCTTCGAGTGCCTGACCTACTGCGGCCTCAAGGACGGTGATTCGGCTGCCGGACAGTTCTGCATCGACACCCAGCTGGAAGCCGCGGTGATGGGTAATGTGGAGAAAGGTCTGTTCTTCCGTGGCTCGGAGAGCCTGCCCTTTGGCGACCAGATTCGCTCAGTACATGACCTGCTGGCCTATCTGCTGAGCGGCGAAGATCCTAAAGCGCTTCCCGCTTAAGGTAGCAGATAGCAGGTAGCAGGTAGCAGGTAGCAGGTAGCAGGTAGCAGGCGAAACTTAGCGGTTTTCCTGTCACCTGCAACCTGTAACCTTTCTTTTAAGTCCCTTTAATCCGATCGAAATAACGCGCACGGTAGAGCAAACGCTGCGGTGCCGCCGCGCTGTCTGTAAAACCATCACGGGTATGCAGCACGTTATTACAGATCAGCCCCATCCCCGCCTCCAGCCGACCGCGAAAGACGTAGGGGTGATCTTCACCACTCAAAATTCTTTCCATCGCCGCCAGCGCCGCGGCGGTCGCCGGATCGTCCTTCCACTCGATGTTGCGTTTGCGTGCGGTGTAACGCATGTGCAGCGAACCGTCCGCCTGGATGGAGAAGACCGGACCGATTGAAGGACCGCGCTGGTTACCGTCGCCGTCGAGACCGGGCGGGATGGTCATGACGTCCGGCGCCATCAGGGCACGGATATGATCCGGATTGGCGTCGCGCAGCAGCAGGTAGGCAATCTCGTGATCCAGCAACTGACTCTCGCCCCCCTCCGCCGCCGGGTTAACGCAGTGCAACACCATGCCGCGGATCTGTTTCTCGCCGGTGTTGTAGTAACCGTCGCAGTGCCAGTTGATCGGGCGATTGGTGTAGGGAATGTACTTCGGATGGTCCCCTTCCGGGTTGACGGTGATCGAGGTCAGGCCATCGTCGTCGGCCAGCAGATTACTGTCGATATGAATCAGACCGAAACGCTCGGCCAGACCGCTGGAGAGCGACTTATCAGGATCACCGCCGCGGTGGGTACGATAAATCGCCATGTTGGTCTTGCGCAGCAGACCCAGCAGCTTTTCGTATTCAGCCTCACTGAGGTTGGGGGCATCGGCCAGATCGACGATCAACGCCGCAACGTCGGTGGGATAGTCGACCAGCTTGGCCTCACGCCATGCCTGATAGGCCTCCTCGTTGCCCGGCAGGAAGGGGGAATCATCATTCATTGGTAGTACCTCATCGCTTTACAGGCCTGTTATATCACTCTCTAAGGGTAAAGGCGCGCGCTGACACCTTGATATTTCCTACCTCCCGCCGATACTAAACAGTGGACTCATCGGATAGCGACAACAAGGTACCCGCACAATGACCTCAATAATGCAGTCTGTGGACGAACGCACCCAACTGGCCGGGGCCAACCGGCTGGAGATCCTGCTATTCAGCCTGGGCAAGGACAAGCATACCGGGCGAGAAGAGGTCTTCGGCCTCAATGTATTCAAGATCCGTGAGGTGATCGCCATGCCCGAGATCACCCATGCACCGGATATGCCGCCGGGAGTGGAGGGGATGGTCAGCCTACGCGGCAACATGATCCCAATTATCAACCTGTCGAAATTTTGTGACGTGGAAACCGAGATCGAACCGAAGATCCTCATCGTCACCGAATACAACCGCAGCACCCATGGCTTTATGGTCGCCTCGGTGGAGCAGATCATGCGTATGGCGTGGGCCGATATCAAGATACCGCCGCAGATGATGGCCAATCGTCACGGTGGCCTGGTCACTGCGGTCACCGAGCTGGACGACGGTCGCATTGTCATGATTATCGACGTGGAGAAGGTACTGGCCGAAACCGGAGGTCTGGACGACGATCCGACCCTGTTTGCAGATATTGAGCAATTGGATGGGCAAGCCACTGTGCTCTTCGCCGACGACTCAGTGGTAGCGCGTAAACAGATCGCCGCTACTCTGGATCATCTTGGTGTCCACCATATTCCGTCGAAAAACGGTGAGGAAGCCTGGGCCAAGCTACAGGAACTCGCAGAACGTGCTGCGGCCAGCCACATGCCGGTCTACGAAATGATCGACGCGGTACTCACCGATGTGGAGATGCCAGGTATGGATGGCTACGTGCTAACCCGCAAGATCAAGGAAGATAAACGCTTCGCCGGAATTCCTGTGGTCATGCACTCATCTCTATCCGCCGATGCCAATATCACCATCGGCAAACAGGCTGGCGCTGATGCCTATGTCGCCAAATTCGATCCTCAGGAACTTTCCAAGGTACTCAGAGGCGTGCTGGGGAAAAAAGAAGACAGAGCGGAATAAAACATATCGGCGGCGTATCGCCGCCGATACTCATTCACCTACCCACCCCTCGCAGATCGATCCATCCGATACCAGGCGCTGTAGACCAGATCCGGCCAGCGTGACTGGAACCAGGCGATAATTGCCTCGATCTCCTCATCCGTCAGCTTGTTACGCCAAGCTGGCATCTTGCCCATGCCCTGCGGGCTGCCATTGGCAATCACGTCATGCAGGACATCTTTTGGATGATGCCAGGCGTGGCCGGTACCGTTGAGTGGCGGCGCCGGGAACATCCCATCCGCATCCCGCTGGCGCCAATTGGGATCGCCCTGAGCAGCACTGCCGTGGCATTCGGCGCAGTTTTTCTGGAACAGGCGCGCACCCTGGCTAACCTGGGCGAAATCCATCTGCCGTGACATACCGTTGTCATTGCCGACGGTAGTTTTACCATCGCTGTCACTACAGGCGGCCAGCACGAGTGCCAGCGCCGCAATTATGATGCTTTTCATTTTCTAATCCTCATTGCGCTACACCTGCCGGGCAGGCGCAACCATATACAATAGACCCCGCGCAATGCCGCACGAAGCCGATGATTCAACAAGATTAGAGAATTCGGGGAGGAGGAGAATCGACAGGCAAAGCGATGGAGGCAAAGGCGCTACGGAAACTATCCCCAGGCTCACTGCCACTGCGCAGACCGTCCAGGAAAATGGGCCCGGAAACGAAGCCGCTACTGGCGTGACCGCAGAGATCGCAGTCTATGCAGACCTTGCCCGCATGGCTGGCACAATCGCTATGTTGCGGCATGCCGTGATGATCCATCTGCTGCACCATCTGCATCGGGCAGGGTGGCGTGGCATCCCGTGAGGCGAGCGCCTGCGCCAATACCGGCTGGGCGGTGAAACCCAGCAGCAGGAACAGGATAAATAGCTTGCGGATGCGACGCGTCATGGAGTTAATCATAGTCCCGAACGGGTTGTGGCAGCCAGTCCAACTTAACATCTGACCATCGAGAGAGACGACAGTTCCGCAATGCTAAAGGGACATCTTTTCCGCGCTACGCTCCGCCAGGGCGGCGATGGTGCGTGAAGGGTTCATACCCAAAGCCAGCGGCAAAATGGCGCCATCGACCACATAAAGCCCGGGATAGCCAAAAACCTCGCCCAGATGATTCACCACACCGTCTTCGATGGTTTCGCCCATGGCACAGCCGCCTAGGGGATGAGGAGTGATCAGGTTCTTCAACAGGGTCCAGGTCGGCGGGATGAAAGGTACGCCGTCAGTAGCATGGCTCAGATCGCGATGCATGTCCGCCATGGCGTCCATGGTCGCCTCGGAGCGATCTATCTCCCAATCCAGTTTCATCTCCTTGCGCCACGGCGCATACCAAGGACGCCCCAGATAAAAGCGACCGTCGGCGGCATCCACCGCCTGACCAAACCAGAGCATGACGTTGTCGAGCGGATCGCGGGCACGCACCCTGCGTGCCAAGGCGTTAAACATCAGGCCAAAGCGGGAGCGAAACGGCCACCAGCGCTTCTTGATGTGCTCTTCCAGGTAGTTGCCGATGAGATCGGGAAAACCGCCATCCTCGATAAATAGTTTGGCGCCTTTGTAGTCGCCGTCGAGCAGATCGATGGCGCTGCTGATGGTCGGCCCCTGACTGGCGGAAACCCTGCGACTATGTACCGATGGAGTAACGAAATCGCCGTTGGGGCTCCAGCCGTGACCCAGCTGTTTGCTCAGAGCGGGCAGGGTTTTGTATTGGTCGCGGCAACGCAGTAACAGTTCGGTGGAGCCCATGGAACCCGCGGAAAGCACCACCCGCTTCGCCATAACGTGTCCCTTTCGCCGCTTGCCGTAGTCGATACGCTCATAATCGAGCCGATATCCGCCATCACCTAACGGGGTGATCTTGCGTGCGATATGCAGCGGACGCACCTCGGCGCCGTGGCGTTCCGCCAGGGGAATGTAATTCAGATCGAGGGTATTCTTCGCCTTGACCTGACACCCGGCATCGCAGTTACCGCAGTGGACGCAGGTGCCCTGTCGCGCACCCTGTGGGTTGATCCAGGTTCGGGATTTATTGTCGTTGAAGGGGTCATCCAGACCGTAGTGCCATTCCGGATCAAACGTGACCGCCAGCTCTACCTGATGAAAGCGGTCACCATAGCCATTAATCTCCGCGGCATCGCGCATCAGGTGATGGCGTTGGGTAAGCTGATTTTGCGGTACTTTCTGCACCCGCAGCATTTGCCCAACCCGTTCGTAATAGGGCTGCAAGGCATCAAAGGTAATTGCAGAGGGCCAGCCCTTATCGAAGCGTTTTTTCGGTGGAACGATAGAGACATTGGCGTAGATCAGTGAGCCACCACCGACCCCGGCGCCACGGGCCACCGCCATGTCATCGAGAAAGCTGATATCCACCCAACCGTTGAAGCGGTGTGGATAGTTACCGTCCCAGACCCAGGCATCGCCGGGATCGCGTGGATATGCATCGGCCTGCCAGCGCCGCCCCCGCTCCAACAACAGCACTTTCTGTCCACGCTCCGCCAGACGACATGCCATCACTGCGCCACCGAAGCCGCTGCCGACCACTACGACATCATAATGATTGCCAGCCTCACTCATTTTGCCAGCCCCGCGTAGCTGTCCCACAGCTCACCCATGAAGAAGCGACCGAAGCGGGCCAGTACTTCAAGCTTTCTGCCTTTGTCCCGGACATGCAGTACCTCCAGCGTGGAAAGCAATCGCATCAGGTCGCCGACCCCAAGACTCAACAGCCCAGCACCGACAACTTCACCACGCTTGTCCTTACCGCTGTGGATGCGGGTGTAGAGGGTGGTGGTATCGCTCCACAGGTCAAACCCGGGATCGTCGCGCACCTCTTTGTGTCCGGCCAGATAGTAGGGCTGACCGTCAAAATCGAACACCAGTTCGTAAATCATCAACTTGGTTTGCGGATCATCGGCGGGAGAGAAAAGATTGAAGATACCGTTATAGCCGGGAATACCTTTATCGAAGAGGGGATAGTCGATGGTGCCATCGAGCAGGCCAGTGTGTTGCGGGTCTTCGATAAAGCGGTCGAGATCGTCGATGGTTACCCGGGCATTCATCACCAGAGTGTTACCGTTGTCGCGAGCCAGTTTCTCGCCCTGCAGACAATCGGTTTCGCCGAGAGAGACACCACCCGCCATGGTTTCGCTAAAGCTGATCCCTGCTCTGTTCGGCACCGCGTACCTCCCTGTTATTCCCAGATAACCTCGTGAGCATTCTATTCCTTTTTTTCCCGCCACAGCAAACCGCCAAAGCCACATAAGGCCCGAATTTTGATACTCTTCAAAAATCGAGCAAACAGAGCGCAGGCATGCCCTCATCCCGCGACAGACAATGCCCTACTGAAACCGTCGACTGCTCCCTGTTGGAGGAGCTGGAATCACTACGCCGGGAAAACGCAGAGCTGAAAGAGGCGCTGCGCACCGATATGCTCACCGGCCTGTTCAACTATCGCCATCTGCTGGAGGCGCTCGACTGGGAGATGGAGCGCACTCGCCGCACCCGTATGCCTACCTCAATGGTCATGATCGATCTGGATCACTTCAAACAGATCAACGATACATGGGGGCATGAGATCGGTAACCGCGCACTGCGACAGGTAGCCGCTATCATTCATGATTCACTGCGAAAAATGGACATACCGTGCCGTTTCGGTGGAGAAGAGTTTGCCATCATTCTGCCCGGCACTACCCTGTCACAGGCCATTGGCGTAGCTGAACGTATACGCAGCAGCATTGAAAGCCAACCACTGCAACATGGTGATGAACTCATTACCATCACCGCCAGCTTCGGCGTGGAGCTCTATCGCACCGAAATGCAATTGAGCGTCGATGAGTTCATCCACCTCACCGATGGCTACCTTTACCAGGCGAAACAGAACGGGCGCAATCAGGTTGCCCATCCACAACTACCGCAACAAACGGAAGTCAGCGTCGACGAAAAGGCCGCACTGCTCTCGCCGCCACCGAACAGCGACGATTAGCCGCTATTTCGTTAGCGACAGGAACAACCGCGGCAACTGCTCAGGCAGACGCTCTATCCGATCGATCACGGTGTACTGCTTACCAAAGATGTCGGCAACATATTCGTCGGCCCGCGCATCGAGGTTGATGCAGTAGGTATAGATACCTTCCCGATCCAGCTCCTGCACCGCCTTATGACTGTCCTGCAACAACAGTTTCGGATCATCCACGTCGATATCCGACGGCTCACCATCGGTTAGCACCAGCAGCAATTTTTTATCCGCCTTGCGCGTACCAAGGTAATGACCGGCATGGCGCAGGGCTGCGCCCATGCGTGTCGAGTAACCCGCCTCCATTGCTGCAAGACGTGCCTTCACACCATCGTCCCAGTGTTCGCTGAAACCCTTGATGTGTTGGTAATAGACCTCGTGTCGGGTATTAGAGGAGAAACCGGCGATGGCGAAATCGTCGCCTAAACCTTCGATGGCCAGACCGAGCAGCGATACCGCCTCCTGAGACAACTCAAGAATCGTCTGCGTACTTCCTTCGGGAATGTCGTTCAGCGATGCAGAGAGATCGAGCAACAACAGTACCGCGATGTCACGCCCATCATGGCGATGACTCATGTTAATCCGCGGGTCGGGCTGAGCACCGGCACGGTGATCGATCAGCGAACGAATCGCTACGTCGAGATCCAGTTCGCTGCCCTCTTCCTGATAACGCACCCGCACATACTGCTGCGGTTTGAGCAGGTCGAGAATGCGCATCAACTGTTTCGCCAACTGTTCGTGTTTGCTCAACAGGCGATCGATCTTGACCGCATCTCCCGTGGGATGAAGATGCTCGTAGAGACTGACCCAATCGGGGCGATAGGTTTTCGATTTGTAATCCCACTCATGGTAGAGGCGAGGCGGCAAGACTTCATCGACTTCCTCTTCTGCCGGCGGTGCTTCTTTTTCGTAGTCAAAAAGTTCACCTTCGTCGTCTTCATCAATGAATATCCACAGATGGCGATTGTCATCACGGTAATCCACCTCGGTATCAGTAAAAACGAGATGGGCCGCCTGGTCTGCCGGGCCGCGGCTGCGGATGATAAAGAGGATCGCCAGATCAGCCATCTCCTTGAACGATGATTCTCCCTGGGCCATTGCCTCATGGAAGCGGCGGCAGAATTCCACGACGTGCTCATTTTTATAGCCGTGACTATCGGGATTCAGAATGGCATAGGAGAGCATGGCCAGACGGTGGCGGATACAGGATTCTTTCTGCGGATCGCAGGCATCTTCTTGGGGATGTGGATGCAGGCCGTTAAACAGACGACGCAACCCCGGGTAACGCTGCATGGTGAGATACTCCACCCGGCAGTCTTCCAGCAATTCGATGGCGGCGCTCTGAAAGGGACTGTAATTGTCGGCAATCATTTGCGTCGACCAGCATTTGTGCGCCGCCATGTGCGCCAAGGTCGCGCGATAACGATCAATACCGGTGACCCCATTTTTGTCATCGAAAACATCCGGCAAACGGATGCCGACATCGTCGTAATAGGGCTGCCGTTTGCGCGGCTCATCAAAGGCCTCGGAATAAGGTATGAGTCGCGGTTTATCTTTCCACAATGCCTGCAAATACAAATCCAGCTTCCGTTCATTATCCATGAACAGAGTGCCATGACGTTCGCGTTGCAATACGGCACGGCTGTCGGCGGACTGCAGACTGAAATACTCCTTCTGCCGCTCAGGATGATTGCCGTAATTGCGAATGCCGTACTCGATCCAGTTACGCAATCCGGCACAGGAGAGGTTCTTCAACAGCAGCGGTACCTGATTGAAAAACTCCGGCAGGCCGGGGCTGGGGATGGTCTGATGGAAACCATGGATCGATCCGGTGGTACGCTGCATGAAATCGAGCACCAGTTCGATGTAGCCGCTCAGTAACTCTTCGCTGCCGAGTCGACGCGATACTTCACCAATGGATTGCAGGAACGGCGGGATCGCCTTGCCGTTTGGCGTACGCGAAATATTCCACACCGTTTGCGAAACGAGTGTTAGAGTCGACTCGCCAAGACGCTGCGCCACCTCCGGCATCTCTTCCAGATAGACCAGCACCGGCTCAAAGCCGCGACCAATCTTGCAGACCAGACCGGCACCATCGAGATAATCCTTCAGCCCCTGCGGCGACAGCACCTTCATCGCCTCTTCCAGACAGTGGGGGAAGAATTCGTCGAGATCCCTGAAGCCGCAGGAGAGCTGCTCGCGGAAGTATTGGACCTGTTCGTCGCTTAGCGGCATGACAGCCTTCTCTTGCTATCAGGCGAACACAGCGTCGATAGCATGATCCAGCGTATCGCGAATGTCACGGTCATCGGTGATCGGCCTGACCAGCGCCATGCGGCAGGCGGCACGCGGTTCGATGCCCTGTTTGATCAGGCTCGCCGCGTAGACCAGCAGGCGGGTAGAGACGCCCTCGTCGAGACCATGGCCCTTGAGATTGCGCGCCGTCTCACTGAGCTTCACCAGCTTCTGCGCCACATCGTTTTCAATACCAGTCTCTTTGGCAACGATAGCGGCCTCGGTTTCGGCGGAGGCGTAGTCGAAGTCCATGGCGACGAAGCGCTGCTTGGTCGACTGCTTGAGATCCTTCATCAACGACTGGTAACCGGGGTTATAGGAGATCACCAGTTGGAAGTCGGGATGGGCAGCAACCAACTCGCCCTTCTTGTCCAACGGCAGGTTGCGGCGGTGGTCGGTCAGCGGGTGAATCACCACGGTGGTGTCCTGACGCGCCTCAACCACCTCGTCGAGGTAGCAGATGGCACCGATGCGTGCCGCAGTGGTCAGCGGCCCGTCGAGCCAGCGGGTACCGTCCGCATCGAGCAGGTAACGACCGACCAGATCCGAAGCGGTCATGTCCTCGTTACAGGCCACGGTGATAAGCGGCTTGCCCAGTTTCCACGCCATGTATTCGATGAAGCGCGATTTACCGCAACCGGTCGGCCCCTTGACCATCACCGGCAGACGCGATGCGTAGGCGGCTTCATACAGCTCCACCTCGTTGTCCTGCGCCTGGTAGAACGGCTCTTTACTGACGATGTATTGATCCTTGTCGATACTACTCATGACGTGCTCCGGGTGTTATTCGTTTATAAATTCGATCCAGTATAGTCAGGCATAATCATAATAAGAATTCATAAATTCTGATTAGTTACATAAGCTAATATTTATGTGTAACTCATTGACCACAAAAAAGCCCCGCTGAAGCGGGGCTTTTTATCATGCTTTGCAGCCTGAGTGATCTTACTTGTGAACACCCAGCTTCTCGCGCCAGCCGGGGAAGATACGGTCGGCGTCGTGCGGGAAGGACTCGAATGCGCGAGCGAACTCTTTGTGCTCTTTCGCGAATTCGATGGGGTCGGCACCGGACTTCCAGCACTCGTAGGCCTGGTTCAGAGAGATACCACCAGCAGCCGGGCTGTCGATGTGACCGAAGGAACCGCCACCACAGGTGTTAATCAGGTTAGCGTGTCCCAGGTTCTCGAAGAAGCCAGGCAGACGCAGGGCGTTCATACCACCGGAGATGATCGGGGTGGTGGCTTTCATGCCGTACCACTTCTGGTAGAAGTAAGGACCCTGGCACTCATCGCGCTCCAGCATGTAAGCCAGAACCGTTTCACCACCGTGACCTTCCATCTTGCCGTAGCCCATGGTGCCGGTGTGCATACCAGAGGCACCCATCAAGCGCACCATCTTCATGTAGCACAGCGGGTCCATACCCATGGGTGACTTGTAAGAGGTGACTGCACCGTGACCTGCGCGGTGGAAGTGAAGGAAGGTATCCGGGAATGCGCGACGGCAAGTGGTAACGCCAGCAGGACCGGCTACGAAGCCGTCAACCAGGAAGGCAACGTGATCGGCGGAGTTGTACTTGGCAAATGTTTCCAGAACGAACTCACCGCGATGGATCATTTCGCCGTGGAAGTCAGCAGTGATGTTGGCAGAGAAGAGCTTGGCTTCACCAGTCTCTTGCTGCGCACGATCCATTGCTTCGGCAACCTTGGGCATAACCTCTTCCATTTTACAGAAAGGCTGGTTTGCCTGAGGCTCGTCGTTCTTGATGAAGGTGCCACCCAGCCAGAAGTCGTAACAGGCCTTGGCAAAAGGCTCAGGGCGCAGGCCCAGCTTGGGCTTGATGATGGTACCGGCGATGTAACCGCCATCCACTTCGGGACGGCCCAGCACCTTCCACAGGTTGGTGATGTTGGCAGAGGGACCGTCGAAGTGCTTGACCATGCACTCAGGCATCATGAAGTCCAGCATACGCAGGCCTTCGTGGTCACCCATGCCCTGGTTGTTACCCAGGATCAGCGACCACATGTGAGAAACGTTGAAGGTGCCGTCGGTCAGGTTCGGGTCGAACAAGTCTACCGGGTAGGCAATCTTCATCAGGCCACCACCTTTGACAGGGTGGTCACCAAAGGCAGCTTCGTCGATTTCGTACACCAGCGCATCAACACCACGGGTGAAATCGTCAGTGGTAGAGACTTCAACGTTGGTACCGGTGGAAGACTCGGCGGCTACGTGAGCGGCCACTTCCAGGAAGCCGTGGCCCTTTGCGGGTATCAGCTTGTAAGCCACCAGCATGTGCTTACCGCCAGCAATCAGATCCTCTTCTTTCAGTGAGAGGTCGGCGTAACGTCCAGACTGATCCATCGTATTTATCCTCGTTGTACAAGTTATTAGAAATCGTGCCGCCATCTTCATTGCGGCGCGGGGTTTGTAAATAACCACAACCCCAGTGGAGGCAAACTATAACGGCACACTTCGCATAAGGAAATTAAAATAGAATGATAGAAATCATAAGCAATAACTTATGGTTTCTCTGCGACCGCCACTGTATAGGTCTTGCCCTGCTTGAGCTTGTCGTAGTTACCGAAGACTTCATTGAAACTCCTTTTCACGAACTGGCGCAGGCCGGTAATGGTGACCACGTAGAGCCGACCGCCCGGCTTGAGGTGGGCCAGCGCATCGTAGAGGAATAGGTATAGCATCTCGTTGCCGACTTTGGCGGGGATATTGGAGGCGATAACATCAAACTTCCGTTGCCCGACTCCTTCCAGACCGTTGCTGAGGATCGCCTCGGCGTTGGAGATGCCGTTGGCCTGAATATTCTTGTTGGCGTAGTCGACAGCGACGAAGTCTTTGTCCACCAACAGGGTATTCCCCTTGGGTGCCAGCCGCGCCATGGTCATGCCGATGGGGCCGTAACCACAACCCAGGTCGAGGCAGTCGTCGCTTTCGCCGATCTCCATATAGTCGAGCAACATCCGTGAGCCCTCGTCGATCTCCCGTGGCGAGAAGACCCCCCAGGTGGTGTGAAAGGTGAAGGTCTGGTCACGCAGAGTCTCGCTGAAGACGATGTCCTGGCGCAGCTTATTGAGAAAGGCCTTGGTATCCATGGGCGTTCCGCTGGTGAGAAAGGCGCCTATTATGGCCGCTGATGCGGCAAACGGACAGCCGGGCCTTCCAATTCGCCCTCCTTATGGTTTAATGGCTTATTATCAGCCGGTAACGCATAAGCCTTAACTTATGAATATCACCCTGCGCCAGCTTAAGGTCTTCGCCTCGGTCGCCCGCCACCTCAGCTTCACCCGTGCGGCAGAGGAGTTACACCTGACCCAGCCCGCCGTCTCAATGCAGGTCAAGCAATTGGAAGGCCAGCTCGACACTGCCCTGTTCGAACAGTTGGGCAAAAAGATCTACCTCACCGAGGCAGGTGAGGAGGTCTACCAGTACAGCCGCCTTATCGCCCAGCAGTTGGATGAACTGGAAACGGTATTGGCCAACCTGAAGGGGCTGGAAGCTGGCAAACTGCGCATCTCGGTGGCCACCACCGCCAACTACTTCGCCCCGCGCCTGCTGGCAGCCTTCTGCCAACGCTTCCCCGGGGTCAACGTCATCCTTAACGTCACCAATCGCCAAACCCTGCTGCACCAGTTGGCCGACAACGAGGTAGACATGGTAATCATGGGCCAGCCTCCGGCAGAGATGGATCTGGAAGCGGATATCTTCATGGACAACCCGCTGGTGACCATCGCCCCGCCAGATCACCCACTGACCAAAAAGAAGGCTATCCCGATCAGGGAGCTGGAAAAAGAGACCTTCCTCATGCGCGAGGCCGGTTCCGGTACCCGCATCGCCATGCAACGTTTCTTCGACCAGCACGGTGTTACTCTCACCACCAGCATGGAGGTGAGTAGTGACGAAGCGATCAAACAGAGCGTTCAGGCAGGACTTGGTCTGGGCGTAATGTCCCAGGATGCGGTGCAGATGGAACTCGGTCTTGGCAAGCTGGTGATCCTCGACATCAAGGAGTTCCCCTTCGTTCGCTACTGGTATCTGGTACACCGTCGCGGCAAACGTCTCTCCGCCATCGCCGAAGCGTTCAAGGAATTCATGGTCAAGGAAGCAGCGGTGACGTTAGGCAAGAAGCCGCCGGAGGCTGGCAAGTCGCGTTAATCATCACCTATCTCATTCCATTCGGCTATTACCTACAGCGGCTGCGCCTGAATAAAACGGAATTCCTGAGTGACACCCTGGAATCCCCACGAATCTGCACGAACATCATGAATAACAATGTAACTGGCCGGCGTTATCGGCCCAAGCAATGCCTGCATATCCGCAAAAACCGCCTTTACATACTCTGCTTTTTGCACTTTGGTGTTGGTTCCTTCCGTAATCTTGATATCGAGATAAAAAGTCACTGCGTTCTGATCACTCCCCCGTGTTCCACCAACAAACCAACGTTCCGGTGAAACAAACTCCACATCAATAGATGTTACCTCCTGCTTCTTCCCTAGCACCTTACTTGTATGCTCCATCAAACTGGCAACGATACTTTCAGCTAGACGGGATGACTCATTCGCAGAAACGCGGCAATTCAAATACGGCATGATACTTCCCTTGCTCCGTAGATTTTGTCGAATGACATCATACAAAAAAGCGGCCCGAAGGCCGCTTTCTTTTTTCTATTCAAGATTGACTTACTTGACCTTCGGGTCGAGCTTGCCGCTCTCATACTCCTGGAACATAACTTCCAGGGAAACCGGCTTGATCTTGGAGGCCATGCCGGCAGAACCGAAGGCTTCGTAACGTGCTTTACAAATTCCAGCCATCGCCTTGGTCGCTTCCTTGAGGAATTTACGCGGGTCGAAGTTGGATTTGTTCTCGGCCAGGTGACGACGTACGGAACCGGTGGAGGCCATACGCAGGTCGGTGTCGATGTTGACCTTACGCACACCAGACTTGATACCTTCAACGATCTCTTCAACCGGTACGCCGTAGGTTTGCCCCATGTCGCCGCCGAAGTCGTTGATGATTTTGAGCCAGTCCTGCGGTACGGAAGAGGAACCGTGCATAACCAGGTGAACGGTCGGGATGCGCTCGTGGATCTCTTTCACGCGGTCGATACGCAGGATCTTGCCGGTCGGCTCCTGGGTGAATTTATAAGCACCGTGTGAGGTACCGATGGCGATTGCCAGGGCATCTACACCGGTCTGCTTAACAAAGTCGGCCGCTTCGTTGGGATCGGTCAGCAGCTGATCCATGTCGAGCTTGCCTTCGGCACCGTGGCCGTCTTCTTCACCCATCTCACCGGTTTCCAGTGAACCCAGGCAACCCAGTTCGCCTTCAACGGAAACACCACAGGCGTGAGCCATGTCGACAACCTGCTTGGTGACGTTGACGTTGTACTCGTAGCTGGAAGGAGTCTTGCCGTCAGCCATCAGGGAGCCGTCCATCATGACTGAGGAGAAACCTGACTGAATGGAGCGGGCACAGATAGAAGGAGAGGCACCGTGGTCCTGGTGCATGCAGACCGGGATATCCGGATACTGCTCAATCGCTGCCAGAATCAGGTGACGCAGGAAGGGCTCGCCTGCATAGGAACGGGCACCGGCAGAACCCTGCAGGATAACCGGGCTATCAACTTCAGCAGCAGCCTGCATGATGGCATGCACCTGCTCCATGTTGTTGACGTTGAAAGCGGGCAGACCGTAGCCGTTCTCTGCGGCATGGTCCAGTAATTGGCGCATAGATACCAGGGCCATTTCGACCTCCTTCGATTTATCGATTTAGTAGCAAAAAAATCTGTTTCTCTTACTAGCCGGACACTCCGACCAGCTTAGACCAGTTCACCGACGCGGACGATCTTCATCGCGTTAGTACCGCCATGGATACCCATCAGATCGCCCTTAGTGATAATCACCAGATCGCCGTCACGCACTGCACCACGACGACGCAGTTCATCGATGGCCTCACGGTTCAGTTCCACGTGGTCGGTCGCCGTCACATCAAAACTCACCGGGTAAACACCGCGGTAGATGGTTACCTTGCGACGTGTCTCCACATGCCGAGTCATGGCATAGATGGGAATACCGGAGCTAATACGCGACATCCACAGTGTGGTCGAACCAGACTCGGTCAGTGCAGCGATCGCCTTCACCTTGAGGTGGTTAGCGCTATACATTGCCGCCATCGCGATCGCCTCGTCGATGTGACTGAATTCGGAATGAATACGGTGATCCGATTCCTTGGCGATACGCTGCTTTTCCGCCTCAAGACAGACGCGGTGCATCGCGGCAATCGCTTTGTCCGGATATTTACCGGTGGCGGTTTCCGCAGAAAGCATGATCGCATCGGTACCATCGAGTACCGCGTTGGCCACGTCGAATACTTCAGCACGAGTCGGGATCTGGTTTTCGATCATCGACTCCATCATCTGCGTCGCAGTGATGACTACGCGGTTCATCTCGCGGGCACGGCGAATCAGTTGCTTCTGTACCGGCGGCAGTGCGGCATCACCGATCTCTACACCTAAGTCACCACGGGCAATCATGATCACATCGGAGGCAGCAATAATTTCGTCAACCACTTCCAGCGCTTCGGCACGTTCGATCTTGGCAACAATACCGCCATTACCGCCAGCCGCCTTGAACAGTTCACGCGCCTCTTCGATATCCGAGGCACTACGTGGGAAAGAGACAGCAACGTAATCCGCTTCCATCTTGGCCGCGGTAATAATATCGGCGCGATCTTTTTCGGTCAGTGCCGGAGCAGAAAGTCCGCCACCCTGACGATTAATCCCTTTACGATCGGAAAGGGTACCGCCGACAACCACACGGCAGATAATTTGCGCACCCTCGACCTGCTCGACCCAGAACACCAGGCGGCCATCGTCGAGCAACAGTGTGTCACCACGACTGAGATCGTTGGGCAGTTCCTTGTAGGCGATACCGACTCGCTTTTGATCGCCATCATTGGTAGGGCACTCGGCATCGAGAATGAAGGTATCACCCTCGGCCAGCTCAATCTTGCCGTTCTTGAATTTGTCGATGCGGATCTTCGGCCCCTGCAGGTCGCAAAGTACGCCGACCTGACGACCATGAGCGCGGGAACGGTTACGCAGCTTTTCAGCACGCTCGATATGTTCTTCGGGAGAACCGTGGGAGAAATTAATACGGACGACATCGACACCGGCTTCGATGATCTTGTCGAGCATCTTCGGGTCGTCTGTCGCAGGGCCAAGAGTGGCCAAAATCTTTGTTCGTCTTTGCATATTTGCTCTTTTAGTTGTGTGCGGTCAGTACTGCGGACGGGTACCCTCTACCCTCCCGCCGACCGGAAATTACTGCTTTGCGCGTTCTTCGAGCATGGCCACCGCAGGCAGGGTTTTGCCCTCGAGGTACTCAAGGAAAGCACCACCGGCGGTAGAAATGTAAGAGACCTTGTCGTAGATGTCGTACTTCTGAATTGCCGCGATGGTGTCACCACCACCTGCCAAACTGAAGCCGTTGGCATTAGCGATGGCCATGGAGACGGTCTTGGTACCTTCGCCGAACTGGTCGAACTCGAAGACACCTACCGGGCCGTTCCAAACGATGGTACCGGCCTTGGCAATGATGTCGGCCAGCTCTTTGGCAGAGTCGGGGCCGATGTCGAAGATCATGTCGTCGTCAGCCACGTCACCGGCGGCCTTGAGTGTCGCCTCGGCGGTCTCGGAAAATTCCTTACCGCAAACCACGTCAGTAGCGATCGGAATATTGGCACCGCGTGCTTTCATTTTTTCCACCAGCGCTTTGGCGGTGTCGACCAAATCGTCTTCGCAGAGTGACTTGCCGACGTTGTTGCCCATCGCCTTAAGGAAAGTGTTTGCAATACCACCACCGACCACCAACTGGTCAACCTTCTCGGAGAGAGCTTCCAACACAGTCAGCTTGGTAGAAACTTTTGAACCGCCGACGATCGCAACCATCGGGCGGGCCGGGTTAGCCAGAGCCTTGGCCAGGTTGTCCAGCTCGTCGGCCAGCAACAGACCGGCACAGGCGACCGGGGCAAATTTGCCGGCGCCGTGAGTAGAAGCCTGGGCGCGGTGCGCGGTACCGAAGGCATCCATAACGAAAACATCGCACAGGGCAGCGTATTTCTTTGACAGCTCTTCGTTGTCCTTCTTCTCACCGGCATTGAAGCGAACGTTCTCCAGCAGAACCACTTCACCGTCGGCAACATCGAAACCGCCATCCAGGTAATCTTTGATCAGGCGAACTTCCTTGCCCATCTTCGCGCTCATGTCGGCAGCGATAGGTGCCATAGAGTTCTCTTCGTCCACCTTGCCCTCTTCCGGGCGACCGCGGTGAGACATCACCATGACCTTGGCACCGGCTTTAACGCAGTGCTCAATGGTCGGCATGGAAGCGGAGATACGGGCGTCTGAAGTGACCTTACCGTCCTTAACCGGAACGTTGAGGTCGGCACGGATCAGTACCTTTTTGCCTGAGAGATCGAGATCGGTCAGTTTGATGAAAGACATATTTCACTCCGTCATATTTTCAAAGAATTTTGCCAAACCGGTGGCTTGGCGAAATTCTCTAACAACAATGTTTCAGAGGTTAGGTCGGGCAATACTGCCCGACCTTCCCTGATGTACTTCAATACCAAACAAGCGAGAAATTTTGTTTCCTGGCTAGGCGCGCGAACGTTTTGAACACGGGATGTACAGAAGTACATGAGTATTCAAAATCGTTCGCGCAACACCGCTAGGGAGCAAAAGGGCCGCTTGTTTTAGTTAGCGGCAACGTGCTGAACGAACCGCAGCATATTGCAGGTATAGCCGTACTCGTTGTCGTACCAGGAAACGACCTTAACGAAGGTACCATCCAGCGCGATACCGGCTTCGGCATCGAAGATGGAGGAGTAGCCAACGCCACGGAAGTCGGTGGAAACGACTTTCTCATCGGTGTAACCGAGGGTGTCACCGATACCAGCGGTTTCAGAGGCTTTCTTCATCGCGGCACAGATGTCTTCGTACTTGGCTTCCTTGTTCAGTTCGACGGTGAGGTCGACAACAGAAACGTCGGAGGTCGGTACGCGGAACGCCATACCGGTCAGCTTGCCATTCAGTTCAGGCAGTACAACACCTACGGCTTTAGCAGCACCGGTGGAAGACGGAATGATGTTTTCCAGGATACCGCGGCCACCGCGCCAGTCTTTCTTGGAAGGACCGTCAACGGTTTTCTGGGTAGCGGTTGCGGCGTGAACGGTGGTCATCAGGCCACGCTTGATGCCCCAGTTGTCGTTCAGAACCTTGGCAACCGGTGCCAGGCAGTTGGTGGTGCAGGAAGCAGCAGAAACGATGGTCTGACCGGCATAGGTCTCGTGGTTTACGCCGTAAACGAACATCGGGGTCGCGTCCTTGGAAGGAGCAGACATTACGACTTTCTTCGCACCCGCAGCGATGTGCTTCTGGCAGGTTTCGTCGGTGAGGAAGAAACCGGTGCACTCGAGAACGATATCAACGTCTACATCGCTCCACTTCAGGTTGGCCGGATCGGTCTCGGCGGTCAGGCGGATGGTCTTACCGTTTACCACCAGGTTGTTGCCGCTTACACCAACTTCACCGCCGAAACGACCGTGTACTGAATCGTACTTCAGCATGTAAGCAAGGTAGTCAGCGTCGAGCAGGTCGTTGATAGCAACAACTTCGATATCGCTGAATTCCTTGGCGATAGCACGGAAAGCCATTCGGCCGATACGACCGAAACCGTTAATACCGACTTTGATAGTCATGGATGTTTCTCCTAGTTACATTGCAGAAAACGGGTGCGGCACGGCGCAGGCCGTACCGCAGCAAAAGGTCAGTTACAGCACGCTGTTGACGGCGGCAACGACATTCTCAACGGTGAAGCCGAACTCTTTGAACAGTTCACCGGCCGGGGCAGACTCACCGAAGCGATCGATACCCACTACCTTGTCGGCGTACTTGTACCACATCGGGGTAACACCAGCCTCGACGGCAACGGTGGGTACGCTGGCGGGTAGTACAGAGCCTTGGTAAGCAGCATCCTGAGCTTCAAAAACATCAACAGAAGGCATGGATACCACGCGGATCTTCTTGCCGCTCATTGCCTCGGCTGCACCGGTGGCCAGAGCCACTTCGGAACCGGTAGCGATGATGATCGCGTCCGGAGTACCGTCGCAATCTTTCAGCACGTAACCGCCCTTGGCGATGTCGGCGATCTGCGCATCAGTACGGGCTTGGTGCGGCAGGTTTTGACGCGAGAAGCACATGCTGGTCGGGCCATCCTGACGCTCGATGGCGTAACGCCATGCCACGGCAGTCTCGACCGCGTCGCAGGGACGCCATACGCTCATGTTCGGGATCAGACGCATGGAAGCGATCTGCTCCACCGGCTGGTGGGTCGGACCGTCTTCACCCAGACCGATGGAGTCGTGGGTGTAAACGAAGATGGAACGCTGCTTCATCAGCGCGGCCATACGCAGGGCGTTACGGGCATATTCCATAAACATCAGGAAGGTGCCACCGAACGGAATGAAACCGCCGTGCAGGGCGATACCGTTCATGATCGCGGACATACCGAACTCGCGCACACCGTAGGAGATGTAGTTACCGTCGGCCACGGTGTTGGTGATCGACTTGGAACCGCTCCAGGAAGTGAGGTTGGAGGGGGTCAAGTCGGCAGAACCACCGAGGAATTCAGGCAGCACTTCGGCGTAGCCGTTGATGCTGTTCTGGGAAGCTTTACGGGTTGCCGGACCTTCAGCCTTGGCGTTGATATCGGCGATAAACTTGTCGGCATGCGCTTTCCAGTTAGCCGGCAGTTCACCCTTCATGCGACGCTCGAACTCAGCCGCCAGTTCCGGGAAGGCCTTCTGGTAGGCGGCGAACTTCTCGCCCCAGCTCTTTTCTGCCTCGGCACCCTTGGCCTTGGCATCCCAACCTTCATAGATATCGGCAGGGATTTCGAACGGCGCGTGGTTCCAGCCCAGGTTTTCACGGGTGGCCTGGATCTCATCGGCACCCAGCGGGGCACCGTGGCAGTCGTGGCTACCGCAGAGGTTCGGCGAGCCGAAACCGATGGTGGTCTTGCAGCAGATCAGGGTCGGCTTGTCGTTGACGGATTTGGCTTCGTGGATCGCCTTGTCGATAGCAGCAGCGTCGTGGCCGTCGACGTCGCGTACCACGTGCCAGCCGTAGGCTTCGAAACGCTTGGCGGTATCGTCGCTGAACCAGTTCTCAACGTGGCCATCGATGGAGATACCGTTGTCATCCCAGAAGGCGATCAGCTTACCCAGACCGAGGGTACCGGCCAGGGCGCAGGATTCGTGGGAGACACCTTCCATCATGCAGCCGTCACCGAGGAACACATAGGTGTGGTGATCGACGATGTGGTGGCCGTCGCGGTTGAACTGAGCCGCCATGGTGCGCTCGGCAATGGCCATACCGACACCGTTGGTGATGCCCTGACCCAGCGGACCGGTGGTGGTCTCAATGCCCGGTGCATAACCGTACTCCGGGTGACCCGGGGTGCGGGAGTGCAACTGGCGGAAGTTTTTCAGATCTTCGATACCAAGATCGTAGCCGGTCAGGTGCAGCAGGGAGTAGATCAGCATGGAGCCGTGACCGTTGGAAAGAATGAAACGGTCACGATCGAACCACTCCGGATTGACCGGGTTGTGTTTCATGTGGCCGTTCCACAGTACCTCGGCGATGTCCGCCATACCCATGGGGGCACCCGGGTGGCCGGAATTCGCCTTTTGCACCGCGTCCATGCTCAGAGCACGGATGGCGTTTGCTAAGTCTCTACGGCTTGGCATCTGATTCTCCTTCGAAATGTTTGAAAATTTGCTTGGTTATTCTTAAATCCTGCGACAGCACAGCACGGCGGTAAGTGAAACCGTTACCCCTTCACTATTCCCGGGTGCCCCACCGATCTGAAACCCTCAACACTACCCATCAAGAAGCGGAGTTAATCTCTCCGCCCGGTAAATTCTTCGTCCCGCGATACCTGTTCAGCGGTCGTTTTTCCATTCGCATGAGCTTCTACGAGCCCTGCTTGATTACCCTCTAGCCGCCGCGACACGCGGTCCCGAACGGCATGGAACCGCGGATTTTCACCTATATCAGGCACGGGGGCAATAGGCCGCTCCCATCAAAACTTGAATACCGACATAAAATCAATCGCTTAGTCAGGAGAATCCGTGGGATAGGGAAAATGTCCAGAAATCGACAAAACCCGCCGTCGTCACCTGGCGGCTGCCAAAAGGCGATATTTCAATTATTTGGACTGGTTCACATAAATTGGTAAAAACGTCGACTACTACTTATGTGGTATATTGGTGCGTCCGTTATTAAGGATCAAACCAACATAAACAAGTGGAAACCACAGCACTCCGTAACAAAACCGGGAATATATCCGGTGGAAGTACTCCCCCCCAGGAAACAAGAGGGATTAACCATGCACCACACCACACTGATGGGGCGCCTTGTGCGCCTGTTACTGACCGGTATCCTGCTGGCACCCGCCGCATCCTTTGCCTCAGGCATCGTCCTGGCGATCCAGCCCATCATGCCGGAAAACCAAACCCGCCAAGCCTACCAACCGTTGGCCAATTACCTGCGCCAGGTAACTGGTGAGCAGGTAAAACTGGTGACCACGCCTAACTTCCTGGTCTACTGGGAGTTGATGAAGCGAAACAAGTGGGATCTGGTCCTCGATGCAGCCCACTTCACCGACTACCGCAACGACAAGACCGGTTACAAGGTCATTGCCAAACTGCCTGACACCGTTAGCTACACCCTGGCGGCCAACCCGGACCTGATGATTATTGAGGCCAACGAGCTCATCGGTAAACGTATCGCCACCCTGCCCTCGCCGGGACTCGGTGCAGTCCGCCTGCAGGAAATATTCTCGAACCCGATGCGTCAACCGGAACTGGTGCAGGCCGAAGACGCTGATGATGCTGCTCGTAAGGTACTCTCCGGCAAGGCCGACGCAGCAATGATCCCCACTCGCCTGTTGAGCCTGTATCCGGCCTTGGTGCCCGTTGTGACCACCAAACCTGTACCGGCCCCTGCGATCTCCGTAGCACCAACGATTCGTCCCGAGGTTCAGGCGAAGATCCGTCAGGCCATGGTGGAGGCAACCCGCACCGATCAGGGTAAAGCGATGCTCAAGGCAGTTAACCTGCCTGCCTTTGAGGCCGCCGATAACCGTCTCTACCACGGACAGGAGCAACTATTGGCCAATACCTGGGGCTACTGACCCTTCAGCACTCAAGGGGACACGCCGGGCCACCCGAAAGGGTGGTCCGGCGTTTTCTTTTCCAGGGATAATTTTTTCGGGAAATTTCCTCCACAAGCCGCTACAATGCGCGGTTTACACAAACACCTTGGCGCCGTGAAAGCCGCCGTTAAGAGGGAAATAGCATGTCGCACAAACATCTTTTTACTTCCGAATCCGTATCCGAAGGGCATCCGGACAAAATGGCCGACCAGATTTCGGACGCCATTCTCGACGCCATTCTGGCCAAAGATACCGAGGCCCGTGTCGCCTGTGAGACCCTGACCAAGACCGGTATGGTCGTCCTCGCCGGTGAGATCACCACTCACGCTGAGATCGATTACGAGGCCATCGTTCGCGAAGTGGTTAACGACATCGGCTACAACAGCTCGGAGATGGGATTCGATGGCGCTACCTGCGCGGTGCTGAATGCGCTGGGCAAGCAGTCGTCGGATATCGCCATGGGGGTTGACCGTGAAGAGAAGGAAAATCAGGGTGCAGGTGATCAGGGCCTGATGTTTGGCTATGCCAGCAATGAAACTGACGTGCTAATGCCTGCACCGATCACCTATGCCCACCGCCTAGTACGCCGTCAGGCCGAGGTGCGCAAGAGTGGCGAATTGCCGTGGCTTCGTCCCGATGCCAAGAGTCAGGTCACCTTCCGCTATAACGGCCACAAGCCTGTCGGCATCGACGCGGTGGTTCTCTCCACCCAGCACTCACCGGAGATCAGTCAGGATAAACTGCGTGACGCGGTAATGGATCTGATCATCAAGCCGGTGCTACCGGAAGAGTGGATCGACAGCAATACCCAGTTCCATATCAACCCCACCGGCCAATTCATCATCGGCGGCCCGGTAGGCGACGCAGGCCTGACTGGACGTAAGATTATCGTCGACACCTATGGCGGCATGGCTCGCCATGGCGGTGGTGCCTTCTCCGGCAAGGACCCGTCCAAGGTAGACCGCTCCGCCGCATACGCTGGTCGTTATGTCGCCAAGAACATCGTTGCTGCCGATCTGGCCGAACGTTGCGAGATTCAGGTCTCCTACGCCATCGGTGTCGCCGAGCCGACCTCAATCAGCGTCAACACCTTCGGCACCGCCAACATCGCCGAAGAGAGCATTGTCGAACTGGTACGTGCCCACTTTGATCTGCGCCCCTACGGCATCACCACCATGCTGGATCTGCTCAAGCCGATATATCGCGACACGGCTTCATACGGCCACTTCGGTCGCGAAGATCTGGACCTGCCGTGGGAACGCACCGATAAAGCTGAGATGTTACGTAAAGAAGCTAAACTGTAAGACCACTTCCCTGCCGCCCGCTTTGCCGGGCGGCCATCTTCTCGAGGAGCGTTGCGACAGGGTTCTCCTGCCAGGCTCGGGAAAGATGTATCGATCAACGACGCTCCCAAAAAACTAGGAGAGAGAAATGGACGCTGCGTTCAAAGACTTTAAAGTCGCCGATATCTCCCTGGCCGATTGGGGCCGTAAGGAGATCGCCATTGCCGAGACCGAAATGCCGGGCCTGATGGCTCTGCGCGAGGAGTTCGGTGCCACTAAACCGCTCAAGGGTGCCCGCATCATGGGTTCCCTGCACATGACCATTCAGACTGCAGTACTGATCGAGACCCTGGTCGAGTTGGGTGCCGAAGTACGCTGGGTATCGTGCAACATCTTTTCCACCCAGGATCACGCCGCTGCTGCGATCGCCGCCGAAGGCATCCCGGTCTATGCCTGGAAAGGCGAGACCATCGAAGAGTACTGGTGGTGCACCGAGCAGGCCTTCACCTGGCCGGACGGCAAAGGTCCTAACATGATCCTCGACGACGGCGGCGACGCAACCCTGCTGCTGCACAAAGGTGTTGAGTTCGAAAAGGCCGGCGCGGTACCTGCCGCGAAAGAGGGCGACAATGAGGAGTGGGTGGCCATCCTCGACGTACTCAAGCGCAACCTGGAGAAAAATCCGGGTATATGGACAGAAATGGCCAAGAACATCCGTGGCGTCACAGAAGAGACTACCACTGGTGTACACCGTCTCTACCATATGGAAAAAGATGGCTCACTGCTGTTCCCGGCGATGAACGTCAACGACTCGGTCACCAAGTCCAAGTTCGATAACCTTTACGGCTGCCGCGAATCATTGCTCGACGGCATCAAGCGTGCTACCGACGTCATGGTTGCAGGTAAGATCGCCGTGGTGCTGGGTTACGGCGATGTAGGTAAGGGCTGTGCCCAAGCGTTCCGTGGCATGGGTGCCACCGTGATGATCACCGAAATCGATCCCATCTGCGCACTACAGGCAGCGATGGGAGGCTACCGCGTAGTCACCATGGATGAGGCGTGCAAGTACGGCGATATCTTCGTTACCACCACCGGCAACGTGAACGTTATCGATCACGATCACATGGTGGCAATGAAAGACGAGGCCATCGTCTGCAACATCGGCCACTTCGACTCAGAGATCAACATCGCTTCCCTGCGCAAATACACCTGGGAGAACATCAAGCCGCAGGTCGATCATGTGATCTTCCCAGACGGTAAGAAAATCATCGTTCTTGCTGAAGGGCGTCTGGTGAACCTGGGCTGTGCCACCGGCCACCCCAGCTTCGTCATGTCTGCCTCCTTCACCAATCAGGTACTGGCGCAGATCGAGTTCTTCACCAAAGGTGATCAGTACGAAAACAAAGTCTACGTCCTGCCCAAGTTCCTCGACGAAAAGGTCGCCCGTCTGCACCTGCAGAAGATCGGTGCCGGTCTGACCAGGTTAACTTCTGAACAGGCTGACTACATCGACGTACCGGTTGATGGCCCGTACAAACCGGACCACTATCGTTATTAAAAGAAACTGATCGTGGAGTAGCTGAAAAAATACTGTATTCATACAGGACTTCAGCTACTCCATGGTCAATTCTTCTCATCTGAGGAGATAGTGATGGAATCACAGAAACAATTTCCACAACAGTTCAGTTTCGAATTCTTTCCGCCAAAATCCGATGAAGGTGCCGAGAAGCTGCGCACCTGTCGCGATGAACTGGCAAAGCTCGGGCCGAAGTATGTTTCAGTCACCTTTGGTGCCGGCGGTTCGACCCAGGCGGGGACTGTCGACACGATCCGTGAGATGCTCGCAGCCGGTCTTGATGCCGCACCACACCTCTCCTGCATCGGCAGTACTAAAGAAAGCATCAGTAACCTGTTACAGCAATACATTGAAATGGGTGTAAAGCGCATTGTCGCCCTGCGTGGTGACATGCCCTCGGGTATGCGCGAGGCTGGCGAATTCCTCTATGCCAATGAGCTGGTGGAGTTTATTCGTAACGAAACGGGTGAACATTTCCATGTTGAAGTCGCTGCCTATCCGGAATTTCACCCACAGGCAGAGAATGCCGCAGCGGATCTGGATAATTTCGCTAATAAAGTGGCGGCTGGTGCAAACAGCGCAATCACCCAGTACTTTTACAATCTTGATGCCTATCTGCGTTTCGTTGAAGAGTGTGAAAAACGCAACGTCGATATTCCTATCGTGCCTGGCATCATGCCGATCACCAACATCAAGCAACTGGCCCGTTTTTCGTCTATGTGCGGCGCCGAAATCCCTCGCTGGCTGAAATTACGACTGGAGGCCTACGGTGAAGATATACGCTCACTCAAAGCCTTCGGCCTTGAAGTGACAACAGAACTCTGCCGTCGCCTACTGGAAGCCGGTGCACCTGGACTGCATTTCTACAGCATGAATCAGGTGGAACCGACCCGTATCATCTGGACCAATCTGGGCCTCAAGGGCGCATAACGGTACCATGCGCGTCCCGCGTATCTTCCATCCGCAACCCCTGACCGCAAACAGTCAGTTGGTACTGGATGATAACGCGGCACGTCATGTTGCCAAGGTGCTACGTCTGGGCAACGGCGCCGAACTCATTCTGTTTGATGGTCATGGCGGCGAGTATCCCGCCACGATTCTAGAGGCAGGCAAACGCCAGCTTCTGGTCGAACTGGCGACAAAGCAAAATGTCGACATCGAATCACCGCTGCAGGTCACTTTAGCCCAGGGCGTATCGAAGGGTGATCGCATGGACTACACCATCCAGAAAGCGGTGGAACTGGGTGTCAGTCGCATTGCCCCACTCGACACTGAACGCTCAGTGGTCAACCTGAAAGGGGAACGGCTGGATAAAAAAATGAACCACTGGCACGGCGTTATCATCAGTACCTGTGAACAATGTGGGCGCAACACCGTGCCCGAACTACTGCCGCTACAGAGCTTTGATCGCTGGTTAAAAAACGATCTTCAGGGAAGAGGATTGCTATTGGATCATCGTGCAGAATTAACAGTGGATTCAATTCCAGAGATTAGCGCGATCACGCTTCTGATCGGACCCGAAGGAGGACTGTCAGAACAGGAACGGGAACGGGCCTTTGCCGTCGGCTACCAGGGGATGCGACTCGGGCCGCGCGTACTACGTACCGAGACGGCTGCCCTTACAGCATTGGCAGCACTGCAATCCCGTTGGGGTGACCTGCGTTAACCTCGCTTATTTCAGACTGGTAATGTAATTAGCCAGGCTATCGATATCATCATCCGTTAAAAAGACAGTAACCTGTTCCATGTTAGTGTTGGTGCGCTTGATGTCGTACTCGTCTGCGGTCTTGGTGGCAATAGCCCGGAAGCGTTTCAGGGTCATCTTCACATATTCGATTCGCTGACCAGCAAGTCTGGCATAGCCTTCTTCACCCTTACCGTTTTCACCGTGGCAACGAAAGCACACACTCTTGTAAATCGTCCGCCCTTTTTCGGCCAGCGCTCTATCATACGGCTGAGGTTTAACCGCCCGTGAATTGTAGTAGATTGCTAAATTTACCTTATCTTTGAAGGTAAAGGCTTTTGCCAGTGTTTGCATAACAAAATTCTTGCGATCACCGGTCATGAACTTGTCGAACTGCTCGATAATGTAGGCTGGGTTCTGCCCCGCCAAATTGGGAATATCGCCCTGGACACTGTTCCCATCAACACCGTGACAGTTACTACAAAGCACGGTACGCTCCTTGCCCGCGGCAATCGCTGCCTGGCGCATCTCCTCATTGTGGATTTCCTTTTCGATTTCAGCCATCAAGCGATCACGTTCGCTGAATTGACCACCATTCTCGGCTGCCTGCAATGTCGACGCGGCGAGCAACAGGAGACCCGAACAGCCAGCAATGGCAACACGCGCAATAACCATTTTCTTTAACACAACATTACCCCCCAATCTGCTAACTGTCGGTGGCAATCCCGAGATGCACCAGCATCTTCTCCAGGATTTCCATGTTCGGCACGAGCACGCTTTCCTCATTCAGTCGTAAGTGTGCAAGTACTGCAGGCTCGGCCTGATTGCTTTTGCCATCATGCTCAAGCATTTCATTCTTTACCATCACCAGGTGCGGAATCCCCTGCACCTCCAGTGCGATAAACGGAATATGCGAATTCGGGTTTATCGTGTTACATACCACGTAACGTCGCCCCTCATTCAGTAGCGCGGTCTGCCGCCCGATCAGGCGTTCGAACGAAATCACAGGCAGATTACGTCCCCGCCATGCCAGCATACCGGTCAACCAGTCGGGCATCTGACCCGCCGCCTCTGACGACCTGTAGTCGATAACTTCAGCGACCAGGGTATTAGGCACCAGCAGCGAGACATTGTTAAGCGGTAATACCAGACAGCGCACAACCAGATCATTGACCTGTTCTGCGGTAATCTTATTGTCTGCTGCCTGTGCCATCGCCATTCAATTCCACTTTAGCCTGTTCAGGATTTGCCTGTCAGGCTTTCAATATTCTCTAACAGATCCACCTCGGTATAAGGTTTACCCATATAGCGGTTAACGCCTATATCCATCGCCCGCTGACGGTGCTTATCACCAGTACGTGATGTGATCATGATAATCGGGATATCGCGGAAGCGATCCGAGTTGCGCATATGGGTGGCCAGTTCGAAACCATCCATACGCGGCATCTCAATATCCAGCAACATGACATCCGGAATATACTCCTCCAGCATCGCCAGGGCATCGACGCCATCGCGTGCGGCAACACAGCGCATGTTATGCCGTTTCAGCAGGCGTTCTGTAACCTTGCGCACAGTAATGGAGTCATCCACCACCATAATAAGCGGTTCCTTGGTCTCCGTCGCAACTTCCGCAACCGTGACCGCCGCGCCCCGGCTCTTGTGCGCCACACCGCGGCGAATCAACGACGGCATGTCGATAATCAGTGCCACACTACCGTCAGCAAGAATAGTGGCCCCGGCAATGTCCTGCAATGCGCTTAGCTGGGTACCCAGCGACTTAATCACGATCTCGCGACTACCCAGCAGGTGATCGACCGCAAAGGCAATACGATGCTGGCCACTACGTGCCATCAACAGCGGTTGCCGTGGCAATTCCTTGTTGATGATACCCTGACCGATGCCCAGCACGTTGGTCAAATGCATCAGGTCGTACTCTTCACCCACCCAGGTAAGGGTCGGTTCATCGCTGGTCAATAATCGCTCCAGTTCGCCCGTCTCCATCCGTTCGATACCGCTAACACTAAGCAGTGGGACAGCATAGGTGTCTTCGCCTACATGGACCAGCAGCGCACGACTGACCGACAGGGTCAGCGGGATACGCATGGTAAAGACAGCGCCTTTGCCCGGCGTACTATCAATCTCCAGTACGCCACCGAGCTGTTTAATCTCGCTATTAACCACGTCCATGCCCACGCCGCGGCCTGCGATCTGGCTCAGCGACTGCGCAGTAGAAAAACCGGACTCAAGAATAAAACGCAGCACCTCTTTATCAGTGAGGACTGCATCTTCGGCCATCATGCCGCGAGCGACCGCCTTCTTGCGCACTGCATCAGCATCAATACCGGCACCATCGTCGCTGACCTGGATGACAATCTCGGAACCTTCACGTGCCAAAGCGATGGTGATGTTGCCCTCTTCGGGCTTGTCCGCTTTCTTTCGTCCCTTGGCATCTTCAATACCGTGGGCAATAGAGTTACGAATCATATGCTCCAGCGGCGCCATCATCCGCTCAACCACATTACGATCCATTTCCACGTCGGCGCCTTCGAACTTGAGCGAAACACGCTTACCCAACTCCGATGCCGTCTGCCGTACAATTCGACGCAGACGCGGTGCATTGTCAACCAGTGGCACCATGCGGGTGTGCATCAGGTTTTCCTGCAGTTCGGTATTGACCCGCGACTGCTGCAAAAGCAGGGTTTCACTCTCACGCACCAGACCGGTGAGCATATCCTCGATACTCAACAGGTCATTAAGACTCTCGGACATGGAGCGTGAAAGTTGTTGCATGTGCGTAAAGCGGTCAAGCTCCAGCGGATCGAAATCCTCCTGGGTCTTCATCGCCTCTTCACGCCGCGATTCGATCTGCGCCTCGTTTTCAATCTCGAACTGGCGCACCTGATCGTGCAAACGTTCTACGGTGCGGTCCATTTCGCCGATATTCGAGCGGAAGGAACCAATCTGTTGTTCCACCCGCGAGCGGTAGATACTTACCTCACCGGCATAGTTAACCAGATTGTCCAGAAGGTCGGAGCGTACACGCACCATTTCATGCTGGATACGCGGCGCCTGACGCTTGTCGGCACCCTCCTCAGCAACGGTGACGCGTTTCCACTTAACTTCATCTTCGACGGATTCCTGCTCGGCTGCCAGTGCGCTACTGGTCGCTTCTTCGGTCGCTGCGATATCACCCGCTTCCAGTGTCTCTTCTGCCAGACTACGGGTGATCAGCTCATCGACTTCCATGATGAGGCTACCATCATCATCTATCGCCAAACCCTGGTGATGTTGCAGGGCCATGCGGCGCATGAGCTCGAGGACGCGATTGATAATATCGCTGGCCTGTTTCGAAGCGGGAACATGTCCGTCCATAATCGAAGCCAGTAGACGCTCTAACGTCCCAGCCACGCTCATCAATTCTTCAGGCGGCGTCTCGTTACACAGTGTGACCAACGCCATCGCGCTGCGGTACAACTCGTCAAAGGCAGCACGATCATCAATATCACGCAGCCAGTTACCGTGACTCAACTCAACCTCGGTAATGGCCAACTCCAGTGCCGAATCGATTCCGCTATCGGCGGCAACACCTACTGCCTGCTCTTCCGTAGTGCTCTCATCGATCTCTACTTCCAGCGCACTACTATCCACATCCGTCACACCATCCTGTGACAGCACGGCAACTTTTTCGATCAAATCATCCGCGGGGGTAACCGTCTGGTGCTTGCGAACCTGATCCAACATGGTGACCAGTCGGTCATGAGAGAGCTGCAACAGATCCATCATCTCTGGCGTACGCTGCAACTGTCCATCGACTACCGCCTCGAAAGTCGACTCAAGACTGTGGCTAAGATCACCAATGGGCAAAATGCCCGCCATGCGCGCGCCACCCTTCAGGGTATGCAGTTGACGCTGCAGACTCTCCACCAGGCCCTGGTCATCGGGGTTTTCCACCCACGCCTGCAAAGTCTCTTCACTGCTGTCGAGAATGTCGGAACCTTCCTCGAGGAATATCTCCAATAACTCCGGATCATATTCTTCCTCGACCGTTTCAGCTTTAGGTGTCTCTTTGGGGGCAAAAGCTTCATCCAGTTGCCAGTCGCCCAGGTCGATGCCTTCCAGTGAATCAAGGGTAATCGCTTCGTCTGTCGGAGCGGCGGGGTGTTCCTCAACTTCGGGCATCGCCTCCAGTTGTGGCTCTTCGCCTGGAGCTTCCAGTTCCAGCTCTTCTGCCTCAACCGACTCCAGTGATAGCTCTTCTTCAGCTTCAATACTCTCTTCAATAGCAGCCAGCCCGACTTCCGGCTGTGCATTAGCGAATTCTTCCAGATGCTGTACCCCGGCAAAGGCATTTTTCGCCAATTCCAGTATCGGTTTTACCGGGGGCGCTTCGGTATGCTCGCCAGCAAGCAGACAGGCTAAAATTTTACGGACATATTGCTCGGCGGCTTCCAGCGCTGCGATTCCGTCCTCATCAACATTCTGCTGATTGGCCTGCAGTGTCTTGCCATATTTTTCCAGCAACTCACACACCTCGGCAGTATCCATAACACCCGCCATGCGCGAACTGCCCTTAAGCGTATGCAATGCGCGCAGTAACGGTTCGGATGGTTTGTGAGTACCACCGCTACGCCACTCATCAATGTAGTCGGTAATCGCCTGCAGGTGCCCTTCCGCCTCTTTGGAATAAACCTCCAGCAGAGCAGGTTCCATTTGCGGCAACTCGGAAACAACTGCAGCGGGAGGCGGCGGCGGCGGAGCAGCAGATTCGGCAGAACCGGGTTCCGCCAATGCAGCGGCCATTTCACGCAACATTTCGATATCGCTTTGCGGTTCGATACCGCTGCGGAATTGCTCAATCAATTCCGGCAGTGCCTCGGCACCCTGCTGCAGCAGATCGAACATGGCGGCACTATGGTTAACCGTACCGTCGATCACTCTGTTGAGCATGTTTTCATAGGCCCAGGCGAACTCACCCAGGTTGAGTGCGCCAACCAGGCGTCCGCTTCCCTTCAGGGTATGGAACGAACGGCGCAAATTTTTCAGCGTTTCCTCATCGGCTGGGTTTTCCATCCATGCAGGGAGCAACTGACGGATATTTTCCAGTTCCTCCTGCGCCTCTTCGATGAAGATTTCGAGAATCTCCTCATCCACCTCACCGCCGGTCGTCGCATCAACCGCAGATGGTGGAGTCGGCGCAGATGGCGCTTTGGTAGCGAGCTCCTCTGCTTGGTCAAAATCAAGAGCACTCAACTCATCCTGCGCCGCAGAATCAGTATTCTCGACAACTTCAATACCACCTAGCTCCGGCGTATCTTCATGCTCTTCACTGGCAACAGCATCCGTTACCGTACCGATGGGATAGCCGAGCAGAGCCACTGCGCTTTCCGCCACATCCAGCACTGAACTTGGGTGGACACGACTGTTAACGAACGCTTCCAGATAATACTCGACACTCATAATCGCATCGGCCAGCGCATCCAGCTTTTCCTGTACTGGAACACCATCCTTACCGATTAATTCGTTCTCGATAAACGCGCGGGTAGACAGCAACACCTGAGCCACCCGTTTATAGGAGAGCATGGTGAGACTGCCAACAATCAGGTGCAGCATCTGCGGCAGATGTTTGAGCAGCCCTTTATCCTGAGGATTATCGAGATAGGCGTTAATCGCCTCACGCACACGAACCAGATCGTCTTTCGACTCTTTCATCACCTGACGGGTGACTCGCTGGTGCTCGGCTTCCGCTTCAGGCGTGCTGGATTCACCTTCCACCTGGTCGTCAGCATCTGCCTTGACCACCGGCATAGAGGTGCCCCAGTCACCGAGCGCCGACTCAACCGCGAGAATAGCCCCTGCGATACCCATCAAGGTATCGTCACTGGCTTCTATTTCACCGGCCAGCAACTGGCGAATTGTTTCCAACTGTTTGCGCAATGACTCACGTAGTAAATCCTGTTGCAGCAGACTCAGTGTTTCACCGATACGCTCCACACTTTCTGCCAGCGGCTCCAGACTCTGCATATTGCTGCGGTCGCTACGCACAAAGACATCGAAGGCGTCCTTGACCTGACTAAGCTCTTCCATAATGTCCGCGGCAACGGTACGTTTTAGCTCAGCATTCAGGCCACCAACATCTGACTCACTGCCGGGGATGAAACGATCGAGATCAAAGGCCAGACGCACCTGTGCCACACGCCTGCCGTTGGAGCCAGAGTGGGCCAACAGATAAAGCATTTTTCGTAGCAACGCCTCTGCTACGTCTTCATCCAGACCAGCCTCGCCGTCAGCAGCGACTCGCTTTACCTGTTGCTCCAGTTTTCCCAGTAAAGGTTTACTTTCCTTGTCGAGGGGAATGCTCTTTTCGCCCAGCGCTTCGACAAAGGCACTGGCCACCCAGGTAAGACGACGCCACGCATCACCTTCAGCAATGTCGTACAGCTTGCTGACGGCCTTTTCCAGGATACCGAGATAACCACCGGGAACTCCAATCGCTTTCAGTATTTTGACCAGCGAACTCATGAAGAAACGGTGCAACCTGTTGGCAGCGTAGACACTGTCAACGCCCGTGGGCGGTTCCATCAGTCGCGGCGGTGGGGTAATAGAAAGATTGGGGTGGAAAAATTCGGCGCTGTTCAGTTCCGTGTCACCACGGTGCTGACGCAATTCATTAAGAACCGGCAGAAGAATCGCCGGATTGTCTGCCTTGCCAGCAAGCAGGCTCTCCAGGTAATCAGGCAATTGCAGAATCGCCCGCATCAACATTTCGTAGCTTTGTTCGTCGCTATCACCACCTTTCAGCGACTCGGCAAAGATCTCCATTTCGCCCGCGAACATGGCCGCACCGTAGAGCTCGACCATCTGCAGGGTACCGTAGACCTGATGGATATGTTCGACACAGGATTGTATATGCGAGTCGTCCTGCGGATCGTCGACAAAAGCCTCAAGCTCGCTACGCGCTTGCTTGAGCGTCTCGTCGATCTCACCCTTTATCCAGGCAAGTGTGCTGATATCAAACTGATCGGCAATCTGCATATCAAATGCGCCTTTCGTCCTTCAGCATTCCTGCGACATCGCTGTATCGACCTGCCGGATACGCTTCCATCGTTAGCAACATAGTATTCCGTACAACCAGTTAGCCGGGCAGTTTGAAACCGGATACAGAAAGCTTCAGCTCATTGGCAAGTTCCGCCAGGTTACCGATGGATGAAGCGGTCTGTTTGGTACCCTCCGATGTCTGTGTGGTGATCTCCTGGATAACGTTCATGGTGTCGGAGATGCTGGCTGCCGCCGTTGCCTGCTGGCGGGTAGCGTTGGTGATGCTCTGTACCAGTTCCGCCAGGTTAGCCGCCACGTGCTCGATCTCACCCAGCGCAGAACCCGCGTCCTCGGCCAGACGTGCCCCAGCAACTACCCCGGAAGTACTTTGTTCCATCGAGATAACTGCCTCGTTAGTATCGGTCTGGATGGTTTTTACCAGTGCTTCAATCTGCTTGGTCGCGTCGGAAGAACGTTCCGCCAGACGGGTTACCTCGTCCGCAACCACCGCGAACCCGCGACCTGCTTCACCGGCCATCGCAGCCTGAATGGAGGCGTTCAACGCCAGTACGTTGGTTTGCTCGGCGATGTCGTTAATCAACTCAACGATGTCACCGATCTCCTGGGAGGATTCACCCAGTCGTTTAATACGTTTGGAGGTTTGCTGAATTTGCTGGCGGATGACATCCATACCGTTGATGGTTTTCTGTACCGCCTCGGCACCCTTCTTCGCAATGCCTACCGAGCGCTCGGATTCCTCCGCCAGCTGGTCCGCGTTGCGCGATACCCCTTCGATGGAGTTCGCCATTTCGTTCACCGCGGTACTAGCTGAAGATATCTGCTCTGCCTGGTGGTTACTCGCCTCGGCCAGATGATTCGCCGTGGCCTGGGTTTTCTCCGCCGCCGAGGTTACCTGACTGGCGGTATCGTTAATCGCCGCGACCAGGCTACGCAACGCGTCGATGGTAAAGTTCATGGAGTCGGCGATAGCGCCGGTGATGTCCTCGGTTACCGTCGCGTTCACGGTAAGGTCACCGTCAGCCAGGTCACCCATTTCATCAAGCAAACGCATGATCGCCTGCTGACTACGGCGGTTCTGCTCTTCCGTCGCCAGACGCTGTGCCTCGATGCTGGCAAGACGTCGCTCACCCTCGCCCCGCAGCGTGAAACCAAGACCGAGCAACAGGCCAACTGACGCCAGGGCAAAGAGGTTGCCGAGCACGGAGGTGAACCAGCGCCCTTCGATTTCACGTTGATAGGACACCTCATATTCGGTCAGGGCATTGAGCAGGCCGTCGGAATCGTCCAGTACCCGCTGCACTGCCTCGGACACCTGGAACATCTCCGGGCTGCGTTCAAGAATGCCGCTCACCTGCTTGCCGATCATGTCGAACAGATCGCTGGCCTCGGCGATACGCCCCAGAACCTGCTTGTCGTAGACACGGTCGATCTTGAGCGTCTTGTCGCCATTGAGGAAACCGCGCAGAACACGACCATAGAGAGCCGCATCACGACCGAAGCGGTCAGCCGCGGTTACCGCACCTTCACCACCCTCGAGCACCCGGTTTACGTTGTTGATGATACGCTGGCTGAGCATCAATTGACGGCTGGCAATGTAGACCTGATCCGCCTTGGAACCCTTCTGCGCCATCAGGGTTGCCACCTCATCGGTCAATGCCAGCAGTTGCGGAGAGTTTTCGTTAATCAGGCGAACAATTTCACGCAGTGTAATAACCACGTCACGCGCATTGACGATAATAGTGACGTTGTCGTTGTAGTGCTTCCAATGTCGCACCACGATAGAGAGCTGTTCCAGCACCTCATTATTTGCCGAGGGAGGCATCCCGGTGTCCGGGTTACCGGCCCGCAACAGACGCAGGTTGTGGTCGAACTCGTCTCGGTATTTCTTCAGTTGGTCGAAGGTCGCCGGCTGTCCACGGTTCGCCTGACCGGCAAATTTCGATATTCGCTGCGACAGTACCCGCTGCTCACCCACCAGACCGAGATACTCTTTGTCGTAACCGGCCTGGATGGCAACCATGGCATAGATGATGAAGGTCATCACCATGGCACTCAGTAGCAGGAAGATCACCACACCCAGCCATCTGCTGCCTTCACCCGAAGGGGCTGCGCCCTTGCCTTTGGCTGCGCCCTTTGCAGGTGCGCCTTTCGCTGAGACTAACGGTAACTTCATCTTCTCGTCTCCTGACTCAATTCCCTACTCATTCTGAAAATGGATAACCACCCAATGCCATCACACTGGCTCAGGCAGCTACCTGCATAAATTCCGGTCTGTCCACCAGTTGGTGGATATCAAACACACCCCATACTTCACCGCGCTGACGCAACGAGCCGGTCAAAAACGGCTGGATCGATTTATCCAGCGGGGCCACATCTTCGCTGAACTCTTCTTCAAGGAAGTGGCGCATACCGAATACTTCGTCGACCATCAGCCCGGCAGAAATCCCCTGATGCTCCATCACCAACACCCGACTTTTACGAGTCATTTTGCTGACCTTGCCGAAGACAAAACCCGGCAGATCGAGGATAGGAAGCAGGTTGCCGCGCACGTTGGCAATTCCCCTGACCCAATCTTTGGCGCCGGGGATACGGCTAATGCTGGCGATCGTCAGTATCTCCCCCACCTGCTCCATCGGAGCCAGCACGGTAAACTCTCCCAACTTGAAGGCGATACCATCCCAGGTGGACTTAATCTCTAGCTGTTGCGGCAGGTTGTGCGCATACGCCTTACTACGCTGATCCAGTTGGTATAGGATCAGGATCGGCGGTTGCTTGTTCTCACTGCTCACGTCTTTTCAATCCCCGATTAAGTCAGAGAAGAGCGTTAATTTTTTCAATCAGCGTTGCTTCATCGATCGGCTTGGTTACATAGTCCTTTGCACCCTGCCGCAATCCCCACACCCGATCGGTCTCCTGATCCTTGGTGGTGACGATAACAATCGGGATAGCAGCAGTTTCAGGATCCTTGGTCAGCTGACGCGTGGCCTGAAAACCGTTCATACCCGGCATGTCCACATCCATCAGGATGAGATCGGGCTTTGCCGACTTGGCCTGGGCGATACCCTCTTCGCCATTCGACGCAGTAAGTACCGTGTGTCCCCCTTTTTCCAGCATGGAAGAAAGGACATGCACCTCGGTCGGCGAATCATCCACAATCAAGACTTGCGCCATTTTTAAATCTCCTGCGAATCTTTTCGTTAACGTTCAGGGATGGTGTCTCCCCTTTGATCTACACTCTGCCTGCAGCTCAGGATGCGTTACGCTGGGTGTGCTGCTCAATCGCGTCCAGCAACTCCTCCTTGGTGAACGGCTTGGTCAGATACTGCTCGGAACCGACGATACGACCCCTGGCCCGATCGAACAGGCCATCCTTACTCGAAAGCATGATTACGGGAGTATTGCGGAACTTCTGGTTGTGCTTGATAAGTGCGCAGGTCTGGTAACCATCCAGCCGCGGCATCATGATGTCCACAAAGATAATATCGGGCTTGGTGTCGGCAATTTTTGCCAACGCCTCATAACCATCATTGGCAGTAATCACATCGCAGCCCTCTTTCTTCAACAGGGTTTCTGCTGTCCGCCGAATGGTCTTGCTGTCGTCAATCACCATGACCTTGAGGCCTTGCACGCCTGCTACCGCGTCGTTAGTCACGTAATCCCCGCCCTCATCGTTTAACCACGGTTAACATCTACTCACTTACTAAAGCATATAACTGCCAGCGATATTTAACACAAACATTAACTTTAATCCATAACCTCATGGTAAATAAGGGACTATTCTTCAAGGATATTCCCTCATCGGTGTGTAGAACCGCCCTGAGCAAGATCAATTTCTGCTAGAGTACCGCAGTTGACGGCCAAGCACAGCATTTGAGAACGGTATCACACTCTCGGGAACGACCACGATGACAACTATCGGCGTGATTATGGACCCCATCGGGTCGATTAAATACCACAAGGACAGCACCCTTGCCATGTTGCTGGCAGCCGCCCGTCGTGGCTGGTCGCTTTTCTACATGGAGATGGACGACCTCTACCTGGAACAGGGCGAAGCCTGTGCCCGCATGCGCCCTTTGCAGGTCTTCGACGACGAGCAGCGTTGGTTCGAGCTGGGTGAGGTAACGGCACAACCGCTGCATAAGCTGGATGCGATCCTGATGCGCAAGGATCCACCCTTCGACATGGAGTACATCTACGCCACCTATATCCTGGAACAGGCGGAAAGAGAGGGCACGTTGGTGGTCAACCATCCACGGAGTCTACGCGACGCCAACGAAAAGGTCTTCACCGCCCGTTTCCCTCAGTGCACACCGCCCACCCTGATCAGCCGCGATGCCGCACAGATCAGGAGCTTCATCAACACACATGGGGAGACCATCCTCAAACCATTGGAAGGAATGGGTGGCGCGTCCATCTTCAAAACCGCACCCAACGATCCCAACACCAGCGTGATCATCGAAACCCTCACCGACCACGGTCACCGCTTTGCCATGGCACAGCGCTTCATCCCCGAGATCAGCGCCGGTGATAAACGCATCCTGTTGGTCGATGGCACACCGGTTCCCTACGCCCTGGCACGCATTCCCGCCAAGGGAGAACTGCGTGGCAACCTTGCCGCCGGTGGCAGCGGTGTTGGCGTGGAACTAACTGAGCGGGATTACTGGATCTGCGAACAGGTCGCCGACACCCTGCGTGAGATGGGGTTACTCTTTGTCGGTCTTGATGTGATCGGCGACTACCTCACCGAGATCAACGTCACCAGCCCCACCTGTATCCGCGAGCTGGATAAACAATATGGACTCGATATCGGCGGCCAACTGATGGACTCCATAGAACAAAAACTGACTACAAATGCCTAGATTACTGTTCCCCCTTATCTTGCTGCTGCCCCTGTTCGGCTGCAGCGAAGAGCAAACTTTCACCAGCCAGAGCACCGCCTTCGATCAGCCACTGCGACTGGAAATGACCGGCGTGCCCGAAGCCCGTGCCCAGGCAGTGGCAGAGGAGCTCTTCGCCGATCTGCACTATATCTCCGACGCCTCCCATCCCTGGAATGCCGGTTCACTGGGACGCACCAACCAGCTGCTCGCGATGGCGGCGGAGTTTTCCGCCAATCCCTCGGTACTGCCGTTGATCGCTGCCGCCAAACGGCTGGAACAGCAGAGCCACGGTTACTACGCCCCGGCCCTCGGTGGCCTGCAGCATCTCTGGGGCTTCCATAACGAACTCCCCGACGGGCCGGTGCCAGAGAAAACGGCCATCGCCGAACTGCTCGCCGCCAAACCCAAAATGGGCGATGTAGAGGTCAGGGGTATCCTCATCGACAACAGCAATCCCAGGGTACGCATAGACTTTGGTGCTATGGCCCGTGGTTATGGACTCGACGTTGCCCGACAGCGTCTGCAGGAATCGGGCATTCCCCATGCTCGCCTGGTCAACGACAACACCATTGCCGTAATTGGCGATGGCTGGAACGCTCAACTGGCGGATGGTCGTACGATTCCACTGCAGAGCGGTGAAGCGTTGGTTTCCCTGCAAAGGGACGAACATGCCTATACGGTAGATGGCAAAAGCTACCACCCCTATCTCGATCCACTCAGCGGCTATCCGTCGCTTGGCATCCGCAGTATCAGCGTATTGCACCACAGCGCCGCCGATGCGGGCGCCTTTGCCCAGGCACTGCTGTGCGGCGGCAAGGGGAAACTTGCCGAGCTGTTAAAGGTCATACCCGTTGACTATGCGCTGATTGTCACCGATGACGGACAGGCCATTCTCAGCGATGGCCTGAAACGTCGACTCGACACAGTGCAGTAACCATTCATCATCGTTATACTGGCGCCACTTTAATCAGGGAATACACCAGCGTAGTGACCGGCAACCTTCTTGCACATCAGGTATCACCCTCGGACCGTCTAGGTCTGACCCTGTTCTTTGCCGCCGCGTTGCACGCCCTGATCATCCTCGGCGTCACCTTCGATCTGGAAAAATTCCGCGCCAAAGATATTCCCCTGTCGCTGGAGATCACTCTGGTCCACAGTAGCGACAACGATAAACCCGATGACGCCGACTACCTGGCCCAGGCCAATCAGGCAGGCGGCGGTAATGTGGAAGAGAGGATGCTTCCCTCCAGCCCGGCATTTAATCCACGCACCAACAATGACCGTGGCGATGCCGAGCAGAGCGTACCGCTGGCGGCACCCGATCCGCAGCCTCAGCGCAACGACACCACGGTGATGACCGCCAACGTCGCTAGTGATAATCAAATGCAGCAGCCGCAGGAATCACCGCAGGAAGAGATGCCGGATACCCCGGTGGCCGCCGACCTGCTGATGCACAGTCGCGCCATCGCCCGCATCAGCGCCAACATCGAACAGCGCAAACAGAATTATGCCCAGCGTAAACGGGTGAAAACCGTCACCGCCGCGACCAGGGAATATCGCTATGCCGCCTATATGGATGCCTGGCGACAAAAAGTGGAGCGCATCGGCAACCTCAATTACCCGGACGAGGCCAAACGCCGCAGACTCAGCGGCCACCTGACCCTGAGCGTCGAGCTCACGGTGAACGGCAAGGTGAATAAAATCGAGATCCTGGAATCCTCCGGGCAACAGGTACTCGACGACGGCGCCATTCGTATCGTCAAAATGGCCGCGCCGTTCAGCGAGTTTCCACCGGAGATGCGCAAGGAGACCGACATCCTGCGTATCGTGCGCGTGTGGCAATTCCAGAACGACAGCTTCCTGCAGAGTCGATGATCCTTGCATCGCTGAAGGCCCCTGCCCATACTTCACCGCATGAATGAAAGCACCAGTCTGCGCGACCACTTTTTAATCGCTATGCCTGCGCTGGCCGATCCCAATTTCAGCCACACGGTCACCTATATCTGCGAGCACAACGACGAGGGTGCCATGGGCATCGTCATCAATCGCCCGCTGGATATTCCACTGGCTGAAGTGCTGGAACAGATGGAGATCGAGCCGAGCAAGACCCTCGACACTTCGGTAATGGTCAACGACGGTGGCCCGGTCCAGCCGGGGCACGGCTTCGTCATCCACAGCCCCGTCGGTGCCTGGGAATCGAGCCTGCAGATCAGCGACGACATCGCCCTCACTACCTCCCGCGACATTCTCGCCGCCATCGGCCACAACGAAGGACCGGCCCACCACCTCATCGCCCTCGGCTATGCCGGATGGGGCGCGGGACAACTGGAAGAGGAGATGGCGCAGAATGCCTGGCTCAGCGGCCCGGCGGATCAGCGCATCCTCTTCGAACTGCCACTGGAACAGCGCTGGGAAGCGGCGGCAAAACTGCTCGGCGTCGACCTCAACCTCCTCTCCAGCGACGTCGGTCACGCGTGAGTAAACCCAGAACTCTGCTCGGCTTCGACTTCGGCAGCAAACGTATCGGCGTCGCCGTCGGCCAGGAGTTGACCGGTACTGCCAGCGCACTGGAAACCCTCAACAGTCCCGATGGCGGCCCCGACTGGAACGGCATCAGCCGACTGATAGAAGAGTGGCAACCCGATGCACTGGTGCTCGGCCTCCCCTTTAACCTCGACGGCAGCGAACACGAGACCACCCGTTTGGCGCGCCGTTTTGGTAATCGCCTGACAGGCAGGTACAATCTGCCCGTATTCACCATCGACGAACGACTCAGCTCCGTGGAAGCGGAGCGCTTGCTCGGCGAGCAGGGTCGCTTCGACAGGGAAGAGGTGGACAAACTGGCAGCGCAAATCATCCTGGAAAGCTGGTTGGCGCAGCAGGCGGAAAACAAGCGATGATCCATAACATTCCGGACAATATCGAAGGCCTCATCGATGAGATGGCAAAGCAGCTCGGCGAGTTGTTGCAGCAACAGGGCATCGACAACCCCTGCATGGTCGGCATCCACACCGGCGGCGCCTGGGTGGCCGAAGGACTGCATCGTCGTCTGGCTATCGCGGAACCGCTGGGCAGCCTCAACATCAGCTTCTACCGCGACGACTTCTCACGCATCGGCATGCACCCGCAGGTCAAACCCTCCCATCTTCCCTTCGAAGTGGAAGATCGCACCATCATCCTGGTGGACGATGTGTTGCAGACCGGCCGCACCATCCGCGCTGCGCTGAACGAAATTTTCGATTACGGCCGCCCGGCCCGCGTGATCCTCGCCGCACTGGTGGAGCGCAGCGGTCGCGAATTGCCGATTCAACCCGATATCACCGGCATCCACCTCTCGCTTGGACCGCAGGAACAGATTAAACTAACCGGACCTGAACCCCTTAGCCTCAGCCTGCAGGAAGGCCATGACTAACCCGCAACTGGACAGCAACGGCAACCTGAAACACTTCCTCACCATTGAGGGGCTGAAAAAAAATCATTTAACCGACATTCTCGACCTCGCCGAATCCTTTGCCACCGTCGGCGGCAAGAGTGTCAAAAAGGTCCCGCTGCTTCGCGGCAAGACCATCATCAACCTCTTCTTCGAAACCAGTACCCGCACCCGTACCACCTTCGAACTGGCGGCGAGCCGACTCTCCGCCGACGTGCAGAGTATTAACATCGCCACCTCCTCCACCAGCAAGGGCGAGAGCCTGCTCGATATGCTGCACAACCTGGAGGCGATGCACTGCGACATGTTTGTGGTACGCCACAACGAGAGCGGTGCGGCCCACTTCATCGCCAAGCACGTGGCCCCCCATGTCAGTGTGATTAACGCCGGCGACGGCCGTCATGCCCACCCGACCCAGGCGATGCTCGACATGTTTACCATCCGTCGCCACAAGGGTGAGTTCCACAACCTGCGCGTAGCCATCGTCGGCGACATCCTGCATTCACGGGTGGCGCGCTCCGAGATCCACGCCCTTAACACCCTCGGTGTCGGCGAGCTGCGGGTTATCGGTCCAAAGACGCTAATCCCCGCCGCCTTCGGCAACATGGGTGCACATATATTTCACGATATGGAGCAGGGACTGGCCGGGGTCGACGTGGTGATTATGCTGCGCCTGCAGAAAGAACGGATGCAGGGCGCGCTGCTACCCAGCGAGAATGAATACTTCCAGCGCTACGGCCTGACAGAAGCAAAACTGAAACTGGCCGCGCCCGATGCCATCGTCATGCACCCAGGCCCGATCAACCGCGGGGTGGAGATCGCCTCCAGCGTCGCCGACGGCCCGCAATCGGTGATCCTGGAACAGGTGAGCAACGGCCTGGCGGTACGCATGGCGGTAATGAGCATGGTGCTGGGTCGCGGCCGTGATGCCGATAGCGCCGGGGAGGGCCAATAACATGGGTATCGTGATCCGCGGCGGACGCCTCATCGACCCGGCCAACCAGCGTGGCGAGGTAACCGACATCTTCATCGACGCCGGTCGTATCGCTGCCATCGGTAAAAAGCCGAAAGGTTTCAGCGAAGACGAAGCCATCGATGCCAAAGGACTCACCGTCACCCCTGGCCTCATCGACCTGCAGGCGCGACTGCGCGAGCCGGGTCAGAAACACAAAGGCACCATCGCCTCAGAAACCGCCGCTGCTGCCGCTGGCGGTGTTACCACTCTCTGCTGCCCGCCCGACACCAAACCGGTGATCGACAATCCAGCGGTGGCAGAGCAGATCTGCCATCGCGCCACCTCAGCAGGCAAGGCCAATGTCCTGCCCATCGGCGCCCTGACTCAGGGGCTGGCCGGTGAACAGTTGGCCTCGATGCAGGCACTGAAAAACGCTGGTTGCGTGGTGATGGGCAACGCCCGCCACACCATCGTCTCCACCCGGGTGCAGCGCCGCGCGCTGGAATACGCCGCCACCCTGGGGTTGACCGTATTCATCAACGCCGAAGACCCATGGCTCGGTGCCGACGGCTGCGTCCATGAAGGCCCTGTCAGCACCCGTCTCGGTCTGGCAGGCATCCCCGAGTGCGCTGAGGTAATCAGTGTCGGTCGCGACCTGATGCTCATCGAACAGACCGGAGTACGCGCTCACTTCGGCCAGCTCTCTACGGTGCGCGCCGCAGAGATGATCGCCGAAGCACGAGCCAAGGGACTCTCGGTCAGCGCTGATGTCAGCGCCCACCAACTTTATCTGACTGAAATAGACGTCAGTGACTTCAACAGCCTCTGTCATGTGCGCCCGCCACTACGCAGCCAGCGCGACCGGGACGGCCTGCGTGCCGCGCTGCGCGATGGCACAATCAGCGCCATCTGTTCCGACCACCAACCCCACGATCGCGACGCCAAACTAGCACCGTTTGCCGCCACCGAACCGGGCATCAGTGCCATCGAAACCCTGCTGCCGTTAACCCTGCGACTGGTGGATGAAGGCCTTCTCGAATTGAGCGATGCCATCGCCCGCCTGACCAGTGAACCGGCAGCGATACTCGGCCTCGACCGAGGCCAGTTGGGCGAAGGGGCGATCGCCGATATCTGCCTCTTCGACCCGCAACAGCACTGGAGTGTCAGCGAAGAGTCACTACACTCGGCGGGTAAAAACACCCCGTTCCTCGGCTGGGAGATGAAGGGTCGGGTAGTACGTACCCTGCTCAACGGGAACACCGTCTACACCGCCGACTAACCGAACAACGCATCCACACAGAAAACCCATGAAGAAATCCCATCGCGATACCCTCTTTGTCGAACAGACGGAGATCCTGCAACACGAACACTACGACGGTGCGCAACACTTCCTGCGCCTGCGTGCACCGGAAATCGCGGCCAAGGCGGAGCCCGGCAGTTTCGTCCACCTGCAGGTCAATGCGCAGCGTCCGTTGCGCCGCCCCATTTCGATCATGCGTGCCGATCCAAAGAGTGGCACCATCGACCTGCTCTACAAGGTCTTCGGCGAAGGCACTGCACTGCTGACAAAAAGAGAGGTTGGGGAAAAACTCGATCTCATCGGCCCTATCGGCAACCCATTCAAACCGCACATGGAACGTCCACGTCCGCTATTGATCGGCGGTGGTGTCGGCATGCCACCGATGGTGTTCCTCGCCGACCGCCTGCGCGAAATCAAAGGCGCCTATAGCCCGCTGGTGATCCTGGGTTCCGAAGTACCGTTTCCATTCAAGGCAGCACCGTCGAAGATCATGGTGCCTGGCATGCCCGATGAAGTGATCGCCTCGATGCCGTTGCTGGAGGACTGGGGTATCGCCTCACGCCTCGCCAGCCTGCAGGGTTATGCTGGCTGCTTCGAAGGCTACGTCACCGATCTGGCGCGGCGCTGGCTCGACGCACTGAGCGACGAGCAGCGTAAGGAAGTAGAAGTCTTCAGTTGCGGCCCGCATCCGATGCTGGCGGCGGTGGCCAAACTGGCAGCGGAGTACCACCTGCCCTGCCAGGTTTCGCTGGAGGAGTTTATGGCCTGTGGCATCGGCGGTTGCGCCGGTTGTGTGGTCGAAGTGCAGACCGGCAAGGGCCCGGCGATGAAACGGGTCTGTGTCGACGGGCCGGTATTCGACGCACGCACCGTTTTCTAGTTCTAAGAAAACACCCAAACAAAAACAGGGAGCAAAGCTCCCTGTTTTTTTGCCTATACGCCTGCTTGTTATCGTAATAGACGTGGATCGTCTCCCCCCTCCAGGGTCAAACCATCCAGCGAGGAACCCAGATCTTCCGGATGACCCGCCTGCTCTTCCAGCTTGATCATCAGGCGCACCTCGTTGTGCGAATCAGCATTACGCAACGCCTCTTCCTCGGTGATGATACCCTCGCGATAAAGTTCGTAGAGGGCCTGGTCGAAGGTCTTCATGCCATGCTCGCCCGACTTCTTCATCAGATCCTTCATTTCGTGGATCTCGCCCTTGAGGATCAGGTCGGCCATCAGCGGCGTATTGATCATGATCTCCACCGCGGCACGACGGCCCTGACCATCGGCGGTCGGGATCAGACGTTGTGAAACCACCGCCTTGAGGTTGAGGGAGAGATCCATCAACAATTGCGGGCGACGGTCTTCAGGGAAGAAGTTGATAATTCGGTCCATCGCCTGGTTGGAGTTGTTGGCGTGCAGGGTCGCGAGACAGAGGTGGCCGGTCTCGGCAAAGGCGATGGCATGTTCCATGGTTTCGCGGTGACGGATCTCACCGATGAGAATAACGTCCGGGGCCTGACGCAGGGTGTTCACCAGTGCGTCCTCGAAGGTGTTGGTATCGATCCCCACCTCACGCTGGGTAACGATACAGCCCTTGTGCTGGTGTACGTACTCGATCGGGTCCTCGATGGTGATGATATGACCCTGGCTGTTGCGGTTACGGTAATCGACCATCGACGCCAACGAGGTGGATTTACCGGTACCGGTACCGCCGACGAAGAGAATAATGCCGCGCTTGGTCAGAGCCAGGTCCTGCAGAGTGGCGGGCAACTTCAGATCGTCGAAAGTCGGAATATGCACCTCGATCTTACGCAGCACCATGCCGACCTGATTGCGCTGCTGGAAAACGTTGACCCGGAAGCGTCCTATACCGGAGCGGCTGAGGGCAAAGTTACATTCGTGGGAATACTCGAAATCAGCCTTCTGCTCCTCGTTCATCACACCGTAGACGATCTGGTGCGCCTGATCGGGTGTCAGGCTGGCCTTGGAAACAGGGCTGATCTTGCCGTTGACCTTGATACTCGGCGGCACGCCCGCGGTGATAAACAGGTCCGAGGCGTTTTTATGCACCATCAGTTTGAGCAGTTGATCAAAATCCATCGTGCATCCCCACCTTAAACGCTGTCTTTGTTCGCCGCTTTGGCGCGCGCTTCCTGCTTGCTGACCACACCCTTCTCCACCAGTTGCTTGAGGTTCTGGTCGAGGGTCTGCATGCCGTACTGCTGTCCAGTCTGGATCGCCGAGTACATCTGCGCCACCTTGTTTTCGCGGATCAGGTTACGAATCGCCGGAATACCGATCATGATCTCGTGCGCCGCAATACGACCACCACCGACCTTTTTCAGCAGGGTCTGACAGATAACCGCGCGCAGTGATTCGGAGAGCATGGAACGCACCATGTCCTTCTCCGCCGCGGGAAACACGTCGATGATACGGTCGATGGTCTTGGCCGCGGAACTGGTGTGCAGAGTCCCGAATACCATGTGGCCGGTTTCCGCTGCCTCCAGCGCCAGGCGGATGGTCTCCAGGTCACGCATCTCGCCCACCAGAATGACGTCCGGGTCTTCACGCAGCGCCGAACGCAGCGCCTCGTTGAAGCCCAGGGTATCGCGGTGGATCTCACGCTGGTTAACCAGGCACTTCTTCGATTCGTGCACGAATTCGATCGGGTCCTCCAGGGTCAGGATATGACCGTGGTGGCGTTCATTGACGTAGTCGATCATCGCCGCCAGGGTGGTGGACTTACCGGAACCGGTCGGCCCGGTGACCAGCGCCAGACCACGCGGGGTATCGGAAATATCCTTGAAGATCGCCGGACAGTTGAGGTCTTCCAGGGTCAGGATCTTGCTGGGGATGGCACGGAACACCGCACCGGCACCGCGGTTGTGGTTGAAGGCGTTGACACGGAAACGGGAGAGGCCCTTGATTTCAAAGGAGAAGTCAGTCTCCAGATACTCCTCGTAATCTTTGCGCTGCTTGTCGTTCATGATGTCGTAGACAAGGCGGTGAACATCCTTGTGCGCCATCGGCGGCACATTGATGCGGCGCACGTCGCCGTCGACACGAATCATCGGCGGCAACCCTGAGGAGAGGTGCAAATCCGAGGCGCCGTTCTTGACGGCAAAGGCTAGCAATTCGGTAATATCCATTAGAATGGCCTCAACAGCTATTTTGATTTATTCGCAAACTTATCGACCTAAAGTATACCGTAGCGCCATGACAGACAACTTCCTTTCACCCAGCGAACGCCTCCTTGCCGTCCAGCAGCGTCTGGAATCGGCCTGCCACGAAGTCGACCGTCCCATCGACAGCGTCAGTCTGCTGGCGGTGAGCAAGACCCGCGACAGCATTGAACTGCGTGCCATGGCGGCCCTGGGTCTACGCCGTTTCGGCGAAAACTACCTGCAGGAGGCGCTGAGCAAGATCGCGACGCTCAAGGATCTCGATCTGGAGTGGCACTTCATCGGCCCGCTCCAGTCCAACAAAAGTAAACCCGTGGCCGAGAACTTTGCCTGGGTCCACAGTGTCGATCGACTCAAGCTGGCTCACCGCCTCAGCGAACAGCGCCCGCCTGAGTTACCGCCGCTCAACGTCTGCCTGCAGGTCAATGTCAGCGGCGAGGAGAGCAAGTCGGGCGTCAGTTTTGCCGAACTACCCGAACTGGCCCGCCAGGTGGCGGAACTGCCCAACCTGCGACTGCGCGGGCTGATGGCGATCCCGGCCCCGGCCGACGATTTCGAGACACAACGGACACCGCTACGCCAACTGCGTCAGGCGCTGGAACAACTCAACCATGAGGGACTGCAACTCGACACCCTGTCGATGGGCATGTCTGACGATTTGGAGGCGGCCGTTGCAGAAGGGGCAACCATCGTCCGTATCGGCACCGCGCTATTTGGACCACGTCCGCAAAAGCAGTAACAGTGTAGTATTCTGCGTGATACGTTAAGGTGCGTTCTGTTATACGCAACACACAACCCGTCAGTAATAGAGACAGGACAGGCAGGAGTATGAAAAAGAGCAAAATCGGCTTCATTGGTGGCGGCAACATGGCCGCCAGTCTCATCGGTGGTCTGGTTAGCGACGGTTTCGCCGCCGCCAATATCACCGTCGCGGAACCGACCGAGGCAAGGCGCAAGGAACTGGCCGACCAATTCGGCGTAAATACCACTGCAGACAACAGTGAACTGGCCGCTAGCGTCGATGTGGTGGTGCTGGCAGTCAAACCGCAAGTCCTGCGCGAGGTCTGCACCGGCATCGCAGAAACGCTCAAGGGCTGTGCACCGCTGCTACTCTCCATCGCCGCCGGGATTCGGGGCAGCGATATCGATCGCTGGCTTGGCGGTAACTGCGCCATTGTTCGCAGCATGCCCAATACCCCTTCACTGCTGAAGAGCGGTGCCACCGCCCTGTTCGCCAATCAGCGAGTCAGTAATTCACAGCGTGAACTGGCGGAAGGCATTATGCGTGCGGTGGGACTCACTCTGTGGGTCGACGACGAAACCCAGTTGGATGCGGTCACCGCCCTCTCCGGTAGCGGCCCGGCCTACTTCTTCCTGCTCATCGAAATGATGCAGCAGAGCGGTGTCAAACTGGGGCTGCCGGAAGAGAGCGCCCGCCTGCTGGCGCTGCAGACCGCCTTCGGCGCAGCGAAAATGGCACTGGAGAGCCCGGATGATCCAGCTGAGTTGCGCCGCCGTGTGACCTCTCCCGGCGGCACCACCGAGCGGGCCATTGGCATCCTTGAGCAGGGCGGCATTCGCGAACTGCTCGACCAGGCGCTAAGCGGTGCCAGAGATCGCGCCGTGGAACTGGCCGATCAACTGGGAGGGGAATAACGGATGCATACCCTGTTGCAGGTCGCCGACTTCCTCCTATCCACCCTGTTCCAGCTCTATATCGCGCTGATCCTGCTGCGCTTCCTACTGCAGTGGGTCAGGGCCGATTTCTACAATCCCCTGTCGCAGTTTATCGTCAAGGTCACCAGCCCACTGCTACGACCGCTGCGCCGCATTATTCCCGGCTGGGGCGGCCTGGATATCGCCTGCCTGCTGCTAGCCTATCTGATCACCGTTGCGCAGGTAGCGCTGGTTGGTGCACATATCGCACCGTACAACTTCCTCGGCCTGCTGGACGGACAGATGATGGGCCCAGTCAGCCTGTTACTAGTCTCCCTGGTGGACATGCTCACCCTGATAATCAGCCTGTATCTGATCGCCATTATCATCCAGGCCATCGCCAGTTGGATAAGCCCGGGTAGCTACAATCCTGCGCTGGCCCTGCTCTACACCCTGACAGAGCCCCTGCTGCGTCCGGCACGCAGCCTGCTGCCACCCATCTCGGGCCTGGATCTGTCGCCGATCCTGGTATTACTGGGGCTACAGGTACTCAAGATGTTACTGGTCGGCCTGCTGCTCGGCTGAAATGAGTGGGTGGTATCAATGGCAGGGGGAAACATTGTTGCTCACCCTGCGAGTCCAGCCCCGCGCCAGCTGCGATGAAATCGTCGGTCCACACGGTGAAGATGCCCTCAAGGTACGAATCACCGCCCCGCCGGTCGACGGTAAGGCCAATCAACACCTGATCAAATTTCTCGCCAAGGCCTTTGGCGTTGCCAAAAGCCAGGTCACCCTGCTCAAGGGCGACAGCGGCCGCGACAAACGCTTTGCTATCAAGGCCCCAAAACAGTTCCCCGAGTCCGCGGCCATCACCTAAAGGCTATGACCTGAAAGGGAAAACCCGTGCTATCATCGAACTATTCGACCCGTGCATCTGGTAATGGGGAGCCAGAGAGTACAATTTGCACTCTTTCACAAAACGGAGAGTCTGAGTGGATGCCGTCGGGTAAATGTGAAATAACCCGCAATTGGGGTATGAAAAGATAGTAAGAAGCGGCCTCAAAATCAGGATCCGTGTCCGGAGGCAAGGCACAAAGTCTGCAAGGAGCGCAGTTTACCGGTAGTAAATGAGCACCGGAACAGGCTTTGCAACGCAGGATCAGGGTGCGAAGACACAATGAGAACGCTTAATAGAGAGCGGAGTAAGTGAATACATGGTAAACCGGCGCTTTACCGAACAGATGCATGCCTACGGCGAGTGGAAAAACGATCTCATTGCCGGGGTAAACGATTACCAGCAGTGGCTGAATGCCAACGAGATGGGCAGCCCGGAGGATGAGCTGCGCATCTTTGAAAGCATTAACTCCCTGCGTTCGGACAAACTGACCATCGCCTTCGTCGCCGAATTCGCCCGCGGCAAGACCGAGCTGATTAACGCCATCTTCTTTTCCGAATACGATCGCCGCCTGCTACCCTCCGAAGCAGGCCGCACCACCATGTGCCCCACCGAGCTTTTCTACGATTCGGAGCACGAGCAGGCCTATATTCGTTTGCTGCCTATCGAGACTCGTCTGAAAGACATCAGCGTCTCCGAATACCGCAATGAAGCAATCCATTGGAGCCACATCGATCTCGACCTGAACAACGCAGACAACATGGCCGAAGCGTTCCGCGAGATCGTCAAGACCAAAAGTGTTCCCCGTGACGAGGCGCAAAAACTGGGGCTCTACTCCGAAGCAGACACCCACCTCAACAAACCGGACGGTTCACCGCCCGACGAAGTCGATGTACCACTGTGGCGTCACGCCCTGATCAGTTTCCCTCATCCACTGCTCAAACAGGGGCTGACGATCCTCGATACCCCGGGACTTAATGCCCTCGGTAGCGAACCTGAACTAACCCTCAACATGCTGCCCAATGCCCAGGCGGTGATGTTCATCATGTCTGCCGATACCGGGGTAACCAAATCCGATCTCGACATGTGGGTACATAACGTCAAACCCCTGCGTAGCGGTCGGGAAAAGGGTACCGTAGTCATTCTCAACAAGATCGACACCCTGTGGGACGATCTGAAAAGCAACGATGACATCACCCGCATCATCGGCGAGCAGTGCAAGCGTGCGGCGCAAACCCTCGGTATCGATACCCGTCTGGTGCACCCTGTTTCAGCACAGAAGGGGCTGTTGGCAAAGATCCGCCACGACCATGAACTGCTAAAGCGCAGTAATATCCTTGAGCTGGAATCGATCCTGGCCAACGAAATCCTGCCCTACCAGCAGGAGATCGTACGCGAACACGTCAAGGCCGACGTCGGCGCCATGATCCAGGACTCCCGCGATCTGCTCGCCTCGCGCTTCCAATCGATCAAAAGTCAGCTGGAAGAGCTGAACGGCCTCAGCGGCAAGAACAACGAAGTGATCGAACACCTGATGCAGAAGACCCGCGAAGAGCAGGTGGCCTATCACAAGAACGTGGAAAGCTTTAACGCCAACAAGAAGATTCTCTCCGAACAGAGCAAAAAACTGCTTGCCATGCTCAGCCTCACCGAGCTGGACAAGCTGGTCTCCAAAAGCCGCGACTCGATGACCGGCACCTGGACTACCCACGGCCTCAAAGGCGGGATGAAGACCTTCTTCGACGGCATCAGCGCCATGCTCAAGGAAGTGGACGACTATTCCGATCAACTCAACCGCCTGATCACCACCGTCTACCACAAATTCCAGTCAGAACACGGCCTGCAGGGTATCGAACCGGTACTCTACGACATCGACAAGTACGTTAAGGATATGGAGCGTCTCTATCAGGAGGCGGAAGCCTTCCGCAACAGTCCGGTCACCGTGCTGACTGAGCAGCACTACGTGATCAAGAAATTCTTCATCTCCCTGGTAAGCCATGCGCGCAACGTCTTCTTCAAGGCGCACCGCGATGCAGAAAGCTGGAGTAAAGCGGTGATGTCGCCGCTGGTACGCCAGATCAAGGAGCACAAGTCGCAGATGGACAAGCGACTGGAGAACCTGCGCCGGATCAACGAGTCGCGCGATACCCTGGAAAGCCGCATGGCTGAGCTGAAGAAAAATGCCGCGGTATTAAAACAGCAGTACGACGAGTTGAATAACATCCTCAAGGTGATCAACCGTCCGCTGGATGCCGATGCGCCCCCTGCCGAACCGCGGGCCAAGGCCAGTTGATCTTGCACGAAGAAATGGCGCTGTTTAGACTGCTTGCCATCTTCCATACCAGCAGAAAGTAGCGTCAATGCCCGAATCGATCCCGGCCGACTCCGTCGGCCTGGTCAGTAACCAGACCCTGCACTTCGATACGCCGCTCGATCTCGACTGCGGCCAGACGCTGGCGCGATACGACCTGATCGTCGAGACCTACGGCGAACTCAACGCCGACAAAAGCAACGCCATCCTTATCTGTCATGCCCTCTCCGGCGATCACCACGCCGCCGGTTACTACAGCATGGAAGAGAAAAAACCGGGCTGGTGGGACTCGGCTATCGGTCCGGGTAAACCCATCGACACCAACCGATTCTTTGTCGTCTCACTGAATAACCTGGGTGGCTGCCGAGGTTCCAGCGGCCCAGGCACAATCAACTCTTCAACGGGTAAGCCGTGGGGACCTGACTTCCCCATCATCACTGTACGCGACTGGGTCAACAGCCAGGCACGTCTCGCCGATCAGCTCGGCATCCAGCAATGGGCAGCGGTGATCGGCGGGTCCCTCGGCGGCATGCAGGTGCTGCAGTGGGCCATCGATTATCCGGATCGCCTGCGTCATGCGGTGGTGATCGCCGCTGCCCCCAACCTCACCGCGCAAAATATCGCCTTCAACGAAGTGGTACGTCAGGCACTACGTTCCGATCCCGATTTTCACGAGGGTCGCTACTACGAACACAACACCGTCCCGGCACAGGGACTGAAGATCGCCCGTATGCTGGGCCACATCACCTATCTCTCCGACGATGCAATGCGCAAAAAATTCGGGCGTGAACTGCGCGAGGGAAAGATCAGCTTCGGTTTCGACGTTGAGTTCCAGGTAGAAAGCTACCTGCGTTACCAGGGCGAGAGTTTCGTCGAACGATTCGACGCCAATACCTACCTGCTGATGACCAAGGCGCTCGACTACTTTGACCCGGCTGCGGAGCATGGTGGCAATCTTTCGGCTGCGCTGGCCAACGTCACGGCCAAATTCCTGGTGGTCTCCTTCACCAGTGACTGGCGCTTTTCGCCGGAACGTTCACGGGAGATCGTCAAGGCGCTGCTCGACGGTGACAAGACGGTCAGTTACACCGAAGTGGAAGCGCACCACGGCCACGACGCCTTCCTGATCCCGATCCCGCACTACTTCGATGTTTTCCGTAGTTATATGGAGCGGGTCGCCGCGGAGGTCAGCCAATGAGCGAACTACGCCCTGATCTGGCAATCATCAGCGAGTGGATCGAACCGGGTAGCCGGGTGCTCGACCTGGGCTGTGGCGACGGCACCCTGCTGGAGTACCTGAAGCGGGAACGTAACGTCGACGGCTACGGCCTGGAGATCGACCCGGACAACATCGTCGCCTGCATCGGTCGCGGCGTCAGTGTGATCCAGAGCGACCTCGACGCCGGACTCAGCGATTACTTCGACGACAACTCCTTCGACTACGTGGTCATGACCCAGACCCTGCAGGCGATGCACTATCCTTCGCGGCTGCTCAGCGAGATGCTACGGGTCGGTCGTCAGGGCATCGTCACCTTCCCCAACTTTGGCCACTGGCGCAGCCGTGCCCAGCTGGCCCTGGGCGGGCACATGCCTCTCTCCCGAGCCCTGCCCAACGAGTGGTACGACACCCCCAACATCCACCTCTGCACCCTTACCGACTTCGAGCGCCTCTGCCACCGCCTCGACATTCAGGTACTGCAACGCAGTGTGGTCGACACCTCACACCGCAGTAACTTCGGTATGCGCCTGCTGCCCAATCTGTTGGGTGAGATCGCGCTTTATCGCTTCCAGAAAAGTTAAGCACAATTTTGAGATAGTCCTCGGCGCCCCCATAGTCTGGGATATAGGGACCGTCACGCCCTAATGTCTGGTCTATAGTTGTCTCTACAACAAGCGAAAAACAAAGGAGGGTGCCATGTCTTTCCGCAGTCTGTTGTTTCCCCTGACCCTGCTACTGGCAAGCCTGCCGCTGCAAGCCGAACAGTTCCAGGATTTCGGCGACTACCGCGTCCACTATAACGCCTTCAACTCCGATGTGCTGGCACCGGAAGTAGCCAAGGCACACGGTCTCAGCCGCAGCAGCTATGAAGCGATCGTCAATATCACGGTACAGAAGAAAAATGCCATGGGCAGTTACGCCCCGGTCAAGGCCAAGATCAAGGGCAAGGCCAGCGATATTTACAGCAAGCTCACCAAGCTGAAGGTGAAAGAGGTTGTGGAGGGTAATGCGATCTACTATCTGGCGGAACTGCCAATCACAGATGGGCAGAAGCTGAATTTCGATCTGCAGATATCACCGACGGACAGTAAACATGCCTACACGCTGAAATTCGCGCAGCAGTTCTTCGTCAAGTGATGTAGGGACGCGCGATAGTAAAGACGCCGATCAAGATCACCAGCACCCCGGCCAGATGCATCACGCCGGGGCGGCGTAACAACGCGGTCAGCTTGCCAGCGAAGATGCCCATCGCCAACAGATTGGGCAAAGTGCCCAGACCAAAACAGAGCAGCAACAGACCGCCCTTTACCGCGCTACCTGCAGAGACTGCCCAGATCAGGGCACTATAGACCAGTCCGCAGGGCAACCAGCCCCAAACCAGTCCCATCACCAGCGCCTGTGAGGGTTTCTGCACCGGCAGCAGTCGACGACCGACCGGTTCGATATAACGCCACAACTTGCCACCCAGCCGCTCCAGCTTGTTCATGCCGAACCACCAACCGCCGAGATAGAGTCCCATGGCAACCATGAACAGTCCGGCAATCACCTGCAGTACCGACTGCGCCTGATGCAGTGCTACCAGATTGGCAGCCAGGGCACCGACGCCACCGAGCAGTGCGCCCGCTACGGTATAGCTGAACAGACGTCCCAGATTGTAGTTAATCAGATAGGGAAGCAACGCCGAAAAACGGCCGCGTGCCTGCTCCGGCAGACCGAAACTGAGGGCGCCAACGATACCGCCGCACATGCCCACGCAGTGGACCCCACCGAGCAGACCGACCAGGAAGGCCGCAAAATAACTCACTTCGATCATCGTGTTCCCTATACCGATTTGGTTGCCGGTTGCAGACTACGCCACGGCGCAAAGCGCTGCAATAGCAGCAGGCCGGGTATCGCCATTAGCCCACAACTAATGAAGAAAGCAGCCCAACCCATCTGCTCAGCCATGTAGCCGGTGGGGGCAGCCGCTAGCACCCGCGGTATCCCCATCAGGCTGGAGAGCAGCGCGTACTGGGTCGCGGTAAAGCGCTTGTTGGTCAGGCTGGCCATGAACGCAACATAAGCAGCGGTACCCATGCCACCGGAGAGGTTCTCAAAGGCGATCACCGCCGCCAGCCAGATCAGGTCGTACCCAGTCCAGACCAGCACCGCAAAGGCGGCCGCGGAAAGCCCCTGCAGAATACCGAAGACCCATAGCGCACGATTGATCCCCAGACGAATGATCCAGAGCCCACCCAGCAAACCACCGATGATGGTCGCCCAGAAACCAAACAGCTTGGCGATAGCACCGATCTCACTGGTAGAAAAACCGAGGGAAAGGTAGAACGGTGTGGTCATCGCCTGGGCCATGGCGTCGCCGATTTTGTAGAAGAGGATAAAACCCAGAAACAGCCAGGCACCACGACGGGAAAAAAATTCGACAAACGGTTGCACCACCGCCTCGGTGAGTGACTTTGGCGCGCCCTCCGGCTCATCCGGTTCACGCGCCAGCAATGTGGTAACAATGCCCACCAGCATGGTCAGTGCGAGCAATAGATAGACCGTACGGAAGGAAACAAAATCGGCCAGAATCAGGCCGCCACTACCTGCCAGCAACATACCCAACCGGTAACCGTTCACGTAGAGGGAGGAACCGAGCCCCAGTTCCTCATCGCTCAAATCCTCACGGCGATAGGCATCGATGACGATGTCCTGCGAAGCGGAGAAAAAAGTCACCAGAAACGCGGCGATCGCCAGCATCCAGATATGCTGTGCAGGATTGCTCAAACCCAGCCAGGCGATCGAAGCGGCCAAGGCACACTGAATCAAAAGCAGCCAGCCACGGCGTCGACCTAGAAAAGGCAGGGTGAAACGATCCAGCAACGGTGCCCAGAGAAATTTCAGAGTGTAGGGCAGTCCCACCAGGGCAAAGAGTCCGATGGTGGAGAGATCGACCCCCTCTTTGGTCATCCACGCCTGTAACACCGAGCCGGTTAACAGCAACGGCATACCACTGGCAAAACCCATGAAGAAAGCGACCAGCATACGCCAATTAAAGACATGTCGAAGAAAGGCACGAGTCGTATTGCGCATCGACTATAGGCCCTCGTAGTCGATAGTCAGCGGCGCGTGATCGGAAAAGAACTTCTCGCGGTAGATCGCCGCACGTTTCACCTTATTGCGCAGTCCTGGTGTGATGACCTGATAGTCGATACGCCAACCGACGTTGTTGGCCCGTGCGTTACCGCGGTTCGACCACCAGGTGTATTGCTCTGGTCGCGGCTCGACTTCGCGGAAGGCGTCGACATAACCCATTGGACCGAACAACTTGTCCAGCCATGCGCGCTCCTCCGGCAGGCAGCCGGAGTTCTTCTGGTTGGACTTGAAGTTTTTGATGTCGATCTCTTTGTGCACGATGTTCCAGTCGCCACAGATGATGAACTCGCGACGCTGCCGCCTCATCTTCTTCAATCGCTCCTCGAAGCGTTCCATAAAGCTGAACTTCACCTGCTGCCGCTCATCGCTGGAGGTACCGGATGGAAGGTAGAGGGAGATAACGGATAATTTGCCAAAGTCCGCCTGAATGAAACGCCCCTCCGCGTCCATATCCTCGAAGCCCTCACCCAGACCGACCGTCACCTTGTCCGGTTTGCGGCGGCTGTAGATCGCCACCCCGGAGTAACCCTTCTTTTGCGCATCGCAGAAATAGGCGTGAAAACCGTCGGGATAGTGTTTCTCCGCTTCGAGCTGGTGCTCCTGCGCCTTGGTCTCCTGCATGCAGAGCACATCGGCCTCCTGCTGCACCAACCATTCGAAGAAACCCTTGTTTGCCGCCGAACGGATACCGTTCAGGTTGGCAGTGATGATACGCATAGCAATCCCGTGTCGATTATTGTTGCTGCATCATAACAGGCCGACCCGGTGCGGGCACCGGACATCGCTGCTACAATGCGCCCCCTAAAATCTCAAATGAAGTGGTCTCAAAATTCGCGAGCGCAGGTGAGACAAGGCAAAAATGGACGAGAAAGCGGAGTTGACACGTCAGTCAATGAGCATTTTGAGTCCATTTTTAACACCGTATCAGCAAGCACAGCAATTTTGAGACCGCTTCTGACATCCAGCCCAGCGGAGCAGACTTATGCAGGACTACAAGCGCGACTTCATCGACTTTGCCATCAAGAATCAGGTACTGCGTTTCGGCAGCTTCACGCTCAAGTCCGGGCGGGTCAGCCCCTATTTCTTCAACGCCGGGCTGTTCAACACTGGCGAACACCTGAGCCGCCTGGGCCGTTTCTACGCCGCGGCGATCCAGGATTCCGGCATCGATTTCGACACCCTGTTCGGTCCTGCCTACAAGGGTATCCCGCTGGCGGCGATCACCGCGGTGGCCCTGCACGACCAGCATCAGCGCAGCATCCCCTACTGCTTCAACCGCAAGGAAGCAAAAGACCACGGCGAGGGCGGCAACATCGTCGGCGCACCGCTGGCAGGCAAGATCCTGATCATCGACGACGTGATTACCGCCGGTACCGCGATCCGAGAAGCACTGGAGATCATTGACGCCGCCGGGGCCCAGGCCGCCGGTGTGGTCATCGCCCTGGACCGTCAGGAGAAGGGCAAGGGCGAACTCTCCGCCATCCAGGAAGTGGAGCAGAATTTCGGTTTGAAGGTGGCGAGCATCATCACCCTCGCTGACCTGATGGCCTACCTCAAGGACAACTCGGCGATGGCGGAACATCTCGACGCAATTACCGCCTACCGCGAACAGTACGGAGTTGCTTAGTGCCGTTACCCATCCGTGACGATCAAAGTGAACTCGTTCGGGAGCACTTTGCGGTGATCTACGCCCCGGGCAAAAGCCGCAACCGTTTCCCGGAAAATTGCGTTACGGTTTATGAAAACGCAGAGGCTGCGCTACAGGCCGCCGACACGGAAAAGAATCTCTACGCTGCCAAAGTAGTCGGCCCGTCGAGATCCTCGGAGGGATTCATGCTTTTTTATCTTTTACGCTGGTTAGTCTGATGGAGTGTCGTAACGGCTGCGGTGCCTGTTGCATCGCCCCCTCGATCAGTTCTCCTATCCCCGGTATGCCGCAGGGCAAGCCCGCCGGTGATCACTGCGTACAGCTGGACGATGAGTTGCGCTGTCGTCTGTTCGACAACCCTTCCCGCCCAGAAATCTGCACCCGTTTTGCCGCCAATATGGAAACCTGCGGCGACGATCGCGCAGAGGCACTGCGCAATCTGTTTGAACTGGAAGTCATGACCGGCGACTACTGAAACGTCGCTCCAATCACCCGTTACAGATCAGCCAACGCTTCCTGCATGAACGGCGGCAGCGCCAGTGCGCCCTTGTGCACTTCCGGTGAGTAGTAGCGTGTATTGAAAGAACGAGCAGCGCTATCGCCTTCACGGAAACCGTTAAATGCATTCTTAGACGCCATGGTGCAACTCCACCAACCAGAGGGATAGACCGGCTGCGGGAAGTGCAGGGTCTGGCTGTGGTTAAACCCGGCACGACGCATGTAGCGGTGAATGTCCTTGAGTAGCTCCATGTGATAGAGCGGCGATTCGCTCTGCTGTACCAGGATGCCGTCGTCACTCAGAGCACGCACACAGTCACGAAAGAAGCCCTCGCCAAAAAGTCCCTCGGCAGGGCCGATGGGATCGGTGGAGTCGACAATAATGATGTCGTAATAACCATCGGCCGCCTCTTTCACCCACTTCAGGCCGTCGTCGAAATAGAGCTCGGCACGCGGGTCGTTATTCGATTCGCACAGTTCGGGGAAATACTTCTCCGATGCACGGGTCACCCCTTCGTCGATATCCACCTGCTGCGCCAGCTCCACGCCGGGATGGCGCAATACTTCGCGCAGGGTGCCGCAGTCGCCGCCGCCGATGATCAATACCCGCTTCGGGTCCGGGTGGGTGAATAGCACTGGATGCGACATCATCTCATGGTAGAGGAAGTTGTCGCGGGTAGTGAGCATCACCAGGCCGTCGATGGTCATCAGGTTGCCGAAGGTCTCGGTCTCGTAGACCTCGATCTTCTGGAACGGCGTCTGCTCCTCATGCAGTTTTCCCTTTACAGTCAGGCTCAGGGAAAAGGCCGCGCCGAGCTCTTCGCTTGCTTCGCTGTACCAGGGTTTGTCGCTGGGTAACATGAGGGGATCTCCGCCGGGGTGGAAAAGCGCAAAAGATACTCTGCACCCTGCGCTATCGCAACCACCATTCCAATGTGATCGCGAATACCCGATAATCGCGCCAATGCTACCCAACGAAGGTTGAGAGATGAGCAACTGGAGCATCGAACAGGCGCGCGCCGGCTACAACATCGCCCACTGGGGCGAAGGCTACTACGACATCGACGCACAGGGGCACCTTTGCGTCTTCCCCCAGCGCGATGGCAACGATGCTATCGACCTCAATCAGGTTATCGATCGCGTCCATCAGGATGGCTTGAGCCTGCCAGTACTGTTGCGCTTCAACGGCATCCTCCACAACCGGGTCGATAATCTGATCAACGCCTTTAGCGATGCGATGCAGGCCAATGACTACAAAGGCCGCTACACCGCAGTCTACCCAATCAAGGTCAACCAACAACGCAGCGTGGTGGAAGAGTTACTGCACCGCGGCGACGAGCGTATCGGTCTGGAGGCGGGCAGCAAACCGGAACTGATGGCAGTACTGGGAATGAGCCGCACCGGCAGCATGATCGTCTGCAACGGCTACAAGGATCGCGAATACATCCGCCTGGCACTGATCGGCAACGCCCTCGGCCACCGGGTCTGCATCGTTATCGAAAAACTCTCCGAATTGAAACTGGTACTTGAGGAATCGAAGGCCATCGGCGTTGCGCCACTGCTCGGCCTGCGCGTACGCCTCGCCTCCCTCGGCAGTGGTAAGTGGCAAAACAGCGGAGGCGAGAAATCGAAGTTCGGTCTCTCCGCGGCGCAGGTACTGCATGCGGTAGCGTGGCTGCGCGATCACGACATGCTCGACAGTTTCCAGATGCTCCATTTCCATCTGGGCTCACAGGTGGCCAACATCCGCGACATTCAGCGCGGCGCCCGTGAAGTGGCTCGTTTCTACGCCGAGCTGCGTCAACTCGAGGTACCGCTGTCGCTGATTGACGTGGGAGGTGGCCTCGCCATCGACTACGAGGGCACCCGCTCGCGTAGTGAATGCTCAATGAACTACAGCGTGGCGGAGTACGCCAACAACATCGTGCATACCCTGTGGGAGGTGTGCAGTGAATATGGCCTGCCCCACCCAGACCTGATCTCCGAATCAGGCCGCGCTCTCACCGCTCACCACGCGGTACTGGTGACTAACGTCACCGAGGTGGAGCGCGCCCCCGACAGCGGTCATGAAAATCCGCCGGAGGATAATGACCCGCATATTCTGCACGACCTGTGGCAAGGGCTGCAGAGCGTGGACCGCCGCTCGGCACTGGAGGTCTATCACGACGCGGTGCACTGGCTGAGCGAGGCGCAGGCGATGTACACTCACGGCGTGCTCAGCCTGGCGCAACGGGCACGGGCGGAAGAGTACTACTTCGCCATCTGCCGCCGGGTGCTGGGACTGCTGCAGCCGGGGCTGCGTGCCCATCGCGAGGCGATCGACGAGTTGCACGAAAAGCTGGCCGACAAATACTTCTGCAACTTCTCCCTGTTCCAGTCACTGCCCGACGTTTGGGGTATCGATCAAATCTTCCCCATCGTGCCGCTACAACGACTCGATGAAGAACCAACGCGCCACGCCATCCTGCAGGACCTGACCTGCGACTCCGACGGCCGCATCGACCGTTACGTCGACAGCGAAGGGGTGGAGAGCAGCCTGCGAGTCCACGACATCAAGGCGGGTGAGTCCTACCTGCTCGGCTTCTTCCTGGTCGGCGCCTATCAGGAGATCCTCGGCGACATGCACAACCTGTTCGGCGACACCGATTCGGTCAACGTGGTACAGGAAGCGGACGGCAGCTACCGCCTGGAGGGAGCCGAACGCGGCGACACCGTCGGTGACCTGCTGCGCTACGTCCATTTCAACCCTGAAGATCTGATGCAGGCCTACCGCAACAAAGTGGCGGCCAGCGACCTGAGCGAGGCGCAGCAGCAGGAGTACCTCGAGGCCCTCTCCACAGGGCTGGAGGGATATACCTACTTCGAGGAGTAGAACGGGCCGCTCAAGCCTTCGCCACCGCCTGCCGATACAGGTTTCGTCGCCCTCCCGGCGCAGAACCGACACGAGTCATGAACAACGAAAGCAGCCAGTTCCAGGCACAGGATGCCTTCATCTATGTGGATACCTATCGTAAAAGTATCCTCAAGAGCGCCGCTATTCTGTCGGAAAGTCTCGAACGGCTGGAAAAGCAGTACTGGGACGAAAACGAGTCCGATCCCAAGCTGGTGGCCGAACTGCGTGGGTTACAGGACGCCCTGAAATACGTCACCAAGGGTGAAGAACCCGGGCTGGTGGTCCTCAGCGATATCCAGGCAGACCGTTCCCCGCAAAATACATCCGCTTCCACCACCGAATTGAACGACTGCCGGGCCTCGGTAGAGAGTCTGATGGCGCAACGCGAGCAGTTGGAAGACCGCGTGCGCCAATTACGCAATCAGGACAGCGAGCTACAGGGCTACGTGGTGCACGCACGGCAGCAGCTACAGGTCTACCGCCGCCGCCTGGTACAGAGCAACTCTACCTTCGTCGTCGTGGTCACGGCGATGTTTATCGTTATCGTGGTACAGCTCTATCTGCTCTGGAGCCGCTAGCAGATTGTACCTCCGCCCTCACTATGTGTAGGATCAGCTCAGCACCCATTGGGGATTAACTCCCCCTGCTGAAATAAACTGCTGGAAAGGTCTCATGCTGCGCAAGCTACTCCCCCTGCTCTGCGGCCTGATGTTCTGTGTGCCCGCAATGGCGGCGCCCGACGGCGCACGCCTGTATGAGCGTCACTGCTCAGCCTGCCACGGTCTCGACGGTCAGGGCGGTGTCGGTATTCCCCTGGCGCTGGCCAGCTTTCAGGCTGCGGTCAGCGACGATTTCCTCTTCACTACCATTCGCCACGGCCGCCCCGGACGGGTAATGCCCGCTTTCAAGACCCTCAGCGACGCGCAGGTACGTGCCATTATCGGCCACCTGCGCAGTTGGGCGCCGAAACAGGCAGAACAGGTGGAACAGGCACAGCTCAAACCGGGCTACGGCAAACCCGAACGCGGTAAGGAACTGTTCGCCAAATACTGCGCCCACTGCCACGGCGCCAACGGCGAGGGAGGGCACGGCACCGGGGTAACATTCTCCCGTCCACGGGATCTGCCGATCATGCCACCCGCATTGAATAACCCCGGCTTCCTTGCCGCTGCCGACGACAGCATGATCAAACGTACCCTGATGGAAGGACGTGAAGGCACGCCGATGATCTCCTTCCTCAAGATGGGCCTGAAAGAGCAGGACATCGATGACATCGTCAGCTACGTACGCAGCTTTACCCAGCACCCACTGCAATGGAGACACAAGAAGGAAAAAATGCCGTCCATTCGGATGGAATCTTCCTACGATCTGGAAACCACGGTGGAAAACATCCAGCGCGCGGCAGTCGGCAGAAACTTCCGCATCATCCGCGTACAACACCTGGAAGATGGCCTGTTCGATGAAGGTCAGGTCGATCAGAAACAGATCATCGTCTACTTCTGTAACTTCAACTTCATCAATAACGCCCTCAGCCTCGACCCACGAGTCGGCCTGTTCATGCCCTGCCGGATCACGGCGATCGAACATGATGACGGTACGGTGGAGATCATGGCAGTCAACCCACGTTATATGAGCGGTGTCTTCAACAATGCCGAGCTGGATGAATCATGTTCACGCATGCACGACATCTACACCGCCATCATGGAGGAGGCCACACTATGAAGAAGTTGCTCTGCCTCCTGCTGTTACTCCTGCCCCTCACCGCCAGTGCCGTGGAAGAGAGCATGCTGATGATGCGCTCTACCCAGTCCTTCCCGGAAACCATGCTGGCATTACAGAAACATTTGGGGGAATACGGCTACACCATCTCCAGAGTGCAGCGGGTCGATATCGGCCTTACCTCCAGCGGTTTCCAGACCGATAAATATCGCATCGTCTTCTACGGCAAACCCGAAGAGATCCGCAAACTGAGCAACCGTTTCCCACAGCTGATTCCCTATCTGCCGCTGAAGATGACCATCTTCGCCGAGCAGGATGAGACCCTGCTGGTAGCACTCGATCCTGCCATGCTGAGCGACGTGGTAAGGGATGAGGAATTTCAGTACATCGTCCAGCGCTGGCGCAACGATATTCTGTCGATTATGGATGAGATACGCGAGTACTGATCGCAATAAGCACTAAAGATAACGGTTGATCTGCTCTTCGATCCGCCGTTTATAGTCGAGGTAATGTACCGTCTGTAAGGTATCGGCCCGCTCGTCGCCGATCACCGCACGATCCAGGCTAATGTCGGTGATGTAGATCGGGTAATGCACCTGATCCCGACGCTGCTCCAGCACGTGTGCCACCACCCGGCGGAACAGATCGGAACCGTATTCCAGGGTAGAAAACTCCCTGCCGTCACCGTAAAGCGTAAATACCGACTCACCCTGTTCGTTCTGTTCCACCAACACCTGCAGACTGTAGAACTGCTTACCAGGGCGACAGCGACTGGTATCGACAAACTCCATGGTATGCCGCCCCAATGCATCGGTGGAGAGCTCATAATACTCTTCGCCACTGATACGGTTATCTTCCACCTCGACCTGACGCATAAAATTCATCCGTTTGCCCACGGCGGCGAAGAAACGCATAAAGTGTGCGAGCAGCACCTCGCTATCGCCCAACGCATAACGCTGATTGTAGAGTGCGCCTTTTTCATCCAGCACAAACACATCGGTACCGCCGGCACCACGATGATAGAAAAATTGCACGACCCCAAGCTTGTTGTAGCTGTAGATTAATGGCAGGAAACTATCTTTGAGTGAGCGCTCATCAAAGACCATGCGATGGAAATGTTCGCCGGTATGCCCCAGATACTGCACCAGCGATTGCAGACTGGCGTGTTCAACATAGCGTGGCACATCATCCTGCATTTCGATCAGGTAGTGCGAACGGCCGATGGTGACAACATAACGTGTCGCCGGGCCGTGTTCCTTATCGTAGAAAAGTCCAATCACCTCACGAAACAGTGCCTCAACCCGTTGCCCAACAGCACTACCCATGGTCGCATCGGTAGCAAAGACCACCGGCGCCTGTGGCACCACGTCGGCAGAACGCGGAAACCACTTGAGATAGTTGCATAGACACTCCAGCACCGCGTTGTTATTCGCATAACGCTGCACCAGTACCTCGCGCCAGCTATTGACCTCCAGATGATCCAGCGACAGAACCAGACTGGTCTGCTGATGGCCGTGACTGAAGGGATCGGTATGCCCCATTGCAGCCAGGTTGCGTGTGGTCATCATATTTTCAGTCGTGCGTACCCCAGCGTTGAGGTAGAGCACATTCACCAGCAATTGTGCCGAAGTGGCAAAGTCATCCATTTCGGTATTATCGAACAGTTGCAGTGGCAACTGATTCATCATGTTCTGCAACAGATGACGGATATCGCGCGGAGTGTGTCGACTATAGCTGCTATGCACACCGAACACTGTCCGTCCATCCACTACCTTGTTGAGGTAACACCAGGAAAGCAGTTCCACCAATCCACGTTTGCGTTTCAGTGGTGTTTCCGTTGCCAGATCACGCAATTTCAATGCGCCGCGATAAACATGCCAGCCGATCGCTTCGCCCGCCGGATTACACACCTCGTGCAGGGTTACGTGATCCTCGTGCAGGTTGGCATCGATACCGCGGTTAATCAGATCCACCTTGCCCGCTTTACGCTCAAAGGCGGTATAAAGCTTGCGTCCGAGCGTATTCAGATCACGCTGACTGATCATCGACAGGCCAGCGTTACGGCGAACAAAATCGGAAAGGAACTGATAACTGGCGATCAGGGCATCGTAAAGCATCTGCCGTTCTTCCAGCACCCGATCAACTTTCCATGTGTGGGCCGCGTCGAGTAGCAGCAGGTCTGCCTGTTCCCAGCCCCATGAATCGACCAGCTTGAGCAATAATGCACGCCGCCAGTCGGCGTTTTTTACCTTCTCGCTAAGTCGTATGCCCGCCTTGTAGTAGAAACAGCGTCGTACCACCTGCAGGCGTTGCTTCTCCTCTGCACTGGCGAGGTAATTGCTGACCTTGTCCAGCATCAGCATGTAAGGATCGAGCCGTTCAGGATCGGCGTGATTTTCGTAAACCGCCATCTTCATCTGCTTGCTCAGCAGATCCATCGCCGGAAATTCGCTGGCGTAGGCTTCAATCAAAAGCAGTTTCAGGATCGACTTGTAGGGTGCATCGACACCTTTGGATATCTGCCACAGTGCGGCACCAAAAAACTCTTCGGCCGGAATGTAACTGATACCACCAAAATCGATGCAGTCACGGGCATAGAGAAAACGCTTGCGCCGCATCTCGGCGACATAGCCTTCATAGGAATCTTCATACTCAGGCGGTACCAGCCACCAGAGGGGAAACTGGCCTGCCAACAACACACTGGTGCGATAAAACTCATCGAGCAGAAGGTTATGCTGGGTACTACCACTATCTTCGCTGGTAAGACGATGGTGCTTACCCTGACGATATTCCTGCGGGTTGACGAAAAAGAAGTGAATATCGAGTCCCAGATCCCTGGCCCAACGGGAAATCCCTTCGGCCTTCTGTCGCAGCTTGTCCAACGGCCCCTGATCCAGTTCCGGGTCGTAACAGAGCCAGAAATCAAAATCGCTACCCTCACTATGCGCTACAGTGCCAGTGCTACCCATGAAGTAAATAGCATGCACCGCGTAATGCTTGCGTGTCGATTTACGATAACTGAAGCTACGGGTCATGGACCGTGCCAGACTAAGCACATCGCTATCAGGCTCGAAACCCCAGACACCGACGGGCGTATCACGGCTAACATAGCCGGGTAGCAACGGATGATTGGCGTGGAACAGCAGCGGCAGCAGAGTCAGCAGATCACCCTGTTTTTCGTTCAGCGCACTATAGGCCTTCTTCAGCCGCGCCTTGTTAAGCAGCATGAAGCGATGCTTGATCGCACGAAAGTCGATCTCATCACTGCTGCGCCGCCCCATCCCCATCGTCATAAAAGTCAGTTCTCTGGCGCCATACCGTAAAGCATGGCAACCGTGTAAATGATCGTCAGGCCGATAATCAGGTAACCGACTGCTGGCACCACCTTCACCAACATGATGAAAGCACGCGGCATGGTGTGAGAACTGAAGCGTTTGTGCACACTACGCGGATAGTAGACGGCAAAATAGATCCCCACTGCCAGATTGATGAAGATAGAAAGTAGCTCGCCAGTACTGATTGCCATTACGCCTCCGTCTTGTCCGCCACTGCCGCACGCAGAATACGATCCAGCCTCAGTTGCAGAGTGGAACCGTCCTGCCGTTGTGCAATGAGGTATTCACATTTATCACGGGTTTCCAGATCCTGCGGCATTACACTCTCCACATGGTCGGTACCGTTCTCATCCTGCCAGTGCAGGCGCAGACGGCGGCGATGCATGATCGCCACTTCGTATTCGGAATAGACGCCACAATCGATTGGGGTGTAGTTGTCATCGTCACTCATGGTGCTTCCTCCTCCGGCATGAAGAGCTGTAACAGCTCGTTCAGGTGGTTGCGTCCGCGTTCCGTGGGGACAATGTGCTGAAGCTGCCAATCGAGCAACCCGCGCCGTTGTGCCTCGCGCAGGGACTCCTCCAGCACCGTTATCGGCAATCCAGTGTGTTCCTGAAACAGTCCGCTGGCAAATCCTTCCACCAGACGCAACGCATTCATCATAAATTCCAGCGCCAGGTCACCGCGATTCAGGTCGCGCCGCCCGGCGATCACCGCCAGGGTTGCCGCCTGCTCCAGCCAGGCCTGCGGCTGGCGCTGCTTCCATAGTCTCTCCACCCGATTTTCAGCGGGATGGGTAATCTTGGCGTGGGCGCCAGGTCCGATCCCCAGATAATCGCCGAAGCGCCAGTAGTTGAGGTTATGGCGGCAGCGCTGTCCTTCCCGCGCATAGGCGGAGACCTCATATTGACCATAGCCCGCCGCGGCCAGGGTTTCCTGTCCGTGTTGTTGCATCGACCAGAGCAGATCGTCGTCGGGCAGTAGCGGCGGCTGATGAGCAAAGGCAGTATTAGGTTCGACGGTCAGTTGATACCAGGAGATGTGTGCCGGAGAAAGGGCGATGGCCTGCCGCAGGTCGGCCTCGGCCTGCGCCTCGTCCTGGCCGGGCAGGCCGAACATCAGGTCGAGATTGAAGTTTTCCAACCCAGCAGCGTGGGCGACCTCGGCGGCACGCAGCGCTTCGTCGCGACGGTGGATGCGACCGAGGGCCTCCAATTTAACGTCATCGAAGCTCTGCACGCCGATGGAGAGGCGATTGATACCCGCAGCGCGATATTCAGCAAAGCGCCCCTGCTCCACGGTGCCGGGATTGGCTTCCAGGGTAATTTCGCAGAAGGGAGTCAATCCCAGCAGGGCACGCAAAGAGGAGAGCAGTCGCTCCAGCCCCTCGGCACTGATCAGGCTCGGGGTGCCACCACCGATGAATACCGATTCGATAGGGCGCCCCCAGACCAGCGGCAGATCCTGTTGCAGGTCGGCCAACAGCGCATCGATATAGGCAGCCTCGGGAAGTTCGCCGCGCACCTCATGGGAGTTGAAGTCGCAGTAAGGACACTTGCGCACGCACCAGGGAAAATGGATGTAGAGCGATAAGGGTAGCGGCGCGGTGAAGTTCAGCAACACGATGGTAGGTTCAGCTCAGAGCATAGAGTAAATTCTGCAACGCCTGCCCACGATGGCTGAGGCGATTCTTCTCTTCCGGGCTGAGTTGGGCAGAGGTGCAACCGTGATCGGGTACGAAAAAGACCGGGTCATAACCGAAGCCGTTATCCCCGACCGGTTCGTGGGTGATTCGACCTTCCCAGGTGCCCTGGCAGATGATCGGGGTCGGATCGAGGTCGTGCTCCATGTAGACCATCAGACATTGAAAGCGTGCGCTGCGCTCCGCCTCGGCGACATCCTGAAGTTCCTGCAGCAGCTTTTGCAGATTCATCGTATCGTCCGCGCCCGCTCCAGCATAACGGGCCGAATAGATCCCAGGTGCGCCAAGCAGGGCATCCACTTCAAGCCCGGAGTCATCGGCAATAGCAGGCAGGCCGGTATGTTTCGCCGCATTACGCGCCTTGAGGATCGCGTTCTCGACAAAGGTCAGTCCGGTTTCCTCGATCTCCGGCACATTGAAATCACTCTGCGGTACTACCTCGATATCCAGTCCGGCGAGGATCTGATTGATCTCGCGCACCTTGCCCTTGTTGCCGCTGGCCAGAACAATCTTTTTCATGATTAATCCTTTAGTGCCTCACGCTGATGTTCGATCAATTCCGCAATACCCTTCTGCGCCAGATCGAGCATTGCATCCATCTCCTCGCGCCGGAATGCGTGACCCTCAGCGGTTCCCTGCACTTCGATGAAGGCGCCACCGTCGTTCATCACCACGTTCATGTCGGTCTCCGCGTTGGAGTCTTCGGCATAATCGAGATCGAGCACCGGGGTACCGTTGTAGATCCCCACCGATACTGAGGCGAGATGACCGTGCAACGGATCTTTCTTGATCAGTTTCTGTGCCTTGAGGTGCGCCACCGCATCGGCCAGCGCCACATAGGCCCCGGTAATCGAGGCGGTACGGGTACCACCGTCGGCCTGGATCACGTCACAGTCGAGGGTAATGGTGCGCTCACCCAAGGCTCCCAGGTCAACCACTGCACGCAGGGAACGACCGATCAATCGCTGGATCTCCATGGTACGCCCGCCCTGCTTGCCCTGCGCCGCTTCACGACCCATTCGATTGCCGGTAGCACGCGGCAACATGCCGTACTCGGCGGTCACCCAACCCTGATCCTTGCCCTTGAGAAAGCGCGGTACCCGCTCTTCCACCGTAGCATTGCATAACACCTTGGTGTCGCCGAATTCGACCAGCACCGAACCCTCGGCGTGTTTGGTGTAGTGACGGGTAATACGGATAGAGCGCAGCTCATCGGGCTGCCTGCCGCTGGGGCGCATGGGAACCTGCCTTGTTTGAGTCAGTAGAATGGCGGGTATTGTAGCGAAGTGGTGTGTGCTGGTGCGAATGGATATCTGTCGAAGCAAATTAAGAAGCAGTCTCAAAATTAGGATTCGTGCCTGGAGACAAGGTGCCCCGCAGGTAATGCCCTTGGGTGCGCAGAGTCTGCGAGGAGCGCAGTTTACCGGTAGTAAATGAGCACCGGAGCAGGTTTTGCAACACAGTATCCGGGCGCGAAGACTATTTTGAGTCGCTTCTAGCGACGGTCGTAGACGGCCATCACCGCCCTCAACTCCTCCAACACCATCTGCCGCTCTTCCTCGGTGAGGGTCTCGACCTGGGGTACCACTACCCCGTTCTCCATCGCGGTAATCGTGGCGCGTACTGCGTCACAACCGCATTGGCAGAGGGCGTCGATGCACTGGCTGAGCTGCTCGCTATTCATGGCTGGATACTTGGAATTGGGAAATGAATGGTGGCCGGGGACGGAATCGAACCGCCGACACGGGGATTTTCAATCCCCTGCTCTACCAACTGAGCTACCCGGCCTTTTTGTGTCATTGGGCCATACCTGGCCCTGAAAGGCCGCTCATTTAAGCGTTTGCGGCCTCGGAAGTCAAGACGTTGTCAGGAAGAACCCGCTCGAAACGGGTTCAGGACTTGGGAGGGGTATAACCTTCCGGTGCGCTTTCGCCCTCACCTTCACCGAAGAGGAAAGCGACCATCGCGTTTTCCAGCATCTTGCGATGATTGGGATCGATGGGCGTCAGACGATACTCGTTGATCATCATGGTCTGCTGGCGCAGCCACAACTGCCAGGCTTCCTTGGAGATATTGTCGTAAATACGTTTGCCCAGCTCGCCGGGATAGGGTTGACGTTCCAGACCTTCGGCCTCTGTACCCAGCTTTGCGCATTGAACCATGCGGGTCATCGTTTACTCCTCGTTGAGATGTTTTAGCCTGCCCAGCAATTTCTTCACCGGTGTGGGCAGTCCCAATTGTGCAAAAGAGCGGCTTTTATACCAGACCATGCCGGTCGGTTCCATCACCTGCCCATTGCTTAAGTCTTTTACCCGGCAGTGTCGAGATTGTATATCCAGTTGAAAATGACTGAAGGTGTGCAGTAATGGCGACCACTCCTCACACCCGTCTAGTTCCAAGCCAAATTGTTCGCGGCACCAACGGGTAATATCTTCATCATGTGGGCACTCAGGGAGTGACCAAAGCCCTCCCCAGATTCCCGCTGGGGGTCGCTGCTGCAACAACAGCTCCCCCCGACTATTCTCCAGCAGGAGCATCTGTGTCTGCTTCAACGGCAACGCCTTGCGTGGTTTCCTGCCAGGGAATTCGGCAATCCTTTCCTGCTTTCGTGCCTGACATTCTTTGCCTACGGGGCACTCATCACAACGGGGTTTACTACGGGTACAGAGCGTTGCTCCCAGATCCATAATCGCCTGGGTGTAATCAGCAGTGCGCTTTTTCGGTGTCGCCGCTTCGGCAAGTTGCCATAACTGTTGTTCAACCTCTCGCTGTCCCGGCCATCCCTCCACTACATGAAAGCGGCTCAACACCCGTTTAACGTTACCGTCGAGGATTGGATAGTGCTGGTCGCAGGCGAGCGAAAGAATCGCACCGGCAGTGGATCGCCCAATACCCGGTAACTCAACCACCGTGTCGAACTGTTGTGGAAATTTACCGCTATGTTGATCGCGGATGATCTGCGCTGCCTTGTGCAGGTTACGGGCGCGACTGTAGTAACCCAGTCCACTCCAGTGCGCTAACACCTCATCCAACGAGGCATCGGCCAGTTTTTTCGCCGAAGGAAAACTGGCCATGAAACGTTTGAAATAGGGAATAACGGTAGCAACCTGGGTCTGCTGCAACATCACCTCAGAGACCCACACCCGATAGGGTGTGGGCTTTTTCTGCCAGGGAAGATCGTGACGTCCATGTCTGTCATACCATGCCAAAAGACGATGGGCGAAGCTATTCATTCGTTCGTTAAAATTTTATTTTGAGTGCATCTTCAAGTTTCTTTTTCAGATCTTCTTCCAGCTTTTTCTTCTCTTTGTCGACAGCCTTGTTCACCTCTTTTTGCGCCCGCTCGCGCAACACCGACTCCACATCAACCCCGATACTGGGGTCGCTGAACTTGCCCTTGATGGTGATCGGGATCATCGTCCCTTTCAATTCGCCGATACTCTGATTAGCGGCATCCTGAAGATTACCCACAACGATCGTCTCCAGACGCATGTCGAGTTTTTCCTTCACCAGATCGGCAGACCCTTTACCCTTCACCTGGAACAGTGGTGAACGGGCGTAAAGATCTTTGGTATTCACCACACCATTCTTCGCGGTGAAGCTGCCTTTAAGATCGGCGAAGTCAGTATCCTTACTCTCTTCTTTCGGTTCCGGTAGTTTTTTCACCTTGGCGTAGGCAACACGAATTTGGTGGCCGATATTGATGCCCTTCACTTGCCCCTTCTCAAAATTAAAACTCCCGTTACCAGTGAGACTCTTACGAATAGCCATCGGGTCGATGCCACTGGCACTCATCTTCGCCACCATGTTGGCCTTACCCGTCACATAGTCTTTGCCCATGAAATCTTTGAGTAACGGACCTGCCTGCACCCCGCTGAGTTTTTCATTCATCGACAGGCGTGGTGTTTTACCAGTGACATCGAAACCGAGATCACCAGCGTAGCTGCCCTGATAGAGCTTGGCACCCAACGGATTGACGCGGAACTTGCCCTTGGCCGCACGCAGCGTGGCAACGATGTCCGTGGTGTTGAGATTCATGACCTTGACCTTACCCACCTTGAAGCTGCCGTCGATATCGAGGCTACGTAACAGCTTCAGTGGCAGCGTCGTCGCAGCAGCTGCGGTAGCGGTAGCAGGCGTTGCTTTCGCTGCAGGTTTATCGCTGGGAGGTGGCAGGTAACGATCGGCATCGATACCGTCCAGCGCCAACTGGTAACGGATCACCGGTGCCTTGAAGTTTTTCACCGAGGCGTTGCCGCTGAGGTTGGTATTATCCAGTTGCAGTTTCAACTTGCTTAACGCCGCATGGTTCAAACCGGCATCAAAATCGGTAGACAACTTTGCCTTACCCATCACCGACGGATCGGCCATTTCGGGTAACGCAACACCCACGTTCTTCAGCAACAGCCGCGGCACAAACTCGCCACTGGCAAGGTCACCGCTAAAACTGGGATTATCGATGATCTGTTTGCCATCCACCCGGGCGGTTAATTCCAGCCCCATCACATTGAGTTTGAGCGGCAACAGTTTCAATGTCTGCGCCTTACCCAGATCGACGCGGAAGTCGGCATTGACCATCCCCCCTTTGAGCGCTTCGCGATTCAGTTCCGGCGGCAGAGCCACCACACCGCTCAACGCCTGTGGATCAGCCAGAACCAGCTTCACCTGCCCCTCAGCCGCCGGTTGCGCCAGGATGCGGTTTGCCGAAACATTGCCATCCAGGGTCACGCCCATCCCTTTGAGCAACAGTCCCTTGATGCTGGCGGTCTGCTGTTTCAGATCGGCCGCCACATTACCGTCGAGGGTCAGCGCTGCCTTGCCACCGGGGATCACCTTGCCACTGGCATCCAGCGCCAGTGAGAGATCATCGAGTCGGTAACGTTCCTGATTGATATCCAGGCCGATCACGGTTTTCAGATCGATGTTCGCCTTAGCCGCGGGATTACTGCTCTCCACCTTGCCGTTAATCGCCAGGGGGAAAGGCTTTTCCAGACTGATGGCACCGCTGCTCAGGTTAAAGTCGCTAAGGACCACCCGCTGCTTGGCCATATCATCCTGCCACACCACCCGAGCATCACTGATTTCGACCCCGCCGATGGCCAGCGCCGCCAGCTTCTGTCCAGGGGCCGCAGCGGGTTTACTCCCGGCAGCAGGCTTCTCCTCCGCGGGTTTGGCCTTGCCCTTGCCCGCCAGATCATCCCAATTGGAACGACCGTCAGCCCGACGAGCCAACTGCAGTTCCAGGCCACGCAGCACAACCTTATCCATCTCCACCTTGCCGGAGAGCAGAGGCAAAATCTTCACCCGGGCATCGGCACCGCCAATACGGGCAAAGGGCTCCGCGCCGAAACCCCTGGCATTACCCAGCTCCAGCTTGCCCAGTTCCAGTCCCAGCCAGGGGAAAAAAGAGAGACGGATATCCCCCTCGATCTTGAATTCCCGGCCGGTGGACTGTTTCACCTTGTCGGCAATTTCGCCGCGATAGTCATTAGGGTCCAGCAATAGACTGGCCGTCACCACCGCCGCCAAAACCAGCCCCAGCACCACACCGGCGCCCACCGCAATCCATTTCAATACCTTCATTGGCTGCCTCCATAATTCCCCTACAAATAGTGGGAACTCCGTCACAAACCCTTAACAAAAATCGGGAAAAGTGCTAGTCTACACGGCCATTTTCCATCGTTTCAGCACGGGCTCCAAATTAATACTTGCCAACACTAGAGAGCCTGGCTGGTTATTTTAGTAAAACTATTATTTCGGGATGCCACTATGTCCATTACCCTCTTTGATAACGGCCACCATAAGTGTATTGCCTTTAACGATTTGGTCCGCGATGACAAGGAAAACAACTCCAGCACCGGCGAGACCGTACAGGCCAACCAGTTCCTTATCGTTAATAACGAACACGCCGCGCTGATCGACCCGGGCGGTAACCTGACCTACACCCGCCTGTTCCTGGGCATCAGCGAATACGTCTTCCCCAAGAATCTGGACTTCGTCATCGCCTCGCACCAGGACCCGGATATCGTCGCCTCACTGAACAAGTGGCTGGTCGGCACCAGCGCCAAGGTTGTCGTACCTGAGCTGTGGAAACGCTTCGTTCCCCACTTCTGCTCGCCCGGTGCAACCAAAGGCCGCCTGGTCGGCATCCCGGATCAGGGCATGGACGTCGAAATCGGCGGCGCCGCCTTCAAGGCCCTGCCTGCCCACTTCCTCCACTCCGAGGGTAACTTCCACTTCTACGACCCGATCAGCAAGATTCTGTTCAGTGGTGACGTGGGTACCTCGGGTGTACCGGAACACGAGTGCGGCATGCCGGTCAAGGACTTCGATGCCCATATTCCGAAGATGCTCGGCTTCCACCGCCGTTACATGAACGGTAACAAGGTTTGCCGTTTCTGGGTCAACATGATCCGTACCCTCGACGTACAGATGATTGTGCCGCAACACGGCGCACGCTTCGAAGGCAAGGATGTTGGCAAGTTCCTCGACTGGTTCGAAAACCTCCAGTGCGGTACCGACCTGCTGACCCAGCGCAACTTCGAAGTACCTGGTAAGGCTGCCTGAGAAAACGAGTAAGCATTAACAAAAAAGCCCGCCAATTGGCGGGCTTTTTTTCCTGGGTATGAAGTGATGGGACTACGATGTGCGTCCATGCACATCGCCCTCCGGGCCAGCGTCGCGCTGCTCCGCTGTTCCAATTTGCTCCAGGCAAATTGGTCGACCATTTCACCGGGACCATTTCGTCGGGAACGAAATGGGACGTTGCGCCAGCAACGCCCTTGGGCGAGCCACAGGGATGTGGCGAGTCAGCGAAATGGGACGCACGCAGTGCGCCCGCAGGGGGCGCGCCATGGACGGCGCGCATCCACCCACGTTACAGACTATCTGAAACCACATAAATTAATGGAGCGGGTGATGGGAATCGAACCCACGATAGAAGCTTGGGAAGCTCCTGTTCTACCATTGAACTACACCCGCGCAGGAACGGGAATTCTAGCCCAGCCGCAGATGGCCGACAATCGCGGCACAGCCAATTGACGCCTACGGTGTCGCCAGTTAGTCTCACCTCCATGCAAATACTACTCAACGGCGAGGCACATGAAGTGCCCGACAACTGCACCGCGGCACAGCTGGTGGATGAACTCGAACTTGGTGGCAAGCGTATCGCCATGGAGATCAATCTGGAGATTGTTCCGCGCTCCATCTACACCGAAGTACAACTCCACCCCGGTGACAAGGTGGAAATTGTCCACGCTATCGGTGGGGGTTGAAACGTCGTTTCGTCTCCACCATTACCGCACGTTATAATCCCACTTTGCATTTTTCACGCGGCCTCTTTGCCGCCACCGCTATCGACCCGCAGGAATTGAATATGGCCCAGAACAACGACCCGCTGATCATCGCCGGGGTGGAATACCACTCCCGTTTGCTTACCGGCACCGGCAAGTACAAGGACCTGGAAGAGACCCGCCTGGCGACCGAGGCCGCCGGTGCCGAGATCGTCACCGTGGCGATCCGCCGCTCCAACATCGGCCAGAATCCGGGCGAACCCAACCTGCTCGAGGTCCTGCCGCCGGACAAATACACCATCCTGCCCAACACCGCCGGTTGCTACACCACCGAAGACGCGGTGCGCACCTGCAGGCTCGCCCGTGAACTGCTCGACGGACACAAACTGGTCAAGCTGGAAGTGCTGGGTGACGAGAAGACACTTTATCCCGACGTCACCGCCACACTGGAAGCCGCCGAAATTCTGGTCAAGGACGGTTTTGATGTCATGGTTTACACCTCCGATGATCCGATCCTGGCCAAACGCCTGGAAGATATCGGCTGCTGCGCGGTGATGCCGCTGGCCGCACCTATCGGTTCCGGTCTCGGGGTACAGAATCCCTACAACATCCTCACCATTGTCGAAAACGCCAACGTACCGATCCTGGTCGACGCCGGTGTCGGCACCGCCAGCGATGCCGCGGTCGCAATGGAGCTCGGTGTCGACGGTGTACTGATGAACACCGCCATCGCCGGAGCGAAAGATCCCGTACTCATGGCCTCGGCAATGAAGAAGGCAGTCGAGGCAGGACGCGAAGCCTTCAAGGCGGGACGTATTCCGCGTAAACGTTATGCCTCTGCTTCCAGTCCTATCGACGGAACCTTCTTCTAATCGACATTCATGAATGTCGCCATCGTAGAAGATGAACCGATGACCGCCAGCTTTCTGCAGGAAACCCTGGGAAAGCATGGCTGCCATGTCGCTGGCTCATTCGATACTGGCGCCGCCGTGCTGGAATTTGCACGAGAGAATAGCGTCGATTTCGTCATTATGGATGTGGAGCTTCAGGGCAAGGTGAACGGCGTCGACGCCGCCATCGAACTGCGCCGTACTCACAACATCCCTTCGGTGTTCATCACCTCACACAACGACAGCGCGACCATCAGCCGGGCGATGGAGGCACAACCGCTGGGTTATATCATCAAACCGATCAGCGTGAGTCATGTAGAGTCCATCGTCGGTGTGGTCAAAGGGCTACTCGGCAAGGAAAGTGGTACCGATCAAAAATCTGAGACCCAGCCACTGGGACTGGGCTACAGCTACAACTACGAAACGCAAAACCTCTTCTGCGACGGCGAACCGGTCGACCTTACCTCCAGCGAACTGAAAATGTTTGACCTGTGCCTGCGACGCAAGGGAACCATCGTGCCCTACAGCGTCATCGATGAGCAGGTATGGGACGGTAAGGTCGTCTCGGACAGCACCCGCCGCGGTCTCTATCACCGACTGCGCAGTAAGCTTAACAATCATTTCTTCGAAACGGTTGTCGGTATCGGCTGCCGAATTCAATTACCTGAAAAGAAATAGATCGTAGCGTCCCGCCCCCCGTTAAATCAAACACAAATCGAACGCGGTTCGAACGTCGTTCAAACATCCCTCGATTACCATTCACGCCATATGGCAGGGCGAGGGGGAACCATGAACATCATCAACATGCCACCGGGCTGTACGCCACTGGGACTGGGATTCGCGTACAAATACGAAACACGCAGTCTTTTCCTCAACGGCGCCCCCGTCGACCTCACCAACAGCGAACTCAGCCTGTTCGACCTCTGCCTGCGATACGAAGGGACGATCGTGCCCTACGAAACGATTATCAGTCAGGTATGGAACGGCAAGGTTGTCGCTGACAGCACCCAACGCGGTCTTTATCACCGACTGCGAGTCAAACTGAACAACCATCTGTTTGAAACCGTCAACGGCATGGGCTGCCGGATACGCCTATCTGATTGAGATAGCCTTGAGAAGCTGTCTCAAAATTTGGACTCGTGCCCGGAGACAAGGCGCAACGTCTGCGAGGAGCGCAATTTACCGGTAGTAAATGAGCACCGCAGCAGGCTTTGCAACGCCGTATCAGGGTGCGAGAACCATTTTGAGATAGCTTCTGAAAATCAAACACAAATCAAACGTTTTTCAAACGTTAATCAAACACCCGCTGATTAAGATATGAGCGCACTGACAGAATCATCCGCACTTCCGTAGAAACCATTTACTGCGCCATACACAGGGGAAAATCCAATGAATACGGTATCCAGCATTCACGCTCGCGAAACCCAGGCCGCGGCCGCTTTACCCCCCTTCGCCTACACTGTCTCGCCGGAATTCCCGGAGCTGTTGAGTCAGTTGAATGTCTCGCTGGTAATCTCCACCTACCAGGCGGGCAAGCTGCTGTTCATCTCCTCCGACGGCGAATCGATCAAACTGCTGCCGCGCAACATGGAACAGCCGATGGGCCTGACCGTGCGTGACAATACTTTAGCCGTCGCCTGCCACAGCGACACCTGGGTACTGCAACACGACCCACGCCTCGGCCCCGCCTACCCGCGTCAGCCGGAAACCTACGACACGTTGTATGTACCGCACCGCCACTACTTCAACGGCACGGTTCACATGCACGATATCGCCTGGCAGGGGAACGATTTAATTGGCGTGAATACGCTCTTCTCCTGCCTCTGCAGGATCAACGGCGAACACAGCTTTGAGCCGATTTGGCAGCCGCCCTTCATCACTGAACTCACCGCCGAAGACCGTTGCCACCTCAACGGCATGGCGATGCAGGACGGCAAGCCGAAATATGTCACCGCCTTCGGCGCCACCAACAACAAGGACGACTGGCGGGCGAACAAGTACGAAGCCGGGATCATTATGGATGTGGAGAGCAACGAGATCGTTGCCGAGGGGCTGCCGATGCCGCACACCCCACGCATCTTCGACGGCCAGCTCTATGTACTGCTCTCCGCCACCGGTGAATTGGCAAAAGTCGATACCAGCACCGGCAAGTACGACGTGGTGAAGAAGTTCGACGGCTACGTCCGCGGCATGGACAAAATCGGCGACTACCTCTTCGTCTGTCTCTCCAAGATCCGCAAGAGCCACACCTTCAGCGATTCCGAATACGCCAAACGGCAGGACTACCAGGCAGGCTTCGAGATGATCCACCTACCCACTGGCGCCTCCATGAGCAGCCTGAAATTCCATCGTTCCTGCGACGAGATCTACGACATCGCCATCCTGCCCGGACTCAAGCGTCCCGGCATGGCCGGAGTAATGGACGGTGCATGGCGCATGGGGATTACCACACCGAATAACACCTACTGGTCTGAAAACAAACCGGCTGTTGCGGCAGTCGAGCCACAGCAATAGCACGGGAGAAAAACCATGACTTCACTCAAACAGCAGCGCGAAACGCGCCGCCAACTTGGCGCCCTCTGCGGAGCGGCGGTTCAGCAACAGATCGAAAGCGGCAGCGCCCAGCCATCTCAACTGCGCCAACGGCGCCGTCACCTGCTGAAGGCACTGCGCAAACGCCTAGCGAAAAGCGCAATACGCTCGCCGGAAAAAATCCTCCACAGCGCGCTCATGGTGTTGGCATTGTGGGGCTTCGGCGGTCTTGCCTTTCCCAACACCGCCCAGGCATCGGCAGTGTTCGAACATGTGATGCTGCAAGGGATCGACATGGGGGGCAACACCGCGCCCGTCGTTGTCGATATCGACAACGATGGTGACATGGATCTCTTTGCCGGTAACATCGATGGCACGGTGAAGTTTTACCAGAACAACGGCAACGCCTCGGCAGCCAACTTCGTTGCCGCCGATGGCGTAAGCGTGATCAACCCGTTGGCCGGATTCGATGTGGGTGCCAGTGCGGCACCCGCCTTCGCCGACATCGACAACGACGGTGATCTCGATCTCTTTGTAGGCGAACTCACGGGTACGGTGAAGTTCTACCAGAACAACGGCACCGCCTATGCACCCAGCTTTGTCGCCGCTGACGAAGTTACGGTTTTTAACCCGATGTACGGTCTCAGTGTCACCGCAGGCAACGGTGCCCGGCCCACGCTGGTCGATATCGACAATGACGGTGATCTGGATCTCTTTGCCGGGGAGGGAACCGGCACGGTGAAATTATTCCGCAACAACGGCAACGCCAATACCCCCAACTTCACCGCCGATGCAGCGGGCAATCCGCTGGCGATGATCGATTTAGTTTCCTGGTCCAACCCCACGTTTGCGGACATCGACAACGACGGCGATTTCGACGCCTTTGTCGGTAATAGCAGTGGGGTGAAGTTCTACCGCAACGACGGTACGGTCTCGACGCCCAGCTTCGTTGCCGCCAATGGCGTTAGCATCATCAACCCACTGGCCGGAGCAAGCCCGAACAACCCGGCGCCCTTTTTTTCCGATATTGATAACGATGGCGATCTCGATGCCTTTATCAGCTCATCGGACGGCACGCTTGGGTTCTACCGTAACGACGGTACCGCCTCGGTGCCCAATTTTGTCAGCGCAAGTAGCGGTGAGACGGCGGGACTCGATGTAGGCTGGTATTCCAGGCCCGCCTTCACCGACATCGACAACGACGGCGATCTCGACCTCTTTGTCGGTGCAAGTGGTGGCACAGTGAATTTCTACCGCAACGACGGCACCACCTCGACGCCGAATTTCGTTGCCGCCGACGGAAGCACGATCATCAATCCACTGGCTGGCATCAGCGTCTACTACTATGCAAATCCTGCCTTTGCTGACATCGACAACGATGGAGATCTGGATCTCTTTGTCGGTGAGTACGGCCACTCGGTAAAGTTCTACCGCAACGTCGGCACCCCATCGTCACCGCTGTTCAGCGCCGATGCGGCAGGCAACCCGCTGGCCGCGGTATACGTTCCCAACAGAAATGCCTACCCGGCCTTCGCCGATATCGATAGGGATGGTGATCTGGATGTTTTCGTCGGCGAGTACTACAGCACCATAAAGTTCTACCGTAACGACGGCACCGCTTCGACACCCAACTTTGTTGCCGCCGACGGCGTCACCGTCATCAACCCGCTGGCTGGTGTTTTTAGTGACAATGGCGACCCGACCTTCGTCGATATTGACGGCGACGGTGACCTGGATGCCTTTATGGGTGAAAACCTCGGCACGGTGAAGTTTTACCAGAACAACGGCAACGCCTATCTCCCCAACTTTGTTGCCGCCGACGGCACCACCGTCATCAATCCGCTGGCCGGATTCGGTGTCGGCAACGCCGCTTCTCCCGCCTTTGCCGATATCGACTATGACGGCGATCTGGATGCCTTCGTGGGCAATGAACTCGGCAAGGTGAGATTCTTTGAAAACCTCGCCATGCAACACCCCCCGATCGCGGAGAACGATAACGCAACCACCGAAGAAGACACCGTGCTCGACAGCAGCGTCAGCCTTCTCGACAACGACACCGATTTCGATGGCGACAGCCTGAGCGCGCTCACTGGCACCTTTGCCACCACCCAGGGCGGCAGCATCACCATCAATAGTGACGGCAGCTACAGCTACACCCCGCCCGCCAGCTTCATTGGCAGAGACACGGTGAAGTACACCGTATCGGACGGTAGTCTGGTTGCCACCGGCAACCTCACCATTACGATCAATGCCGCGTCATCGGGGAGCAGTAGCTCCGGCGGTGGAGGTGGCGCCTTCGGCCTCGGCATGTTGTGGGCGTTGCTGCTGTCCGGCGTGTGGCGTCGCCGATCTGCCTGAAAGGTGTCGTGATGGGATTTATCGTGAGCAGCGCTCGCTCCCACAAACATTAGGCAGTACGAATTCCGTAGGAGCGGCCGCTGGCCGCGAATAAAAACATCCGAGCAGGAAGGAAAACCGTGACTTCACTCAAGCAACAACTCGATACCCAACACCATCTCACCGCGCTCTGCGGAGCAGCGATACAACAACAGATCGCACGCGGCAGCGCACAAGCCTCACAACTGCGCCAACGCCGCAGGCATCTGCTGAAGGCACTGCACAAGCGCTTGCCGAAAGCATCCATTCACTCAGCGGAAAAGATCCTGCATAGCGCGCTCATGGTGCTGGCGTTGTGGGGTTTCGGTGGCCTTGCTATGCCAGGCACAGCACAGGCGACAGCAACGTTCGAGCATGTGATGCTGGAAGGGTTTAAAGCTGATTACAGTGCCCGTCCGGCTTTTGCCGATATCGATAACGATGGCGATCTCGATGCCTTCGTTGGCGCCAGCGACGGCACTGTAAAATTCTTCCGCAACACTGGTACGGCCGCCGCACCCGCCTTTGCCGCCGATGTGGCAGGCAATCCACTGGTGGGATTCGATGTCGGCGGCAGCGCCGCTCCCGCTTTTGCCGATATCGACAACGACGGCGATCTCGATGCCTTTGTCGGTGAGGTCGGCGGCTCCGTAAAATTCTACCAGAATAACGGCACAGCCGCGGCTCCGCTCTTTGTCGCCGCCGATGGCGTCACCGTGATCAACCCGATGGCAGCCTTCATGGTAAGTGCCGGCTTCACAGCCAATCCCACCCTCGTCGATATCGATGGTGATGGCGATCTTGATCTCTTTGCCGGAGAGGTAGGCGGCACGGTACAGTTTTTCCAGAATAACGGTACAGCCGCTGTGCCCAGCTTCGTTGCCGCCGATGGTGTCACCGTGATCAACCCGCTGGCGTTGATCAATTTTCCCTGGACGAACGGGGCCAACCCCACGTTTGCGGATATTGACAACGACGGCGATTTCGACGCCTTTGTCGGTAATAGTAGCTATGTGAAGTTCTACCGGAACAACGGTACGGCTGTAGCCCCGAACTTTGTCGCCGATGCGGCTGGCAATCCGCTTGCCGCAGCGTATTGCGCCAAGGCCGCACCCACTTTAGTCGATATCGATAATGATGGCGATTTCGACGCCTTTGTGGGTAATACTTCCGGTACGGTGGAGTTCTTCCGCAACGACGGCACTGCCGCAGCCCCTGTTTTCGTTTCCGGAAAAAACGGCGCAACAGCGGAGGTTGATGCCGGCTGGTATTCCAGTCCCAACTTCGCCGACATCGATAACGACGGCGATCTCGATCTCTTTGTCGGGAATACATACGGCACGGTGAAGTTCTATCGTAACAATGGAACGGCTGCCGCGCCCGCCTTTGCCGCCGATGCGGCGGGCAATCCGCTGGCCGGATTCGATGTCGGCACAGAGTCAGCGCCTGCCTTTGCCGACATCGATGGCGACGGCGATCTCGATGCCTTTGTCGGCGAATACACCGGTACGGTAAAATTCTATCGTAACACGGGCACGGCTGCCGCACCCGCCTTTGCCGCCGATGTGGCCGGCAATCCGCTGGCCGGATTCAATGTAGGCTCCTACGCCGCTCCAACCTTCGCCGACATCGATGGCGATGGCGATCTCGATGCCTTTGTCGGTGAAGAATATGGTAGTGTGAAATTCTATCGCAATACCGGCACGGCTGCCGCGCCCGCCTTTGCCGCCGATGTGGCCGGCAATCCGCTGGCCGGATTCAATGTGGGCTCCTACGCCTCTCCAACCTTCGCCGACATCGATGGCGATGGCGATCTCGATGCCCTTGTCGGCAGCGGCGTCAGCACAATGAAATTCTACCGGAACAACGGCACTGCTTCGGTACCCAGCTTTGTGGCAGCTGACGGCGTTACCGTGATCAACCCTCTCGATGGATTTGCGACCGGATTCAGGTCAACCCCCGCCTTTGTCGATATCGATAGCGATGGCGACCTTGATCTCTTCAGCGGCGACTCCAGCGGCAAAATGTTTTTCTTCGAAAACCTTGATCCGGGCATCCCTGTCGCAGTGGATGACACCGCGACCGCAACGGAAAACACCGTACTCACCAGCAGCACCAGCCTGCTAGCCAACGACACCGACATCAACGGTGATACCTTGAGCGCAATAGCAGGCACGTTCGCCACCGCCCAGGGCGGCAACATTGTCATCAACGCCGACGGCAGTTACACCTATACCCCGCCCGCCAATTTCTCCGGCACCGACACCGTGGAGTACACCGTATCGGACGGCGGCCAGACTGCCATCGGCACACTGACTATTACCGTCAATGCGGCACCATCTGGCGGTGGAAATAGCAGCGGAGGTGGTGGTGCCTTCGGCCTTGCCCTATTGTGGGCGTTGTTTCCGCTCGTCTGGCGCAGAAAGCGTCGCCCATGCCACTGATACCGCTGACTCACTCAGTACTTGTTTAAACAATTGACGAAGCGCGAGGTTTTGCGACCGGATGGCAGTGGTCTTACAATCCCAAAGGCCCAGCATGGCATTGGGTGGAATAATGCCAATGCAGAAATTCTGCATTGGCAAATTTACCTCTATATTTACCCAGGTGAAAAATGGAGGGTTACCATAGGGCAATTGATACGGGAACATGAACGTTATCAGTGAAAACTCGTTATCACAGCAGGTGAAGGTTGAGCAGGTGCGCCTGCTTTATAAGCAATCCCTTTATATGTTTATTATTGTCCTTGCATCGGCTGTGATAGTCACCGCCTATTTTTGGGATGAAGTTCCTCACACTCCTTTATCTATCTGGTTAAGTAGTCAATTTCTGTTGACCATAACAAGGGTTGTCCTGGTTCTAAAATTCAGGGAGAAAGAGCAAGACCTGGGGCCTGAAAATGCTGTCAGGTGGGGAAATGTATTTGCTTTTTCATCCGGAATATCAGGTCTTTTATGGGGGGCAACTGCACTTATTATTCTTCACACTGCTTCAATGGAAAACGTCGTCATCATCGGTTTTATGCTGACCATTATGGTGTCTGGAAGTGTAGCTGCTCTCTCTTATTATGCCCCGGCTTCTTATGCATACACGACTTTCAGTATGACACCTTTGATTCTTGTTATCTTTAACTCGGATGAACCCTATGCTAAAGGCGTTACTTTAGTATTTTCTATGCTTATCGTAGTTAGCCTTATTTATTCATCCATTTTTAGTCGTAATTTGAAAGAGACACTTCGCTTGCGTATCGAAAAAAGTGAGCTTGCCGAAAACCTGCATCAACAAATCCAGATTGTTGAAAAAGCCAACCGCGCCAAAAGTGAATATCTCGCCACCATGAGCCACGAGATACGCACGCCGATGAACGCGGTACTCGGTATGTCGCATCTGGCATTGCAGGAGGATATTCCACCCGCACAGCGCAACTACCTTGACGCGATACAGATGGCGGCCCGTTCGCTGCTGGGCATCATCAACGACACCCTGGATCTCTCCAAAATCGAAGCGGGGCATCTGGAACTGGAAAAGATCAGCTTTGACCTCGACCGGGTACTCGAAAGCATCGCTGTCGTATCGGGCCACCAGGCACAGGAACAGGGGCTCGACTTTTCCATCCAGGTGCAGCGTGACGTGCCGCGCCGTTTCATCGGCGATCCGCAACGGCTTGGCCAGATCCTGCTCAACCTGAGCAGCAACGCGGTTAAATTCACCGAGGCCGGAAAGGTACGCATTGATGTATCGGTGCTGGAACAAAGCGACAACAGGGCCAGCCTGCGCTTTGCCGTTTCCGACACCGGTATCGGTTTGAGCGAGGATCAAATCGCGGTCATTTTTGATGCCTTCACCCAGGCCGACAATTCGACCACCCGCCGCTATGGCGGCACCGGTCTCGGACTCAGCATCTCAGACCGCCTGGCAAAGAAGATGGGCGGTTCGATGTCGGTGGAGAGCGAACCGGGCAAGGGCAGCACCTTCTGTTTCAACGCCTGGCTCGATCTGGCACCTGAACAGGAAACGCCTGACGAACTCGAAGGCGCACGTATTCTGCTCGTCGGTCCGCAGCTTGCCGAACTGATGGGGCTGGCGGGAATGCTGGAACGCACGGGGATCAGCGTTATCGTTATCGACGATGCCGCCCGTGCCATAAACGGCCACACGGAATCATTACCATTCGATCTGATCATTCTCGATATTCGCAATGGACAGGATGAATCCTGGCATCGCCTGCAACCGCTGTTGCCCGATGATGCACGGGTCTTGCTGTTGAGCGATAACGGCCCGCAACGAGCTGATGCTAAAAACATTGCGCGCTTCCACGGCCTTATCACCCCCTTCGCATTGACCCATGCGGTTACCGGTGTACTGGGACACGATACCGGCGCCATGGATAACGGCACATTGTCCGACTATCGCGGCAGACGTGTGCTGTTGGTGGAAGACAACCCGCTCAATCAGCAGGTTGGGCAGGGATTACTTACGCAACGTGGCATCGAAGTGCGTGTTGCAGCCAGTGGCACGGAAGCGTTACAGGTTTTGAACGAAGCGCATTTCGACCTGGTGCTGATGGATATCCAGATGCCGGACGTGAACGGCTACGAAGTGACCCGAGAGCTGCGTAATAATCCGCAACTGGGCAGCCTGCCCGTTGTAGCGATGACCGCCCATGCCACCGAAGAGGCCCGCCAGACCTGCCTCGACGCCGGGATGAACGACTTTATCAGCAAGCCCATCGAACCCGAGCGCCTGTATGACGTTCTCGATCACTACCTCAGCCTGCCGGTTACAGAATCCGCACAGAGCCATCCTGAAGAGCAGGAGTCGTTCGACGAACTGCCAGGTATCATTGTCCGTAACGGTCTGCGCCATGCGGGCGGCGACAGCGATCTCTATGCAAACCTGTTGCTCGGCTTTACCCGACATCATGCGGATGACGATGAAGCGCTAAGGCAATTGATCGAGCGACAACAAACCGATGAGGCACGCCAACTGGCCCATACCCTCAAAGGGGTGGCGGGCAGCATCGGCGCCCTGGAATTACAGGGACTCTATCGCCGTATCGAAACATCACTTCCTGAAACCGACGAGGAACTCCTGCAAACCGCGATCAAGGCGCATCGGCGTGTGGTGGAAAGTATCGAACAGTGGCAAAAAGGGCGCGCGGCGGAATGAGCTTTGGCTTATTCGATTAGGCCAAGTAAAATCGCACCCCCAACCACTACCGTCCCTGACCATGCAAGACAGCAAACCTTTCATACGCCGTATTCGTTCCTTCGTTCGCCGCGAAGGCCGCCTCACTCCCGGCCAGCAGCGGGCGATGGACGATCTGTTCCCGCGTTTCGGTATTGAAGAGAGTGCGCAACCACTCGACCTTGATACGATCTTCGGACGCACCGCACCACGCATTCTTGAGATCGGTTTCGGTAACGGCGAGTCATTGGCCGAGATCGCAAAGAACCATCCGCAAAATGATTACATCGGTATCGAGGTACACCGCCCCGGTGTCGGCCATCTGCTGATAAAGATCGAAGAACTCGCACTAACCAATGTACGGGTATTTTGCGCCGATGCAGTAGAGGTACTGGAAAAACAGATCCCGGATGATTCGCTGGATGCACTCTATCTTTTCTTTCCCGATCCGTGGCACAAAAAGCGTCACCATAAACGGCGTCAGGTCCAACCGGAATGGGCACAACTGGTACGGCGCAAACTGAAACTGGGTGGCCAGTTACACCTTGCCACCGACTGGCAAAACTATGCCGAACATATGCTGGAGGTCATGAGCCGCGCTGAAGGGTTTGCAAATCTTTCCGATACCAACGACTATGTAACGAAGCCGAACTACCGGCCTGAAACAAAGTTCGAACGCCGTGGTGTGCGTTTAGGACATGGAGTTTGGGACATCTTGTTCGAAAAAGTGAATTGAACGTTTAACAGTAGTAAATGAGCACCGGAGAAGACTTTGCAACACAGTATCCGGGTGCGAAAACCATTTTGGGGAGGGATGACATGTATTCCATGCTGTTGCCCATTCACTTAGCTTTTGCCGGCATCTGGCTCGGATGCGTCCTCACTGAAACACTCTTTGAACGTGCGCTCCTCGGCAAGGGAAGAGAGCAGGAAAAAATCCTCGTCGACCTGCATAAACGCGTCGATCTGCTCGTCGAAGTCCCCGCCATCCTTGTTGTCCTGATCACCGGCATCATGCTGCTACCCGATGCAGGAAAGAACGGCATCCTGCTACTGAAGATCATTTTCGCTGCGCTCGCTATCCTCAGCAATCTCTTCTGCGTCATCGTCGTTTTTCGCCGCGCCAGTGCCGCTCACGACGGTCGCTGGAAAGATTTTGCCCGCATGGATCGGAGGCAACACATTTACGGTGCTGTGGTGCTCATTTCTGTCGTCATATCGCTTGCTCTTGGCAGTTACACTTACGCCTATACCTGAAGAGGAAACAACCACGTGGACATCGCCCGCATTGCTGCCGCACGTTACACCACCAAGGCCTATGACCCGGCAAAACGAATCGATGCCGCACTGATGGAACAGTTGCAGACCCTGCTGCACCTTGCACCGTCATCCATTAACTCCCAGCCGTGGCATTTCATCTTCGCCTCCAACGATGCAGGCAAGGCGCGGATCGCCCGCGCCACCACCGGTCCCTATGGCGCAAACGAGGCGAAGGTGCTCAACGCCTCACACGTCGTCGTGCTCTGCGCCAAAAATGGCTGGAGCGATGAACACATACAGGAAGTGATCGAGCAGGAGTATCTCGACGGCCGCTTCCCCTCTGTCGATGCCAAGGAGAAAACCTTCGCCGGACGTAACTTCTATGTCGACCTGCACAAGAAACTGGGCGACACCCAGCAGTGGATGGAGAAGCAGGTCTACATCGCCCTCGGTGCTCTGCTGTTCGGTGCTGGCGCACTCGGGATCGACGCCACCCCTATCGAAGGCTTCGACCGTGCCGCGCTGGATAAAGAGCTGGATCTGAAGGAACGCGGCCTCACCTCGGTGGTACTCGCCGCTCTCGGCTACCACAGCAGCGACGACTTCAACGCTGGCCTGCCCAAATCGCGGTTACCCGTCGATCAAGTCATCACCCACCTTTAGGGGCATTCTTGAGTAAAAGTAAGTGGACATTTCCATCCCGCTCTCCCCTTCCACCCCGTCACAATATTTCCACTTTCTGTAGGGCTTTCCCCGCTTAACCCATTGATTCTCTGTGGTCATCCCCCTGGCATGATGTTTGCGCTGTAAGGCTGGCATCACGGACTACTATTAACAACATCATCTGTAGGGGAAATGGGAGTAGACGCATGACCAGCAGCGATCACAATTTCGAATGGCTTGAAACAAGGCTCGGCATCAGCCGCCGCAACTTCCTCAAATTCTGTACCGGCATCGCCGCGACGATGGGACTCACCACCGAGCAGGCGATGGCGATGGCCGAAGCGGTCGCCACCCCGCGCAAACGCCCTGTCGTGATCTGGCTCCATGGCCAGGAGTGCACCGGCCCAAGCGAAACCCTGCTACGCGGCGAACACCCGACCCTGGAACGGCTGATCCTGGAGATGATCTCCCTCGACTACCACCAGACCCTGGACGCCGGCGCAGGCCATCAGGTCGAGGCGGCGAAAGAGGCCTCCATGGCCGCCAACAAGGGCAAGTACATCCTGGTGGTCGAAGGCTCCATCCCCACCAAGGACGGCGGCATCTACTGCAAGATCGCCAACAAGACCATGCTGCAACACACCCTCGAAGCGGCGGAACACGCGGCGGCCATTGTCGCCTTCGGCTCCTGCGCCTCATGGGGCGGCGTGCAGTCTTCCGGTCCCAACCCGACCGATGCCAAGGGCGTCTCGGCCATCCTGCCGAACAAGACTGTCATCAACATTCCGGGCTGCCCGCCCAACCCCTACAACTTCCTCGCCACGGTGATGCACTTCCTCACCTTCGGCAGCCTGCCGGAACTGGATAGCCAGAACCGTCCCAAATTTGCCTACGGCCGCCTGATCCACGAAAACTGCTACCGCCGTCCGCACTTCGACGCCGGTCGCTTTGCCAAGGAGTTCGGCGACGAGGGTCACCAGCAGGGCTGGTGTCTCTACAAGCTCGGCTGCAAAGGCCCGGAGACTCACGCCAACTGCGGCGTCATCGAGTTCAACGACATCGGCGGCGGCACCTGGCCCATCGGTGTCGGTCACCCCTGCTTCGGCTGTACCGAAGACGGCGTCGGCTTCACCAAGCCGCTGTTCAGTCTCTCCGACGTGAAGACCCACACCCCGCCCAACGAATTCCCGCTGATCGACGAGCGCGAAGGCGCCACCGGCATCACCCTCGGTGCGGCAGCAACCACCGGCGCGGTAATCGGTGCAGCGGTTGGGGCCAGTGTCGTCGCCGCGGGCAAGCTGGGGAACAAGGACGATTCAAGCAGCGACAACCAGGGTTAAGGGGGCTGCCATGAAACGTCGTGACTTTCTCAAGGCCGCCGTCGGTGCCTCCGCCCTGTGTGGCGCAAGCATCGTCGAAGCGCGGCCTAATCTGGAGCCGGCGCCCGAGGCGATCGGCATGTTGTTCGATTCCACTCTCTGCGTCGGCTGCAAAGCCTGTGTCGCTGCCTGTAAAGAGGCTAACCACATGCCGCCGGTGTTTGACGGCGACGTGGACTATTACGACTCGGCCCGCGACCTCTCCGGCAAGACCCTCAACGTGATCAAGATTTACAAAGAGGGTAAAGGCGAGCACAAAGATGCCATCACCGATGGCTTCGCCTTCGAGAAACGCAGTTGTATGCACTGCGTCGACCCGGGCTGCGTCTCGGTCTGTCCGGTCACCGCGATGCGCCACGACCCGATCACCGGCATCGTCAGCTACCATGCCGACGCCTGCATCGGCTGCCGTAACTGCACCGTCGGCTGTCCCTACAACGTACCGCAGTTCGAGTACGACAAACCCTTCGGCCAGATCCAGAAGTGCCAGATGTGCAACCAGGCCGGAGTGGAGCGTCTCAACAACGGTCTCACCACCGCCTGTGCCGATGTCTGTCCCACCGGCGCCACCCTGTTCGGCTCCCGCGAGGCGCTGATGGCCGAGGCGAAAAAACGTCTCGGTCTCAAACCGGGTGATGTCTACAACTATCCGCGTGGCGATGTACGTCAGCCCTACAGCCATCACGAGAAGGTGATCGCCGCTGACTACCAGCAACACGTCTGGGGCGAAAAGGAAGCGGGCGGTACCAACGTGCTGCACATCTCCAGCATCCCCTTCGACAAACTGGGCATGCCGCCGCTGGGTGAACGCTCCGCCGCCTCGGTAGCGGAAGGGGTGCAACACACCCTCTACAGCTACTTCGCCCTGCCCGCGATCGCCCTCGCCGGACTGACCTACGTGGTCAAACGCAACGAAGGTAAAGATGACGGAGGTGAATCATGAGTGCGCACAAAGAGTTGGGCGGGCGCATCTTCACCCCGCCGGTGATCGGTCTCGGCATCATCGCCCTGATCGGTTTCTTCTTCCTCGCCATCCGTTTCATCGACGGCATGGGCGCAGTCACCAACCTGAACGGTGGTCACGCCTGGGGCATCTGGGTGGTCTACGACGTGGTCGTCGGCACCGCCTTTGCCTGCGGCGGTTACGCTCTGGCCATCACCATCTACGTGATGAACAAGGGGCAATACCATCCGCTGATCCGTCCCGCCGTGCTGGCCAGCCTGCTCGGTTACGGTCTCGGCGGTTTCGGTCCCTTCTTCGATATGGGGCGCTGGTGGCAGTTCTATAACATCCTCCTGCCGTGGAACTGGAACTTTAACTCGGTGATGCTGGAAGTGGGTCTCTGCGTCATGACCTACATCCTGGTGCTGTTCATCGAGTTCAGTCCCACCGTGCTGGAGCGCTTCGGCTTCAAGGGGATGCAGGAGAAGCTCAACAAGCTGCTGTTCTTCTTCATCGCCCTCGGCGTACTGCTGCCGACCATGCACCAGTCCTCCCTCGGCTCGCTGCTCATCGCCATGGGCTACAAAGTTCATCCGCTGTGGCAGAGCATGGAGTTGCTGCCGCTGCTGGCGATCCTCAGCGCCGTGACCATGGGCTTCTCCATCGTGCTGTTCGAGGCATCGATGGTGACCGTCGGCTTCAAACGTCCTTCCGAGAGCCATCTGCTGTCCGGTCTGTCACACGCCATCATCTGGTTGCTTGGCGGCTTCCTGCTGGTGCGTTTCGGCGAACTGCTGCTGCGCGGCAAACTCGGCATGGCCTTCGCCTTCGACTTCGCCTCGCTGATGTTCTGGATCGAAATCGCACTGTTCGTAGTGCCGCTGGTGATCCTGACTTCGGCATCACGGCGACAAAGCGGCAAGCATCTGCTCTATGCAGCAGTTTCGATGCTCTTCGCCGGAGCCCTGTGGCGCTTCAACGCCTACCTCATCACCTTCAATCCCGGCCCGGGTTACAGCTACTTCCCCTCGGTCCCGGAGATCATGGTGACCGTAGGGATCATCGCCTTCGAAATCATGGCCTACATCGTACTGGTCAAGATGCTGCCGGTGTTGCATGACGCCGAGCGCGCATAACAAAAGAATTCAGAGAGGAGAACAAAAGTGACTACACGCATAACTGTTGACCCGGTTACCCGCATCGAAGGCCACCTGCGCATCGATGTCGAGGTGGATAAAGGTAAAGTCACCAAGGCCTGGTCATCCGGCCAGATGTGGCGCGGCATCGAAAAGATCCTCGTCGGCCGTGACCCACGCGAAGCCTGGCTCTTCACCCAGCGCTTCTGCGGCGTCTGCACCACGGTACACGCCATCACCTCGGTACGCGCGGTAGAGAACGCGCTGCAGATGGAAGTACCGGTCAACGCACAACTGGTGCGCAACATCATTCAAACCGCCCACGCGGTACAGGACCACATCGTCCACTTCTACCACCTCTCCGCGGTGGACTGGGTCGACGTGGTTTCCGCGCTGAAGGCCGATCCGAAAAAGGCGTCGCAACTGGCCGAATCCCTCTCCGACTGGAGCCTCAACGGCCCGCACGAAATGAAAGCGGTACAGGATCGCCTCAAGGCCTTCGTCAGCAGCGGCCAGCTCGGCCCGTTCGCCTCCGGCTACTGGGGCCACCCGGCAATGAAACTGCCGCCGGAGGTCAACCTGCTGGCGGTCGCGCACTACCTGCAGGCGCTGGAAGTACAGAACTACGCCAACAAAATCGTCGCCATCCTCGGCGGCAAGTCGCCGCACATCCAGAACCTGGCGGTGGGCGGTATCAGTAACTCGATCAACCTCAATGCCCAGTCGGTGCTCAACATGGAGCGCCTGATGATGATCAAGGGCTGGATCGACAAGCTGGACCACTTCGTCAAATCGGTCTACATGACCGACGTCCCGGCGGTCGGCGCCTTCTATCTCGACTGGGCCGGTTACGGTAAGGGCATCACCAACTACCTCTCCGTACCCGACTGCCCGCAGGACAGCAAAGGCACCATCTTCGACCTGCCCGGCGGCTACATCGAGAACGGCGACCTCAGCACCTTCAAACCGATCAACACCCACGGCGACGCCTACTTCCGCGACGGCGTGGCGGAGAGCTCCAAGCACTCCTGGT
>JBNKVM010000031.1:0-6695 GCA_050299175.1 Thiohalomonadaceae bacterium
GTCCACGGCCAGCAGTTGCTGGAGCGCCTCAGGGATCAGGCGGAGCAGCGTCAGGAGGAGTCGGCCCTGCCGACCATCTCCAAGGGAGCCCAACAATGAAACACCTCTGGCTCGCCGCCACCACCGATGTCATCGAGTCCCTGCGCGCCCGCTGGTTCATGGTCTACGCTATGGTCTTCGGCGGGCTGGTGGTGATCCTGTTCGCCTTCGGCCTGGCCGAATCGCGCATCATGGGCTTCACCGGGCTCTCCCGCCTGCTGATCACCTATATCCAGCTGTCGATGGCGATGTTGCCCATCTTCGTGCTCATCACCACCGTGCGCTCGGTGGCCGGCGACCGGGAGGCGGGGGTGTTCGAATACCTGCTGTCGCTGCCCATCTCGCTCAGCGCCTGGTTCTGGGGACGAGTCTTCGGCCGCTTCCTGGTGGTCTTCCTGCCGGTCTTCCTGGCCATGGTCGGGGCCACGTTATGGGGCATGGCCAAGGGTGTCGAGGTGCCCTGGGACCTGCTGGTCTACTATACCGGCCTGCTGATGTCGCTGGCCTGGTGCTTCCTCGGCATCGGCATGCTGATCTCCACCGTCGCCCGCAGCGCCGACGTGGCCCAGGGGGCCGCCTTCGTGGTCTGGCTCACGCTGCTGCTGTTTCTCGACCTGATTCTGCTCGGCGTGCTGATTCAGGAGCATCTGCCGCCGGAGACAGCAGTCGGCATCGCCCTGGCCAACCCGATGCAGGTCTTCCGCACCGCCACCATGATGCTGTTCGACCCCCAGCTGGTGCTGCTGGGTCCCACCGCCTATGTGATCCTGGACAATTTCGGCCAGGCGGGATACATCGCCTATGCCTTGCTATATCCTATTGCGCTGGGGACCGCCTGTGCCGGTCTCGGGTTCTATCTTTTCAAACGCAGTGATCTGCCGTAGTCGCCGGCCATGCAGCCGGCAGGGCATCGACGATGAAGAGCAATGCGATACTCTGGGGCGTTCTGGGACTGCTGCTGGCGGCCGTCTGCGGCGTGGCCGTCTACAAGGCCTGGCCCGTGCTCTTTCCCGAGATTGCCGTATCCGTTCCCGCCGATCCCGCCTGTGACCTGCGCGCCGGTCCCTGCCGCTCGCAGGTCGAGGGGGGGGCGGTCAGCTTCGCCATCGAGCCGCGTTCGATACCGCTGGTCAAACCGCTGCAGTTGCGGGTCGAGCTCGAGGGGGTGGCGGCGCAACAGGTGGCGATCGATTTCAGCGGCGTCGACATGAACATGGGTTTCAACCGCTTCACGCTCAAGCCCGCGGGAGAGGGCATCTTCACCGGAGAGGGACTGCTGCCGGTCTGCGTCAGGGACGCCATGGAGTGGGAGGCCAAGGTGTTGATCTCCAGCCGCCGGGGGCTGACCGCGGTGGCCTATCGCTTCATCACGGTGCGTCCCGGAGCGGCGATACCGGGTCGCGATAACTAGGCTTCAGTCATCGACGATGGAGAGATAGGCGAAGATATCGCGCAGTTCGTCGTCCGTGAAATCGAGCAGCAACCGCTCCTCCGGAGCATCCGGATCGTGGATGCGCACACCCCCCCGATACTTCTTCACCTGACGCCACAGATAGTCGGTGTACTGGCCCGCCAGCATGGGCACGGCCTTCTCCCGATCACCCAAGCCCTCCCGGCCGTGGCAACTGGCGCACTCTCTGCGGTACAGCTTCCGTCCCAGCTCCACATCGCCGGGTGCGCGGGGGATCTGCATCAGCCGCTTCGACTCCAGTAACCGCTCATAGGCATTGAAGCCGGGCGTGTTCTCGTCCACCGGCGGGAGCTTGGTCTTGAGTTCGATACCCTGCAGGAAATGGGCGATATCCTCGATATCCTGGTCCGGCATCTGGCGGTCGTCCACATACTCGATCATCGCCATGTTCGGTCGCTTGCGCTCGCGAAACAGATGCAACTGCCGGGCCAGGAAGGGGGCGGGCATGCCCGCGAGTCGGGGATACTCTCCCTCGTTGCCGCCCTGGCCGTATTCGCCGTGACAACCGGCGCAGACCTCATTGATGTCCCGTCCGTTCTCCAGATCGACGGCGAGCAGGGGAGGGCTGCAGAGGAGCAGCAAGGCGGCGGAGAGATGTTTCAAACGCGGCATCGGCAGCTGGGATTCTGTTAACAGCGGTCTCTGTCGACTGATACGGCATGACGACAGTGAGATTTCACCATGTTGACGCGATATGGGTTTGATATGCGTCAAGTTCCAGATCGGGTGCAGGGGGTTGAATAACCCTGAGAAAGCTATAACAACTAACCCGGTGACTTTGACCATGAACGATCCCGATCTCTCCAACCGGCTTTCGGACTCCGACATCCAGGCGCTGTTCAGTGCCATCGATCAGAAAGACGCCTTGACGTTTTCCGATTTTCTCTCACCCGATGCCAGTTTCCGATTCGGCAACGCCGCGCCCATAGCAGGCAGGCAGCCGGTCACGGAAATGGTGCAGGGTTTCTTCGACTCGATCCAGGCGCTTCAACACGAGGTGCGTGAGATCCTGCGCGACGGCAGCGCCATCATCTGCCGGGGGGAGGTGACCTACACCCGTCATGACGGCAGCCAGCTCAAGGTGCCGTTCATGAACTACTTCGGCATCGCCAGGGGGCTGATCCGCGAATACCAGATCTACGTCGACGCCTCGACCCTTTACAACGCCTAGTCGGCAGACCGGTGCATGAAAAGCCTCTACCTGCTCCTGCTACTGACCCAGAACGGCGCCGGCGACATCAACGCCGCCTTCGTCAACAGCGATAGCATGGCGGCCTGCGAACGGTCGCGCCTGATGGTGGAGGCGATCTTCAAATCCCGATCGATCCCCGTGCTGTACCAACAGTGCCTGCTTTCAGACCTGCGGTTTTCACCCTTTGAACACGCAGACACCACGCGGGTCGAGCGGAATCACTACATGATTGTACCGCCCGCGGATGGGAACGACCTGAGGATCGAGCCAATGGGCGATCAGCAAGGCTGTCTGGCGCTGAGCCGACAGGTGAAACCTGCGACCGCATACTGTGCCAGTTCGGTTCAAAGTTTACGCGAGTAGGGAGCATCGCCTAGAAAGCAGTCAGCTTGCTAAAGCTCAGATGGCACAAAAAAGTGTGGGAGCCCCCGAGGTGCAACAATATTAGAAGAGCTTGCGTTTCTAACTCAAATGCACTAAAAGTAACGATAATGCGCATAAAATCATAGGGATAGCTGCCGGAATGGAAGCATCAAATCAACCCGAGCGAATCGTAATCCCACCTGGTTCATTAGGTTCCTTCATGAATGGAAACTCTGATGGAGATATCAGTAGCACGATACGGTTATAAATGAGAACATTATTGAAACAAATAGCGGTGTATTGCAATTATATATGCCGGCGGCATATCCCGATAAATGTGCCAGCTACATAATCACCTTACATGGACCCGTCCCGGTTTGCTAACCAAGAACTGACATGGAACAACAGTCACAACTGCATCCTTACATTCGGCCTCTGAGTGAAGAGTCAAACTGCTCTTCGGGCCCTGATGGAAGCCGCGCTCTTGCGCCTTATCTGTTAGTTGTCGTGATAAGCGTCCGACGAGTGTATTACCAGGTTACACAAGAGCCGGTCTGACCTATGTTGCCATCATCAGAAACTGGGTTAAGCAATCGTGGATGGATAGTTACCTCCTGTGCTGCGCTGAGTGTTAGATCAAGTCAGGCCACAGCACGATATGATTCCTCATGCGCCATCAAGGCCCAGATGATGCGTGCATTCTTATTCGCCAGAGCTACACAAGCCCGGTTGAAGCCACGCCGTTCTTTTATGCTGCGTGCCCATCGAGCCAATGCATCATCGCGAGTATCACACCGGCAAATGACCGAGCGCGCCCCATGAATCAGCAAGGTGCGCAGATAGGTATCGCCGCGTTTACTGATACCGAGCAGTCGCGAGCGATCGCCACTGGAGTGCTGCCTGGGCACCAAGCCGAGCCAAGCCGCCAGATGCCGACCATTTTTAAAATAGCGGATATCGCCAATCGCTGCGATGAGTGCCGTAGCGACAATGGGGCCCACGCCGGCGATGGTTGCCAAACGCTGACAAACATCGCTCTGGCGAAAGCACTGGTGAATGCGGCGATCATACATGGCTATCCGCTGATCGAGTTCACGCAAACGCTGCGCCTGGTCGGCCATCATCTCGCGGGTCAGTGGCGTCAGCTCATTTTCAGCATCCTCAAGCACCTGAGGCAGTTGTTCACGAAACGTGTAGATTCCAATGGGAAGAAAGACCCCGTATTCTCGCAGAAGCCCCCGAGTCTGGTTGACCAAGGCTGTACGGTCCCGAACAAGGCGCATGCGAATGCGGTGCAGGGCCTGAAGGTCCTGCTGCTCAATCGACTTAGGCGGTACGAAGCGCATATTGGGTCTAGTAACCGCTTCGCAGATGGCCTGAGCGTCGTTATAGTCGTTTTTGTTGGTTTGCACGTACGGTTTCACAAATTGTGGGCTGATTTGGCGTACTTCGTGACCCAACTTCTGCAGCCGGCGAGTCCAGTAGTTTGCCGTGCTACAGACTTCCATGCCGATCAGACAAGGCGGAAGGTTAGCAAAGAAGGCCATAAAGTTCTTTCGCGAAAGCCGCTTTGTAAAAACGGTCTTACCGCGAGCATCAGCGGCATGAACTTGAAAGACATTCTTTGCCAAATCGATACCAATTGTTGTAGCGTCCATATTGGACCCTTCTTCTTCGTTGATGGATTCCTGCATACCCATCGTGGCCCACTACGAGGCCGGTTTGAAGAGGGACGGGTCCATTCCATTTGTTAGGGCTATATATGAAACGGATTCTCCTCACGCTAGTACTTGCTTGTTTATCATGTAATGCATCCGCAGAGATATACAAAGTAGCTATTCCTGATGGTAAATGCGGAACAGTGTGTTTTTATTGGTGGCCTGTCCTACCCGCCATCGATGGCTGGCACCAGGATATGCCGAATAGCTATCATTACCGCGCAAACACGCAAGCTCCTACAGGTGAGTCTTTTTCAAAAGCTGAGTCAGTTATTTATGCCAAAGCACTTTTCAAACCACGAATTCCTGAAACAAAATCAATAAGTCAGCTCATTGAAAACGATAAAAATGATTTTAAGCAGAGTTCAAATCCTATAATGACTCAACTAGAGCCTCTAAAGGCAGGGGATGGTAAAGAATTTAAGTCTTATCAGTTTTTCCCGAGAGATAACGGAAATTACGAACGTGTTTCGTACGCTGAAGAGGGAGAATTCTTTCTGGTATTCACGCTCAGTTCTCGTAGCAAAGAAGGTTATGAGTCAACTATGCCTATTTACCTTAAGTTTGTAGAGCAATATCGTGAAAAGCCCTAACAAAAAGTTCAAAATCGCTCGTTCCTCGCTCGGACGCGCTAACGCGCGCCGTTTAACTAAGCGTTAACCTTTATGAAAAAACCTCGTAAGCCGACCGGTACGACAGGATCACTAAGGCTCGAAAGTGGAAAAGAACCAGCCTTTCAGCAAGTAGCATTCCCGGAAACAAAAGCTGACATTGAATTATTCGTTGCCAAATCATTTATTGCTAATCTGTCAAATTGGGGTTTCAATGTCATTTCGTTCTCGCCGAATGTTGAGAATGATTTAGATTTTAAACTTGAAACAGACACAGGAATAATTTACCTAGAGCTAATGGAAATAGCACCACTAGAGCTCACAAAAGGGAGCTACAACAAAGCTAGCAACGAATATCTTATCTATGATTTTGTTGTGGCGATACGAGACAAAATTGTTGCGAAATCACAAAAGTACCGGTCTACTAAACAGCCAAGAATTATCTTACTCACATATATAACACACTGGACATTCAATCTCGGAATACAAGCATATTGCTTGTTACAGTACATGCTATGTCATAGCGATTTGTGCTTCGAACAAATTTTTCTGCACAAGCCATCATCTCCTACGGGTATCACAGAACATCTTTACCCTTCTCCCAAAAAATACTGGGAGGAGCAAGGCTTTGATCCAGAGGCATATAGAAATCTTAAAGCTATCGCTGTAGATCTTAGGGGCTGAAACCGATATGAAGATTAATAAGGCGCTACTGCGAGAAAATTTCCGCTACGCTCCAAATTTTCCACAGAGCGCGGCGTTATGTTGCAAGAAGAAATAGCCATGGAAGTGACAATAGACTTTAACAAAATTGCAAACTGGGAATCCTTTCATTCTGTATTCTCCGAAGTCATGGGGTTCCCTGACTTCTATGGTAATAACAACAATGCATGGATAGATTGCATGTCATATATTTATGATAAAGAATCTGGCATGTCGAAGGTAACAGTTAGCCCAGGTGAATCTCTTGAAATGTTAATTCTTGGTACAAAACAGGTAACAGAAAAAGTACCTGAAGTATTTATGGGGTTTATGGTAATAGTCGCTGCCGTTAATCAGCGGTTTATTGAGTCAAGTACACAAACAAGGTTAAAGGTAATAGCAACATAACCAAGCTCACAGGGCTTCGGCGCTATCGCGCCTCTTCCTGTGAGCTTGGTCGTTGAGGCTGTCGAAAAACCCCATGATCGGGTAAAATTTAATGAACAATCTCGTGCCACGGAGAAAGGACGATGGCTCGCTATAGAGATTATGACTACGATCAGATGAAAATGCTTCCGATCGCTTACTCGAAGCAGATC
>JBNKVM010000032.1:0-34180 GCA_050299175.1 Thiohalomonadaceae bacterium
ATGATCAACCGCATCCTCTTCGGTCATGAAATCGGTGACCTTCATTCCCTGTAATTCGTCGGCGCTATAGCCAAGCATGTTGGCCATATGTTCGTTGACGAAGGTAGTGACGAAGTTTTCGTCCTGGATCCAGATGCCTTCATTAGCAGTGTCAAATAGCCGCTGGTATCTGGCTTCGCTCTCACGGAGATCGCGTAGTGTCAGCAGACTACTTAAGCCATCCGACAGGCGTCGGCCGATCTCTTCCAGTAACTGTTCTTCTGCCTCGGTCCAGGCCCGGGCATGTGAACACTGATGTATACCGAACTGCCAGGGTTTGCCGGTCTTTGGGAAAAGGGCCACAGCCATGAATGATTTAATACCGTATATATTCTCACCGGCATCAGGCAGGGGATGTTCTGTTCCCGCTCCGAACTTCACGACCCCCCGGGTTTCCAGCAATAACTTAAACATTGCCGCTACTTCCTGATCCATGGGTATATCGAGATCCATTGTGCCCAGCCCGGGATATTCGGGGCGTGCCTGCTCCATTGGACTGGTCCAGCTGTTGGCAGCGGGATCGCAAGGGTAGACCAGGACGGCTCTATCGCAATCAAAGATATCCAGCACCTCATCAAGCACATCTCTCAGCATGCTATCGAGATCATCCGCACCCTGAATCGCACGGTTGATGCGGTCCATGTTGGCAAGGAACTCCGCATAAAGCTGGCGCTCCCTTTCCGCCTGCTTGAGCTGGGTAACATCCTGAATGACTCCGGTGACCCTCAGCGGATTACCGTGCTCATCGCGTTGCAATTCGGCGACAGAGGTGATGATTCTCGGTGCCGAGCCGTCCCTGGGTTGAATCTCGAATTCGAGGTTATACGATTTCTCTTTTTCGATCAGATCAATCAATGCCTGGTGTACCCGCTCTCTTTCAGGGATGCAGCGTTCGACTTCATCGGTGGAAAAATCATCTTTTGCCGGATCGAATCCGTAGATGCGCTTAGCTTCATCTGACCCCCAAAAATGGGTTGTCTGCAGGTTGTATTCCCAGTTGCCGACATGTCCCATGGCCTGGGCGACGCGGTAGCGATGTTCGCTGGTACGTAGCGCATCCTCGGTTTGTTTGAGCTCGGTGATATCGCGGCCGATGGCAAGTACGCCAGTTATCTGGCCCTGCTCGTTGTACTCCGGGGCAAAACGTATGAGATGGGTACCCAGACGTCCATCGGACTCGGGTCCAACTAACTCCATGTCACTCGACTCTCCGGTTTCAAGCACATGCCGGATGTGACCCTCGTAGGTAGCACTGTTTTCGGGACCGCCGAAACCAAGCTCAGTGGGTGTCTTGCCGAGTATCAATTCAGGATCGATGTCGATAACTTGTCGCATTTTGCTGTTGAGATAGCTGGCGCGACATTCCCGATCGTATCGGACAATATTGTCAGGAGAGTTTTCTGCCAGGCTACGGAATTGCTGCGCACTTGCGGCTAGTGCCGCCGCAGCTTGCTTGCGCTCGGTGATATCTCGTCCTTCGGGGATTATCTGGATAACCCTGCCATCGGCATCAAAGACTGGTTTGAGTGAGAAGTCGATGTAGTGGGTGCTGCCATCCTGATCCAGATGGGCCGCTTCAAAGCGCACGAATTTTCCGTCCGCGGCTTCACGGACGGCATCACGTAGCTGTTGCTGCAGTTCGGCGGAGTGACTCCACCAGGGTGTCTCCCAGAATGGCTTGCCCAGTACTTCGCTTTCATCGATACCCGCTAACTCCAGCGCCGCCTGGTTGGATTCAAGCAGTGTGCCGTCAGTTGACAGCAGGCCGATGAGCTGGAAACTATGCTCAAAGATGGCGCGGAATCGTTGTTCGCTGGCGCGCAATTTCTCTTCCATGAGTTTCTGCTCGGTGATGTCTTGATGGGTGCCGACGCGCCTTATTTCGTTTCCATCGATATCATTTACCCGTCGCCAGCGGTTACGGATCCAGCGAATCTCACCATCAGGACGGATAATACGAAAATTATGGTCATGTTCCATTTTGCCGCCTGCCGACTCCTCCATTTCCTTGAGCAGGAGCGGCAGATCATCAGGGTGTACAATTAATTGGGCCAGTTCTGGTTTGGGGATTTGTGGTTCACGGCCGAGCATGTTGAAGAATTCATCCGACCAGTAAATCTCACCGGTCACCATGTCATGCCACCAGTTACCAATGTGAGCAATTTGCTGCGCTTCTTGCAGGAGCTGCTCTTTCTCTTTTAGTTCATGGATATCTCGCCCGATAGCGAGTACGGAAACGATCTGGTTACGCTCATCAAATTCTGGCGTGAAACGAATCTGGCCCCAGTGTATCTCACCCTGTGCTGTGCGGAAGGGCATTTCCAAAAAGCTTTCGGCGCCTGTTTCGATCACCTGCTGCAGGTGATCAATATAGACTTGAGGTGTCTTGATGGGAGAATGTTCCTTTGGTGTTTCACCAATGACATCCTCAGGTGGGATGGAGAAAAGTTTCTGTATTGCCGGATTGACATAAACGCGGCGATATTCCAGATCGTAGCGTGCAACGAAGTCAGGCGAGTTTTCTACGAGAGCCCGGAAGAGTTGTTCACTTTCCAGTAGTTTCTTTTCAGCTACTTTACGCTCAGTGATGTCCTCGAGCGAGGCAATCATCCCATCGAATTGTCCCGCTTCATCAAATAACGGTGCCGCGTTGATCGACAGGAACACTCGTCGGCCATCCGGCCACTGAATGGCGTGCTGTATATCTTTTATCGGTTGTCCAGTTGCTTTGACGCGCGCGAAGGGCAGTTGCTCATCAGGAAAAGGTGAACCGTCAAGGGCGGTAATCTTCCAGACGGGGGTATTGTATTGAAGTTGCAGTATCTCATCCTTCTCCAGTCCAAGTATCTTTTCCGCCTGTGGGTTGGCATCAATCATCCGTCCGCTACGATTAACCATGGTGATACCAACGGGACTGGTAGCATAGATGCTGCTTAACTGATCACGTTGACTGCGTAGCGCCTCTTCCGTCTGTTTGCGCTCATGTTGCAGATGGACGCGATCCAGGGTTACCGCCAGGCTGCTTGCCAGTGAGGTGAGGTAATCCCTTTCGGTTGGTGATGGCACGCGGATGCCTTCGTCACCGAAAGTACCCATGCCGATGGAGCCCAGGTGTCTGTCGAGAAACAGGATCGGCACGTTGATGATGGTGCGATTGCCGAGGTGGGCGACGATGGCCTTGTCTGTCCGAGGGTCAGTGCGGGCATCTTCTACGATAACGATATCTCTGCTGCTAGCGATCTCCTCCAGCATCGGGTCGCCGGGGATGGTTAATCGGGCCGCCTTTTCGTCATGCATGATGGTCTCGGAGGCGGTGCCGTCCGCTGCCAGCGGATAGGCGTACTGACCGTCTTTTGAAAACAGATAGACCCAGATGGTGGGGTAGCCGAGTGTTTCCGATACCTCGCGCCGGGCAGCCAGGAGTACGTCGTTGTAGTCTTCAGCCTGCTCAAGCGTACGGGATAGACGCAGCAACGACTGGCTGTGTCGATAGAGTTCTTGCAGTGCGGTCTCCTGCCCGCCGCCACCATTTTTTTGTTTTGCCATGGGCGGCAACCCCCGTGCGGAGTAGGTAATGCGGTGTTAACCTGATATTAGCAGTGTTTCTATCCCGTCACTGCGTGGCACTAACCGGGTGATTTTGTCGGGTATTGCTACAGGTTTTGTTCCAGCCACCGTTTCCGTTCTTCAGTATACGCCCACCACGGTTGCGGTTTGCCGCCGTTCATAAAGTCGACGATGGAGAGGAAAACATCGATCACACAGGGGTCGTGGCGGGCGCCTGTCTTGCGGCACAGGGCTTCGTAAAGTTCATAACCGTTACGGCCTTTTAACTGTTGCGGGGCGTGGATACCGATGAGGTGCAGATCTGCTGCCATCGCCTTGCCGATGTTGGGCAGATCCTCCAGTTTTTGTACCTTGCTACGTTCTACTTTTGCGGGATTCATGGCTCATAGTGCCGTGCCGGTAGTGGCTCACGCAAGTCGGGTATGTTCTACACTTTGTGGGCTGGTGGCCGAGAGCAGGCCAGAGAAGAACAGGATAGCGTAACTGCTGTCCGGCCAGAGGGATGCGGCAATAATGACAACACGGGGAACAGCACTTTTTTGCCTGTTGGGATGTCTGCTCGGGGGAGCCGGCAGGGCAGAAACCATGCTGTCACTAAGTGATACCGAGCAGGCCTGGTTGGCCGATCATCCGCGGATTGAGGTTGGGGTGATGGATGCCTGGCCACCGATGGATTTCGTCGATGACAAGGGGCGCCCTGTCGGTATCGGTGCCGATTTTGTCCGCGCCATGAACCGGCGCCTGGGCGGTGTATTGCAACTCCATCCCGGCAGTTGGGATGACATCTATGCAGCGGTACAGGAGAAGCGCCTGCCCGCCCTGATCGGTATTACTCCTTATCCGGCCCGAGGCAAGGATTTCCTCTTTACCGATCCCTATCTCACCATTCCCTACGTCATTATCGGACGCCGTGGCAGCACCTATGCTGAGCAGATCACTGATCTTGAAGGGCAGCGTGTGGCGGTGGAAAAGGGGTTTGTCATCACCCGCATTCTGGGAGAGAAGTATCCTGACGTCACAATGCAGGAGTACGCCAGCACCAGCGATGCCCTCGATGCGGTGGCCAAGGGGGAAGCCGATGCCTATGTCGGTAATCGTGCGGTGGCACTCTATCTCATTGAGCACGAACTGATTTCCAACCTGCAGATCCAGGGCAAGATCGACGACATCGCTTCGGTCAACGCGGTTGGTGTACGCAGGGACTGGCCCATTCTGCAGGATATCCTGCAAAAGGCATTGGCGGATATCAGCGAGCAGGAGCGTAGTGCCATTCTCGGTAAATGGGTCAACGCCGGGCGTCGCGAAGCGGCGGGTGAAACGCTGTCATTGAGCAAGCAGGAGCGGGCGTGGCTCGCGGCACATCCAGAGATACGGCTTGGACTCGATCCGGCCTGGGAGCCGATCGAATACATCGATGCCGATGGCGTCTATCAGGGTATCTCCTCAGCCTTCATGCAGCGCCTTGCCGGAGCGCTGGGGCTCTCCCTTGAATACGATCCAAAACAAACCTGGGCCGAGGCGGTGGAGCGCGCGCGCAAGGGTGAGATCGATCTCCTCCCGGCGCTAACGCCGTCACCCAAGCGTGCCAGGTTTCTCAACTTTACTGCGCCTTACCTGCACTTCCCTTTCATGATCTTCACTCGCAGGGATGCGCCGATGATCACGGGAATGGACGATCTAAGCGATTGGAGGATTGCGGTAGAGCGTAGCTATGTCACACAGGAGTATCTGGAGCGCGATTACCCGGATCTACAGTTGTTGTTGACTGCGGATGCTGCCGAGGCACTGGCCGCAGTGGCAAGCGGCAAGGCGGAGGCCTATGTGGGTAATCTTACCCTGGCCAGTTACCTCATCGACAAGCTGGGTCTGGGCAATCTCAAGGTGGCGGCGCCTGCACCGTACAGCAATGATCTGGCAATCGGCGTGCGCAAGGACTGGCCGGAGTTAATCCCGATCCTGAATAAGGCCCTGGCCACCATCGGTGATGCAGAACGCCGTGCGATCCGCCAGCAGTCACTGGCGATCCGTTATGACGTAAAGGTCAACTACGCCCTGGTATGGAAAGTGGTGGCAGTGGCTGCGGTGTTGTTGTTGTTAACCCTGTTGTGGCTGGCGCAGATGCGGCGGCAGAAAGAGGCGTTAGCGAAGGCCAAGGCTGAGGCGGAGCAGGCCAACCGTTTTAAAAGCTATTTCCTCGCCAATATGAGCCATGAAATCCGCACGCCAATGAACGCCATCATGGGCTTCAGTTACCTGGCACTGCAGACCGAACTGAATACCCGCCAGTATCACTACATGGACAAGATCCACGCTTCGGCCCAGGCGCTGCTCGGGGTGATCAACGACATTCTTGACTTCTCGCGTATTGAGGCGGGCAAACTGGAGATCGAAAACGTTCCTTTCTCTCTCGACGAGGTTTACGAAAATCTGGCCGATATCACCATGATTCGGGCGGAAGAAAAGGGACTGGAGCTTACCTTTCATCACGATCCGGCGGTAATCGATAACCTGCTCGGCGATCCACTACGTCTCGGCCAGGTGCTGGCCAATCTGGTGGGTAATGCGATCAAGTTCACCGAGAAGGGTGGTGTGTCGGTCAGCGTGGAAAAGGAACGCCAGGAGGGCGAACGGGTATGGCTGCGTTTTACGGTCAGTGACACTGGTATCGGCATTCCTCCCGAGCAGATCCATAGGCTGTTCGATGCCTTTACCCAGCTGGATGATTCCACCACCCGCCGCTATGGTGGCAGCGGGCTGGGCCTCAGCATCTGTCACCATCTGGTGAAATTGATGGGTGGAGCGATCGAGGCACGCAGTGTGCCGAACCAGGGAAGCAGCTTTATCTTCCATCTGCCGTTTACGCCAATCAAAAGTGCTGTGCAGAAGCTGACGCCGGATCCGGATCTACGCGGCTTACGCGCACTGGTGGTCGACGACAATCCTTCGGCGCGGGAGATCCTTGCGGAACGACTCACCTCTTTTACCTTCGAGAGCAGTACGGCACAAAATGCCGAGCAGGCATTAGCGCTGTTGAAAGCGGCGGAGGCCGAAGACAAGCCGTTTCAATTGGTGCTGATGGACTGGCGCATGCCGGGGATGAACGGCGTCGAGGCCGGAAGGCATATTAAACATGGTGGCGAGCTGACCCATGTACCGGCGGTGATTCTGGTGACCGGGTATGGTCGAGAAGAGGTTATGCGGCAGGCGGAATCTGCCGGGATGGACGGTTTTCTGATCAAGCCAGTCAGCCCATCCACCCTGTTCGATACGGTGATTCGAGTATTGGGCGGCTCACGCATGTCGGGTGATGGTGCGCCGCATAGCGAAGTGCGTGGCTATCTACAGGGCAGGGTCTTGCTGGTGGAGGACAACACGGTCAATCAGCAGGTGGCACGAGAGATCCTGGAGGGAATGGGACTGGAGGTGGCAATTGCGGAGAATGGCCGTGAGGCGGTCGACGCCGTTAAAACCGGCGACTACGATTTGGTATTAATGGATATCCAGATGCCCGAGATGGATGGCTATGAGGCAACCCGGCGTATTCGCACTCAAACGGGTAAGAAAACCCTGCCGATAGTTGCCATGACGGCCCATGCCATGAGTGGTGAGCGGGAACGATGCTTGGCGGCCGGGATGAATGAGCACGTTCCCAAACCCATTGACCCGGCACGCCTGTTTGCCACCTTGAGTCGCTGGTTAAAGTTGAATAACAAGGCGCCTGAAAGAGTGGTCGAAAAGGATGATGTGTCATTACCGGATAATCTTCCGGGTATCGACCTGCAGTGGGGGCTAGAACGTATCGGTGGTAATCGGCGGCTGTTTCGAAAACTCCTGGGTGAGTTTGTTGTTCATCATGGCGAGGCGCCGCAATTAATTTTGCAGCGCCTGGGTGAGGGTGATGACGAAGGAGCGCGACGCGAGCTGCATACACTAAAAGGTGTTGCCGGGAACATCGGAGCCAGGACATTGCAACAGGAAGCAGAGCAACTGGAGCAGATCTTGATTACCGGGCAAATAAGTAACGCTGAGTTGCCGCCCTCATTTCTTGAAGCCTTTGATGTGTTGCTCAATGGGCTTGCCGAATTACAGCAAGATGAAATGCAGAGTGAAAAATCAACCAGAGCCATTGACGGTCAGGTCGATCTCCAACAACTGTTGGGACAGCTGCGACAAATGCTGATGGAGGGAGACTCGGATGCGGCGAAAGTCATCACAACAATTGAATCATTAATCTCTGAAAAGAAACAGCAACAACAACTAAAACAGCTGGTAACGCAAATCGAAAACTACGATTTCGATACCGCACAACACACACTGGACAACTTGTCCGCAAGTTTGATGGGAAAAAGAAATGGATAACGATAGAGCAAAAATTCTGGTCGTCGACGATGAGAAATTTTATGTGGATGTCGTGGTCGAACTGCTCAACGGCGATTACAAGGTGGTGGTGGCAATGGATGGCGAACAGGCATTGCGACGTGCCGAGACCGATCCGATCCCCGATCTTATACTGCTCGACATCATGTTACCGGATATGGACGGTTATGAAGTGTGCAGGCGGCTCAAGGATAATCCACTGACATGCGATATTCCGGTGATCTTTCTTACCGTCAAAAGCGAAGTCGCCGATGAGGTAAAGGGCTTTGATCTGGGCGCGGTAGACTACATCCTCAAGCCGGTTAGCCCACCGATTGTCAGGGCACGGGTTGCTACCCATCTGGCGCTTAACCAGGCACGACGTGCACTGGCCAATCAAAATTACCTGTTGGAAGCAAAGGTACAGGAACGTACCGCTGAACTGAATCGTACCAAGGACGTGGCTATCTACTGTATGGCGTCATTGGCTGAGACTCGCGATGCGGAAACAGGTAAACATATTCTGCGCACGCAAAATTACGTCAGGGTTCTGGCGCAGGGTCTGAAGTCACACCCACGTTTCGCCGATTACCTTACGGATGAAATCATCGAGTTGCTCTACAAAACATCGCCGTTGCACGATATCGGCAAGGTAGGCGTCCCCGATCACATTTTGCTGAAGCCCGGTAAGCTGACGCCAGACGAGTGGCAGGAGATGAAAAAACATACGAACTATGGCCACGATGCGTTGCTTCGTGCAGAGGAGGAGTTGGGTACCACCGACTTTGTGCGCATGGCACGTGAGATCGCGATTAGTCACCACGAACGTTGGGATGGAACAGGCTATCCCTATGCCTTGAAAGGTGACGAGATTCCTGTCTCAGGGCGATTAATGGCGGTAGCCGATGTTTATGATGCGCTGATCAGCCGACGAGTGTATAAAAAGCCTTATCCTCATGAAGATGCGGTGGAGACGATTATCAAAGGTTCTGGTTATCACTTTGATCCAGATATCATTGAGGAATTTGTTAAGCAGCAGGCAGAATTCCACGAGATCGCTATACGCTATTCTGACGAACTCGATTGAGTTAGCCGCTTGCAGTCTCCGTTACCTCGGACACGACCCCAGAACACCGCTAGTGCGGTCTATGCAGTGCTGTATGACTCCCCGTGGCGGATGAAATGTATACAAACTGATACAGAGTCGTGATGGAACGTTACACCCCGCTGCGGGTACTATGCGCCCATGGAAAGAGAGGAACACAGTGAGGCGCACCTGCTGCTGGTGGAGGATGATCCCAAACTGGCTGTGTTGGTGCGGGAGTATCTGCAAAAGAACGGTCTGCGGGTAGATATCGAAACCCGCGGCGATCGTGCGGCAGAACGCATCCTGCGCGAGCAGCCGGATCTGGTACTGTTGGACATCATGCTTCCCGGTGCCGATGGCTTCACTGTCTGTCGCACAGTTCGTCCTGCCTACACTGGCCCCATCGTTATGTTGACCGCACGCGACGAGGACCTGGACGAGTTGCTGGGTCTGGAACTGGGTGCCGACGACTATATCTCCAAACCGGTGCAGCCACGCCTGTTGCTGGCACGTATTCGTGCAGTGATGCGTCGCTACGGCAATCTTCCGAACGTAGTGTCATCCGGTCGTATTCGTTGTGGCGATCTTGAAATCGACCATAGTTGTCGTGAGGCAAAACTCAACGGCGCGAAACTTAGCCTGACTACAGCAGAATTCGATCTGCTCTGGCTACTGGCCAGTAATGCCGGTCAGGTGCTCTCCCGTGATGACATCCTGCGTAACGTGCGTGGCATCGGTTATGACGGAACCGATCGCTCCATCGACCTGCGCATCTCAAGACTGAGGCGCAAGTTGGGTGATGATCCGATCGAACCTCAGCGGATCAAGACGGTACGTGGCGCAGGCTACCTCTTTGTCGCCGAGGTCGCATAATGACCAAACATTTCCTGCGCCTCTATCTATTGGTGCTGGTGCCTCTGTTGGCACTGATCCTCTCCAGCCCGCTGCAACCACTGATCGATCGCTGGGTATCGGCGTTGGCCGAGGAGCAGTACCGCGGTACCAGTTACCTGCTGCAACAGGAGTTGCAAACCTTGCCGCAGAGCGAGTGGTCTGCGCGGGTGGAAGAGTTGGCCGTGCACTTCGGGCGGAAACTGGAACTGGCACGGATCGATTCAGCGCAAATCAGCGAAGAGGAACGGCTGGCATTGTATCAACGCGGTCATACCTATATCCGCAGCGATGCACTGCATGCTCATGCCTGGTGGCGTATCGGTGACAGCGACTATGCCATCTATACCGCATTTGGCGAGTCCCCGGAGGAGCAGGCGAATCGTGATGCTTCGGGCACCGCTTACCTCGTTAAACGTTATCTGGAAAATTATCCCGACCTGCAGCAGGGCGTCGCTGAACTCTCGCCCCATTTCGGTTTTCCCCTGGCGCTGAAACATGAGGCAGAGCTCGATTTTGATGCCGCACAAAAAGCACTGCTCGATCAGGGCATGATCATTGGTGGCGGCAATGGTGCGCGCTCCGAGATCTACTACGGTCGTGCCGGTCGTGGGGACTGGATACTGGTAGCCGGACCGCTGGACGACCACAATATCAACGAACGTGTCATGCTCGCGTTCTCCCTGATACCAACCGTGTTGATTGCCATGGCGCTGCTCTTCTGGCTGCGCCCGTTATGGCGTGATCTGAAACGGCTCAAGGTCGATGCCACCCACCTTGGTGAGGGTGATCTTGGTGTGCGCACCACGGTACCGAAAAGTTCGGCGCTGCACCTGCTTGCCACCACCTTTAATCGCATGGCCGAAAGTATCCAGCAGTTGGTAGAGGGACAGAAAGAGCTGACCCACGCGGTCTCCCATGAATTCAAGACTCCGGTAGCCCGCCTGCGCTTTGCCCTGGAGATGCTGCGTGATCATCCACAGGAGGCGGACCGCGAACGTTATCTCGGCGGGATGGAGAGTGACCTCGATGAACTGGAAGGTTTAATCGGCGAGCTGTTGACCCACGCCCGTTATGATCGTCCTGATCTGGCGATCCATCCCGAGTCGATGGATCTGCTGGAATGGCTGGAGCGGCGGCTTACCGAACATCGCCGAGGCAATGATCGTATTACCATTGCGATACAGGATGAGGGCATTACCGGGCCAGTAATGTTCGATCCGACCGCGCTGGAAAAGTTGATCAACAATCTGCTGGCCAATGCGCTGCGTTATGCCCATTCACTGGTGCAGGTTAGTGCGAAATGTAACGGCGAAGAAGTTGAGCTGTGTGTCGAGGATGACGGGTCCGGTGTGCCGGAGGAAGAGTGCGAAGCGATCTTCAATCCTTTCTACCGACTGGATGATAGCCGCGAGCGAGGTACCGGTGGTACCGGTTTGGGCCTCGCCATCGTCAGGCGCGTGATCGAACGTCATGGGGGAACGGTCAGTTGCCATAAATCGAATCTGGGCGGCGCACGTTTTTGTGTGCGTTGGCCGGTAGTGCTGAAACAAGAGGCGAGAAAAGCGTGAAGAAAAGTGCCAGGGAAGTTTTGTTGCTGAGTACGCTGTGTTTTATCACCATAACGGCGAGTGCCGAAGAGGTGGATCGGCTGGAGCAGGTCACCATTACCGATAGTGAAGATGATTCCAGCCTCGAGGCGGCACCGCCGCTCGGTTACAGCATTGGTGGTAAAAGTGCGGTGATGGTGCCCGGTAGCGGCGGTGATCCGTTGCGGGCACTGCAGGCCATGCCCGGCGTGGTGAGCAATGACGACGCCAATGCCGCACCCGCAGTGCGTGGCTCGCGTCCGGAAGACAATCTCTATTTCGTCGATTTCATGCCCGCCGGATACCTGTTCCACATGGGCGGTGCGGTGAGCGTCTTCAACTCGCAACTGGTGGAGAGTTTCGATCTCTACCCGGCGGCCTTCGGTGCTGAGTATGCGGGAAACACCGGTGCGGTGATCGATGTAAAACTACGCGATCCCAACGAGGATGAACTCAGTACTACGCTCGATATAAGCATGCTGCAGGCGGGTGTTCTGCTGGAGGGGCCAGTGCAGGAGAATCAGTCGTTCTACCTGGCGGCGCGTATGAGTTACATGGATCTGCTGGTCGGTGACATGGTCGATATCCAGGGTGTCGATATGGTGCAGTTCCCCAAGTACACCGACTACCAGGGCAAATATCTGTGGAAACTGGATGACGGTGGGCGCCTGACGTTTCAGGCCACCGGTGCGACCGATAACGTCGAGGTCAATCTCGATGGTACCCAGGCGGCGGCGGAAAACGACCCGGTGCTGATCGGCAATCACAGCAACGACACCTCCTACAACAGCCAGGGCGTGGTGTGGGAACAGGAGCATAGCGGTAACGGCATGACACTCGGCTTTGGTCATATGGGTAGCGAAACCGTCACCCACGCCGCCGCTGCCGCCGATGCGCGGGTCGTGATGGACAATTGGTACGGGCGTGGCCGCTGGACCAAACCGCTGGGTAGCGATCACCTGCTCGCTATTGGTGGCGAGGTCGCCAATGTCAACGCTGACTACGATGTCAGTTTCCGTGATCCCGGCTGTACCGAGTTCGATGTCAATTGCGACTACAGCGATGCGACGCTACTTAGCAACAAGGCCAGTGTGACCGTGAACTGGTCGCAGCTCTATGTGGAAGAGAACTGGTATCCCAATGATCGCTGGGCGCTTACCGCCGGAGTCAGTGGTCAGCAGGAGGATTACCTTAACGAAACCTTCTATGAACCGCGTCTGCGTGCAGAATACACACCGCAACCGGGTTGGACCTGGAGTGTCGGTGCCGGGCAGTACCACCAGTTCCCCAGCTTTATCCAGGTTGAGGAGGTCTTCGGTAATCCGCAACTGACCCATTTCGACGCGGATCACTATGTTATCGGTGTCGAGCATCAGGCTGGTGACGGCTGGGAGTGGAAGGCGGAGGCCTACTACAAAAAGCTCAACAATTTGGTGACCAGCGATCCGATCACCCGCTACAGCAACGAAGGCGAAGGTGAAGCGAAGGGTCTGGAGTTACTGCTGCGCAAGGCGCCAACCGACAAACTGTCGGGCTGGTTATCGGTTAGTCTGTCTAAAGCAGAACGGATTAACACTGTCACCGGTGAGCGATTCCCGTTTGAATACGATCAACCTGTGGTTGTCAGCCTGGTTGCCGACTACAAACTCGACAGTAAATGGAGCCTTGGTGCCAAGTGGTGGTATCACTCCGGTGCACCCTACACACCTATAACGGGTAGCACTCTAGTGCCCGCCGATCCGGTGAGCGGTATCCCCGAGCACTATGTCCCGGTGTATAGCAACAAGATTAATTCCGAGCGGATGCCCGATTACCATCGCCTCGACCTGCGTGTAAACCGTCACTTCAGTAAGGAGACCATCGGCTATCTGGAACTGGTTAACGCCTATGCGCAGCAGAATGTCGGCGGATACGATTACAATGTGGACTACACCAGCCGCGATGAGATCTACCAGTTGCCGTTCCTGATCTCACTCGGCTTTACCACCCGTTTTTAATTCAGGGAGAATAACAACGTGGAATTTCTGAAGGCGTGGCTCGACCCGTTTATCTTTCTCACCCTTGGAGGCATGAGTTTTGTGATGGTCTGGTTCGCCGCCGAGCGCCACATTTTCTTCAAACAGGTGAGAGTTGAAAACTACACGCGTCTCGATGGTTTGAAAATGGACCTTAGTAAGCGTCTTACCACCATTGCCACTATCGGTTCGAATGCCCCCTATGTCGGTCTGCTCGGGACGGTGCTCGGTGTTCTGGTCACCTTTTTCGATATCGGTCAGCAGGGACACATCAGTTCCAGCGCGGTAATGCTGGGTCTGGCGATGGCGCTCAAGGCGACCGCACTGGGTCTGGTTGTCGCGATCCCCTCCATCGTGATCTACAACGGTCTGCTGCGGCGGATTGAAGAGATCGAAGATCAATGGAAGGCCCGGCAGGAGGCGTAAAGATGAAACGCTTCGACCAGATCAACGTCATTCCATTCATCGACATCATGCTGGTGCTGCTCGCCATCGTCCTGATGACTGCCACCTTCATCGCTCGCGAGGGGATCGATTTCGATCTGCCAAAAGCAGAAAGCGCCACCCCGGTAAGCGGCGATCAAGTCATAGAAATTTCCATCGACAAGAGCGGTGAGTTGCATCTAGATGGTGTTGCGATCACGCTTGAAACGCTAGATGAGAGATTACGTGGTATAGATAGCGAGCAGGCGATCCAGCTCGGGGTGGATCGCGGCGTCGCTTTCGATAACTTCGTGCAAGTGGTCGATAAACTCAAGGCGCACCACTTGCAACGCCTGACGATTCTCACCCTGCCAGCACAATGAAACCAATCCACCTTGGTCTGTTGATCTCGGCGGCGTTGCATCTGTCGATTGTGATCGCGGTGTGGGGAGATTTCCGGCTAGTGGAAGAACAGCCAAAACCACTGCCAATACAACTGGCGATGTTTGCGGCGGTCAAGCCGAAACCGGCAGCACTGCCACCGCCGCCGCCTCCACCCAAAGCGGTGGCACCAAAGACGGCAAAAAAGAAAACACCTGCCGAGAAAAAACCGGAAGATGATCAGCCGTCACCACTGTTGCCGCCGGTACCACCGAGCAATGACAGCAAAATAGCCGAGCGTTCCGAAACCGATTACCGCAATGCGCTGCGCAGTGCCATCGAAGCGCGCAAGCGCTATCCAGCCAAGGCCAAACGGATGCGCTGGCAGGGGACGGTGGAACTGACGTTTACCGTCAATGCCATGGGGAGCATTAGCGATTTACGGGTCGCGCTGAGTTCCGGCTATCCTGATCTTGATCGCGCAGCGATGGACCTGGTGGCCAGTCTTAACGGCTTGATGCCGTTTCCCGCTGAGCTTAATCGCAGCGAATGGGAATTTGTTCTGCCGATCGAGTATCGACTGGAATAGAAAAGCGGCCTGTCGATTTTAGCAAGCAATACAGGCCGCTCAGCACAGCGCCTAGAAACGATAGATGATACCTGCGTAATATTCCCTGCCTGGATCGACGGTAATCGTGGCGTCCTCCGCATCAAAAACATCGTCCTTATTACTGTCGTTAGTGAGAAAAACAGTACGGTAGTACTGCTCGTCAAAGATGTTGTTGACCTTGAAGTAGAGCTCCAGGCTCGAGTTCTCCATGGCGATTTCATAGCGGGTTTGCAGGTTGTAATAGGCGTAACCATCCATTTTGATTAGATTGGTTTCATCTGCGTAGTATCCGGATCTCGCATAGGCCTCACCGATGAGTCGCCACTGTGGTGTGATGCTATAGGTTGCGTACAGGTCGATGGTGTGGTGTGGCGTACGCGGCAGCTCGTTACCGACGATGTCGTAGGTAGCGTTTGGCAACGTAGTGTACGAAATCTTGAATGGGTTATGTCTGGTAACTTCCGATTCCAGATAAGTGTAGGCCAGTGTTAGTTTCAGATCGGTGGTAGGTTGGCTTTGCAGCCAAACCTCGATGCCACGATTGATAGCGTCTCCGACATTATCGAAGTAGGCCGGATCGCTAGAAGAGTAGGTGCCATCCTTGCGGCCGATGATGTCGTTATTGTCGGTACGGAATAATGAGACTTCATATTGCAGGTCGTTGTCCAGAATCATGCCTCGTCCCTTGAAACCGACTTCATAACTTACCGTACGCTGCACATCGATGGATTCGTTGTTAAGGTATGTGCCGCCTTTGATATCTCCGGCAAATAGTTGGTCAACTGTTGGTGTGCGGAAGCCGGTGGAGACATTGGCGTACCACGACAACTGCTTGGAAGAGGCGTAGGTGGAACCAAGGCGATAGGAGTTTTCGTGGAATGTTTTCTCCCGGACGGTGTTCGTATCGCTCCAGGTGCTGCCGTCATAGTCATGCGAGAAAACGTCGTACTTGTCATTTTGAATGTCGTGGCGCACGTTGAACGTGGTGGTTAGACGAGGAGTGATACCGAGTTTGATCTCTCCATATACGGCATTTTTATTTTGATCGTCTTCTGCCTGGGAGCTCTCGCCTTTGTAGTAATAGGTCGTCACACTTCCTTTTGTCGTGTTGTAGTCTGCAAGTCGCTCACTGGACGACTGATAGTTACGCATGGCATTTTCGAAACCCAGCAGATAGGCGTAACCACTACCTTTCTGTCGATACTCCGCCTTGACGCCATCCTGAACGATATCCTGCAATGAGTGATTGGTATAGGTATCGTTAATGCCGTCACCAGTAGTGTCTTGAGGGCTGGAAATATAATCGTATTTATCCAGGTAGTCGTAAACATTCACCATAAGATTGGTGTTTTGATCCATGTCATTCGAATAGGTGAAAAAATATTTGTCCAGGTCGACGAAGTTATCTTTTTGAAAGGAGTTCCTGCCGTTGCCTTCAGGGTTGGCCTCTGCTTCAGTAACTCCTTTGGTGCTCCCACGCTGTGCTTGTTCATATTTGCGTGTAATGTCAGCACCGACCAACAGGTCGCTATGGCTGTTGATGTAATAGGAAAATTTGCCGCCAATGGATTTTGACCATAGTGCGGAGTCGACCCAGTAGCCGTCGGTATCGCGGTAGTTGGCATTTAGATCGAAGGCATATTGCTCCGTACTGCGGCGCATTTGCGCCGTGTAGTCCTGATAATTCTGGCTGCCTTTTTCCGCGGTGAGTTTATAGTCGTTGGCCGATTTTGGTCGCGAAGTGGTGATGATCACTGCACCAGCCATTGCATTGTTGCCGTAGAGATAGGAAGCGGAACCTTTAATGACCTTAATGCTTTTGATGTCACTCATATTGAGGCGGAATTTGCCGCCGTTCTGCCAGATGGGTACACCATCGATGATTACGGCGACACCGGTATCCTCCCACATAAACTCCTGCTGGTTGATACCGCGCATGTGTATTTCGACAACCTCACCCGTTCGTACATCGGAGGTGATCCCCGGTATGGTCTGCAGCAGTTCGTTGATTTGGCGTGGATTGATCTGTTCAACTCGCTCACCATCGATGTAATTGACGGTCGATGCCTCGGTCTGGCTGGTGGCGTAATCCATGATCGTCGATGATTCGACCGTGATGACCGGAACTGAAGAGTCATCTTCTTTCGTCTCACCAGTCAACTCGTCTACAGCGAAAGACGGGGCTGTGTTGAGCGTCAGGAGCAGTATTAGTGACGTAATGGGTAGTTGAATAAAATGGCTATCAGCTTTATTCGATCCGTATGGCATTGTTTTTATGTCTCCAGGTCTGGGCAATCAAAACACGTCATACGGCAATATCCATGCCATGGGTAAGGTATTGAAATGTGTAGCATCTACGGAAAAGGCAGGATGTGTACTGTGCGATATGCCAAGTGGAGCGAGTGATTTGACTCGTAAATCTACGCTACGCAGAAAGATGCCAGAATTCTGTTCAACTGGGTTAAACAAAAAACGGTTGGCCGATACTGGGCGCCAGCACAGCCGTGGACAAATGCGGTATTTATCGGTTTGTTCAGTCCAGACAACCGTTCACTATTCTTGACGTACTACCACCGGCCCGGTTCTTCATCCGATATGACAGCGCCAGGGGGTATGGTCGGGTACGCAAGGGTGTGGTAGACGAAAAAAATATCTCGCCCATGTAAGGAATCCGCGTCTCTCGCGACATAACGGTGAAAGGCGTACCGCACCCGAATATCGTGGAGGAGACGAGGATGACATCACTACAAGCAGGGGATATCGCCCCCGATTTCACCATGCCCGACATCGACGGCAAACCGATCCGCCTGGCCGATTTCCGTGGCAGGAAAGTCATGCTGGTCTTTTTCCGCTATGCGACCTGCCCCTTCTGCACCGTACGTTTCGTGCGCCTGTCGCAGGAGAGTGCGCGCTATAGTGCGAAGGGCATCGAGATCATCGGCGTATTCGAATCGAATAACGACTATATCCGTGAGTATCTTTCAAAGCGCGGCCTGCCGTTTCCGATCATTCCTGATCCGGAGGGTGTGTTGTACAAACTCTATGGTGTGAAGCGCTCCATGCCGGGATTGCTGTTCGGCATGCTGCGTTTGCCGTCACTGTTACGCTCGCTGTTTGATCCGGCGTACAGAATGGCAAAACCGGATGGCAGTTTGACGCGTATCCCCGCTGATTTCCTGATCGGTGTCGATCAGGTGATTGCCGAGGCATACTATGGCAAGGACATCGGTGACCATATTCCGTTTAAGAACATCGATGCCTTCGCTGCCTACAGACAGCCCTACTATCCACAACGAAATCTGGTGCGCCCATGAATACGCTAATTGTCACAGTCATAGTCGCGGTTACGGCGTTGATCCTTTTCTGGCAATGGCGTGTGCTGCGTCAGGCTAAACGCTGTGAAGGGATGCCGACACCGGATACCTCAGCGGTGGATAACGGTGTCGATGCGGGAAAGCGTGTCTACTTTTTTCACGCCGCGCACTGCGGTCCATGCAAGGCGATCACACCACTGGTGGATCAGCTGCAACAGGAGTTTCCTAACCTGATCAAGGTGGACGTGGTGGAGAATATGGAACTGGCGCAGACATTCGGTATCGCCGCGACACCCAGTTTCATCGCGGTGTGTGACGGTGTGGTGAGTGAAGTGAAGCTGGGCGGTGTCAGTGCTTCCTGGTTGAGGGAAAAACTTTCAAGCTGACGCCAAAAGTGTGTAAGGAATCATTGTGTGGTGCGACTTAAATAGTGACCACAACAATGAGGAGGAGCACACCATGCAACGTAAACCCTTTAACGCCAATAACCTTTCCCTGCTGACCGCCGGTAGTTTGCTGACCCTGGCACTGAGTGGCGCACCGGTAATGGCAAACCCCTGTGCTGCGCGCAACCCATGCGCACCGCGGCGTAGCATGAATCCCTGTGCGCCGATGAATCCATGCGCTGCCAAGCCCAAGGATGCATCAAAGGTGACACGACCGATGAATTACCGTCCCTACAAGGGCATGGCGGGTGAATTGGTCGCCACAGGTGAAGCACTTTTCCGCAACACCAAACTCTCCAGCAACGGTCTCTCCTGCAGCTCTTGCCACAACAACCATGGCGCCTATCAGGCAACCTTTGCTCAACCCTATCCACACTCTGTGCAGATGGCTAAAGAGCGATATGGACTGAAAAGTGTTCATCTGGATGAGATGGTACAACTGTGCATGAATGAACCGATGGCAGCGCAATCTCTGCCGTGGGATTCGAAAGAGTTAGCCGCACTGGTCGCTTATGCAGCCACACAGCAAAAGAGCTACAAAATGGCGATGAAGAATCCCTGCGCGGCAAAACCGGTGATGAATCCCTGTGCAGCGAAAAACCCCTGCGCGGCTAAACCGGCGATGAATCCCTGTGCAGCGAAAAACCCCTGCGCCGCCAAGCCGATGATGAACCCCTGTGCTGCGCATTAATGAACGGGAGGTGAGTGATGTGGCGTAAATTACTGCTGTTACCGTTACTACTGCTAGCCACCGCCGCGCAAGCGGCGGTGGCGTTACCCTTCACCCAGCAGCGTTTTGCGGCGTTGCAGGCGGAAGGTAAGCCGACAGTAGTATTTATTCATGCCGTCTGGTGCCCCACCTGCAAAAAACAGGAGATCATTCTAAGCGAGCTGTTACCACGGAATGAGTTCAAACCACTTACCGTATTGAAAGTGGATTTTGATACACAGAAAGATGTCGTTAACGGTTTTGGTGTGAAGTATCAAAGTACTTTCATCGTCTTTCGTGATGGTAACGAGCAGGGACGATCCACCGCCAGCACCGACCGTGATGAAATCGCATCACTGTTACGCAGAGCGCTACCGTGAACGTACTGCAACAGCCACGCCTGCCGTCGCTGGCTGCACCTCATGCCGGGCTGTTCAACAACGAACAGCGGCGGCGGATGCTGACGGCGGCGCAGGATATTCGTGAGAGTTACCGGGTGCTGAACAATGCAGGGTTGAATGTAGTGGGCGAAGTGTTGCGCGGCCAGGGCGAGTTTATCGAGCTGGAGCACTATCCCCGCGACGATGTATTCGACAGGGCAAGTCATAGCCAGTACTACTATCACGCGCATCGTCCGGAAGCGGTTGAGCATGGCCACTTCCACACCTTTTTGCGCGCGCCCGGTATGCCTGCAGCGATCAGGCCGATCGACTATCCGCGGGCCAGTGAAGTGTGGCCGCAAGGTGATGAGGCGATAACGCACATCATTGGTATTGCCATGGATGCCTGTGGCTATCCTATCGGCCTGTTTGCCACTAATCGCTGGGTAACCGGCGAAAGCTGGTATGCAGCAGAGGATGTCATCGCCATGCTGGATCGCTTCAATATTGATCATGCCTGGCCATCGTGGCCGGTGAATCGCTGGATCAGTGCCATGATGGTGTTGTTTCGTTATCACGTGGAATCGTTGTTGCGTCATCGTGACGAGGTGGTACTGGCGTGGCAGGACGCCTCGCCCGTTGAAGATGTGTTTGAGGATCGCCGTCTTGATGTGACCGGCTATCTGCCGATCGATGTGGAGAAGTGGATGGCTGAGCTGGAGCAGCAGGGTGTTCGCTGAACCCGTATTGCAATCTATCGGCTTAGCGCCGACACTCAACCAGGTTACTTCACTCAGTCACAAGAGAATAACGATGCCATCCACTCTGCCCGGCGAGACAGTGGACGCTGCCGAGATTGCCGCGCTGCGCCATGACATGCTGCGTTTTGCGCGATTGCAGTTGCGCGACGGACAGGCTGCGGAGGATGCGGTGCAGGAGGCGATCGCTGCTGCACTGGCAGCGCAGCGGGACTACGCAGGCAAGTCGAAATTGAAGACCTGGGTTTTCGCCATCCTGCGTAACAAGATCATCGACACTATTCGTGACAGGGCACGTCACCCGACACAGAGTTACGATGAGGAGATCGATAATGGTCTTGATGGTCAGTTCAATCAGCGTGGTCATTGGACAAAGGAAAGCCAACCCGGATCATGGCGACATCCCGACGCAGCGCTGGAGAACGATCAATTCTGGCGCGTGTTCGATGCCTGCCTTAACTATCTGCCGGAAAATACGGCGCGTGTATTTATGATGCGTGAAATGTTGGGATTGGAAACCGATGAGATCTGTAACGAGTTATCGATCAGTGAAAGCAACTGCTGGGTAATTCTGCACCGTGCACGTTCACGGTTGCGTCTGTGCCTGACAGAGAACTGGTTTAACGGGGAGAATGCGTAATGTTGAACTGTAAACAGGCAACGCGGTTAATGTCGCAATCCCAGGATCGAAAACTGGGATTACGCGAACATCTCGGTCTGCGACTGCATCTGCTAATCTGTGGCGGTTGCACCAACTTCAACAAACAACTCGATTTTATTCGTAGTGCCTGTCGTAGGATCGGCGGTGGTTAATGGCCCGCGCTAAGCGCCTGCAAATGATAGATATAGCGCTGTAGGTGCAGGTTTACCTGAGTCGAGATGTTGAGGAATGACGCGCCGTATCGTGGGACCGCTTCGTTTTTGCCGGTGAAAAAGACTCCGCTGTTACGGACTTCCAGATCGACGTCGAACTCACCAAATTCCGGCAGCTCCACACGACAGTTTTTGTAAACATCAAACAGTTTCGGCTTGAAGATAGAATCGTGCGCGATAAAGCTGAGTCCGCCGACACTGATATCGACGATCTGCAGGGTTATCGGTTTCTCTTCCGGGTTCGGGCGGATGGTGCATTGCGGGGCGTTGATGCGCGGTACCTGGACCCGGAAAAACTCCCGCCGCTGTTTACGGAACAGAGTCGCCGGCATGTTGGCGGCGATGGCCGAGCGGCCCTGGTATTTGGCGCTCTGTAGTCCTTCCACCGTGAATTTGACCGGCACACCAAAACTGCGGGTGGTGCAGACCAGGCGGTTGGATTTGATCGCCTTGCTGGTGACCTCGTCATCGGGGCCGATATCCAGCACGACCAGATTGCGATCCTTCAATACCCCCAACACTGCGGTAAGGAAGAACTGTTTGCCGCCGCCGAAATAGGCGGTGATGATATCCGGCTTTTTTGCCAGGGATAACAGCTGGTTACGGATCTCACCTTCGCTATGCAGGACATAGCGGTCGTGATCCTCGACGGAGTCGATAGCTGTCTTCTCGGCGTTCAGGTAGTCAGGCATGGCTGTCCGTGGGTTGTACCTGGGGGCGTCGCCGCAGCGTCGCGGAAAGCACCGTAGTGTATATCGTCAATGAACCTAACACCAATGTACTAGGAAGCGGTCACATAACCTATCGGCCGCTGGGAATTGGCCTGAAGGGTGCGCGGACGTACAATGTGCGGCCCTTTTTGGTGAATGCAGATGATCTATCCCGAATCTTTCGATGTCATTGTAGTCGGCGGCGGACACGCCGGGACCGAGGCGGCCATGGCCGCAGCGCGGATGGGCGTGCGTACCCTGCTGTTGAGCCACAACATCGAAACCCTGGGACAGATGTCCTGCAACCCGGCCATCGGCGGTATCGGCAAGGGCCATCTGGTAAAAGAGGTGGACGCCCTCGGCGGCCTGATGGGCCGCGCCATCGACCGGGGCGGGATCCAGTTCCGCATCCTCAACGCCTCCAAGGGGCCGGCGGTACGCGCCACTCGTGCCCAGGCGGATCGCCAGCTATACAAGGCGGCGGTGCGTTATGCGCTGGAGAACCAGCCCAATCTTAGCCTCTATCAGCAGGCGGTGGAGGACCTGATCGTCGAAGGGGATCGGGTCACCGGCGTGGTGACCCAGATGGGTCTGGAATTCAGGGCGCCGACCGTGGTGCTGACCGTCGGTACCTTCCTCGCCGGTCTGATCCACATCGGTCAGGTGAATTATCAGGGCGGCCGTGCCGGTGACCCGCCAGCCAATGCCCTTTCCCATCGCCTGCGTGAACTGCCGCTGCGGGTCTCCCGGCTCAAGACCGGTACCCCGCCGCGTCTCGATGGTCGCACCCTCGATTATTCTGTGATGCAGGAGCAACCGGGCGACGACCCGGCGCCGGTCTTCTCCTTCCTCGGTCACCGCGAGGAGCATCCGCCGCAGATCTCCTGTTTTATCACCCACACCAGCGAAAAGACCCACGAGATTATCCGCGGCGGGCTGGATCGTTCGCCCATGTACAGCGGTATCATCGAAGGGGTGGGGCCGCGCTACTGTCCTTCTATAGAAGACAAAGTGGTGCGCTTCTCCGAACGTAATGCCCACCAGATCTTCGTCGAGCCGGAAGGGCTCTCCACCCACGAGGTCTACCCCAACGGTATCTCCACCTCGCTGCCTTTCGATGTGCAACTGGCACTGGTGCGCTCGATTCGCGGCTTTGAGAATGCCCACATCGTTCGTCCCGGCTACGCCATCGAATACGACTTCTTCGACCCGCGCGATCTTAAGCCGAGTCTGGAGACCAAGGTGATCGAAGGACTCTACTTCGCCGGGCAGATCAACGGCACCACCGGATATGAAGAGGCGGCGGCGCAGGGGTTGCTGGCCGGACTTAACGCCGCTCGCAAGGTGCAGGAGAAAGAGCCCTGGACGCCGCGCCGCGATGAGGCCTACCTCGGTGTGCTGGTGGACGACCTGATCACCCGTGGCACTGCCGAGCCCTACCGCATGTTCACCTCCCGCGCTGAATACCGCTTGCTGCTGCGCGAGGACAACGCCGACCTGCGCCTCACCCCCATCGGCCGCGAACTGGGCCTGGTAGACGATGAGCGCTGGGCCGCCTTCGAGACCAAGCGCGAGGCGATTGAACAGGAACAGCAGCGGCTGCGCGATACCCTGGCACGTCCCGGTAAGGTGGCCGATGCGGAGCAGGTGCTGGGTGGTGAGTTGAGTCGCGAGTACCGCCTCGACGAACTGCTGCGTCGTCCCGATGTGAGTTACGAAGACCTGTTCAAACTGCTACCGGAGCTGGCGCCGGTGGCCGACCCGGCGGTGGCCGAGCAGGTGGAGATCCAGGCCAAATACGCCGGTTACATCGAACGTCAGCGTGATGAGATCGAGCGCAGCCAACGCCACGAGTCGACCGTGCTGCCCGATGATTTCGACTACGCCGCGGTGCGCGGTCTCTCTGCCGAGGTGCGGGAGAAGCTGCAACGCAATCGTCCCGCCACCCTCGGTCACGCCTCGCGTATTCCCGGGGTAACCCCGGCGGCCATTTCGCTGCTGCTGGTCTACCTGAAAAAACGCAACCACTCCAAGGCGCTCGGCTCTTGAGCGAGTTACGTCACAAGCTCGATGCCGGTCTGGCGAAGCTGGAACTGGATCTGCCCGAAGCGGTACGCGAGCAGCTGATCGCCTACGTCGAACTGCTGGCGAAATGGAACAAGGCCTATAACCTCACCGCGGTGCGCGACCCGGCGGAGATGGTCACCCGCCACCTGCTCGACTCGCTGGCGGTAGTGCCCCATTTCCACGGTCAACGGAGCATCGATGTCGGCACCGGCGGCGGCCTGCCGGGTATCCCGCTGGCGCTGGTCTTTCCCGAGCGGCAGTTCGTGCTGCTGGACTCCAACAGCAAGAAAACCCGCTTCCTGATCCAGGCCAAGGCGACCCTCGGACTGGAAAATGTGACCGTGGTGCACGAAAGGATCGAGGCGTTTCAAGATGATGTCAGCTTCGACTGTATTATCACTCGCGCTTTCGCCCCGGTTGCTGATATCCTGACAGGCTCCCGCCACCTGCTGACCCCGAAGGGGGAATTCCTGGCAATGAAGGGCGCCGTTTCTGAACAGGAGCTGGCCGCCATGCCGCAGGGCTATCAGCTTATCGAGGTGATACCGCTCAGGGTGCCGGGTCTAGAACAGGAGCAACGCCACCTGTTACGTATCGGGCAACAGCAGTGACCGGCAAGGATTTGGAGGGGAAACCATAATGGGCAAGATCATCGCAGTGGCGAATCAGAAGGGTGGGGTGGCCAAAACCACTACCTGCATCAACCTCGGCGCCTCCTTTGTCGCGACCAAGCGCAAGGTGCTGGTGGTTGACTTCGACCCGCAGGGTAACGCCACCGTCGGTAGCGGCGTCGACAAGGGTAGCTACGAATACAGCAGCTATCACGTGCTGATGGGCCAGGTTCCCGCTGAGCAGGCGATTATCCACGTTGAATCCGCCAATTTTGATGTACTGCCGAGCAACGGTGACCTGACCGCTGCCGAGGTCGAGCTGATGGATATGACCGAGGGTCGTGCCCAGCGTCTGCGCGATGCCTTGACACCGATTCGCAATAATTACGATTACATTCTGGTCGATTGTCCGCCCTCGTTGAACATGTTGACCCTGAACGCCCTGGTCGCCGCCGACTCGGTGATGATCCCGATGCAGTGCGAGTACTACGCCCTTGAGGGCTTGAGCGCGCTGCTCAAGACCATCGAGGAGATCAAGTCCTCGGTCAATCCGGGGCTGGAAGTTGAAGGGCTGCTGCGTACCATGTACGACCCGCGCAACAACCTCGCCAACGATGTCTCCGGTCAGTTGATCATGCACTTCGGTGACAAGGTATACCGTACCGTGATTCCGCGTAACGTCCGTCTGGCCGAGGCCCCCAGCCACGGCATTCCGGCGCTACAGTACGACCGCAGCTCCCGTGGGGCGATGGCCTATCTGGCGCTGGCCGGTGAGATCCTGCGCCGCGGCGAAGACCACAAACAGGCGGTTTGAACACCGTTTTTGCAAATCAATCGATAACAACAGAAGAAGATGGCAGCGAAAAAACGAGGACTGGGTAAAGGGCTTGAGGCCCTGTTGGGCAGCAACGGCGGCTCATACGATGCGGCGCCTGCCACGGTAGAAGAGGCGGCGGCCGACGGTCTGCTGAAAAATCTGCCGGTCGACATCCTGCAGCGTGGTGTCTATCAGCCGCGGGTCGACATGCACCCGGATACCCTCGAAGAGTTGGCCAACTCCATCCGCGCCCAGGGTGTGGTGCAGCCTATCGTGGTTCGCCCGGTAGCGGGCGGTCGCTACGAGATCATCGCCGGTGAACGCCGCTGGCGCGCTTCGCAACTGGCCGGTCTGCACGAAATCCCCGCAGTCGTTCGCGACGTGCCGGATCAGGCCGCCATGGCGATGGCGCTGATCGAGAACATCCAGCGCGAAGGTCTCAACCCGATGGAAGAGGCGACCGCGCTGCACCGCCTGATCGAAGAGTTTGGTCTGACCCATCAGCAGACCGCCGACGCGGTGGGCCGTTCCCGTGCTGCGGTTTCCAACCTGCTGCGCCTGCTCAGTCTGGCGGAAACGGTCAAACGTCTGGTGGAAAATGGCGATCTGGAGATGGGCCATGCCCGCGCCCTGCTGGCGCTGGAAGGTGAGCAGCAGGTCAAGGTGGCGCAGCACGTGGCGACCAAAGGGTTGTCGGTGCGCGAGACCGAACGCCTGGTCAAGCACACCCTGGAGGAGCCCAAGGGAAAGGCCAGGGCGGAGAAGAAGGAAGACCCGGATATCCGTCGCCTCGAACTGGACCTCGGCGACAAGCTGGGGGCCAAGGTGGCGATCCAGCATGGCAGTCAGGGCAAGGGCAAGCTGGTGATTGCCTACAACAGTCTGGATGAACTGGACGGTATTCTCGACCACATAAAGTAATCGTAAAGAAACCTACCTTAGCGCTCGCAAATATCTGTTCGAGCTAATATAAACCTTTTTTATTGTGCCATCATTGACCCTAGCGGCTAGGCTGGATATACTTTCGCGCCGCTGAGAGCTTCGTTTTGGCCCCGCGTTACGTTGCTGAAACATGCGTTTCGTACCCTCTTTTGAACGGTGCGGGGACAATCCAGGTAAACACATGAGCGATGCCCGGGCACAGCTAAGAAGAATCGTTGTTTGGTACCTTCTTCCCTCTGCCGCCTTGGCCGGGCTTTTCTACGTCCTGCAAGGCGGAATAGCCGCCCTGTCGGTCTTCTACGGCACGCTCATCATTGTGTTCAATCACCTGCAGCAGGTCAGGCAGCTAGCACGCGCCGACCGCATTGCGGGCCTCAGTCCGGAACGCAACATGCGTTATCTCTATCGCTGTGCGTTCGAGCGTTTTGTTGCAACAGTGGCCCTGCTCGCCATCGGAATCATCCTGATTCGGCTTGAGCCCCTGCCACTGCTTTGCGCGTACATCGTTGGTCACATGACCGCGGCGTACCAAGGTTTTCTGAAATCAAATGCGAGACGTAGACATGGCTAGCGAAGGTCACACTTCTTCGGAGTACATCAAACACCACCTGCAAAACCTCACATTCGGCCAACATCCCGACGGTACCTGGGGTATCGCCCACGGTGCAGCGGAAGCGAAAGAGATGGGCTTCTGGGCCTTTCATCTCGACACCCTCGGTTGGTCGCTGTTCCTCGGCCTGGTCTTTATCTGGATTTTCCGTAGCGCGGCGAAAAAGGCCAGCGCGGACACCCCGAGTGGCCTGCAAAATTTCGTCGAGTGGATCATCGAATTCATCGATTCCAGCGTACGCGGTTCCTTCACCGCCAAGAACGATGTGGTCGCGCCGCTGGCACTGACCATCTTCGTCTGGATCTGGCTGATGAACTTCATGGATCTCATCGCCATCGACTTCCTGCCGCAAATCGCTACCGCGGTCGGCATTCCCTATATGAAAGTCGTACCCAGCACCGACCCCAATGCCACCTTCGGCATGGCGCTGTCGGTCTTCGTGCTGGTGCTGTTCTACAGCATCAAGATGAAGGGTGCCGGCGGCTTCTTCGGCGAACTGGCATTCCAGCCGTTCCCCAAATGGATGTTCCCGGTCAACCTGGTACTTGAGGGCGTCGGCCTGATCGCCAAGCCGATCTCTCTGGCACTGCGACTCTTCGGCAACATGTACGCCGGTGAGATGATCTTCATCCTCATCGCGATTATGTACGGCGCTGGTTGGGTGATGGGCGGCTTCGCCGGTTTCCTCCAGCTCGGTTGGGCCATCTTCCACATCCTGATCATCACGCTGCAGGCGTTCATCTTCATGACCCTGACCATCGTGTATCTGGACATGGCTCACCAGGAACACCACTAATTTTTGGCATTACCTAATTACTTATTTATTCACTATTTAACTTTAGAAACAGGAGATCAAAATGGAACAAGCATTGTTGGTTATTGCTGGCGCAATCATGATGGGTCTGGGTGCTGTGGGCGCTGCGGTTGGTATCGGCGTACTCGGTGGCCGTTTCCTCGAAGGTGCTGCGCGCCAGCCTGAGCTGATCCCGATGCTGCGTACTCAGTTCTTCATCGTTATGGGTCTGGTCGACGCGGTACCGATGATCGCTGTTGGTCTTGCCATGTACGTTCTGTTCGCTCTGGCCGGTTAATCGAATCCGTTAATCCTTTGTTTACGGAATCCACCGGACATCAACACGAGGTACAGGCATGAACATTAATGCAACCCTGATTGGGCAAGCCATTAGCTTCATCTTCTTCGTGTGGTTCTGCATGAAATTTGTATGGCCACCGATTATGGCGGCGCTCGAAGAGCGCAAGAAGAAGATTGCCGATGGCCTGGCCGCCGCCGAGCGCGGTATTCACGAGCAGGAGTTGGCGGAGCAACGTGCCAAAGAGGTGATCAGCGGAGCTAAGCAAGAAGCCGCTGCGATCATCGCTCAAGCACAAAAGCGCGCCAGTGAGATCGTGGAAGAGGCCAAAGATACCGCACGTGCAGAAGGCGACCGTATCGTCGCTGCTGCCAACGCGGAGATTGAGCAGGAAGTGAACCGAGCCAAAGAACACCTGCGTGGTCAGGTTGTTTCTATCGCCGTTGCCGGCGCTGGCAAGGTGCTGAGCCGTGAGATCGACGACAAGGCTCACGATGCTCTGCTCAAAGACCTTGTTGCACAGATATAAGGTTTTGAGCCATGGCTGAAACAATCACAATCGCACGCCCCTACGCACAGGCAATCTTTGCCCTGGCCCAGGAGCAGGGCGACCTGAAGGGTTGGTCGGAGATGCTGCAATACGCCGCAGCTGTCGCCATCGACCCGCAAATGGTGGCTGTTATCGACAGCCCCACTTTCGACAACAGCCAGGTGGCTGATCTGTTCATCGAAATCTGCGACAAGAATCTGAATGACGCAGGCAAGAACATGATACGCGTACTGGCCGACAACGACCGCCTCGACGTGTTGCCCGAAGTGGCAATGCTGTACGAGCAGCAGCGTGCTTCTGTTGAAGGCACCATCGTTGCCGAGGTGACCTCCGCTACCGCGTTGAACGACGCGCAGCAAAAAGAGATCGCCGCATCGTTGACGAAAAAATTGGGTCGCGATGTAACCCTGGAATGCAAGGTAGATGAATCCCTGTTGGGCGGTGCCATCATCCGTGCTGGAGACGTGGTCATCGATGGTTCAGTGGTCGGCAAGCTCGAGAAGCTCGCTACTGCACTGGCCCACTGAGCCCGGACCTGTTAGAGGACACTAGAAATGCAGCAATTGAATCCATCTGAAATCAGTGAACTGATTAAAAAGCGCATCAGCAGCTTTGAGACAGTCACCGAAGCCCGCACCGAGGGCACCGTGGTCAGTCTGACCGACGGTATCGCCCGTATCCACGGTCTGGCCGACGTAATGTCCGGCGAGATGCTTGAGTTCCCGAACAACACCTTCGGTCTGGCGCTGAACCTTGAGCGTGACTCCGTTGGTGCGGTAATCCTCGGCCCCTACGAGCACATCTCTGAAGGCGACAAGGTCACCTGTACCGGTCGCATCATGGAAGTACCGGTAGGTGAAGCCCTGCTGGGTCGCGTAGTCGACTCTCTGGGTAACCCGATCGACGGCAAAGGCCCGATCGAAGCCGAAGGTTCTTCCGCGATTGAAAAGATCGCCCCTGGCGTACTGTGGCGTAAATCGGTAGACCAGCCGCTGCAAACCGGCCTCAAGTCTATCGACTCCATGGTGCCGGTAGGCCGTGGTCAGCGCGAGCTGATCATCGGTGACCGCCAGACCGGTAAGACCGCTGTGGCGATCGACGCGATCATCAACCAGAAAGACACCGGCGTTAAGTGTATCTACGTTGCGGTTGGCCAGAAGGCCTCCTCTATCGCCAACGTAGTACGCAAGCTGGAAGAGCACGGCGCGATGGATCACACCATCGTTATCGCTGCGACCGCTTCCGACTCCGCTGCGCTGCAATACATCGCTCCTTACTCCGGTTGCGCCATGGGCGAATACTTCCGCGACAAGGGCGAAGATGCACTGATCGTATACGATGACCTGACCAAGCAGGCCTGGGCTTATCGCCAGGTTTCCCCGCTGCTGCGTCGTCCGCCGGGTCGTGAAGCTTATCCTGGTGACGTTTTCTATCTGCACTCACGTCTGCTCGAGCGCGCTGCGCGTGTTAACGAAGACTGGGTTGAGAAGATGACCGACGGTAAGGTCAAAGGCAAAACCGGTTCTCTGACTGCTCTGCCAGTCATCGAGACTCAGGCCGGCGACGTATCTGCCTTCGTACCGACCAACGTTATCTCTATCACCGACGGTCAGATCTTCCTTGAGACCGACCTGTTCAACGCAGGTATCCGCCCGGCGATTAACGCCGGTCTGTCGGTATCTCGCGTAGGTGGTGCAGCGCAGACCAAGATCATCAAGAAGCTCGGCGGCGGTATTCGTCTCGACCTGGCGAAGTATCGTGAACTGGCAGCCTTTGCTCAGTTCGCATCCGACCTGGACGAAGCCACCCGTAAGCAGATTGAACGTGGTCAGCGCGTTACCGAACTGATGAAACAGATGCAGTTTGCCACCCTCAGCGTGGCACAGATGGCTGTTTCCCTGTTCGCCGCCAACCAGGGTTTCCTTGACGACGTCGAAGTAAACAAAGTGGTCGATTTCGAAGCCGCAATGCAGGCTTACATGAAGTCCGAACAGGCTGATCTGCTGGCTAAGATCAACGAGTCTGGCGACTACAACGACGACATCGAAAAGGGTTTGCGTGCTGCACTGGAGAAATTCAAGTCCAGCAACACCTGGTAAGCGAGGGCCTTAACGATGGCAAGCGGAAAAGAGATACGCACCAAGATCAAGAGTGTTCAGAACACTCAGAAGATCACCCGTGCGATGGAGATGGTGGCAGCAAGCAAAATGCGCAAAGCGCAGGACCGCATGCAGTCCACCCGTCCTTACGCAGAAAACATCCGTCGTGTAATCGGCCACCTCGCCCATGCCCATCCGGAATATAGCCACAACTTTATGACTGAGCGTGAGGTGAAGAAGGTCGGTATCGTCCTCGTCTCCACCGATCGCGGTCTCTGCGGTGGCCTGAACATTAACCTGTTCAAGGCCAACCTGGCGCAGATGAAGGAATGGAAAGGCAAGGGCGTCGACATCGAACTTTGCACCATCGGTTCCAAAGGTCAGGGTTTCTTCAAGCGACTGGGTGGAAGCATCGTTTCCAGCGTCAGTGCGCTGGGTGATGCCCCCCGTCTGGAAGAGCTGATCGGCACCGTCAAGGTCATGCTGGACAAGTTCGAGAACGGCGAGATCGACAAGCTGTACCTGGTTTACAACGAATTCGTTAACACCATGACGCAAAAGCCCACCGTGGAGCAGATGCTACCTATCCAGGCCAATGAGCTGGAAGAGAGCCTGCAACACCACTGGGACTACATCTATGAACCTGAGGCAAAAGAGGTTCTGGATGGTTTGCTGATGCGTTATGTCGAATCGCTGGTTTACCAGGGTGTGGTTGAAAACATCGCCTGTGAGCAGGCGGCGCGAATGGTGGCAATGAAAGCGGCCACCGACAACGCCGGCAACCTCATTGATGAATTGCAGCTAGCCTATAACAAGGCACGTCAGGCGTCGATCACCCAGGAGCTGTCCGAGATTGTGGCGGGCGCGGCAGCGGTTTAACCGCTCGCTGGTGCGGCAAAGATTTTGAGCATTGTAAGGGGAACAGAGATGAGTTCTGGAAAGATAGTACAAGTCATCGGCGCTGTTATCGACGTGGAATTTCCACGTGACAGCATGCCGAAGGTATACGAGGCGCTGACCGTAGAAGAAGCCGGTCTGACCCTCGAAGTTCAACAGCAGCTCGGCGACGGTGTAGTTCGTACCATCGCCATGGGCGGCACCGACGGCATGAAGCGTGGCATGGCAGTTTCTGGCACTGGCGCGCCGATTTCAGTACCGGTTGGTAAAGCTACCCTGGGTCGCATCATGGACGTACTGGGTAACCCGGTGGACGAAAAAGGTCCGATCGGCGAAGACCAGCGTTACGCGATTCACCGTAAGGCCCCGGCCTACGAAGAGCTGTCTTCAAGCACTGAACTGCTGGAAACCGGCATCAAGGTAATCGACCTGGTTTGCCCGTTCGCCAAGGGCGGTAAAATCGGTCTGTTCGGTGGTGCGGGTGTAGGTAAGACCGTAAACATGCTGGAGCTGATCAACAACATCGCGACCCAGCACTCCGGTCTGTCCGTATTCGCCGGTGTAGGTGAGCGTACTCGTGAGGGTAACGACTTCTACCACGAGATGTCCGACGCCAAGGTTATCCGTCTGGACAACCTGCCAGAATCCAAGGTAGCGATGGTTTACGGTCAGATGAACGAACCGCCGGGTAACCGTCTTCGCGTTGCGTTGACTGGTCTGACCATGGCTGAGTACTTCCGTGACGAAGGTCGTGACGTACTGTTGTTCATCGACAACATCTACCGTTACACCCTGGCCGGAACCGAGGTATCTGCGCTGCTGGGTCGTATGCCTTCAGCGGTAGGTTACCAGCCGACTCTGGCGGAAGAGATGGGTGCCCTGCAGGAGCGTATTACCTCCACCAAGACTGGCTCCATCACCTCCATCCAGGCGGTATACGTACCTGCGGATGACTTGACTGACCCGTCCCCGGCGACCACCTTCGCCCACCTGGACGCTACCGTGGTACTGTCCCGTCAGATCGCCGAGCTGGGTATCTACCCTGCTGTCGATCCGCTGGACTCCACCAGTCGTCAGCTGGACCCGCTGGTTGTCGGTAACGAGCACTACGAAGTGGCCCGTGCCGTGCAGGGTATCCTGCAGCGCTACAAGGAGCTGCGTGACATCATCGCCATCCTGGGTATGGACGAACTGTCTGAAGAAGACAAGCTGACCGTAGCCCGTGCGCGTAGGATTCAGCGCTTCCTGTCCCAGCCGTTCTTCGTGGCAGAGGTCTTCACCGGTGCACCCGGTAAGTACGTCTCCCTCAAGGACACCATTGCAGGGTTCAAGGGCATCGTTAACGGTGAGTACGACCACCTGCCAGAGCAGGCGTTCTACATGGTCGGCACCATCGACGAAGCTGTTGAAAGGGCTAAATCCCTGTAATTAAACCCAAAACGGGGATAAGCTAATGGCTATGACAATGCATGTGAACATCGTCAGCGCTGAAGCGGAGATCTTCTCCGGCACGGTCGAAGCTGTTTTCGCCCCTGCCGTAATGGGCGAGGTGGGGATCTATCCCCGCCACACCCAGATGCTCTCACCGCTTAAGCCCGGTGAGATCCGTGTGGTAAGGGAAGGTGGCGAAGAGGATTTCTTCTTCGTCTCCGGCGGTATGCTGGAAGTGCAGCCCCATGTGGTGACTGTGCTGGCCGATACCGCCGTCCGCGCCAAGGATCTTGACGAAGCCCAGGCCATCGAAGCCAAGAAGCGTGCCGAGCAGGCGTTGAAAGATCGCCAAGGCGATATGGACTACGCCCGTGCGGAAGCGGAACTGGCGGAGGCCGTGGCCCAGTTGCAGACCATCCAGCGTATGCGCAAGAAGTACGGTGGTCAGCGGGTTTAAGGCGGCTGACGAACCTGTTTCAGACAGGTAAATGATGTGACGGAAAAAGGGCAGTGTTACACTGCCCTTTTTTCGTTTCTAGATCAGCGCCTGTACTCCCATGGTTGGGAGAGTTGCCTGGTGAAGAAGGCGCTGGAGGAAAAGGTGTCGGTCACAGCTGATGTAAACAGCATGTTTTGCAGCAGATGCCCGGCTTCGACAACGCACGGAATAGCAACTAGTTTAAGGCTGATGAGGGCCGTTGCCTTCCTTCAGGCACCCTATAGGGATCGAATAGACACACAAAGCTGTTCCGGGAAGAACGCATAACAGACTTTACCTACGATTATGAAACTCGAAATCATCATTCTCGCCGCGGGGCAGGGAACGCGTATGCGATCTACACTGCCCAAAGTCCTCCACCCACTTGCAGGAAAACCCCTGCTTTCGCACGTTATCGATACGGCAAAAAAGCTTGAAC
>JBNKVM010000033.1:0-20875 GCA_050299175.1 Thiohalomonadaceae bacterium
GACCAGTGCTTGCCTTGCTGCGCTCTGCGTCTCGGGCGTGGCGGCGGGATCGTTGAGGGTGTCGAGGTATGCCCGGTTGTCGCCCTCATCCAGAGTGGCAAGCAGGGTGGTGCGGGCGGCATCGTCGATCGGTGTTTCTTCCAGCAGTGCTTCCACCGCCTGGGCCACCGGTTCGTAGGCGGCCTCTTCGGCCTCAAATTGTTCAAAGCTGGGGAAGCGATCGGGATCGAGTAGGCGCAGGCGGGCGAAGTGGCTCAGCTTGCCCAGTTGCTCCGGGGTGGCAGTTAGCAGCAATACGCCCTTGGTGACCGCGGCGAGTTGCTCGACCATCTGGTATTCGACGCTGGGGGCCTCGGGCGACCAGGCCAGGTGGTGGGCTTCATCCACCACCAGCAGATCCCAACCGGCGGCCAGCGCCTGTTGATAACGTGCCGGGTGATCGCGCAGGAAGGCGATGGAGGTGAGCACCAGCTGCTCGGCCTGGAAGGGGTTGTCCTGGCCGCTGCTCTCTTCGATGGCGAGGCAGCGCTCTTCGTCGAACAGGCTGAAGAAGAGGTTGAAGCGGCGTAGCATCTCCACCAGCCACTGGTGCAGCAGGCTCTCCGGTACCACGATGAGCACCCGCTGTGCTCGCTCGGTGAGCAGTTGTTGGTGCAGGATCAGGCCCGCCTCTATGGTCTTGCCCAGGCCCACCTCGTCGGCCAGCAATACCCGCGGGGCGTAACGGCCTGCCACTTCATGGGCGATATAGAGCTGGTGCGGGATGAGGCTGGTGCGCCCGCCGGTGAGGCCGCGCAGGTTCGAGCGGCTCAGACGCGCGGTGTGTTGCAGGGTGTCGCGGCGCAGGGCGAAGAGCTTGTCGTGGTCGAACTGGCCGGTGAAGAGTCGTTCCGCCGGGCGGTTGAGTTGAATCAGGTTATCCAGCTGGCCTTCCGGCAGGCGGGCAGGGTTGCCGTCCGTATCACGCCCGATGTAGGTGAGCAGTCCTTTATCTTCCTCGGCCCGCTCGATATACAGGCTCCACCCCTCGGCGGCACGCACCGTATCGCCCGCGCTGAAGGCGACACGGGTGAGCGGCGCAGTCTGTTTGGCATAGGTGCGGGTCTCGCCGCTGGCAAGAAATACCACGGTGACCGTGCGGTGCTCAACGGTCAGTACCGTGCCGAGGCCCAATTGCAGCTCCGCGTCACTGATCCAGCGTTGTCCGGGGATAAAGTCGTCCACGTCGTTTCTCATTATTCAGGGGGAGGCAATGGTAGATTCTTACGGGGTCAGATGAAACCGTTTAATTGAAGTACGTCATATACGCCAATCATTTAGCTATTATGTTTGCTGTATATAGCGTATATTGGTGCACGCTACAGATATTGTTACACGGTTAGTTCCAGCAGTTCCTTTCAAGATACTCAGTGAAACCTCTCCACTATACCTGTATGCGTAATCCTCAATTCTTAATTTTTTAAAGGTAACAAGATATGGCTACAGGTACAGTAAAGTGGTTTAACGAATCCAAAGGCTTCGGTTTCATCAGTCAAGATGACGGCGGCGCAGACGTATTTGTTCACTTCAGCTCGATTCAGGGCAGTGGTTTCAAAACCCTGACTGAAGGTCAGGCGGTGACTTTTAACGTAGAGAATGGTCCGAAAGGTCCGCAAGCCTCTAGCGTTACCCCGCAGTAAATATTGGCATTGTAGGGCGAGGGGCGAAATCCCCTGGTCCTTGCCAGACAATCAGGCCAGCTTTTTACTCGCTCCAATGAGTCGAGTGGAATGCTGGCCTGATGCTTTCTATCCCTCCCTCCCGCTCGACCGTGTTCAGGCATGGTTTCACTTTATGAGGTGGCCATGAGCACCCCATACCACAACAGGATGCGCCCAGATGAAAATACTATTTGTTAAAAATATCCCGCCACAGGCAACAGAAGAGGAGATAACAGCGCTCTTTGGGGAGTATGGCAAGGTGATGAAAATCGAGTTGCCACGCGACATCTTCAGCGGAAAGAACCGCGGTTTTGCTACGATTGGTATGGAAGGACATGAGGCGCGTGCTGCGGTAACCGGGCTAACGGGTAAGAGTTTTATGGGTAACACATTGAGAATCAGTGACGAAAAGCCCCGATTCAATAAACGAGGAAGACGGTAAAAAACCAAAAGGTCAGATCTGGTGAAAGTGCAGTGCACTTCACCCGGAATGACGTCAAGGCATCAGCAATTTCAGATCATCTGGTAGCTTATAATCCGGATAGCGTTTTCTAAAAGCCTCCATTTCCTTTCTGGCTTCATTCGGTTTTTTTGCTTCAATCAGTTTGCGGATTTTTTCGATCCACGGTTTTGGTTCCAGCACTTTTTGCTCAGTTTGGGCCATGCCAGCGATAACCGGGCTTTCTGCTTCCTGAATAGTGGAGTCCGCCATCGGTGCGGTGTCGGTAGTGGCGCCGAGTGACTCAGCGATCTCTGTTTTTGCCCTGGCGGCCTGTTGCGGTGGCACCGCTCTCAGTGCCTGAGGTTCGGGCGAGGCAGGCGCGGCTTTTTTCGCCAGTACGCCCGCGGAGGTTTCTGCTTTTTCTTCAGGCATAGCGGGGGCTGGTGCGCTGCGCTCCAGCGCATCACCGGGCTGCCACTCACTGTTGATTTTGAGTAATACGGTGATGCCGAGCATGAGTACCGCCGCAGTAGAGAGCGGCAGTATCCAGCGTTGGCGGCGCTGATGGATTGCACGGCGCGCGCTGGCGAGCACCGCTTCGTCCAGCGAAGCAGGTGGCGCAATGTCGCCGGTTTTCCGGTACAGGGCGCTGATGTCCGGATCGTGCTCTGGCATGTCGTCGTGTGGTGTGTTCACAGGCAATCCTCCAGTGCTTCACGCAGTCGCTGCAGCGCATAGCGCAGTCGGCTTTTGATCGTTTCGCGTCCCACGTTTACCAGTTGCGCGATCTGTTCCAGGGTGAGATCGGATTCCTCCTTGAGGAGGAAAGTATCGCGTTGCTCCGCGGGCAGTTGTCCCAGTTCGTTCAGCAGGCGCTCGCCGCAGTCTTCCAGGTGCTGTCGCTCTTCTGCGGTTTTTTCAGACGAAGGTTGGGCGTTGAGTGTTGTCTCGTCGGTGACAAGTTGCAGATGATTTCGGCGTGAGCGATCGATGTTGATGTTGCGGGCGATCTGAAACAGGTAGGCCTTGAACGAACCGTCAGTGAACGGATTTTTGGCATTAATCACTCGCGACCAGACATCGTGATAGATATCTTCCGCCTCGGCTGTGTTGGAACAGGTTCTTACCAGATAACGGTAAAGTGTTTGCCGGTAACGCTGGTAAAGCTGTTCGAAGGCCGTAACATCACCGCACCGGTAACGGCTGAACAGAGTTTCGTCGGTTGGCAGATCGCTTTCTGTCATGGACGCTAGCCTAACGGATGGCGCATCCACTTGCCATCCGTCAGGCATTAACATGACCTAATTCCTGTTGTCGAGGCTGCCAGCAAGACTAACCATACGCAGGAATTCGCCGCGATAGCCGAAGCGATCTTCGCCCCGCGCATTGCGCGCCAGTTCTGCCGCATCGTCATAGCTGAACTCACCGGTGTAGCGACCACCACGCAGTAGCTGACCAAAACCGGCGACCGCTGCACTGAAGCGGAAATTGTCGCTGGTGTTGCGCAGGTTGCCGATGATGCTGCGGGTCTTGATCGGTTGGCTGATCAGTTTGGACTTGCTGCCCTGCGGTGCCTTGTAACGCAATTTGAGGAAGGCGAGCTCGCTACGTTTGCCATCGCCCGCTGGTTTGTTATCGCCATAGCGCAGCGGATCGAGGCGGCCCTTGTCGCCAACCAGGGTGACTTCATACAGGGCGGTGACCGTGTGGCCCGCGCCGATGTCACCGGCATCCACCTTGTCGTTGTTGAAGTCTTCCTGCGCCAGTACCCGGTTTTCATAACCTATAAGGCGGTATTCCGCGACCACCGCCGGGTTCCATTCGATCTGGATCTTCACGTCCTTGGCGATGGTTTCCAGGGTGGCGCTCAACTCCTCAACCAGCACCTTGCGCGCTTCGTTGATGGTGTCGATGTAGGCGTAGTTGCCATTGCCCTTGTCGGCCAGTTGTTCCATCAGCTGATCGTTGTAGTTGCCCTGACCGAAGCCGAGGGTGGTGAGGGAGATGCCGTTGGCACGCTTCTGTTCGATGAGGTCGATGAGCTGCTCATGGTTGACCGTGCCGACATTGAAGTCACCGTCGGTGGCCAGGATCACGCGGTTGATACCGTCCTTGATGCGCCCCTGCTCGGCCATGGCGTAGGCTAGGTTAATGCCTGCCGAACCGTGGGTGGAACCACCGGCGGAGAGTTGATCCAGCGCGGCAAGTATTTTGCCTTGCTCGCTACCCGGAGTGGGCTCGAGTACGACACCGGAGGCACCGGCATAAACTACCATGCTGACGCGGTCCTGCGCATCGAGCTGTTTGACCAGCAGGCGAAAGGCGGATTTAAGCAATGGCAGTTTGTCGCTGCTGCTCATCGAACCGGAGACATCGATGAGGAATACCAGATTCGCCGCCGGGCGCTGGTTGTTCTCAATCGCCTTGCCCTTGATACCGATGTGTACCAGGTGGCTCTGTTTGTTCCATGGGGTGCGGCTGACCTCAGTGGTAACGCTGAAAGGTTGCTCACCTCTGTGCGGACTCGGGTAGTTATAGTCGAAGTAGTTGATCAACTCCTCGGCACGCACCGCATCGGTGGGCGGCATCTGTCCCTGATTGAGGAAACGGCGAACTACGGCGTAGGCGCCGGTATCCACGTCGATACTGAAGGTGGAAACCGGGGAGTTGGCGACTGAGAGGACGCCGTTATCCTCAATGGCGGCGAAGTTGTCGCGGTTGGTCGGGGCGCTGGGCGGGCGGATGCCGTCAAGTGTGGGACTGTAGGCCATTACGCCGAAGGCTTCGGACTTTTGGCGCATAAGCTTCCGTTCCTCTCCTGGCATCACCCGACCGGTAGCGTCCGTCGCGATCTGCTCAGTGAGTGTATTCGCCGGTTTTTGCGGTTCAACCGTTGTCGGCACCTTACCTTCGGCGTCGCCGGTCTGGAGTGTCTGGTTACAGGCGCTGATGCCAAGAATGCAGAGGCTCAGCACGAAAACAGGTATGTTTGTTCTGGATGTCGCCACGATGGGATCTCCCTTTTGTTGGTTGTCATCAGGGAGAACGCAGCAGGAGGGCGAGTGGGGTTAAACGCTCTGAATTTATTTCACGGTGTGTATCTTTGGGCCGAGTCTGGACGTCTAAGCAGGGGTAACACCAATCGCCGGTCAGTCCGGCTTAACCCCTGAAGATGGAGAATGACAATGGATCAACTTACCGCTCGTGATCGTGAACTCGTTGCCCTGGGTGCCGCGGTGGCATCAAACTGCATTCCCTGTGTCGAGTACCATATTCCCAAGGCGCGGGAAGCCGGGCTGACCGATGCAGAGCTGACCGAGGTGCTGGCGCTGGCGGACAAGGTGCGCCAGGTGCCTGCGGATAAGGTACTGGATACGGCATATGCGCTGGTTTCCGGTTCTGCGCCGGTCGAAAAGGGCAATCCATGTGCCAAACTGGGTGGTCAGGCAGAAAAGAAGGGGGCGTGCTGTTAGGCATGCTGTAACAGCTAATTCGGGTTTCGATGATGAATGCAAAGGATGATCCAGCGTCAGCGGTAGAGCAGCTTGCGGAGCCGGTGTTTCTCTATCTGCGTCACTATTGTGGTGATGAGCATCTGGCGCAGGATCTTGCTCAGGAAACATTGCTTCGCGTAACACGGGGTTTGCCGGGGTTCGACGGGCGCTCGTCACTCAAGACCTGGGCGATCACCATCGCAACTCGGGTTGCTGCCGATCACTATCGACGCGGCGGCAGGCAGGTAGCGGAGGCGGAGTTTGAAGACGAGGCTCTGCTGCCTGTCGATGATGCATCACTGGAGCAGCAGTTGGTTGTGGATGAGATGAACGCCTGTATCCGCCAGGTGATCGATACCCTGCCGGATGACTATCGTGCGGCGCTGGTGTTGAAAGATCTGGAAGGGTTCAGTGAAAAAGAGGTTGCCGAGGTGCTCGGCTGCTCGTTGGCGAACGCGAAGATCCGTATTCATCGGGCACGCAAACGCTTGCAGGATGCACTGGATAATCAATGTAACTTTTACACGGATCGGGAAAGCGTTTTCCGCTGTGATAAAAAACAGGATTAAGCGGAAGGGTTGAGGTTTGCGTTAGTTCCCTGTCATCCTCAATCCTTCCGCATTAATGCATTTCTAGTCGAAGTTATCGCTTGCCACTCTTTTCCTTTATCGCTTTGGCATTCTTAACCATTTTGCCGAATACTTTGCCTTGTCTTCGGCGTTCATGTTCACTGATGTTGTGGCGTTCCTCGGCAAGTAGCTTGAGATAGTGTTGCCAGACATCCTGTGACAGTTCACCACTTTCGACCGCTTCCCTGACTGCACAGCCCGGTTCCTGCTGGTGGGTGCAGTCACCATAACGGCAATTTACAGCGTATCTGCCGATATCCTGAAACTGCTTGTCCACACCACTTTCTGGTGCCAGTCCGACCTCGCGCATACCGGGAACGTCGATAATGCAGAGTCCACCGGGTAAACGAAACAGCGAGCGTGAGGTGGTGGTGTGACGACCCTTGGCGTCGTTGCGGGTGGCCTGGGTACGTTGTGCTTCGTGCCCGGCCAGGTTGTTGACGATGGTGGACTTGCCGACACCCGATGAGCCGACCAGTGCCAGTGTCGTGCCGGGTGTCAGCCACGGCCCGAGGTGTACCATGAGATCATCCTGCAATGCGTTAACGGCAATCACGTCACCGTGAGGCGGCAGGTGTTGCCGCACCTCGCTGACATGCGCTTCCGTATCACTGCACAGATCTGCTTTGGTTAATAGTACCAGTGGCGTGATATCGGTCTGCGCCGCCATCACCAGATAACGTTCAATGCGATGAACATTGAACTCATCATCCAATCCACTAACGATGAGTAGTAGATCGAGATTGGCCGCGATGGGTTGAATATCTTGCCCACCTGCCCGTTTGCGTGCGATCAGGGTGCGGCGCGTCAGCAGTTCGATAATGGCCGGGTCGCGTTCATGTAGCAGTACCCAGTCGCCGACCGTGGGCAGGGACTCAGTCTCTTCATGATGGTGACGAAAGGTTCCTGCCAAGGTGGCGGTAAATTGCTCATTCCCAGTATCGACGCGATAGAGACTCCGCTCTACGCCGACGATGCGTGCCGGGCGTGTGCTGTCGAAATGCTCAAGGGAGAGCTGGGCAGAAAAGTGGTTGCTCCAGCCCAAAGGTTGAAGCAGGGAAAAATCGATAGACATGGTTAGTCATCCTCTCAACGAAATCATAGCGGCGACGTGCGAAGACGTCGCTATCCAGTAGCGATAAAGGTGTTGAGATGGCCGCTGCCTGCAGCCAGACCGGAAGGGGTCTAGTTACGCTGCAGGTCGGCGCTGATGACAATATCCATCAATCCTCCGACCGAAGTTATGTGGGAAACGGCGCCAGTGTAGCGCAGAGGGGAATAAAACTCACTTCTGTGAGTGAAGCTGTATCTGTTGCAAGGTTTCCTGATACGCCTTTACGTCGCTTTTCACTTTTACTGCCTGTAGCGCGTAGCGTTCCGCCTCTTTCCATTTTCCCTGATCGGCCAGGGTTTGTGCCAGATTGTTCAGTGCGGGGGCGAACTGGTTGTCGATAGTAATGGCGGCGCGATAGGCTGATTCGGCGGCAGGTAATTGTTTCAACATGTAGCTGGCGTTACCGAGGCCGAGATAAGCCCCTGTACTTTTTGACCATTGTCTGGTGGCGGTGAGGTAGGCAGTTTGTGCTATCTGCCAGTTACCGAGTTTTTCGAAGGGCAACACGCTGCGCAGGTAAGGCAGTTCTTCTGCGGTGGCTGGTATCTGATCTGGCGGCAGAACAACGATTGCCCAGTAGTTGCTGCGTCGCCAGGTGTGTTCAAAGGTTTCCAGGCTGATCTGGTGACGCCGCTCTTCACCCGAGCGCAGGATGATTTGATCCTGTTGCAGGTCGTAGCCGATTACCACCGCGTAGTGCCAGCGCGGCGCCCAGGATAGCCCCAGGTTTTGCAATACCAGCACCGGGTTTCCAGCCTGGATCTCCTGTAGCAGTACATTCATCTGCCGGGTAATCGGATAGGGTACCCGACCGTGCCGTCGTGCGGACGCGACCAGTTCAACTTGCAGACTCCCTTCGCGTCCCGGCAGGTAGACCTCGGGTACCAGTGCCTCGGGTGTTATCGGTGCACCGCTCGATTCGAGTACGGTTGCCAGGGCAGCAGGGCCGCATTGGTAGCGTTGCTGGGGGTGGAAGGGGGTTTGAGTGAGTTCGACCGTCTGATGCAGTTCTGGCGGTGGCGATTCGAGCAGCCGTACGCTCTGTAGCGGTGCGGAGCAGCCGGTCAGCAGGAGCAGGAAAAAAACAATGCCCACCCGCAAAGGGGTGGGCGCCGTCTGGATTGCCATCGGTCGGGGGCTATTTCTTCACGAACGGATAGACGTCGGTCCAACCCATGATGTCGGTAAAGAGTAGTACCAGAAAGATGAAGATCACCACACCGACAGCATCACCACCGGCGGGGAGTTGATCGACCTGACCGACCATGGATTTCACTTCTTCGTCGCTCAATGCGGCGATACGCTCGCGAGCGTTATCAGGGTTTACGCCCTGAGCGATCAGCGCATCACGCAGGTCATCTCGTTCAAACATGGCCAGCAGTTTTGCGCGGTCGATGTCACCCTGCTGCTGGGCGATGGCCACATCGGTACCGACGATGCTGGCATAGGCGGGGTTCTGGATACTCAGCATAGCCAGCAGGAACACCAGCACTGCCGAGAGATGGCGGTTGAGTTTTCGGAAACTGTTCATGGCAACTCCTTGAGGGTAGCGTGTTGAAAGGGTTGTCTGGAGAGTATGCAACAGGATGGCGAAATTTGCATGATTTCATGCGTAATGTGTTCTCCACACTTCCTCCATATTTGATTGTTAGTCTGAGTCTGTAACAAATTGCTACAGGAATCTGACATATGGCAATTAAATCTGGTTTGAGAGGAGTGTAATGCCCTTAGGCTCGGTGTACAGCCAATACAGGGTACGACACTCGCCATCTTCAGGCATTTCCGTGTACGCTGGAAAGATGAATATTGGCCTGATCCCGAAATTGCTACTTTCGATCCTGCTGGTTTTTGCCGTGATGGTCGGCGGGCTGGTGACGGCGGTCTATTGGACGTTTGAGGATGACCTGTCAGTTTACCTGCGTCGGGTTGAACTGGAGCAGGTAGCGCCGGTGGCAACACTTTTAGGTGAGCGCTACGCTGAGCAGGGTAGCTGGGATTTTTTGCATGAAACGCCGGGCGGCTGGCATCTGCTGGTGACGGATGCGTTTGGTCTCTCCGTTCGTCCCGGCGGCGATCCACCGAGAGAAGTACTTGCCATGATTCCGCGTATCGCTGTTACCGATATGCAGGGACGGCTTGTCATCCGTCCACCCTTTGGTGGTCCGCCTGGACTGGTGGGTGATGAGGCGGTGGAAGTGCCGCGCGGCACCAGGCAGCCACGCCTTCAACTGCGTAATGAAACGGAGATGGAAACCTGGCCGATTAATGCCCATGGGCAGCAGGTCGGCTGGTTGAAGATGGTGCCGACCCCGGTACCGACACAGGGAATCAACAGGCAGTTTCGTGAAGACCGGTTGCGTACCTTCTATCTGGCGGCACTCCCCGCTCTGCTGTTCTCAATAATTATTGCCCTGCCGTTGGGCTTTCATTTTCTCCGTCCGTTGCAACGGTTGACTCGTAGTCTCCACACCCTGGCAGGGGGTGATTACTCGGTACGCTTGCCTACCGGACGTAAAGATGAAGTGGGACTTCTTGCCCGTGACTTTAACAATCTGGCCGAGGTGCTGGAGCGTGCGGAAAAGATGCGGCGCGAAGGTATGGCCAGCATTTCCCATGAGTTGCGCACGCCGTTGAGTACCATGATCGCCGAGGTCGAGGCGATGCAGGATGGTATCCGTCCACTCAATACCGTGCAGTTGGAGCACCTGGGCAATAGCATGGACCATCTCAATCGGTTGGTGGACGATCTCTATCAGTTGGCGCTGGCCGATGTCGGTGCGCTGGTGTGCAACAAGGGGTTGATCGAGTGGGACGAAGAGATCAATGAAGTGGTTGAGTCGATGCGCGGCAAGCTGGAGGCAAGGGGGCTTAAGCTGCAAGTCGAGCTGGAACCGCACACGAAGATCATTGGCGATCCATTACGGTTACGGCAGGTAGTGCTCAATCTGCTGGAGAACTGCTGGCGCTATGCCGATGTACCCGGCACGGTGACGGTAATGCTACATAGTGAGAGCGATCAGGCGGTACTGAAGATCAGCGATAGTGGTCCGGGCGTGAGCGATGCTGCGCTTGAAACAATGTTTGATCGTTTCACCCGTGAAGAGTGCTCGCGTAATCGCAGTTTTGGTGGTGCCGGTCTTGGCATGGCGCTGGTAAAGGCGATTATTGAGGCACACAACGGTAGTGTTACCGCGGAGAATGAAGCAGGTGGGTTAGCAGTAACCATTATGATCGAAAAGGTTTAGAAAAGAGCGATGAGTGGTGACAAGCAACCGCGCGTACTGATTGTGGAAGACGAGGTTAAACTGGCCGAGTTGCTGCGCGACTATCTATTGAACGAAGGTTACGAAGTGGAGATGCGTCACAGCGGTGACGGCGTGGTCGATGCCGTACGTAACGATCCCCCGGCGATGATCCTCCTCGACCTGATGCTGCCCGGTGTCGATGGCCTGACCATTTGCCGTGAAGTACGTGCCTTCTCCGAAGTGTCGATTATTATGGTGACCGCAAGGGTTGATGAGATCGACCGATTGCTCGGACTGGAACTGGGTGCCGATGATTACATCTGCAAGCCATTCAAACCCCGTGAAGTGGTGGCGCGGGTGAAGGCGGTGTTGCGCCGCAGTGTGTCAGGTTTTGAAAAAACACTATTGCCAGGTTTGCATCTGGATACGGAAAGAATGGAAGCATCGGTCAATGGTAAACCTCTGACCCTGACACAGGCCGAGTTCCGTTTGCTGCAAAAACTGGTAGACAATCCGCGCCGCGTTTTTTCGCGCCAACAATTGATCGATGCGATCTACGATGATTACCGTGTGGTCAGTGATCGCAGTGTCGATTCTCATATCAAGAATCTGCGGCACAAACTAGCAGAAGCAATGCCGGAGCAGGATCCGATACGGTCTGTGTATGGAGTGGGCTATAAATTGGAACTTTGACTTCTGGCCAGATGTAACAACAGGATTTTAAAAGGTATTCAGCATGGTAACAGCAAATTCTACAGCCGGAGGCAAGCAGGGTGATCCGGTGCAGTGTGCGCCGGACCAGGACTTCGTGCAGTGGCTGGCGCAATCCGGCGGTAGCATGGCGGTCTCTACTTATCAGGCGGGCAAACTGCTGTTAATGGGTTGGGACGGCAGGCAGATGACACTGCTGATGCGCCACTATGACAAACCGATGGGACTCGACATCAGCGACAAGCGACTGGTGCTTGCCACCCGCACCAACGTCACCGTACATGCCAACGATCCGCTGCTGGCGCACGACTATCTCGAAGCTGGCCGTTACGATGCGCTCTATCTGCCGCGTACCACCTGGCATACCGCAGATCTTAATATTCATGACATCGCCTTCGGCAATGAGGGTATCTGGTTCGCCAACACGCGCTTCAGTTGTCTGGCACAACTGAGCGACAGCCACTCATTCATTCCCAAATGGAAACCGCCTTTTGTCAGCGAGATCGCACCAGAGGATCGTTGTCACCTCAACGGTCTGGCGATGGAGAACGGCGAACCGCGTTACGTTACCTGCCTGGGCGAGAGCGACACGCCGGGTGGCTGGCGTGAGAACAAGGTCAGCGGTGGCCTGTTGATGGATGTGCAAAATAACGAAATTCTGCTGCGTGGTCTCTGCATGCCTCACTCCCCGCGTCTCTATCGCGATCAGTTGTGGGTACTCAACTCCGGTGACGGAAAATTGCTGAAAGTCGATCGCAAAAGCGGCGAGAGTGAAGCGGTGTGTGAATTGCCTGCCTATCTGCGTGGCCTTACTTTCGTCGGTGATTATGCTTTGATCGGCCTGTGCAAGATCCGTGAGACCAACATCTTCGGTGGCATGCCGGTAAAAGATCGTTATGAAAAACTGCTCTGTGGTGTGGCGGTAGTGAACATCGTTAGTGGCGAACGTATAGGTATCTTCGAGTTCACCAGTGGCTGCGAAGAGATCTTCGACATTCGCTTTCTCGACGGCATCCACAAACCCTCTATCCTCAACACCGAGCGGCCGGAAATTCTGGAGGCGGTCAACGCGCCGGACTTCTCCTACTGGTTACGCAAGGAGAATCTGGTTAAGGACTACACCTGAGCCTTGGCGCTATACTGTTACGCCAGCGATCACCCAACGCGTGAGACCACGATAACGGAGAAGCTATGGCGGAGCAGGTACTACATAAAGAGTCGGTAGAAGACTTCCGCCACAGGGCGACCATGGGTGTCGCTATCACCGGGCTGATCTTCCTCACGCCGTTTGCCATCAACAACTTCTACCGGGGTCGCATCGAACTGGGCGTGGCCTCAGTGGTGATCATCACCGTTCTGGCGTTAATCGCCTGGACGTTACGTCGTGGTCACTACCACGTATGGCTGATCTTCGCCGGGCTGGTACCGACGACCATCGCCTTTCTGATCATTTCGTACCATCAGCAGGGGATTATCGGTGCACTCTGGTGTTTTCCTGCTGTGCCGGCCTTCTACTTCATTTTGCCGGAACGTCACGCCTGGTTTGCCAACCTGCTGCTGCTGGTGATGGGTATCACCAATGCCTGGTTGTTGATCGATCCTGATATAGCGATGCGAATTTCGATTACCCTGCTGATTACCAGCATCTTCTCCGGCATATTCGTGCGCGTGATTATCCGCCAACAAATGCGCCTGGCACAGAGCGAAGAGCAGCGCCGTGAGAGCATGGCGAATGCCTCGCACGAGCTGCGCACTCCGCTGGCCAATCAGCTGGCCAGGATACAGGCGATGCGCGACGGGGTGAGACCGATGGATCAGGAGCAACTCACCTCGCTCTATCACTCCACCAAACATTTAGGGCGCCTCGTTGACGACCTCTATATGCTGATGCTGGCCGACGTGAATGCACTGGCCTGTCACAAGGAGCGGGAGCAACTGGACGTTATCGTCGACGATGTTGCCTCGGCATCACGCGAAATGCTGTCCGAACATCAACTGACGCTAAAAACTGTCATTGAGTCGCCGCTGTTCGTCAACGGCGACGCCAAGCATCTGCACCAGATCATCGATAACCTGCTGGGCAACGCCTACCGCTATGCTACACATGGCGGCACGGTGACTGTGACGCTAAAGCGCAAGGCCGGGATGGCCATGTTGACGGTGAGCGACAGCGGACCGGGCGTGAGTGATGAGGCGTTAACGCATCTGTTCGAGCGCTACTACCGGGTGGATAGATCCCGCTCGCGTGACAGGGGTGGCTCGGGTCTCGGGCTATCGCTGGTCAAGGTGTTGGTTGATGCGCATGATGGGCAGGTTGAGGCGTACCACAGTGATGAAGGTGGGCTGGGGATACGGATCAAACTGCCATGTATCAACGGACGAAGTGGATAATGGTGAACATAATGAAAAAGATTATGTTCATATTTACCTGTCTGAGCCTGCTCACGATAGGGATTTTGCCGACCGTTGTTTCAGCTAAAACTGATAAAAAGGCTGAACAGGTAAGCATTCAACTTCAATGGAGGCACCAGTTTGAATTTGCAGGTTTCTATGCGGCCAAAGAGAAAGGGTATTACGCCGAAGCCGGGCTGGATGTCGACATCAGGGAACTTGAACCAGACAAGAATCTGGTCGAATCGGTAGTCTCTGGCGAGGCAACCTTCGGAACGCTATACAGCACAGCTATCAAAGTACGAATGGAAGGGAAGCCGATTACATTATTGGCAAGCTATTTCCAACGTTCACCCCTCGCGCTCGTTACAAAACCGGATATCTACTCTCCCCGCGATTTGATCGGCAGGAAGCTCATGGGATTCAGCAATCAGTTTGAGTCCACCAACTTCAAATTGATGTTTAAGCAGGCAGGGATGTCAAGTGATGACTTTACCGTTGTTCCTCACTCTTTCAGCATCAAACAGTTCGTTGACGGTGAGGTCGATGCAATAACCGTTTTCCTTACCAACGAGGTTTACCTCCTGCGTCAGAAAAAGGTGCCGTTCAATATCATTGACCCCAACAATTACGGCATACCGCTGTATGACGTCGTTCTGTATACCTCGGAAGATTATGCCCGGAGAAACCCTGAGACGGTGCAGGCGTTTACTGAGGCAAGCAACAGGGGCTGGGTATATGCGCTAGAACATCAGGAAGAGGTCGTTGAACTGATTCTCAGTAAATACAACTCACAGCACAAGACAAGAGATCAACTTCTGTATGAGGCTGACAAGACCCGGCGAATGGTGCAACCGGAAATGTATCCGGTTGGTACCATAGACCCTGACAGGGTCAAAAAGATTGCGCAGATGTTTGTCTCAGAGGGGGTGGCTGAAAAAACGGTAGCGCCGGAAAGTTACATATTCGGTAGAGACCAGTGGGAAACCATCAAATTTACACCTCAGGAAAAAGCCTATATCAATAACCATCCCGTCATAAAAGTCGGTAATGAGATGGACTACCCGCCGTTCGACTTTGCCATTGAGGGACAGCCACAAGGCTACACCATTGACCTTCTGAATTTGTTGGCAAAGAAAATCGGCATCCGGTTCGAGTTCATTAACGGCTACACCTGGGATGAAATTGTTCAACTGTTCCGGGAGCACAAACTTGATTTGCTGCCCTTCCTTGTCAAAACACCCGAGCGGAGCAAGTTTATGCTGTTTTCCGATCGGGTGTTTCGTGATCGACAGATGTATATCACCCGCAAGGACCACCCTGACATCACTAACGTCACGCAACTTTACGGTAAGACAATCTCTCAGGGCAAAAATTGGTCGACAGTAGAATTGCTCCAGGCGAACTATCCTCAGATACCGTTGTTACTAGTCGATAATCTGGAAGAAATGCTCTCTACCGTTGCTTACGGCAAGGTTGATGCGACCATTGCCGACGAGGTCGCGGCAACCTATATGATTAAGCAGAAAGGAATGTCCGATCTCAAGGTGGCAGGCTGGGCCAGAGAGTTAGACCAACTTGTAGGCCTAAACTTTCACTTTGCGGGGCAGATGGATGCTCCCGAGCTGATTTCTATGCTCAATAAAGGACTGGCTTCTCTGACAGTTGAAGAGCTGGATGGTTTTAGGCGCAAGTGGTTTGGTGAGGACTTTGGTCGTACTTCAGTAGATGGGATGGCTCAGACAGCAATTAGCCAATTACCCCTGTCATCCGCTGAAAAAAAATACCTGGAGAGCAAAAAAACGATCACCATGTGCATCGATCCCGATTGGGAGCCATACGAGATGATCGATGAACAGGGCAACCATGTTGGGTTGACTGCTGACTACTTTGATCTTTTCCGGAAAATGATCCCGGTTCCAATAAAGCTGGTGAAAACAGAAACCTGGGATGAGTCGGTACAGCTTGCCAAAGATCGCAAATGCGACCTTCTCTCAATGCTCAGTAAAAGTCCTGAACGCAGCCAATATCTGAATTTTACCGAGCCCTATATCAAAGCAAAGGTTGTGTTGGTTGCGCGTAACGATGTGGTCTACCTCGACGGACTGCAAAGTCTCTCCGGTAAAACCCTGGCGATTGTCAAAAACTACATTTACGAAGAAATTGTCAGGACCTCCTGGCCCAAAATAAAAATCATCCCGGTTAACAATCATGCCGAGGGAGTTCAGAAAGTATCCGACGGCAGCGCCTATGCGACTATCGGCTCACTGATGACCATACTGCCGCAAATTCAGCGGCAGGGTCTTTCGAACCTCAAGGTTGCCGGTCCGGCGAATTTTGAAAACGAGTACCGTATCGGTGCGCGTAATGACGAGCCGGAACTGGCTTCGATTTTCGACAAGGCCATCAAGGGCATTGACCGGGAGACAAAGAACCAGCTTCTACGACGCTGGTATACGGTCAGCATCGAAGAGAAGTTTGACTACGCACTGCTGTGGAAAATCAGCGTGGCGGTTTTGTTGGTGATGGCCACCATTCTGTACTGGAATCGTCATCTGAGCATGATGGCGAGAAGACTGAATATCGCCAGGGAAGAGGCTGAGGATGCCAATCGGGCGAAAGATACCTTTCTGGCGAACATGAGTCATGAACTGCGTACACCGCTCTCCACCCAGTTGGCGAAGATACAGGCGATGCGCGATGGAGTGAGGCCGACGGATCAGGAGCAACTCACCTCGCTCTACCAGTCTAACAAACACCTCAGCGGATTGGTCGATGACCTCTATATGCTGGCACTGGCCGACGTCAACGCACAGATTTACCAAAAGGAACCGGTGGCGTTTGACGAGATTGTTGCCAGCGCCGTTGCAGCGTCACGCGACATGCTCGCCGAGCACCGTCTCACGCTGGAGGCGACCATCGTACCGTCTATCATTATTAACGGCGATGCCAGACATCTACGACAGGTTATCGAAAATCTGTTGGGTAATGCTTACCGTTATGCCACACACGGCGGCATGGTTCGTGTGACACTGGAGCGCCAGGATAATATGGCAGTATTAACGGTGAGCGATAGCGGACCGGGCGTGAGTGACGAGGCACTGCCTTTTCTGTTTGATCGTTTCTACCGGGTCGAGGGTTCCCGTTCACGGGAAAAGGGCGGCTCCGGACTCGGCCTGTCACTGGTCAAGGCGCTGGTCGTTGCGCATGATGGGCAAGTCGAGGCATTCCACAGCGATGAAGGCGGATTGGGCATACGTATTCAATTGCCGTGCATCAACGAGAGTAATGAGTGAGGCAACAAAATGAATCCCGTGGCAAAAGTACTAGTTGTTGAAGACGAGGTCGAACTGGCTGAGATCTTTGCTGATTACCTGCGCCTTGGCGGCTACGAGGTCAGCATGATGCACACGGGCGCCGGAGTGGTGGATGCCGTGCGTAACGATCCACCGGACCTGCTGTTGCTGGATCTGATGTTGCCCGAGGTCGACGGCATTACCATCTGTCGTGAGCTGCGTAGTTTTTCCGAGGTACCGATCATCATGGTGACAGCCAGGGTCGACGAGGTCGACCGCCTGCTGGGACTCAATATCGGTGCCGATGACTACATCTGCAAACCGGCCGAGCCGATGGAGGTGGTGGCGCGTGTCAGGGCTGTTTTGCGCAGGGCGATGAGGGGGCATAAGGAGATAGCCGGTGATCCGTTGCAACTGGACAGCGAACACTATGCAGCGAGCTGGAACGGAGAGGAGATGAGCATGTCGCGGTTGGAGTTTCGCCTGCTGGAATTGCTGGCCAGGGCGCCGCGGCGTGCCCATTCACGTAATCAGATCATGGATGCCATCTATGATGACGGCCGTTACGTCAGTGAACGTTCCATCGATTCGCATGTAAAAAATCTGCGTAAGAAACTGGCCGACGCCACGGGCGTGGATAACCCTATCCGCCCTGTCTACGGTATCGGCTATCGTCTCGATCTGAGCGGGCAGCCAGACGAGTAAAGGTACTCACAGCACAAACCATCGTTCCGTTCTTCCCCGTTTTATCTCACATTCCGGCTTCTGAGCCTGCGTTCTTTGCAGTGCATTCATTTCCACACTCTTTCCATACTTTTTGCATCTTCTGCACACAGTTGGTCGATAGGATAGATCGGCGTATGGCTGATTCGATTCAGTGGCAGACGGAGCCAAGAGAAACGGGAATGATCTCACCGGGAAGTATCTTTATTGTCGAAAGTGACGCTGAGCTCGCCTTGAGTTTTGCCGAGCAACTGCACGGCGCCGGTTTCCGGGTGAGGCAAGAGCAGACAGGAATTAGCGTGGTAGATAAAGTGCGTCACACGCCTCCCGATCTGTTGTTGGTCGATTCACTGCTGCCCGGTCTGGACGGCGTCACCCTCTGCAAACAGATCCGCGAGTTCTCCAGTGTGCCCATTATCATGGTCGTCAGCCGGGTCGACGAAGTTGAGCACCTTATAGGTCGGGATCTCGATGTGGACGATTACCTCTACAAACCGGTCACGCCGATGGAGGTGGTGGCGCGGGTCAGGGCCGTGTTGCATCGTCTGCAGCGGCAGCATTGGAGCGTGCGTAACCTGCCGCTGCACTTGCAGCACGACGTCAATACGGCCTATTGGCAGGGTACGGAGATCCCGCTGTCGCGGCTGGAATTCCGCCTGTTTGAACTGCTCATTACAACACCACAACGTACCGTTTCACGCCAGCAGATCATGCGTCACATCTATGAGGACAGGCGTATCGTCAGCGAGCGCTCCATCGACTCCCACGTTAAAAATCTGCGCCGCAAACTGATTAATGCCACCGGGATGGAGAACCCGATTCGGCCCGTCTACGGTATCGGCTATCGGGTCGTGCTGGAAGAATCGAAGGAGGAGTAAGCGTCGGCTTGCACCACATTTCACCCGAATAATCTCCACACTTTTTCCATACTTTTTGCACGGTTTCCACACAATTGCTTCGTAATATAAAAGTACCAGTCCGGTAATGAAGCATTGAATACCTTGCGAGGTAGGGGGATGCGAGTCATGAAATATCTGCACAAATTTGCTGTTCTATTTATCTGTTTCCTGATCGCTGCCTGTGGTGGAGGTAGTAGCTCCTCCAGTGGCTCCTCCAGCGACAATGCCGCGTCGGTCTCGGCGGTAAGCGTTACCGCGGTGGCAGAGCCTGGTCGGGTGACACTGAGCTGGAGCGACGCCAGCGCGGCTAGCCTCAAGGCCAGTGCTGTCTCCGCCACCAAAACCTACAACCTCTACTACGCTACCGAGCCCGATTGCGACATCGCCAATTATGCCAGTTGTGCCGGCGGCACCATGGTTGCGAACGTCACTTCGCCCCATGTCGTCAACGCGCTGGCCAACGATCAGAACTACTGGTTCAAGCTGGAGGCGGTGGCCGAAGGGGCTAACGCGGTCTCCGATGAGAAGGGGGCGCACCCCAATCGCTGGATGCCCAACGGCTCGGTCATGGCCATCGCCAGTGACGCTGACGGCAACGTCTATCTGGGCGGCCGGTTCACCGCCGTCGGCCCATACACCGGTGGTGGCGCGCCACTCTCGCCCACTACCGGCAAAACCGACGGCGCCTACCCGCGGGTCGATGGCACCGTGAATGCCGTGGCGGCAGATGGTGCTGGTGGTTACTACATCGGCGGCTCTTTTGGCACGGTCGGCGGCGAGCCGCACACTGGCCTCGCCCATATCCTGGCCAACGGCACGGTGGACGCCAATTGGCACCCGAATACCAACGGCTATGTTTCGGCCATCGCTGTTGTCGGCGATACGGTCTATGTGGGTGGGATTTTTACCCAAATTAACGATGGCAGCGGCGCACAGACGCGCTACCGTCTCGCCGCCATCGGCACCGACGGCACCCTGTCGGATACCTGGACGCTGGATACCGATAACTCGGGCACCGTTTATAGCATCGCGGTGCTGGGCAGCACGGTTTATGTCGGTGGGGACTTCACCACCATCGGCGGCACCGCACGCAGTCGCCTGGCCGCCATCGGCACCGATGGCACCCTTAATACCGACTGGAACCCGGGCGCCAATAACGTCGTCTACAAGCTCGCGGTGTCGAGCGATACGCTCTACATGGGCGGCGGATTCACCCAGGTAGGCGGTGTCTCCCGTAGCTACCTGGCGGCGGTCAGCACCACGGGCACCGGCACTGTGGTGGACACCTGGAATCCTGTGATCAACGGCCCTCCCCTTGCCATGGCCGTCTCGGGCAGCACCGTCTACATGGGCGGTAACTTCAGCACCATCGACGGAGAGGCGCGAAGCCGTCTCGCCGCCATCGGCACCGACGGCACCCTCTCCACCACCTGGCAACCTGCCTTGACCGGCTCGGGAATTTCCACCCTCATGGTCTCCGGCGATACCGTCTACATCGGTGGCCTGTTCAGCGAAATCGATGGCCAGACGCGCAGCAATCTCGCCGCCGTCGGCACCGACGGTACCCTCTCCGATTGGAACCCCAATGCCAACGATGAGGTCCGCGCCGTCGCCACCTCGGGCGACACCGTCTATGCCGGTGGGACATTCGATGAGATCGGCGGTGAAACGCGCAACCATCTTGCTGCCTACGATGCCGACGGTGTACTGACCGACTGGAATCCGGATGCCGATGATACCGTCTGGACACTCGCCATCTCGGGCAGCACCATCTACGCGGGCGGTCAGTTCACCAGCATCGGTGGGGTGACGCGCGACTACCTGGCCGCCATCGGTACCGACGGCACCCTCTCAACCACCTGGAAGCCGAGTGCCGATTTCAATGTCTATGCCCTCAAGGTTTCCGGCAGCACGGTCTACGCCGGCGGCTTCTTCAGCACCATCGACGATGGTGACGGTAGCGGCCCGCAAACGCGCCTCAGCCTTGCAGCCCTCGACACCACCACCGGTCTGCTCGACGCCAACTGGCATCCGAGTGCCAATGATGAAGTTGATGCCATCGCCGTCTCGGGCAGCACCGTCTATGTCGGCGGCTGGTTCACTCACATTGATGATGGCAGCAGCGGATCGGTAGCACGCAGTTACCTTGCCGCCATTGGCACCGACGGCAGCCTCGATACCACCACCTGGCTCCCCGCTGCCAGCGCCGAGGTCTACGCCCTCGCCGAGTC